>NZ_JBIRNP010000010.1:111844-298708 GCF_044331705.1 Streptomyces sp. NPDC017202 | reverse complement strand
GGGCCCCCCGCGCCCCCCCCCCCCCCCCCCCCCCCCCCCCCCCCCCCCGCGCCCCCCCCCCCCCCCCCCCCCCCCCCCCCCCCCCGCTGTCGTACGCGCCCGTGCCGCGAGGACTGGGTCCGGTCGCCTCGGAGTTGACGCTGTGAAGCCAGTCCGACACAACATCTGGGGGTCGCACGGCGGCCCGGCACAAGATGTATGCTCATGCTCGCTGTCGCCGCAGGGGAATCCGGTGCGAATCCGGAACTGTCCCGCAACGGTGTACGTGCGTGCGCGCATCCCCATATCCGCACGCACGGTCAGTCCGAGCACCTGCCGGCAGCGCACCCGGTCCGTCCGGCTCGGGTGCCCTGACGTCCGGGCCTCGCGGAATGGGCCGGTGGACGCGACGCGCCCCGCGCTCGTGTGCTGCCCCCTGCCCTGCGCAAGGCCCCCGCCGAGCGAGGGAGAGCCCCACGTGACCATCGCGCCAGCCGAACCGGCTTCAGCAGCCCCGGAGACCGACGGTCCCGGAGCCGCACTGCTGCGGACCCTGACCGAGCTGACCGCCGACCTCCCCGACACCGACCCCGGCCGGGTCGCCGCCGCCGCCCTGCGGGGCCGGTCCGCACGGGGGGCCGTGCCGGATGTCATCGCGGAGCTGCGCGAGCTGGCCACGGAGGCGGCCGCCGGTCTGATCTCCGAGGACCCCGCCTACTCCCGGCTGGCCGCCCGGCTGCTGACGATCGGCATCCGCGCCGAGGCCGCCTCCCAGGGCGTCACCTCCTTCACCACGTCCGTCGCCGTCGGCCACCGCGAGGGCCTGATCGCCGACCGCACCGCCGCGTTCGTGCGGCTGCACGCCGCCCGGCTCGACGCGCTGGTCGACACGGACGCCGACGACCGCTTCGGCTACTTCGGCCTGCGCACCCTGCACAGCCGCTACCTGCTGCGCCACCCGCTGACCCGCAAGGTCGTCGAGACCCCCCAGCACTTCCTGCTCCGGGTGGCGAGCGGCCTGGCCGAGGACGACACGGCGAGGTCCGTCGACGAGGTCGCCGCGCTCTACGGGCTGATGAGCCGCCTGGACTACCTCCCCTCCTCGCCCACCCTGTTCAACTCCGGCACCCGGCACCCGCAGATGTCGTCCTGCTACCTCCTGGACTCCCCCCTGGACGAGCTGGACTCGATCTACGACCGCTACCACCAGGTCGCCCGGCTCTCCAAGCACGCCGGCGGCATCGGGCTGTCGTACAGCCGCATCCGCTCGCGCGGGTCGCTCATCCGCGGCACCAACGGGCACTCCAACGGCATCGTGCCGTTCCTGAAGACCCTGGACGCCTCGGTCGCCGCCGTGAACCAGGGCGGCCGGCGCAAGGGCGCGGCCGCGGTCTACCTGGAGACCTGGCACTCCGACATCGAGGAGTTCCTGGAACTGCGCGACAACACCGGTGAGGACGCGCGCCGTACGCACAACCTCAACCTGGCGCACTGGGTGCCGGACGAGTTCATGCGGCGGGTCGACGCCGACGGGCAGTGGTCGCTGTTCTCCCCGGCCGACGTACCCGAACTGGTCGACCTGTGGGGCGACGAGTTCGACGCGGCCTACCGCGCGGCCGAGGCCGCGGGCCTCGCGAGGAAGACCATCGCGGCCCGTGAGCTGTACGGCCGCATGATGCGCACCCTCGCGCAGACCGGCAACGGCTGGATGACCTTCAAGGACGCGGCCAACCGCACCGCCAACCAGACCGCCGAACCGGGCCACGTGGTCCACTCCTCGAACCTGTGCACGGAGATCCTGGAGGTCACCGACGACGGCGAGACGGCGGTCTGCAACCTGGGTTCGGTGAACCTCGGCGCGTTCGTCGACACGACCCCCGGGGCCACCGAGGTCATCGACTGGGAGCGGCTGGACGAGACCGTCCGCACCGCCGTCACCTTCCTCGACCGGGTCGTCGACATCAACTTCTACCCCACCGAGCAGGCGGGCCGCTCCAACGCCCGCTGGCGCCCGGTCGGGCTGGGCGCGATGGGCCTCCAGGACGTCTTCTTCAAGCTGCGGCTGCCCTTCGACTCGCCCGGGGCCAGGGCGCTCTCCACCCGGATCGCCGAGCGGATCATGCTCGCCGCGTACGAGGCCTCCGCCGACCTCGCCGAGCGCAACGGCCCGCTGCCCGCCTGGGAGAAGACCCGTACCGCCCGGGGCGTGCTGCACCCCGACCACTACGGTGTCGAGTTCGCCTGGCCGGAGCGCTGGACGGCGCTGCGCGAGCGCGTCGCGGCGACCGGCATGCGCAACTCGCTGCTCCTGGCCATCGCGCCGACCGCCACCATCGCGTCCATCGCCGGTGTGTACGAGTGCATCGAGCCGCAGGTCTCCAACCTGTTCAAGCGCGAGACGCTGTCCGGCGAGTTCCTCCAGGTCAACTCCTACCTGGTGCGGGAACTCAAGGAGCTGGGCGTCTGGGACGCCCGCACCCGCGAGGCCCTGCGCGAGGCGAACGGCTCGGTGCAGTCCTTCACCTGGATCCCCGAGGACGTACGGGCGCTGTACCGCACGGCGTGGGAGATCCCGCAGCGCGGCCTGATCGACATGGCCGCCGCGCGCACCCCGTACCTGGACCAGGCGCAGTCCCTGAACCTGTTCCTGGAGACGCCGACGATCGGCAAGCTCTCCTCCATGTACGCGTACGCCTGGAAGTCGGGCCTGAAGACGACGTACTACCTGCGCTCCCGCCCGGCGACCCGCATCGCCCGCGCGGCACAGGCGCAGGCCCCGGTCCCCGTGCGGCAGCCGGCCCCCGAAGAGGCCGTCGCCTGCTCCCTCGAAAACCCCGAGTCCTGTGAGGCCTGCCAGTAATGCCGGAGAACAAGAACCTGCTCGACCCGGGCTTCGAGCTGACCCTGCGCCCGATGCGCTACCCCGACTTCTACGAGCGCTACCGGGACGCGATCAAGAACACCTGGACCGTCGAGGAGGTCGACCTCCACTCGGACGTCACCGACCTGGCGAAGCTGACGCCCGCCGAGCAGCACCTGATCGGGCGGCTGGTCGCGTTCTTCGCGACGGGCGACTCGATCGTGGCGAACAACCTGGTGCTGACGCTGTACAAGCACATCAACTCCCCCGAGGCGCGGCTCTACCTGAGCCGGCAGCTGTTCGAGGAGGCCGTGCACGTCCAGTTCTACCTGACCCTGCTGGACACCTACCTCCCCGATCCGGAGGACCGCGCCGCCGCCTTCGACGCGGTCGAGAACATCCCGTCCATCCGGGAGAAGGCCGAGTTCTGCTTCCGCTGGATGGACTCGGTGGAGAAGCTGGACCGGCTGGAGTCGGTGTCCGACCGCCGCCGCTTCCTGCTCAACCTGATCTGCTTCGCGGCCTGCATCGAGGGCCTGTTCTTCTACGGCGCCTTCGCCTACGTCTACTGGTTCCGCAGCCGGGGTCTGCTGCACGGCCTCGCCACCGGCACCAACTGGGTCTTCCGTGACGAGACCATGCACATGTCCTTCGCGTTCGAGGTCGTCGACACCGTCCGCAAGGAGGAGCCGGAGCTGTTCGACGACCGGCTCCAGGAGCAGGTCACCGACATGCTGCGGGAGGCCGTCGAGGCCGAGCTGCAGTTCGCCCGCGACCTGTGCGGGGACGGCCTGCCGGGCATGAACACCGACTCGATGCGCCAGTACCTCGAGTGCGTCGCCGACCAGCGGCTCAGCCGCCTCGGTTTCGCCCCGGTGTACGGCTCGGAGAACCCGTTCTCCTTCATGGAGTTGCAGGGTGTTCAGGAGCTGACCAACTTCTTCGAGCGCCGTCCGTCGGCGTACCAGGTGGCGGTGGAGGGCACCGTGGACCTGGACGAGGACTTCTGAGTCCGCGGTCCGCGCAGTCGGCGGTCGATCCGGCGCTCGTGGGCCAGTCCCGCGAGCGCCGGACCCGTGAGGAGGAGGAAGACGGCCAGGACCGTGAGGATGTCGGTGAGTGCGTTCATGGGGTAAGCATCGTGTGCGCACGACACTCCTGACAGTGGCAGGACTGCCGTACACCTTTGAATTCCTGCCATCCCGGGTGCACACTGGCCGCATGCTGAAGAACGTGGCCGCGGTCCTCCTCGACGGCGTGCACCCCTTCGAACTGGGTGTCGTCTGCGAGGTGTTCGGCATCGACCGCAGCGACGAGGGGCTGCCGGTCTACGACTTCGCCGTCGCCTCGGCCGAGGAACCCACCCTGTCCACCCACGCGGGGTTCACGGTGACCACGGAGCACGGGCTCGAACGGCTGGAGAGCGCCGACCTGATCGCCGTACCGGCCGGCGACGCGTACACGGCGCGGGAGTTCCCGCCCGAGCTGCTCGACGCGCTGCGCCGGGCCGTGGACCGCGGGACCCGGGTGCTGAGCGTGTGCTCCGGGGTGTTCGTGCTGGCCGCGGCGGGACTGCTGGACGGGCGGCGCTGCGCGGTGCACTGGCGGCACGCGGAGCAGCTGGCCCGCGAGTACCCGCGCACGAGCGTCGAGCCCGACGTGCTCTACGTGGACGAGGACCCGGTGATCACCTCGGCCGGGACGGCCGCCGGCATCGACGCCTGCCTGCATCTGGTGCGCAAGGAACAGGGGCCCGAGGTCGCCAACGGGATCGCCCGGCGGATGGTCGTACCGCCGCACCGGGACGGCGGCCAGGCCCAGTACGTCCAGCGGCCGCTGCCGCGTTCGTCCTGCGACACCGTGGGCGAGGTGCTCGCGTGGATGGAGCAGCACCTCGACCAGGAGGTCACCGTCGAACAGCTCGCCGCCCGCGCCCGCATGTCGCCGCGCACCTTCGCCCGCCGCTTCCAGCAGGAGACCGGCACCACGCCCTACCGCTGGATCCTGCGCCAGCGGGTGCTGCTCGCCCAGCACCTGCTGGAGGCGTCCGACGAGACGGTGGACGCGATCGCCTGGCGCACCGGCTTCGGCACGGCGGGCGCGCTGCGGCACCAGTTCGTGCGGGCGCTGGGCACCACCCCGAACGCCTACCGGCGTACGTTCCGCGGCCCCGAGGCCGCCTGAACGTACGCCGGCGCGCGCACGGTCTCACCGCGGGACGGGCTTCAGCAGCAGCCGTTGGGGACGCAGCGTGATGCCCACCCGGGTCGCGTCGACCGAGCCGGGGGCCTGCTCGAAGCGGAACCCGTCCGCGAGGACCGCCGTGACCAGCGTGAGCAGCGCCATCGAGAAGTGGTCGCTCGGGCACTTGCGGTTGCCCACGCTGAACGGCCGCATCGCGTACTTCGGGATGTCCTTCGAGCGCTCGGGGCGCCAGCGGTCGGGATCGAACTCCAGGTGCCGCTCGTAGGACCGCGGGTCGCGCTGGATCGCGTACGGGCTGTACACGATGTCGGCCCCGGCCGGAATGCGGCAGCCACCGAGTTCGGTGTCGGTGACCGCCCGCCGCGTCAATATCCATACGGCCGGACGCAAACGCATGGCCTCGATGACGACGTTGTTGGTGTGCGTGAGCTTGCGCACGTCGTCGAATGCGACGGGCCGTCCTCCGGTCACCTCCCGGACCTCGGCACGCACTTTGTCCGCCTGCTCCGGATGATCGGCCAGCACCAGCAGCAGGGACATGATCGTGGAAGCGATGGTTTCACTGCCGGGGGTGAGGATGGCGACCACCTGGTCGTGGATCTCCTGTTCCCCGATCGGGTCGCCATTGTCGTCCTTCGCCTCCAGCAATGCCGTCAGCAAATCGTCCGGCTTTTGACCGGATGCCCGGCGTTCGGCGACGATCTCGTCGACCAGGAGATGCAAATCGGCCAGCGCCCGGTTGAATTCGCGATTGGCCGGAAACGGCAGCCGGTAGAGGGGTCCGAGGGGCACCACCATCCGGTGGTACATGCCTTGGAAGACGCTGGCGAGCGCGATGCACAGCCGCTCGGCGCGTTCGTCCATGAACTGCCCGCGCAGCAGGCAGCGGGCCGCGACCCGCACCGCGATCCGGAACGACTCCGAGGTGCAGTCGATCGTCTCGCCGCCCTTCCAGCGCTCGACGAGCGCGTGCGTCTCCTCCTCCATGATCGGCCCGTAGGCGGGGATGGCGTCGAGCCGGAACGCGGGCTGGACGGTGCGCCGCTGGCGGCGGTGGAGCGCGCCGTTGGCCGTGGCCACGCCCTCCTTGCCCAGCAGGCCCTCCAGGGACTCCCACAGGGGTCCGGCGATGATGTAGTCGGGGCTCAGGGCCAGCGCCCCGGTGAGGGCCGGCGTCGTGACGGCGTACACCGTCTTGGGCCCGAGCCTGATGCGGACGACGTCTCCGTGGTCGCGCAGCTGCGCCATGAAGGCCAGCGGGTCGCGGGCGAGTCTCCAGCCGTGGCCGAGAAGCGGAATCCCGCCACCGGCCAGGGGGGGCTCACGCAGTTCCGATGCGCCGGACGTCACGGGTTTCACGGACTCGACGGTCATTTCTCACCTGTCGCTTCGTTGTTGACGTACGGGGGCGTGGACCGGTCGTCCCAGCTGTCGACCATGTAGCGGCCGGACTCGTGGTGGAACCAGTAGACGGAACTGAACCAGTTCCGCATGTTCGCGAGACAGGCGCGCACGGCGACGCCGAGTTCTTTTCCGGGAACCGTCCCGTCGGTCAGCCGGTCGGCCAGCATCAGCACGTCCTTCTCGACGACGAGGAATTCGGATATGCATTCCTCGACGCGCCGCCTGACTTCCGCGACCGCTTCTTCGAGCGTCAGTCCTTCATGGGTGACGAGACTGATTCCGAGATTGTGCACCTCGTCGCCCGCTATTTCCTTCGGGAGCGAGCAGAGGTCGTTGTACCAGGCGGCGAATTCCTGACTCAGCAGAGCCGCACGCCGATAGGCCGGGTGTTTCCGCACCGGGTCCGGGAGTTCGCGGCCCGCACTCGGTTCCAGCAGGTCCGTCCAGATCCAGTGCGCGAAGGTGAGCCGGCGCAGGGCCAGATACTCCTCCACACCCGGGACGCGCCCTGCCGCCCGGTTGTGGAATTCGCGGTCGTACGCCTCGATCACCGCGTGGAAGTGCCGGGCGAACCGCGCGTTCCACGTGTCGGGGAGGAAGGAGTACAGCCGGCCCACACTGTCCGCGAGTCCGGCGACCAGCGGATCCTGGTGCCGCAGGTGCTCCTTCGGGGAGTCGAGGGCCTCGTGCAGGCGGAGCCGCAACTCCCGCCAGGCGGCGGCCCGGCCGTGCACGACGTCACGGTCGTGCCGGTCGTCCCAGACGAAGAACCACGCGCTGTAGTCGGCGATGGCCTGCATGACCTCGTCGGGTGCGCCGAGGTAGTAGCCCGCCATCAGGTCGGTGTAGCACAAGCCGTCGGCATATTCAGCGACCTTGTCCGGGGGCATGAGTCGCCTTTCCAGCAGCCACGATCGCGTGTTCTCCTGCAACTGGGGCCAATAAGGATGCAGTTGCCGGGGAAACTCCGCCTCGACGACCGGAAGGGAGAGCGACGGGGGAACCGCGGTCACGGCCCTCACGGTCCGGTATGTGGTGCGGTATGTGGTGCTGTATGGGAAAGCTGGCACGAACAACCCCTCTCAGCCGCCGGTTGGCACACGCCCCTCCCTTCGCGCCGGGCGTGCGCCGTCGCGTATCCCGCGCTTCCCATTCAGCACTACAACTGGCCGTTCTGGGAACGGATTTGCTTCTTTCACTACCCCGACACGCCGAGAATCCCCCTTGCGCGGCCGGTTGTGGATCAGCGGACGGCGAGGGCGGCCGGCCGTGCGCCGGACACACGAACGACGCCCGGCCGGTGGTGATCACGGTCGGGCGTCGGGCGGAGGGCGGAGCGGCTCAGTCGTTGGCGACCACGGGGTAACGCGGCTCGTTCTCGGCCATCTGCCGCAGCGCGTCCTTGCGTTCGCGCTTGGAGAGACGGTCGATGTAGAGGTACCCGTACAGGTGATCCGTCTCGTGCTGCAAACACCGGGCGAAGTAGCCCGTGCCGCGCACCTTGATCGGGTTGCCCTTCTCGTCCTGGCCGGTCACCTCGGCGTAGTCGGGCCGGGCCAGCGGCGCGTACGCGGTGGGCACCGACAGGCAGCCCTCGTTGCTGTCGTCCAGTCGGCGCCGGTCCGCGGGCAGTTCGACCAGCCGGGGGTTGCAGACCACACCGGTGTGCCGGACGCCCTCGTCGTCGGGGCAGTCGTAGACGAACACCTTGAGGTCGACGCCGATCTGGTTGGCGGCCAGGCCCACGCCCTCGGCGGTGTGCTGCGAGGCGAACATGTCCGCGACGAGCTGCTGGAGTTCCTCGCCGAACTCGGTGACGTCCTTGCACTCCTTGTGCAGCACCGGATTCCCGACGACGGTGATGGGCCGCGAGGTGCCGGCGTCCCGCCAGGCCCGCTCGCGCTCCTCCGTCTCCTCGGTGTCGATGACGAAGCCCTCGTCGTCCACGGGGAGCACTCCCGCGTGCTGGTGATCGGTGTCCTGCTGCGCCATGACCGACGTATGCCTTCCTGCAACCTGGAGAAACCTGTGAGTACAGCCTAAAGGGATCCCGCTCCGGGTCTCAGCAGACCTCTTCGAGGTCCCGCCAGTCACGGGAGTCCGGGCTGTCCGCGACCCAGCCGTCCAGCAGTCCCCTCACCAGCGAGGCCGGCGCGGCCACCCCGCACTCCCGCTCGGGCACCCACAGCTGTCCGTCGGTGCGGTGACCGAGCGGCCCGGGGTGCCCCGGCTCGCTGTGGTCGTGCGGGTCGAGATGCTCGCCGTCGCCCTCGTCGGACGGCATCCGCGACTCGGAGCACATCCGGCACAGCAGCCGCACGGAGGACGACCAGTCCTCGGCGGCGAAGCCCGCGTCGGCGGCGAGCTGCTCCAGCGCGTCGCGGTCCGCCTCCGTGGCCGCCTCCAGCAGGACCACCCAGGTGGGGACGGGTGAGGGCGCCCACAGCTCGATCTCGTCGAAGACGGGATAGGAGTGCCCGACGGAGGTGGTGCGCTCGCCGTGCGGCACCCCGTCGTGCAGCACGACCTCGCCCCAGCGCCGCCCCGAGGACGGCAGCGGGATCGACAGCACCTCGGTGCGCGCGGGGTCCAGCCGCCGTCCCCACACCACCTCGGCCTCCCCTTCGGGCGACAGCCGTACGGCGGCGCTGCCCAGGTCCATGCCGAGCGGCTCGCCGGCGGCGGTGGCACCGCCCGGGACGTGCAGTCCGTAGGCCTGCCAGGAGCGCCGGGCCAGCGGCCAGTCCTGGAGGGCGGTGGCGGCGATACCGACGTTCCACCAGTCGGGGGCGCCGGTCTCCCGGTCGAGCAGGGCGACGGCACGGAGCCCCGCGGCGCGGGCCTGCTCCCAGTCGTGCCGGAACTTGTGCAGCAGGGCGAGGTTGAACCAGGACTCCGACAGCCAGGGTTCGAGGTCGGCGGCACGGGTCAGCAGCGCGCCCGCGTCCTCGTACCGACCGTCCCCGATCAGCGTGAACGCGCGGTCGGTGGCCTGCCGCCAGGAGGCGGAGGGCCGGTGCCGTCCCTTGCCGAAGATCCTCACGATTCCCGCCTGCCAGTTCCGTTCTGTGGGCTGGCCAGTGCCCCCGGACACTCTCTCCCTCGCATCCAACCACGTGTGGCTGGAGGGCCGCTCATTACCCATGGGTTACCCACCCGCGGGCAGGGTCAGACAGTCCCGCGACAGGACCCTGGCCAGGGCTTCCACCACGTCGGGGGCGTACTCCCCGCCGGCGCCCAGCCGCAGTTCCTCCAGTGCGGTCAGCGGCCCGCCGGGGCCGGCGTCGCGCACCTTCTCCTCGTAGGCGTTGACCACCCGCACGATCCGGGCGGCCGTCGGCTGCTCAGGGTAGGGGTCCGCCTGGCGTTCCACCACCGTCGCGACCCGCGCGCCCGCCCCGGTCCGGCGGACGACGGCACCGCCCAGCAGTGCGATGCGCCGCTGCTCGGCCGGCGGCAGACCGGCCGTGGCCCCGGCCGGGACCGGGTCGACGAGGCTGAGCTGACCGATGTCGTGCATCAGGGCCGCGTACTCCAGCACGGTCAGCTCCGGTTCCGTCAGGCCCAGGTCCCGGCCGACGGCCTGACTGAGCCGTGCGACCCGGCGGGCGTGCCCGACCGGGGTGTAGCCGGCGATCTCGGTGGCGCGGGCCAGCGAGGCGATGGTCTGCCGGTAGGTGGCGCGGACGGCGGCGTACCGGCGCAGGGACAGCTGGGTGAGCAGCAGCGGCACCGAGAACACCGGCAGCGCCCACAGGCCGACGACGGCCACCGCCAGCGCCATCACCGCGCCGGTCGCGCACACCGCCGACCCGATCCCCGGCACGGACCGCAACTCGTCACGGAGCAGCGGCGGGAACGGCCAGCCGGTGCGGGAGTGCGCGAGCGCGGCGGCGACGACGGCTTCGCACAGGGTGGTGAGGACGAGCAGGGCGAGCAGCAGCAGCGCGTAGGCGGGGCCGCTCCAGCGGTCGAACACCCCGCGGTTGTACAGGGGCTGGAAGCAGACGGCGGCGAACCCGGCGGCCAGCACGCGCCGGACGAGGTGGTCCAGGACGCGTCCCTGTCCCCGCGCGAGATGCGGCACGCTGCCGAGCAGCGAGGCGGCGGCCACGACGGAGACGACCTGGGCGGTCCCGTGCCGCGTGGCGTGCCCGGCGTGCTCCCCGAGCAGCGCGTACGACAGGGCGGCGGCCGTACCGAGCGGCGCGGCCCCGCGCGGCCCGGGCCCGCTCCACCGGGTCACCTCGCCGACGGCCACGAGCACCCCGAACGCGAGCGCGACCGACCGCTCCGCCAGGCCGGAACGGAGGACGGTCAGGAGGGACACCCCGACGACAAGCCCGGCGAAGGCGTGCAGCACGCGCAGGGGCCGGCAGGCGTGTGCCGTGCGGCGGCCGCTCACCGCCGGGCTCCGCGTCGTGCCGGAGCGGCTTCGGGAGGAGCCGGGGGGCCGCCCGTCGCCGGAAGCGGGGGCAGTGCCGCTCCGGGCTCGGCCGGCGGGCGCCGGACCGCCCCCGGCGGTTCCCCGGCCGCCCGCGGGCGCCCCGCGTCCCTCACCGCCGGGCCTCCGGCCGCTCGGCGAGCGGGGCCGGCGACGGGGACGGTGACGGTGGCACGGACGGTGACGGTGTCGCGGCAGGGGCCGGCGCCGGCAGGCGGGGCTCGTCGGCGGTGACGACCGGGTGCCAGCCGTCGCGGGTGATCACGCGGGTCAGCGCGGTGACCATGCGGGGGTCGAAGTGGGTCCCCGCGCACCGCTGGAGTTCCTCCAGCGCCACCCGCACGGGGCGGGCCCGGCTGTAGGAGCGGTTCGAGGTCATCGCGTCGAAGGCGTCGGCGACCGCGACCACCCGCGCCGGTTCCGGGATCTGCCCGCCGGCCAGCCCGTAGGGGTATCCGCTGCCGTCCAGCCGCTCGTGGTGGTGGAGGATCGCCGAACGGGCCTCGCCGAGGAAGGAGATGCCCCGGGTGATCTCGTGCCCGTACTCGGGGTGCAGTTCGATCACCCGCCGTTCCTCCGGCGTCAGGGGGCCGTCCTTGCGGAGCAGACGGGTGGGCACGCCCAGCTTGCCGACGTCGTGCAGGATCCCGGCGAAGCGGATGACCTCGACCCGGTCCTCGCTCATGCCCAGTTCACGGGCGATCATCGTCGAGGCCCGTCCGACGCGTTCGCTGTGCCCGCGCGTGTAGCCGTCCTTGATGTCCACGGCCTGCACCAGCGCCCGGATCGTCGCCTGATGGGCGGCGCGCTCCCGGTGGTACTGCGCGAACACCCACCAGGACACGCCCATCGGGAACAGCACGAGCAGCGCGGCGACCGGCCCGTAGGGGCTGTGCCACAGGACGGCCATCATCAGGCCGGCGAGCCCGTGCACCCCCAGGGGCGCCAGGGAGCGCGGGAACAGTCCGTGCCAGGCCCGTCGCGGCGGCAGCCCCTCGGCCAGGGCGAGCATCCCGCCGTCCAGGGCGGCGAGCACCAGGCACAGGACCAGGACGGCCGCCCCGGCCGGCAGCAGGAGGGCGGGGGTGCCGGACGCCTCGACGGCCTCCCGGCCGCCCAGCGCGTCGTGGGTGCGGGACGCGGCCCACACACCGAGTGCCAGCCGGGCGGCCCGCCACACGCGCCGCAGCGCGCCGGGGCGCTGTTCCACCGGGGACAGCAGCGCGCCCGGCAGCGGCACGAGCGCGGCGGCCGCCGCCGGCAGCAGAAAGGCCCCGGCCAGCAGGACGGGGTAGAGGGTGCCGGCGAACCGGCGGCGGGCGACGCGCTCACCGGCCGCGTACAGCGGGGCGAGCAGCAGGACCGGCCACCAGGGCGCGCGGTCCGTCGGCGGCGGGAGCAGGCAGCACACCGCGCCCAGGGCGGCGCAGACGACGTACACCCGCGCCCTTACCGGAATGCCGTCCATGTCGCCCTCCCCCGGCCACGGCTGGTCCAGGTTCCGGAGCCTAGGGTGGCGGGGGGTGGCGACGCGGGCGCATCACTCGCGGATTAGCACATTCGGGTGATGTCGGCCGGTCCCGGGGAGATACCCGGGCCGGGCGGACCCAGGTCCGGGGAAGGCTCCCTCGGGACTCCGGTCCGGGAGGACTCCGGTCCGGGAGGACTCCGGTCCGGGAAGGCCTCAGGACTCCTGGCGGGTGGCCGACACGTCGTGCTCGGGCACGGCCTGACCGGAGCGGATCAGCTCGAGCCGGCCCATCACCTTCGAGCGCAGGTCGCTCGGCACGTCGTCATGGCCGCAGCAGCGCTTGACCAGCTTCTTGACGGCCTCTTCCAGCCCGTACTTCTCCAGGCACGGCGAGCACTCGCTGAAGTGCTGCTTGAACTTGTCGCGGTCGACGTCCGGCATCTCACTGTCGAGGAACTCGTAGAGATGGTCGAGGACCTCACCGCAGTCCGTCTCGTGCGGCTCTCCGCAGCTCATGAGCCCGAGCCTTTCGCTTCGTTCGACTCTCCGGCGCCGGCCGGGACCAGCCCGCGCTCACGGGCGTAGTCCTCGAGCATGCCGCGCAGTTGACGGCGGCCCCGGTGCAGCCGGGACATCACCGTACCGATGGGTGTCCCCATGATGTCCGCGATCTCCTTGTACGCAAAGCCCTCGACGTCCGCGAGATAGACGGCGATGCGGAATTCCTCGGGGATCGCCTGGAGGGCGGCCTTGACGTCCGAATCGGGCAGGTGGTCCAGCGCCTGCGACTCGGCGGAGCGCAGACCTGTGGACATGTGCGACTCGGCACGCGCCAGCTGCCAGTCCTCGATCTCCTCGGCCGCGCTGCGCTGGGGTTCGCGCTGCTTCTTGCGGTACGAGTTGATGAAGGTGTTGGTCAGGATCCGGTACAGCCAGGCCTTGAGATTGGTGCCCTCGCGGAACTGGTGGAAGGACGCGTACGCCTTGGCGTACGTCTCCTGCACCAGGTCCTCGGCGTCCGCCGGGTTGCGCGTCATGCGCAGGGCGGCCGAGTACATCTGGTCGAGGAACTCGAGCGCGTCCCGCTCGAAGCGCGCACTGCGCTCCGCGGTGGACTCCGCACTCGTCCCCACGTCCGTGCCCTGGCCCTCGGGCAGCTCCGCCTGGCCGTTGTCGGTCCCTGCGTCGGTACCGGTGACCGGACCCACCTCCTCAAGATCGCGGGCAGAACCGAAACCGGTCCCACTCGAATCGGAGGATAGACGACTACCCGTCCCACCCGCCGCTCGAACAGGAGTGGTCCTGGCCGCGTGCAGCACCGTCCAGTCCAGGTCGGTGCGGCTGGGGCAGATGGTCGAACCCATGCGCCGGACTTCCTCTCCTACGACATCGGTGCTGCGTGTTCAGCACTTCTGTCCGGCTCAACAGTCGTCCGCCCCCCGGCATTCCCCGCCGTTCACCCGAGTGACGCGGCCCACCCGACGACCGCCGCGGTGATCGTCTCCAGGGCTTGCTCCTGGGTGACCGGGGCCCTTCCGGGCACGGCGAACCCGTGATCACCGCCGGGCACCTCGACGAGTTCGTAAGCCCCTTCGGGAAACTCCCCGGGCCTGCCGAAGGGGTCGTTGCCCCCTTGGACGACGAGCGTGGGCACTCCGGCACCCAGCAGTTCGGCGGCCCGGGACCTCTCCGGCCTGCCGGGCGGGTGGAGCGGAAAGCTGAGCGCGAGCACGGCGTGGGCACCGAGTTCGGTCGCGGTACGGCAGGCCACGCGGGCGCCCGCACTGCGCCCGCCGGAGATCACCGGCAGGCCGGGGTCCGCGACGGCCGCCCAGGTCCCGCGCCAGCCGACGTCGAGCGTCTTCGGCGCGGGTGCCACCTTCTTCCCGGCGACCCGCCAGGGCTGCTCGACGAGGGCGACGCTGACGCCGTGCCCGGGGAGGGCGTCGGCGAGCGCGCGCAGGTCACGCGCCTCGATGCCGCCGCCGGCCCCGTGGCTCACGGCGAGGACCAGCCTCGGCCGCTCCGCCCGGTGCCAGGTGATGCGGGCGGGCCCGGCGCCGGTGTCGACGGCCTGGATCGTCCCTGTGGTCACGTCGGCCATGGTGGTCCCGTCGGTCCCGGCCGTCTCGTTCTTCTTGCTGTTCACGTCTGCCGCATCCGTCCCGTCGGTCACGTCAGAAGAGTGTGCCCTCCACGGGGCCCTCCAGCTCTTTCAGCAGGTCCGGGCCGTTGTTGCGGACGTTGCTCACGGCGGTCGACACCGGGTAGGCGCGCATCAGGCCGGGCGGCGGCGGTTCGAGCAGGGAACGCAGCTCCTCGGCGTCCGTCCGGGACGGGTCCAGCCAGGCGTCCCAGCGGTCGGGGGTGAGCATCAGGGGCATCCGGGGGTGGATGTCGTACAGCGTGCGCGGGCCCTCGGCCGGGGGCTCCGCGAGCGGCGTCGTCTCCGCCTCGGTGGTGACGATCGAGCAGGTCGCCCACCACGCCTGCGGATGGTCGTCCGGCAGCGTGCGGTCGCGCCAGAACTCGTACAGCCCGGCCATCGCGAAGACCGAGCCGTCGGCCGGGAGCACGAAGTAGGGCTGCTTGCGGGGCCGCTTCTTGCGGCCCTCGACCTCCAGGTCGCGCTCCTGCCGTCCGGTGACCCACTCGTAGTAGCCGTCGGCCGGGATCACGCAGCGCCGGGTGGCGAAGGCGCGGCGGAACGACGGCTTCTCGTGGACGGTCTCCGCGCGCGCGTTGATCATCCGGGCGGCGCCCTCGGGCGTCTTCGACCAGGACGGGACCAGGCCCCACCTGAGCTTGCGCAGCTGGCGAACCGGGCGCGGGTCCGGCGCGTCCTTCAGAGGGCGGTCCAGGACCACGTGGACCTCCTTGGTGGGGGCCACGTTGTAGTCGGGCCCGAGGGTTTCCTCCGGCTCCCACTTGTCGACGTCAAAGACTTCTACGAGATCCTCTGGCCTGCGACTCGCTGCATACCGTCCGCACATACGTGCCACACTGCCAGATTCCGCAGGACGAGAGGGAGCCACCGGAAAACATGGACAGCATCGCCACCACCGCGCTGCCCGACCTCTGGGACCGGCTCGTCGGCACCCAGTCCGACCCCGACCTGTGGGTGGTGATCGCCACCATGGCCGCCGCGCTCGCGGTGGTCGTGCCGCACACCCTCTGGCGCCTCTCCCGCAACGCCATCACCATCGCCCACGAGGGCGGCCACGGTCTGGTCGCGCTGCTCACCGGCCGCCGGCTGACCGGCATACGGCTGCACTCCGACACCAGCGGCCTGACCCTCAGCCGGGGCAAGCCGCACGGCCTCGGCATGATCCTGACCGCGGCCGCCGGCTACACCGCTCCCCCGCTGCTGGGCCTGGGCGGCGCCGCGCTGCTCGGCGCCGGCCGCGTCACGCTGCTGCTGTGGCTGGCGACGGCGCTGCTGGTGGTGATGCTGGTGATGATCCGCAACGCGTACGGGGTGCTGACGGTGTTCCTCACGGGCGGCACGTTCCTGCTGGTGTCCTGGCTGGCCGGTCCCCAGGTGCAGGCGGCGTTCGCGTACGCGGTGGTGTGGTTCCTGCTGCTGGGCGGCGTGCGCCCGGCCTTCGAACTCCAGGCGAAGCGGTCCCGCGGCGGCGCCGGGGACTCGGACGCGGACCAGCTGTCCCGCCTGACCCACGTGCCGGCGGGCCTGTGGCTGTTCCTCTTCCACGCGGTGAGCCTGTGCGCGCTGCTGGGCGGCGGGCGCTGGCTGCTGGGGGTGTGAGGGGCGCCTTCGGGGGCGCGCGAGGGGGCGCGGGCCGCCCGGACGCGGGCACGCGCCTCCCCCGGCCGGCCCCCGTGCCGGACCGCCCGGACCATGCCCTGCTTATACAGTGGGCCCATGGCCCCGAACCCCGCCCACACCGCCCTCTGGCCCGCCCCGCACGCGAGCGAGGCCGTCGACGCGACGGTCCACGTGCCGGGGTCCAAGTCGGTCACGAACCGCGCTCTCGTCCTGGCCGCCCTGGCCTCCGAGCCCGGCTGGCTGCGCCGTCCGCTGCGCTCCCGCGACACCCTGCTGATGGCGGCCGCCCTGCGCGCGATGGGGGTGGGCATCGAGGAGGGCGTGGGGCCCGACGGAACCGGCGAGGCCTGGCGGGTGTTCCCCACGGGGCTCCGCGGCCCGGCCACCGTCGACGTCGGCAACGCGGGCACGGTGATGCGCTTCCTGCCGCCGGTCGCCACGCTGGCCGACGGGCCGGTCCGCTTCGACGGCGACCCGCGCTCGTACGAGCGTCCCCTGGCCAGCGTGATCGACGCCCTGCGCGCGCTCGGCGCCCGCATCGACGACGACGGCCGGGGCTCGCTGCCGCTCACCGTGCACGGCGGGGGCGCCCTGGACGGCGGCCCGGTCGAGGTCGACGCCTCCTCCTCGTCGCAGTTCGTGAGCGCCCTGCTGCTGTCGGGGCCGCGCTTCAACCAGGGCGTCGAGGTCCGGCACACCGGCGCCACCCTGCCCTCCCTGCCGCACATCCGGATGACGGTGGACATGCTGCGCGCGGTGGGCGCCCAGGTGGACACCCCGGAGTCGGGCGGCGAGCCGAACGTCTGGCGGGTCACGCCGGGCGCGCTGCTCGGCCGGGACCTGACCATCGAGCCGGACCTGTCCAACGCGCAGCCGTTCCTCGCGGCGGCGCTGGTGACCGGCGGCCGGGTCGTCGTCCCGGACTGGCCGGCCCGGACCACCCAACCGGGGGACCGGCTGCGGGAGATCTTCACCGAGATGGGCGGTTCCTGCGAACTGACCGAGTACGGCCTGGCCTTCACCGGGTCGGGCGCGATCCACGGCATCGACGTCGACCTGGGCGACGTCGGCGAGCTGACCCCGGGCATCGCCGCGGTCGCCGCCCTCGCCGACTCCCCCTCCACCCTGCGGGGCGTGGCACACCTGCGGCTGCACGAGACGGACCGCCTGGCCGCGCTCACCAAGGAGATCAACGAGCTGGGCGGCGACGTCACCGAGACCGCCGACGGCCTGCACATCCGTCCGCGCCGGCTCCACGGCGGGATCTTCCACACCTATGACGACCACCGCATGGCCACGGCCGGCGCGGTCATCGGCCTGGCCGTGGAGGGCGTTCAGATCGAGAACGTCGCGACGACGGCGAAGACGCTGCCGGACTTCCCCGACCTGTGGACCGGGATGCTCGGGGCGTCCGGGGTATAGGGACTTTCGCCATGCGCCGCTACGGCAAGCACACCGACGAGGACGACATCCGCAGCCGCCCGAACCGCAAGGGCAACCGGCCGCGCACGCACACCCGCCCCAAGCACGAGGACGCCGCCGACGGCATGGTCCTCACCGTCGACCGGGGCCGGCTCACCTGCCTCGTCGAGGACCGCATCGTGATGGCGATGAAGGCCCGCGAACTGGGCCGCAAGGCGGCGGTCGTCGGTGACCGGGTCGCCCTGGTCGGCGACCTGTCGGGGACGAAGGACACCCTCGCGCGCATCGTCCGCATCGCGGAGCGCACCTCGGTGCTGCGCCGCACCGCGGACGACGACGACCCGTACGAGCGCGTGGTGGTCGCCAACGCCGACCAGCTCGCGATCGTCACCGCCCTGGCCGACCCCGAGCCGCGCCCGCGGCTGATCGACCGCTGCCTGGTCGCGGCGTTCGACGGCGGCCTGACCCCGCTGCTCGTCATGACGAAGTCGGACCTGGCGTCCCCGGACAAACTGCTGGAGCTGTACGGCCACCTCGACATCCCCTACGTCGTCACCAACCGCGAGCAACTGGCGAGCGGCGACGCGGCGGAGCTGGTGCGCGAGCAGCTGGCCGGGCGGGTCACGGCGTTCGTCGGTCACTCCGGCGTCGGCAAGACGACCCTGGTGAACGCGCTGGTCCCCGAGGAGCGGCGCCGGGTGACGGGCCATGTCAACGCGGTCACGGGCCGCGGCCGGCACACCACCACCTCGGCGCTCGCCCTGCCCCTGAACGGCACCGACGACTGGGTCATCGACACCCCCGGCATCCGTTCCTTCGGGCTGGCCCACATCGACCCGTCGCGCGTCATCCTCGCCTTCCCCGATCTGGTGCCGGGCACGGAGGGCTGCCCGCGCGCGTGCAGCCACGACGAGCCGGACTGCGCGCTGGACGCCTGGGTGGCCGAGGGGCACGCGGACCAGGCGCGGCTGTACTCGCTGCGGCGCCTGCTGTCGACGAGGGAGCGTACGGAGGGCGACTGACCTTCGCGTGTTTGTGGGTGCCGGGGTTCGGTAAGTGCATAATCGCACCGAGCCGCTCACACGGGAGGACAGCACATGGCGTGGCTGCTGGTCGTCGTCGCGGGAATGCTCGAGACCGGCTTCGCCGTCTGCCTGAAGCTGTCGCACGGCTTCACCAGGCTGTGGCCGACGATCGCGTTCTGCGTGTTCGCCCTGGGCAGCTTCGGTCTGCTGACCCTCTCCCTGAAGAAACTCGACGTCGGACCGGCCTACGCGGTCTGGACCGGGATCGGCGCGGCCGGCACCGCGATCTACGGAATGATCTTCCTGGGCGACCTGGTCTCCGTCCTGAAGATCGTCTCGATCAGCTTCGTGATCATCGGCGTGATCGGCCTCCAGCTGTCGGGCTCGGCCCACTAGGGCGTGTTTCGAAAGTCCCGTCTGCCCTTCAGGCAGACGACGCTACTTTCGAAACACGCCCTAGAACCGGTCCGGTGGGGGCGACAGCACCTCTCGGTCCGCGTCCTGCCGGTGCAGAGCACCCCGCACCAGCTCCCCCACCGTGCCGCCCCCGGCCCCCTCCCCCGGCGGGGCCACCACGCAGGACAACGCGAGCCGCACCGCCGACTCGCAGACCGGCGCCGCCTCACCCCCGTTCCCCGCGCCCACCGCAGTCGCGGCCCGATCCCGTACGGCCGCCACCAGCTCTCCCGGCGAGGGCAACGCCGCGTCCGCCCGCCGCTGCGCGGGCACGGCGGAGGACGACGCCACCGCGGCCAGGTCCAACGAGGGCAGGCTCGCGCTCCAGCACCCGGTGAGCAGGGCCCGCGCCACCGCGTTCCCCCGGGCCGCGGAGACCGTCCACTCCGCGACCGCGACCAGCCGCTCCCGCCCGTCCCCCGGCGCCCTCAACGCCCGCTCGACGCCGGCGAGATACGCGTCGGCCTCCCGTCTGACGAGCGCCCGGGCCAGCCCCTCCTTGCTCCCGAACTCGTTGTAGAGGGTCTGCCGGGACACCCCGGCCGCCGAGGCGACGTCCACCATCCGCACGGCGGCCCACGGCCGGCGGGCGAGTGCCGCGAAAGCGGCGTCCAGCAGGGATTCCCGCGCAGGCATCATCGCCTCCCTGGGACGAGCGGTTCCGCGCCCAGGTTTGACGCGCCGGCAGGCACTGTCAAGGGTCCGCGGGGGACGGCCCGCACCGGCACACGGGCCCGCGGCCCCCGCGCCCCGCCCCCGCCACCGCGCACCGCCCCGCCGCGAGCCGCCCCCACCGGGAGCCGCGCGCGGCCCCGCGCCCCGCCGCGCCGGCCCCGCGCCGGGTCCCCGTCAGGCCCTGTGTGGCCCCACCCCCACCACGGCGGATACCGTTCGTCCCATGCCGGACTACCACGACGACCTCCGCCTCGCGCACGTCCTCGCGGACGCCGCCGACGCCGCGACCATGGCCCGCTTCAAGGCCCTCGACCTCAAGGTCGAGACCAAACCGGACATGACCCCGGTGAGCGAGGCGGACAAGGCCGCCGAGGAGCTGATCCGCGGCCAGCTCCAGCGCGCCCGCCCGCGCGACGCGATCCTGGGCGAGGAGTACGGCGTCGAGGGGACCGGTCCCCGCCGCTGGGTGATCGACCCGATCGACGGCACGAAGAACTACGTGCGCGGCGTCCCCGTCTGGGCCACCCTCATCTCGCTGATGGAGGCCGCCGAGGGCGGCTACCGGCCCGTCGTCGGTGTCGTGTCCGCGCCGGCCCTGAGCCGCCGCTGGTGGGCCGCCAAGGGCCACGGCGCCTACACCGGCCGCAGCCTGACCTCCGCGAGCCGCCTGCACGTCTCCCGCGTCTCGCGGCTGTCGGACGCCTCCTTCGCGTACTCCTCGCTCAGCGGCTGGGAGGAGCAGGGGCGGCTGAACGGCTTCCTGGACCTCACGCGCGAGGTCTGGCGCACGCGCGCGTACGGCGATTTCTGGCCGTACATGATGGTCGCCGAGGGGTCGGTCGACCTCTGCGCGGAACCCGAGCTGTCCCTCTGGGACATGGCGGCCACGGCGATCGTCGTGACGGAGGCCGGGGGCACGTTCACCGGCCTGGACGGCCGTCCGGGCCCGCACAGCGGCAACGCCGCCGCGTCGAACGGACTGCTCCACGACGAGCTGCTGGGCTATCTCAACGAGCGCAGCTGACCGACACACATGAGCGCGTGCGCCCTCAACTGGACGTGCGCGCCCCCTTGTTGACCCCTGCTTTACCTGCCACCCTGGCGACACCCCCACTTGTGAATTTGTGAATCCGCGCACCGGCGGATTCGTAGGAGGTGTTCAGCCCATGCTCGTCCGCGACGCCATGAGCACGGTGGTGCTCACCATCGGCCCCGCACACACCCTCCGGCAGGCCGCCGCCCTGATGTCCGCACGCCGCGTCGGCGCGGCCCTGGTGCTCGACCCGGACGCCGGTGGCATCGGCATCCTCACCGAACGGGACATCCTCAACTCCGTGGCCCGGGGCGAGGACCCGGAGACCGAACGCACCCACGCCCACACCACCAACGACGTCGTCTTCGCCGCCCCCACCTGGACCCTGGAGGAGGCGGCCGCGGCCATGGCGCACGGCGGCTTCCGGCACCTCGTCGTCCTGGACCGCGAGGAGGCCGTCGGCGTCGTCTCCGTCCGCGACCTCATCCGCTGCTGGGCCCCCGCACGGCAGCCCGCGCCGGCCCTGTGAGCACGGCCGGGCCGGACTCCTCGGGGGGAGTCCGGCCCGGCCGGTCACGACAAGCGGTCCAGTGCTGGAGCATCAGCCGCGCAGGGCCTGGACCGCGGCTTCCAGCCGCTTGCCGTAGTCTCCGTCGGCCCGACGGAAGTTGTCGATCGCCCGTTCCACGATGTCGTCGCGGGAGACCTTGGCGATGAAGCCCGCCAGGTTGCCGATCAGGCGTTCCTTCTCGTCCTCCGACATGAGCCGGTAGAGGTTGCCCGCCTGCACGAAGTCGTCGTCCTCGGCGTGGACCGGCGCCGGGTGGTCGCCGGTGCCGCCGGTCACGGCGGTCGCGGACCACAGCGGACGGTCGGTCTGGAACGGTCCGCCGAAGCTGTTCGGCTCGTAGTTCTTCGCCCCGCCGTGGCGACCGTCGTACAGGAGGCCGTCCCGCGCGTGGGTGCGCGCCGCGGTGGCGTGCGGGCGGTTCACCGGCAGGTGGTCGGCGTTGACGCCGACGCGGTAGCGGTGGGCGTCGCCGTAGGCGAAGAGGCGGCCCTGGAGCATCTTGTCCGGCGAGGGGCCGACGCCGGGCACGAAGTGCGCCGGCGAGAAGATCGACTGCTCGACCTCGGCGAAGACGTTCTCCGGGTTGCGGTCGAGCTCCAGCCTGCCGAACTCGATCACCGGGCGGTCGGCGTGCGGCCACACCTTGGTGAGGTCGAACGGGGTGAACCGGTACGTCGCCGCGTCGGCCACCGGCATGATCTGCACGCCCACGGTCCAGGTCGGGTACTCGCCGCGCTCGATGGCCTCGCGCAGGTCCCGCTGGTGGGAGTCGGGGTCCTCACCGGCGAGCAGGTTGGCCTCGGCCTGGGTGAGGTTCTTGATGCCCTGGTCGGTCTTGAAGTGGTACTTGACCCAGAAGGCCTCGCCGGCAGCGTTGTTCCACTGGTAGGTGTGCGAGCCGAAGCCGTCCATGTGGCGGTAGCTCGCGGGGATGCCGCGGTCACCGAACAACCAGGTCACCTGGTGGGTGCTCTCGAGGCTGAGGCCCCAGAAGTCCCAGACGTTGTCCGCCTCCTGCGAGCCCGTGCACGGGTCGCGCTTCCGGGTGTGGATGAAGTCGGGGAACTTGATGGCGTCCTTGACGAAGAACACCGGGGTGTTGTTGCCGACGAGGTCGTAGTTGCCCTCCTCGGTGTAGAACTTCAGCGCGAACCCGCGCGGGTCGCGCACGGCGTCCGCGGAACCGAGGTTGCCCGCCACGGTCGAGAACCGCAGGAACGTCTCCGTCCGCTTGCCGACCTCGGAGAGGAACGCCGCCCTGGTGTACGGCGTGACGTCGGCGGTCACCGTGAAGGTGCCGTAGGCGCCGGCACCGCGGGCGTGCACCACGCGCTCCGGGATGCGCTCGCGGTTGAAGTGCGCCAGCTTCTCCAGAAGCAGCTGGTCCTGGAGGAGGACGGGGCCGCCGACGCCCGCGGTCTCGCTGTTCTGGTTGTCGGCCACCGGCGCGCCGGCCTCCGTCGTGAGCGGCCCCTGCGTCACGCGCGTCTCCTGCGTCACGCGCGTCTCCTGCGTCATTACCGACCGTTCCTGCCACTTGGCCAAAGTCAGGCTTGATCCCACAATGGAAATTGTCCAAATCGAGCAAGCATCCAAAGTCACACCTGTTCGGGACTTGCCTCCCCCTCCTGTTAGGCTGGTGCCATGAGCGACCTTCTGGAACGGCTGCGCGGACGCGGATGGCGAATGACCGCGCAGCGGCGTGTCGTGGCCGAGGTCCTCGACGGCGAACACGTCCACCTGACGGCCGACGAGGTCCACGCGCGGGCTGTCGCCAAGCTGCCCGAGATCTCCCGGGCGACCGTGTACAACACGCTCGGCGAGCTGGTCTCCCTCGGCGAGGTGCTCGAGGTCGCCACCGACAAGCGGGCCAAGCGGTACGACCCGAACGCGCACCGGCCGCACCACCACCTGGTCTGCGCCCAGTGCGGCGCGATCCGCGATGTCCACCCGAGCGGCAATCCGCTGGCCGACCTCCCCGACACCGAGCGCTTCGGCTTCACGGTCTCGGGCGTCGAGGTGACGTACCGCGGCGTCTGCCCGAACTGCGCGTCGGCGTCGACGCCGGCCTGATCCACGCGACACAGAAGCCCCGGCGTCCGTCACGGACGCCGGGGCTTCGCGTTGCTCCGGCACTGCCTGAATCAGGCAGTGCCCGAACATGAGTCGAGAGCCGGAACCCTTTCGGATTCCGGCTCTCGGCCTTCAGTAGCGGGGACAGGATTTGAACCTGCGACCTCTGGGTTATGAGCCCAGCGAGCTACCGAGCTGCTCCACCCCGCGTCGTTGAATGCAACGTTACGTCACGGGAACAGGAAGAAGCAAATCGATTCGCCACACCCTGCCGTCGCAGGTCAGGGCATGTCGGCCGGGCCGGCGGGCTGGGGCAGGGCGAGGCGGGGCCGGGTCACGAACCTCACGCCGACAGTTCCTCCCGGAGGGCGTCCCGCAGCCGTGCGGCCCGTTCCGCCACCTCCTCCGGCCCGAGCGACACCGCCCGGTCCGCCCACCGCTGCCCCTCCGCCAGCTCCCCCCGACGCGCGTAGACGAGGGCGAGCCGCAACGCCGCCCGCCCGTGCCCGGCGTCGGCCGCCCGCGTCCACCACACGGCCGCCTCGGGCTCGCTGCCCTCCCGCGCGAGCAGCAGCCCCAGGTTGAAGGCGCCGTTGCGCGACCCAGCCTCCGCGGCCGTCCGGTACCACCGCGCCGCCTGCACCACATCGCCCCGCGCGGCGGCCAGCATCCCGACCCGCACCTGCGCACGCCGGTGCCCCTGGGTCGCCGCCCGCTCGTACCACTCCTCGCACTCGGTCTTCTCGTGCACGATCTCGCCCAGCTCGTGCGCCGGCTGGGGCGGCCGACGGGCGTCGAGCACGGACGCCAGCCGGTACGCCGCCTCCGCGCTGCCCCCGCCCGCCGCGCACCGCAGATGCCGTTCGGCGGCCTGTTCGTCGCCCTCCCGCAGCCGGGCGATGCCGACCTGGAGCGCCGCTTCGGTGTGCCCGGCCGCCGCCGCGCGCTCGTACCAGCGCAGCGCGACCGCGTCCTCGCCGCGGCCGGCGAACAGGATCCCGAGGTTGAAGGCGGCGTCGACGCTGCCCGCCTCCGCGGCCTTGGAGAACCACGGCTCGGCCCCGGCCGCGTCCCCGCCCTGGAGCAGCAGGACGGCCAGCGCGTTGGCGGCCTCCCGGTGTCCGGCGTACGCGGCGCGCCGGTACCACTGCTCGGCCTGCGCGGTGCGGCCCTGCTCGGCGCAGAGCAGGGCGAGGTTGTAGGCGCCGTTGTCGTCCCCGGCGTCCATGGCGGCCCGGTACCAGCGTTCGGCGGTCTGGGTCTGGCCCCGCTCGGCGTACAGGGCGCCCAGCGCGTTGGCCGCGTTGCCGTCGCCGTCCTGGGCCGCGCGCAGCCACCACATGGCGGCGTTCTCGGTGTCGCCGGCGTCGCGCAGCAGGAAGCCGAGGGCGCAGGCCGCCCGGGGCTCGCCGTCCTTGGCGGACGTCAGGTACCAGCGCCCGGCCTCCTTCAGCTCGCCCCGCCGCTCCAGGATGGCCCCGAGGTGCAGCGCGGCCCGCCGGTGTCCGCGCGCGGCGGCCTGCCGGTACCACTGCTCGGCCTCCGCCGGGACGGCGACACCGTTGTCCGCCGCGTCCCAGCGCCCGTCGGCGAGCTGCGGCTCCCTGCGGTCGAGCGCCCGCGCGATCCGGTACGCAGCCTCCCGGTGCCCGCGTTCGGCGGCGGCCCGCATCCAGCGCTCGGCGCCCGGGCGGTCACCCCGGTGCTCCAGCAGGTCGGCGAGGGCGTAGGCGCCCAGGACGTGTCCTTGTTCGGCGGCCTGGCGCAGCCAGTACTCGGCGGCGGGTTCGTCGCCGCGCTCACGGTGGTGGCGGCCCAGCGCGTGCGCCGCGGGCGCGGAGCCGGCGACGGCGGCGACCCGCCACCAGCCGGCGGCCTCGTCGGGGTAGCCGCGCTGGTGGAGGAGGACGCCGAGGTTGTTGGCGGCGGCACGGTCGCCCCCCGTGGTGGCGGCACGCAGATGGGGTTCGGCTCCGTCGAGGTCGCCACGGCGCAGCAGCAGGGCTCCGAGGACGCTCATCGCCTCGACGTCGCCGGCCTCGGCGGCGAGCCGTCGGCGTGCCTCCTCGACGGCATCCCCCGTCTCGTCCCGACCCATGTCCGGAGTCTCCTCCGAGGTCTCGTCCGGGGCCCCTTCCGCACCGGAAGGCTGCACAAATCGCCCTGTCTCGAACAGAGTTGCCTTGTCCCCCATAACGTCCATCGTCGCACCACCTGCAACCCGGTCACACTTGGTATACCGCAGTCCGTGAGGTCACTTCAGCGTTTTGTCGACATGCCCACAGAGAGACAAGTCAAACACAGATCCCTCAACTCCCCACGTCGGCACGGCGATACCTCTCACGGGGACATGCGTTCGCACACCACGAAGGCCCGGATCCTTTTCAGGATCCGGGCCTTCGGTTGCAGTAGCGGGGACAGGATTTGAACCTGCGACCTCTGGGTTATGAGCCCAGCGAGCTACCGAGCTGCTCCACCCCGCGTCGTGTTCCACAACCGTACCACGACGCGGGGTGGTTCTTGATCAGCCGCTGGGACTGCTGCTCGGACTCGGCGTGGGACTGGCGCCGGCGCCGGGCTTGGCACTCGCGCTCGGCGAGCTGCTCGGACTCGGGCTGGCGCCGCTCTTGTCCGCCGCGGCCTGCGCGTCCTCGGCCCGCTTCAGCGCGGCCTCGAGATCCGCCTGCGCCTTGGCGTACGCCTCCCAGTCGGGCTTCTTGAGGGCCTCCTGGCCCGCGGTGAACGCCTCCTGGGCGTCCTGCAGCGCCTCCTGGACCGTCGCGTCGCCGGTCGCCGGTGGCGGGGTGGTGGTGTCGTCCGCCGGCGGCTTCGGTGTCGCCCCCTCCGTGCCGAAGACCTTGTTGAGGGCCTCGTCGAGGGAGTCCTCGAAGGCGGTGACACCTCCGTAGGACACCAGCACCTTGCGCAGCAGCGGGTACTTGAGTCCACCACCGCGTACGTAGACCGGCTCCACGTACAGCAGTCCCCCGTCGAGCGGCACCGTCAGCAGGTTGCCGTACTCGACCTCCGAGTCACCGCCCTTCAGCAGCCTGATGGACTCGGCGATGTCCTGTTCGGAGTTGAACTGGCTCTGCACCTGTTTGGGGCCGTCGACGGTCGTGCTGGTCGGCAGTTTCAGGACCCTGATCTTGCCGTAGCCGGAGGTGCCGGCCTCGGAGTCGACCGCCATGAACGCGCTGAGGTTGTCCCGGCCGTTGGGCGTGAACGTCGTCGTCAGCGAGAACGCCTGCGCCTTCTGGTCGGGCATCTTCATGCTCAGGTAGTACGGCGGCACCGCGTCGTTCGACTGGTTGGTCGGGTCGTTGGGCACCTGCCACACCTCGCTGCCGCTGAGGAACGTCGTCGCGTCCTTCACGTGGTAACGGGTGAGCAGCTCGCGCTGGACCTTGAACAGGTCCTGCGGGTAGCGGAGATGGGCCATCAGCGCGGTGGAGATCTCCGACTTCTTCTCCACCGTGCCGGGGAAGGCCTTCATCCAGGTCTTCAGGACCGGGTCCTTGGTGTCCCACTGGTAGAGCTTGACCTCGCCGGTGTACGCGTCGACGGTCGCCTTCACCGAGTTGCGGATGTAGTTGACCTGGTTCTGCTGGGCCACCACCGCGCGGTTGTCGTTGGTGGCGGTCAGCGAGTCGGCCGTCGTGTCGCCGAGGGTGGTCCGCGAGGCGTACGGGTAGCCGTTGGTGGTGGTGTACGCGTCGACGATCCACTGCACCCGGTCGCCCACGACCGCCGGGTAGGCGTCGCCGTCGATGGTCAGCCACGGGGCGACCGCCTCGACGCGCTCCTTGGGCGTGCGGTTGTAGAGGACCCTCGAGCCCTCGCCGATCGCACCGGAGTACAGGATCTGCGGCTCGCCGAACGCCACCGCGTACGCCGCCCGGTTGACCGTGTTGGAGAGGTTGACCCCGCTCTTGCCGGTGTAGCTGGTGGTCTTCTCACCCTGGTCGTCGGAGTAGTCGATCTCCTTCTGGGGACCGCCGACGATCGAGTACGTGGTCGTCTTCTCGCCGTAGTAGATCCGCTGCTCGTACTTGCCGAGCACGCCCTCCGACGGCAGGTTGGACTCGGTGAAGGCCGGGCGGCCGTCGGCGTCGGCGGTGGTGCCCTTGGCGGCGACCACGCCGTAGCCGTGGGTGTAGCGGAAGTGGTTGTTGATCCAGTTCTGCTTGTCCACGCCCGCGAGGTTCAGCTCGCGCAGACCGATGACCGTGTCCTGGTCCTGGCCGTTCACGCTGTAGCGGTCCACGTCCAGGTTGGTCGGGAAGGCGTAGTACTTCCGGATCTGCTGGAGCTGCTGGAAGGTCGGCGACACGATGTTCGGGTCCAGGACGCGGATGCTCGCCGCGCCGGCCACGTCGTCGCGCAGCGTCGTCTTGTCCTCGGTCCTGCTCGTCCCCGAGTAGTCGGTGACCTGGGTGCCCTCGATGCCGTAGGCCTCGCGCGTCGCCTTGAGGTTCTTCTCGACGTACGGCGCTTCCTTGGCCTGCTCGTTGGGCTGGACCTGGAACTTCTGGACGATGGCCGGGTAGAGGCCGCCGATCAGGATCGCGGAGAGCACCATCAGGCCGAAGCCGATGACGGGCAGCTGCCAGGTGCGCCGCCACAGCGTGGCGAAGAACAGCAGTGCGCAGATGACCGCGATGCAGAACAGGATCGTCTTGGCCGGCAGGTAGGCGTTGGCGTCGACGTAGCGCAGGCCGGTCCAGTTGTCGGTGGCCTTGAAGTCGCTGGACTTCACCGCCAGGCCGTACCGGTCGAGCCAGTACGCGACCGCCTTGAGGGCGACGAAGATGCCCAGCAGCACCGACAGGTGTCCGGTGGCCGCGGCCGTGGCGCGCGCGCCGGGACTGGTGACGCGCAGCCCGCCGTACAGGTAGTGGGTGAGCGCGGCGGCGATCAGGGAGAGGATCGTGGCGGCGAAGCCGAAGCCGAGCAGGAACCGGTACCAGGGCAGGTCGAAGGCGTAGAAGGACACGTCGAGGTGGAACTGCGGGTCCTTCTGTCCGAAGGACACGCCGTTGACCCACATCAGCCAGGTCCGCCACTGCCCCGACGCCGAGGCGCCGGCGATCAGCCCGACGAGGGCGGTGATCCCGAGCAGCAGCCACTTCTTGTACGGCGCGATGCCCATGCGGTACCGGTCGAGGCTCTGCTGCTCCATCGACATGGCGCTCAGCGGCGGCCGCAGGCGGTGGGCCAACCAGATGTTGAACCCGACCGCGAGGGCCATCAGCAGACCGAAGACGAAGAAGAGCCCGATCTTGGTCGACAGGGTGGTCGTGAACACGGAGGAGTAGTTCACCGACCGGTACCAGAGCCAGTCCGTCCAGAACCCGGCGAACATGGTGAAGGCCATGGCCAGGACGGCAAGCACGCCCAGTGTCATGAGCAGAGTCCGGACGCGCCGGGACGGGCGGCCCACTCTGATCCGTGGCCCGGTCGGGCCTCCGCCGCGGTCCGGCATCTGGAAAGCCAAGGTTCGCACCCCGAAGTTCGCTGTTGATCCGTCAGGCCCGCGTCTTCGTGGACCCTCCGTGGCCCCCCGTGATCGTGGGCCCACACCTATGCAACTTACTCACCCTTTACTCGGTTCCCGATTCCGGCCGGGAACGAGGCAGGATTGTGACCATGTCCAACACTCCCATGGCGGCGAGCCCGCTCACCCGGGCCGTACTCGAGATCGACGAGTACGCCTCCGGCCTCGGCTGGGACCAGCCCGCCCGCCTCTTCGCCCTCGTAGACACCGCACGGCTGCGGACCCAGGAACCCGCGCTCGCCGCCCAGCTCGGTCTGGAGGACGCGCCCGAGACCACCGGTCTCACCCCGATCGAGCAGGACGAAGTGCCAACGGACAAGCCGCTCGACGAGTTCCTCGCGACGATCGCCTGGCCCGACGCGGTGGCCGGCTGCGCGCTGACCGTGGAGCGTCTGATGCTGCCCCCGTCCGCCGAGGCCCAGGTCCCGCAGGGGCTGAGCGGGGCGAAGCTGACGCGGTGGGTGGCAGATCACCCCGACCGCCAGGAGGTGCGGATGACGGTGGCGGTCCTGCGCGACGGCACCCGGGACTCGGCCCTGCGGCTGCGCGAGAAGGACTCCCCGACGGAGGTCCTCACCGGTTCGCAGCTGGTCCCGGGGCTCGCGGAGGCCCTGTCGGCGACGTTCGAGGAGTAGCCCCCACGGCGTCGCCGCACGGCCCGGCGGCCTCCCGGCGGCGCCTCAGGACTTGCCGGCCGTGCACTTCGGCAGGTCCGCGGTGTCGCCGCTGCGGATGTCCTTCAGGGCGCCCAGGGCGTCCTCGATGGTGTTCACCTTGACGAGCGTCAGCCCGCTCGGGGTGTCCTTGGCGGCGGACGCGCAGTTGTCGGCCGGCGTCAGGAAGTACTGGGCGCCCTTGTCGCGGGCGCCGACGGTCTTCAGCTGGATGCCACCGATCGGGCCGACCTTGCCGTCGTCGTCGATGGTGCCGGTGCCGGCGACGAACTTCCCGGCGGTCAGGCTGCCCGGGGTGAGCTTGTCGTAGATGCCGAGCGCGAACATCAGGCCGGCGCTCGGGCCGCCGACGTCGGCGAGCTTGATGTCGATGGTGAACGGGAAGGTGTGGTCGGTGCCGGCGGAGATCCCGACGATGGCCCGCTTCTCCGCGCCGTCGCCGGAGGCCGCCGTCCTGATCGTGACCTTCTGCGTCCTGGTCGCCGTCTTCTGCGCCTTCTCGGCGGCGGCCTGGTCCTTCGCCGGCACGATGGTGAAGACGACGTCCTCGCCGGGCTTGTGCTTCGTCACCAGCTTCGCGACGTCGGAGGGGGCCTTCACCGCCGTACCGTCCACGTTCTTGATCACGTCTCCGGCGTGCAGCCGGCCCTCGGCGGGCGAGCCTTTCACGACGGTGGAGACGATCACCCAGGACCGCACCGGGACGTCCAGCTCCTTCAGGGCGGCGACCTTGGCGCTCTCCTGGGACTGGCTGAACTCCTCGGCGTTCTCCTGGGTGGACTGCTCCTCGGTCTTGCCGTCCGGGTAGAGCGTGTCGTGCGGGACGACCTTGTTGTCGTGCGCGAGCCAGCCGTAGACCGCCTCGACGAGGTTCATCCGGTAGTCGGCGCTGGTCACCCTCACGGTCGTCATGTTGAGGTGACCGTCCGTCGGGTAGGTCTTGCGCCCGGCGATCTGGAGCACCGGCTCGCCACCGTGCTCCCCGAGCGTGTTCACCGTCGGCCCCGGGGACATCTCCGCGTACGGCACGCGGATGAGTACTCCCGCGCAGAGGAGCGCGATCAGCATCAGGGTGGAGGCGAGCATCGTCGCGGTGCGGCGTGGCATGACTCGACAGTACGGGACGCCTCTGTCGGCGCACCGTCAGGGCCACCGCCCGGGTCACGGACCTCAGGTGCCCGAGTGGGACCTCTCCATGGCCGCGCGGAAGCGGGCGTAACCGTCCAGCTCGGGGCCGTCGCCGCGGGCCTTACGGGTGCGGTTGGCCCAACTGCCCCACAGCCCCGCACCGATCGCGGCGACCAGCGGAATCAGCAACCAGGTGAGCGCCCCCATGCCGACCTCCCAACCCCACGTGCGACCGCAACTGACTGATCAGCAGATTAACCTTCCGCACTGACAACGCTCACGGCAGGGGTGGGGTTACGCAACCGGACGGGTGGCCGGTTCAGCAGGCCCCGACCCGCCCTCCCGCCACCCGACCACCACCCCTGGACGACGGCGCTACGCACCGACCCATTCTTCGGTGCCGTCGGAGAACCTCTGGTGCTTCCAGATGGGCACCTCGTGCTTGAGGTCGTCGATCAGCTTGCGGCAGGCCTCGAAGGCCTCGCCGCGGTGCGGACAGGACACGGCGACGACGACCGCCAGATCGCCGACCTCGAGATCCCCCACCCGGTGCACGGCGGCGAGCGCCCGCACCGGGTACTCGGCGACGACCTTCTCCGCGATCCGCCGCATCTCCGCCTCGGCGCTGGGATGGCTGGAGTACCCGAGGCCGTCCACGTCGCCGCCGCCGTCGTGGTTGCGCACGGTTCCCACGAACAGTGCCGTCCCACCGGCCGCGTCGTCCCCGACGGCCCGGAAGACCTCGTCCAGGGACAGTGCGCCGTCCCGGATCGCGATCAGCTTGACGGGATCCTGCGCGGCCTGCTCACCGGGGTGATCGTTGCTGGGTGCCATGCCTCCATCGTGCCGCACCCCGCGGACAGGGGGGAACAGCGGAATCACCCGGCACGCGCGCGTAGGGCTTCGAGCCTCCTCCAAGGGCGCCCCCCGGGGGGGGCGGCGGCTCCGGCCACCGCGACCGCTACCGCCGCCGTGCCTTGCGCGCCCGGCGGACCACGGCGGCAGCGCCGAGCAGAGCCACGGTCGCCCCCGCCGCCCCCGCGGCCGTCGCGTCCTTCCGGCCCAGTCGCCGCCCGGCCACGGTGTGCCGCCCGGAGACCTCCTCCAGCAGCTCCGCCAGCACCTCCTCGTTGGTCCAGCGGGGCCGCCACCCGGCGTCGTGCAGTCGGCTCCCGCTCACCACCCACGGGTACATCGTGTACGCCAGGTCCCCCGCCGGGGACGGCGTGAGCCCGATCCGGTGCAGCCGGGCCGCCGCGCCGAGCGCCACCGCCGACGGCAGCTCCATCCGCCGGATCCCGCTGAGTTCCTCGACCTCCTCCTGCTCCAGCCATCCGTCGCACCCGACGGCGAGTTCCCCGTCGACCTTCTCCAGGACGGCGTACTCCAGCGCCCCGCACAGGTCCTCGACGTGGCAGAACTGCCAGACCGGCCGCGACCCGGCGACGACCAGCAGCCGGGGCGACTCGAAGTACCTGGTCAGCGCGGTGTCCGTGCCGCCCACCAGCACCGCGGGGCGGACCACGGTGACGTTGAGACCCGGATGGGCGCGCGGGGCTCGGCGGGCGAGCCGCTCGATCTCCAGGAGGTCCCCGACGCCGGTCGCCTCCGCCGTGGCGTTCAGCTCCGCGTCCTCCGACAGCGGCAGCTCGTTGTCCGGCAGCGCGCCGTAGACCATCGCGGAGGTGCACAGGACCACGCGGTGCACCCCGGCGGCCGCGGCGGCGGTCAGCACCGTCTGGGTCCCGCGCACGTTGTAGGCCGTTCGGGCGGCGGCTTCGCTCCCCAGGTCGAGATCGAGCGCCAGATGGACGACGACGTCCGCGCCGCGCAGTTTCTCGGCGATCGCCGGGTCGCGGACGTCGAGGATGTGCCACTGCGCCGCGTCGCACTCACCCCGCCGCTCGTCGATGGCGACGACCTGCTTGATCTCGTCGGACGCGGCGAGCCGCTCGGTCAGCAGCGCGCCCACCCCGGTCGCGGCGCCGGTCACGGCGACGACGGGGCCGCGCGGCCCGCCCGGGGTCGACGGGTTTCGCGCTGCGCGAACCTGCGGATCTGGGGAACTCACCAGGTGTCTCCAGCGGTTGTTTTCCATACGGGCGTGAGTGAGGCGTTCGTACCAGGTGGCATCCATCCTGCCGCAGGCCGCGAGTCGGCGAAGCACCGAGGCCCGATCGGGCCCGGGTGTCTACGCTGGGGGGTGTTGCAGGGCAGCCGCGCCGCCGGACCAGAGCCGGTGGCCTTACCAGCCGAGGAATCCCGTGAGTGACACCCCATTCGGATTCGGCCTTCCGCCGGAGGAGCCGGACGACGGCGACGAGGGCAAGAAGAAGGACCCGCAGGACGGCGGTGGTCAGGGACCGGCCAACCCGTTCGGCTTCGGCGGGCTGCCCGGCGCCGGTGGCTTCGGCGGCCCGGGCGCGGACAATCCTCTCGCCGCCATGTTCGGCTCGCTGAACCCCACCGACCTGGGCGCGGCGTTCCAGCAGCTGGGCCAGATGCTCTCCTACGAGGGCGGCCCGGTGAACTGGGACATGGCCAAGCAGATCGCCCGCCAGACGGTCTCCCAGGGCACCTCCGAGGGCGTCAAGGACGCGAGCGTCGGCCCCGCCGAGCGGACCGCCGTGCAGGAGGCCGTCCGCCTGGCCGACCTGTGGCTGGACGACGCGACCTCGCTGCCGTCCGGCGCCGGCACCGCCGTGGCGTGGTCGCGCGCCGAGTGGGTCGAGGCGACCCTGCCCGCGTGGAAGGAGCTGGTCGACCCGGTCGCCGAGCGGGTCGGCGCGGCCATGGGCGATGTCCTGCCGGAGGAGATGCAGGCCATGGCCGGCCCGCTGATCGGCATGATGCGCTCGATGGGCGGCGCCATGTTCGGCTCGCAGATCGGGCAGGCCGTGGGCGTGCTCGCGGGCGAGGTCGTCGGTTCGACCGACATCGGCCTGCCGCTCGGCCCGGCCGGCAAGGCCGCGCTGCTGCCGCTGAACATCGAGTCGTTCGGCAAGGACCTGGGCGTCCCGAAGGAGGAGGTGCGGCTCTACCTGGCCCTGCGCGAGGCCGCCCACCAGCGCCTGTTCGCGCACGTGCCGTGGCTGCGCTCGCACCTGTTCGGCGCGGTCGACGGCTACGCGCGCGGGATCAAGGTGGACACGGCGAAGCTGGAGGACGTGGTCGGGCAGTTCGATCCGCAGAATCCCGAGCAGTTGCAGGACGCCCTTCAGCAGGGCATGTTCCAGCCGGAGGACACCCCGGAGCAGAAGGCCGCCCTGGCCCGTCTGGAGACGGCTCTGGCGCTGGTGGAGGGCTGGGTCGACGCGGTGGTCCACGCGGCCGCCAAGCCGCGCCTGTCGTCCGCGGACGCGCTGCGTGAGACCCTGCGCCGCCGTCGCGCCACGGGCGGTCCGGCGGAGCAGACCTTCGCGACGCTGATCGGGCTGGAGCTGCGCCCGCGGCGCCTGCGGGACGCCTCCCGGCTGTGGGCCTCGCTGACGGACGCGCGCGGCGTGGACGGTCGTGACGCGCTCTGGGCACACCCGGACATGCTGCCGACGGCCGCCGACCTGGACGACCCGGACGGCTTCGTGCACCGCGAGCAGATGGACTTCTCCGAGTGGGACAAGATGCTCGGCGAGGCGGCGAGCGGCGGCTCGGGTTCCGGCTCGGGCGCGGGTGCCGGTTCCGGTTCCGGAGAGAAGCCGCACCTGAAGAAGGACGACGACACCGACGAGGGCAAGGGCGACAGCACCGAGTGAGCCTGCACGACGACGCGGTTCTCGTACTGAAGGCGTACGGGGACCAGGACGAGTTGCGCCAGGAGTACCTCGACCACCTGGCGGCTCACCCGGACGCGATGTGGAAGGCCTGCGGGGCCGGGCATCTGACGGCCAGCGCCCTGGTGATCGCCCCCGAGCGGGGGCAGGTGCTGCTGACCCTGCACAGGAAGTTGCGGATGTGGCTCCAGATGGGCGGCCACTGCGAGCCGCAGGACGCCTCCCTGACGGCGGCCGCCCTGCGCGAGGCCACCGAGGAGTCCGGCATCCCGGGTCTGACACTGCTGCCGGGCGGTCCGGTCCGGCTGGACCGCCATCCGATCCCGGCCCCGTGCCACTGGCACTTCGACGTCCAGTACGCGGCCCTGGCCCCGCCCGGCGCCGTCCAGGCCATCAGTGACGAGTCCCTCGACCTGCGCTGGTTCCCCTACGACGCGGTCGCGGAGGTGGCGGACGAGTCGGTCGTCCGTCTGCTGGAGGCGGCACGGGCGCGCCTGTGAGGCGGTACGCGTAAGGGGCGGCCGGCCTGGCGGTCACCCCTTACGTCCGCTTTCCGGACGGTCAGCTCCAGGCGTTGCCCTGGTTCTGCGTCCGCACCCCCTGTTGGCCCATGCCGTACTGCGCGGCGAGGCCGGAGCCGATCTGGGCGTTCTGCGGCGGCAGCAGTTCACTCGGCTGGACGAGCGCGAAGCCGGTCCCCATGAAGCTCAGCTCCCAGCCCTCACCGGTGTTGCCGCGACGCCGCCACACCCCGGAGGAGTGCGTCTGCGCCTGCATCTGCACCCGCAGCCCGGTGGACCAGGCGACGATGGCGTCGGCGTCGCAGTTGACGTACTTGTCGGGCGTGACCTGCAGCATCAGGGGCGCGCCCGAGGTCATCAGGGCGACCCGTCCGCGGCCGGTGATGTTGAGCTGGTACTTCCCGGAGCCGGAGATGCCGTAGAGGCTGTCGACGGCGATGACCTCGTGGTGCAGCGCCGAGTCCATGGCGAGGACGTAGCTGCTGTCGACGGTCAGTCCCTCGTGGTCGACCTCCACGACGTGGATGTGCTGGGCGAGGTTGGCGAGGTAGACGATGCCCTGCCCGTGGCAGCGCATCAGGTCCAGGCCCTCGCCGGTCCGCGCACGCGCGCGTGACTGGCTGTTGCTCTGGAACTCGGCGTCGAACTCGACGAGGCCCTGGTAGGCGACCATCGTGCCCTTGCGGGCGAGGACGTCGTCCTGGCCCTCCAGGGCGACGCGGAGCATCTGCTTGTTCTGCAGGCTCCAGCGTTCCTGGGTCTGCTGGTCGTTGTAGGCGAAAAGCGGGCTCTGCATGGTGACTCTGGCTCCCCCTCAGCCCCGGACCCGAAGGCGGTCGGTGCTGTCCTCGCTGGGCTGGACGACGACGATGCCCTCTCCGGAGAAGGCCATCTGGTAGGCCTCGCCGCTGCCCCGGCCGATCAGCGACTGTGCCTTGAAGCTGCGCTTGCCCTTGACCTTGAGGTTCGGGGACCAGGCGACGAGCGCGTCCGGGTCGACGTAGGTCTCGTTCTCGCCGCCGCCGCAGTCGACGACGATCGGCTTGCCCCGGGAGGTCAGCGCGACCCATCCCTGCCCGGAGATCTTGGTGTTCCACAGGCCCTGTCCGGCGAACTTCGCCATCCCCTTGACCCGCTCGACTCCCCAGGTGAGGTGGGCGTCGAAGGCGAGCAGGTTGGTGGCGTTGACGGAGATGCCGTCGCCGTTGAGGTTGATCACGACGACGTTCGCGCCGTAGTCGGCGAGGTAGAGCAGGCCGTCGCCGGAGCACTTCATCAGGGGCGCGCCCTCGCCGGTCATCCAGTCGCGCGCGATCTGGCGCACGGCCGGCGGGTTGGGCTCGTACTGGATGAAGCCCTCGTAGGCGACCATCGAGCCCACGCGCGCGAGGAGGTCGTTCCCGGTCTGGAGGGCCACCTTCAGCATGTGGTTGCCGTGGTTCTCCATGCGGGCGGTGACGGGTGCGGGGGCGTAGCCCGCGAGCGGCTGGTTCATGACGGGCTCCCTCAGACCTCGTACGGCTGGACGACGATGAAGTTGCCGGGAGCGGCCCGGAACTGGAGGTTCACGCTCTCTCCCGTGTCGCCCGGATAGGCGTTGCGGCGCATGCGCACCTGGCTCGAGACGACGACCTGGGCCGCGGCCGACCAGGCGACGACGGCGTTGCAGTCGGCGAAGGTCGTCGGCGTGACCGGCAGGACGACGGGCGTGCCGTGCGTCTTCACGACGATGGTGCCGGTGCCCGTGAACTGCATGGTGAAGAGGGCGCCGCCGGGGATGCCGTGCCCCTCGATGCGGCGCACCTCGTACTGGAGGCTCTCGTCGAAGGCGAGGACGTTCTCCGCGGAGACGCAGATGCCGTCGCCCTGGAGCTCGATGGGGTGCAGCATCGTGGAGTCCTCGGCGAGGAACACCTGCCCCTGGCCGGTGCAGCGCATCAGCTGCATCTCCTGACCAGTCGTGTTGCCGACGATCCGGCCGGCGAAACCGGCGCCCTTGTAGCTGAAGTCGACCTTGCCCTGGTAGAGCACCATGCTGCCCTGCCGGGCCAGCACGGGCTGGCCGCCGACGCCGAGGTCGACGCGGACCAGCTTCCGGTTCTGCTGTGTCCAGCGCTGCCCCGTCGGCGTCTCCTTGAACTGCTGGAGGGCCGCGGTCACACCGGCGCCGCCCTGGGGCGCGCCCTGCGGCACGCCGTAGGTCTGCTGGCCCGGCACCTGGCCGAACGCCGGCTGCTGTCCGTAGCCGGGCGGCGGGGTCGGCTGCCCGTAGCCCGGCGGCGGCGTGGGAGCCTGCGGCGCCTGGGGCTGCCCGTAACCGGGCGGCGGCGGGGCGGTGGGCGCGCCGGGCTGGCCGTACGGCTGCTGCGGCGGCTGCCCGTACGGGGGCTGCTGGCCGGGCTGGCCGTACGGCGCGGGGGCGGGGGAGGGTGGCGGGACCTGCACTCCGCCGGGCGGGGTCATGGGCGCGACGATCGTCGGTGCGGCGTGCACCGGCTGGGGCGCGACCGGAGACGGACCGGCCGGCGGGGCGAAGCCCTGTGCCGCGGGCTGCGGCTGCTGCGGGGCGGGGGTCGGAGCGGGCGCGGACGGGGCGCCGAACGCGGGCGGCGCGGACGCCTGGGCGGGCGGGGCGAAGCCGGGAGCGGCACCGGGCTGCGGCTGGGGCGCGGCGGCGGGCGCCTCTTCCTCGGCGACCTCACCGCCGAAGTTCTTCAGCAGCGCGTCCAGACCGCCGTCGAAGCCCTGCCCGACGGCCGCGAAGCGCCACACGTCCTTGAGGTAGAAGTCGCCCAGCATCACCGCGCGCTCGGTGGAGAACTCCGAGCCGTCGAAGGAGTAGCGGGCCACCTCCTGGCCGCCCGCGACGATCCGCAGGTAGCCGGGGGCGATCTGCGACATCTGGCCGGCGCCGTCCAGGGTGGCGGTGAAGGACAGCTTCCGGATCTGCGGGGGGATCCGGTCCAGGGTGACGCGGAAGGACTCCGTGTCGCCCGCCTGGGCGCCCAGGAGCTGGACCGACTCCTCGGGGGTCTTCGGCTGGTTGAAGAAGACGAAGTACCGGTCGTCCGAGAGCCGCTCGTCGGCGTCGAGGCCGAAGCAGCTGATGTCGAAGGTCAGGCCGGGACCGGAGATCTGCACGCCTACGTACAGATCCGTGCCCGCGGTGAGGTCACTGATCCTGGCCTTGTGGCCGCGTTGGAATTCCCTGGACATGCGTAACGACCGTCCCCCATCCCGATTGCGAGTGCGTCGCGTCAGGCTAACGGCAAACCCGGACATCGGACGATGTCGGTACAGACCCGGTACACAACCCGCGCGGGACACCTTGAGGATCACCGACTGCGCCACCTCGGGGATCGCCCGGCACACAACCCGCGCGGGGCACCCCAAGGGCCTCCCGCGCGCGAAGGCTCATTCCCCGTCGGTTCCGGGCGGGTGGGGCAGCCGCCCGGCCGCGACCACCCCCTCCAGGTAGCCGCGGGCCCGCTCGGTGCGCGGGTACGCCTCCAGCAGCCGCCAGAAGTCGGGGCCGTGGCCGGGCACCAGCAGATGCGCCAGCTCGTGGAGGAGCACGTAGTCGACGACGTACTCCGGCATGCCCTTGAGGCGGTGCGACAGGCGGATGCTGCCCTCGGCGGGGGTGCACGAGCCCCAGCGGGTGTTCTGGTTGGTGACCCAGCGCACCGTCGCGGGCCGGGCCCGGCCCGCGAAGTACTGGGCCGACAGCCGCTCGGCGCGTTCGGCCAGTTCGGCGTCGCCGGGGGCGCGGCGGCGGCTCTCCTGGGCGGCGAGCTTGTCGAGCATGACGCTCACCCAGCGTTGCTCCTCGGCCTCGGACATCCGGGCGGGGATGAGCACGACGGTGCGATCGCCCTCGCGGTAGGCGGAGACAGTGCGGCGTCGACGGGCGCTCCTGCGCACCTCGATCGCGCTCGCCCATGAGCCGCTCGGCGGCTGGCTCGTCGTGCTGCGCTGCGGCGTTCCGGCGCGGTGCGGTGGGTCGGCGGGCACGCCCCGACGTTACCCGCTGCGCACGGGGGAAGTCCCGGCTCCGGGACGGTCCGGTTTCGATCCCGCGCCTCACTTTTGCCTCGTACGACGGATTTGTACGACGATTCCCGCTCCCTGTGGACAACTTTCGGCGCCCTCCGGCGCCGCCGGGCATGCTGGCAGTCGTCGGCGGAGGCGGGCCGTCCCATGGCCCCGCTCCGCCGGCGTACGGGGAGATTCCGGCTGACGGGGGCCTTCGATGCATCCGATGGTGAAACCCGCGCTGCGGCGCGGCTGGCGTGATCTGAACACCGTGCAGTTCGGGCTGGCCCCGGCGCACGCGCTGACGCTCGGCCCGGTGGACACGGCGACGGGCAGTTTCCTGGACCTGCTGGACGGCACCCGCGGGCTTCCTCTCCTGCGCGAGGAGGGGCGCCGGATGGACCTGCCGGACGGGCACGTGGATCAGTTGGTGCGGCGGCTGGCACGGGCCGGTCTGCTCGACGACGCGCGCGGGGGCGGGGCGGAGGGAGCCGCCCTGCGGGAGAAGAAGGACGTCATGGACCGGCTGCGCCCTGACCTCGCGTCGCTGTCGCTGACCACCTCGGAACCGGGCGAGGCGATCGAGCACCTGGCCGCCAGGCGTCGGCTGCGCGTGCAGGTACGGGGCGCGGGCCGGGTGGGCGCCGTGGTGGCCTCTCTGCTCTCGGGCGCCGGGGTCGGTGAGGTGGACGTGCGCGACGGCGGCGTGGTGGAGCCGGGGGACGTCGCCCCGGGCGGGCTGCCCGCCGAGGCCGTCGGTGAGCGCCGGGACGAGTCCGCCCGTCGTGCGGTGCGCCGGGCCGCACCGGACAGACCACCCCGCAGGAGCACCCGCTCACCGGCCGGGACGGACGTGCCCGGTTTCTCCCTGGTGGTCCTCACCCCGAGGGACGACGTGTCCGTGCACGCTCCGGCTCCGGCCGAGACGGAGTCCTTGATCGCCTCGGGCACACCGCATCTCCACGCCGGAGTGGTGGAGGCGACCGGAGTGGTGGGCCCGCTCGTCCTGCCCGGTGAGACGGCCTGCGCGGGGTGCCTCCACCAGGCGCGCGCCGACCGGGACCCGGCCTGGCCCCGGCTGGTCGCGCAGTGGCACTCCGGGACGCGGCGCGCCGTCCGCGCCTGCGACCTGACGCTGGCCACCACGGTCGCGGGACTGGCGGCGGCCCATGCGCTGGCCTTTCTCGACGGCACGCTCCCCTCCAGCGCGGGCGCCCGCTGGGAGGTGTCCGTACCGGCCCTCCAGTGGCATGCGCGACCGATGTGGGCGCACCCCGCATGCCCGTGCGGGGCGGCGGAGAAAGGTAATGAGGAACACACCTTCTCCGAGGACACGGAGTCGCGCGCGACAATGGCGGAGCAACGGCATTCGAAGGAGTTACGCCGTACGGCAGACGCGGCGCGGCTTTCTGGGACCTGGAGGGCGCATGTCTGATCTTCCCCGGAAGGCGGTCACCCGGACCGCCAAGCTCGCCGCGCTCCCGCTCGGCTTCGCGGGCCGGGCCACCTGGGGCCTGGGCAAGAGAATCGTGGGCGAGTCCGCGGAGATCGTCGGCCGTGAGCTGCAACAGCGCACCGCGGAACAGCTGTTCAAGGTCCTGGGCGAGTTGAAGGGCGGTGCGATGAAGTTCGGGCAGGCCCTGTCCGTCTTCGAGTCCGCCCTGCCCGAGGAGGTCGCCGGTCCCTACCGCGCGGCCCTCACCAAGCTCCAGGAGGCGGCGCCGCCCATGCCGACCCGCACGGTGCACTCCGTGCTCGCGGAGCGGCTCGGCGAGGACTGGTCCGACCTGTTCCTCACGTTCGACGACAAGCCGGCCGCGGCCGCCTCGATCGGCCAGGTGCACCGTGCGGTGTGGCACGACGGGCGGGAGGTGGCGGTCAAGGTCCAGTACCCCGGCGCGGGCGAGGCCCTGCTCTCGGACCTGAATCAACTGAGTCGTTTCGCCAAACTGCTGGGGCCGCTCATCCCCGGCATGGACATCAAGCCGCTGATCACCGAACTGCGGGACCGCGTCTCGGAGGAACTGGACTACGGGCTGGAGGCGCAGGCCCAGCAGGCCCACGCGGAGGAGTTCGTCGACGATCCCGATGTCGTGGTCCCGGCGGTGGTCCACCAGTGCGACCAGGTCCTGGTCACGGAGTGGATCGACGGCGTCCCCCTGTCCGAGGTGATCTCCGCCGGCACCCCCGAGCAGCGCGACCGTGCCGGTCAGCTGCTGTCGCGCTTCCTCTTCTCCGGGCCGGCCCGCACCGGCCTGTTGCACGCCGACCCGCACCCCGGCAACTTCCGTCTCGTGCCCGGTGGCCCGGAGGGTGAGGACGACTGGCGCCTGGGCGTCCTGGACTTCGGCACCGTCGACCGGCTCCCGGGCGGTCTGCCCGAGCCGATCGGCACCTCCCTGCGCATGACCCTCGACGGTGAGGCGGGAGCGGTCTACGAGCTGCTGCGCGAGGAGGGCTTCGTCAAGGAGTCCATCGCGCTGGAGCCCGACGCCGTCCTCGACTACCTCCTGCCGATCATCGAACCGGCGGTGGTCGACGAGTTCACGTTCACACGCGACTGGATGCGCAGTCAGGCGGCCCGGATCGCCGACCCGCGCTCCCCCGCCTATCAGCTGGGCAGGCGGCTCAACCTGCCTCCGGCCTACCTGCTGATCCACCGGGTGACGCTCAGCACGATCGGCGTGCTGTGCCAGCTCGGTGCGACGGTGCGACTGCGGGAGGAACTGGAGGAATGGCTTCCGGGATTCGTCGCCGACGAGGGCCTGGAGGCGGAGGAGTCGGTCGCCGAGGCGTGAGCGGCCGCCGGGGACGGCGGATCGTGCGGCCGAGCCGGCCGCCCCTCGGCCGCGTCGCGGCGTCCGTGGCACGACGCGCCGCGGGGGCCGGTCCGTTCGGACGGACCGGCCCCCGCGTGGAGAGCTTCGCCTTCCCTGTCGGAAGGCCACCGCTTCAGGTGAGAAGTGTCACTGCATCACGGCGATGGCGAGCGCCCGGCGAGCACGCAGCGAGGCGCGCTCGGCCCGACGCTGCATCCGGCGAGCGGTCACCAGGCGCATGGCCCGGCGTTCCTGCTCGGCCGCGTGCAGCCGGTCGCGCATATGCGCACGAGCCAGGGCTTCTGGGATGAGTTGCATCTCGCGGGTCCTGTTCTGACGCGAGTCGTTCGCGCCGGTGGTGGTGACGTCTTGGGTCGCGGAGCCTGCGGGCTCGCTGGTGGACGGCTTCATCGGGGCCTGCTTCTTGGGGTCGTGCGTGACGGGACGGTCGATCGTTCCTGCGATGGTGTTCATGCCGTGACCGGGTTCTTGCGCGGGCGGCCACGCGGCCGCTTCCGGGCGACGACGACACCCTGGACGAACAGCTCGCCACCCCAGACGCCCCAGGGCTCGCGCCGCTCCTTGGCGCCGGCGAGGCAGGCCTCGACCAGCGGGCAGGTGCGGCAGAGGGACTTGGCGTACTCCACGTCCGCGGGCGACTCGGCGAAGAAGACCTCCGGGTCGTAGGAGCGGCACGGGACGGGTACGCCGAGGTTCTCGATGGCGTCGTCGAGCGCGGTGAGCGCCGTGAGCGGGGTCAAGGTGGAGTCCTCCGTGAGGCCGGGCGGGGGGATCGTTTCGGAAGGCGGTACGGACGGGGCGTGCGCTTCGAGTTGCACGGGTCGTCTTCCTCGTCTGGTCGTTTTCCGGCCCTGTTGGGCCGGGAGGCGGCTTGGTACCGGGTTCTTTTCTTGTCCCGAGGCCCCTTCGCTCTGCCGTCCCCGGTCGGGGACAAACAGAAGGGCCGCGGATCCCGGGTGGGGTTCCGCGGCCCTGAAGGCGCCGGCCTGATCGACGATCAGGCTGGATCACTCCAGGGTTCTGGCCCACGGAAGGCCCACATCAGGTGGTGCTGCGTCGTCTGCTTCCGGGCTCCGGCACCGGTCGCCGTAAAGGCATAGGCATTCGCCTGTGCCTTTACTGCCGCTTCCAGTGCCTCGGTCGGTCGCTCGCTGCGGTCGCGGGCAACAAGACCCACGGGGGCAACGGAGGAGGACGCCGACAGGTCGGCACGAATGCCGGACAGACCGGTGCCCAGGTTCGAGGCGGCGAGAATGCACGTGGAGACGTTCGAGCGATCGGTCAGTTTGGTGGTGCTGACGGAGTTGGTCTTGATGCTGATCACTGGAATCGCCTCCTCTCGGCGTCTCGGGGGACCAGGACGAACCGGTCCGACGGATATGCAAGTACAGCACGGAACCGGGGCCTTGGAGAAGGCCTCTGTTCTCGTGCCTAAGAACCTATGGGGATTCCTGGGGCATGCGCAAACTATTTTTCCGACGAGTTCGGATCAGTCGTCGCCGTCCTCCGCCGCCAGGTCCTGGCCTGCGCAGATGGCCAGGACATCGGTTCCGTAGCGGTTGAGCTTGCGGGCGCCGACGCCCGGGATCCGCGCGAGTTCACCCGGTTCCTCGGGGGCGGTCTCGGCAATCGCGATCAGCGTCTTGTCCGTGAAGACGCAGAACGCGGGCTGCCCGGACCGCCGGGCCTGGACCGCGCGCCAGGACCTCAGCCGCTCGTAGAGCCCCTCGTCCATGTCGGAGGGGCAGTCCTCGCAGCGCATCAGCTTCATCTCGCCGCCGTCGGTCAGGGTGCGCCCGCACATCCGGCAACGGGCCGGGGTGCGCTGGGTCCGGCGCGGCCCGACCGCCACGCCCGTGGTCGCGCTCCCGAAACCGCGCTCGACGCCCCCGGCGCCGACCCCGGCGCCGCGCCCGGCCGCGCTGCCCGAGCCGGGGCGCAGCCCGTCGAGGAACCGGCTGGGTCGGCGGTTCGGCCGGCCGCCCGGCGAACGGCAGAGCGCCCAGGAGACGTGGAGGCGCTCACGGGCCCGGGTGACGCCGACGTAGAGCAGGCGACGTTCCTCCTCGACCTGCTCGTCGGTGCGCGCGTAGGTGATCGGCATCATGCCCTCGGCGACGCCGACCAGGAAGACGACGTCCCACTCCAGGCCCTTGGCCGAGTGCAGGGAGGCGAGGGTGACGCCCTGGACCGTCGGGGCGTGCTGGGCGCCCGCGCGCTCGTCGAGTTCGGCGATCAGGTCGGCGAGGGTCGCGTCCGCTCGGGCGGCGGTGAAGTCCTGCGCCAGGTGCACCAGGGCGGCCAGCGACTCCCAGCGCTCCCGGACGGCACCGGAACCGGCCGGCGGCTGGGGCGTCCAGTTCTCGCCGGACAGGACCGCGCGCACCTGGGAGGGCAGGTCGACGACGTCCTCGAGGAGGGCGTCGTTGCCGCCGAAGCGGGCGGCGGCGCGCAGCGCGTTGATCGCCTTGCGTACCTCGGGGCGGTCGAAGAACCGCTCGGCGCCGCGCAGCTGGTAGGGGATACCGGCGTCGGCGAGCGCCTGCTCGTAGGTCTCGGACTGGGCGTTGGTGCGGAACAGGACGGCGATCTCGGCGGGCCGGACGCCGGCGGCCAGCAGCTCGCGGATGCGGCGGGCCGCGCCCTCGGCCTCGGCGGGCTCGTCGGTGTACTCGGCGTAGACGGGTTCGGGTCCCGGTGCACGCTGGGAGATCAGTTCCAGGCGGTGGTCTGCGGCCCGGCCCCGGGCCTGGGCCAGCAGACCGTTGGCGAGGTGGACGACCTGGGGGGTGGAACGGTAGTCGCGGACCAGTTTGACGACGGTGGCCCCCGGGTGGCGGGTGCGGAAGTCGAGAAGGTGGTCGGGGGTGGCGCCGGTGAACGAGTAGATCGTCTGGCTGGCGTCACCGACCACGCACAGGGAGTCCCGGTCGCCGAGCCACAGCTCCAGCAGACGCTGCTGGAGGGGGCTGACGTCCTGGTACTCGTCGACCACGAAGTGCTGGTACTGGGCGCGGACCTGCTCGGCGATGTCCTGCCGGTCCTGGAGGACGGCGACGGTCAGCAGGAGCACGTCCTCGAAGTCGATGACGCCGCGCTCGCGTTTGAGATCCTCGTAGGCCCTGTACAGCTGGGCGATCTCGGCGGGCGCGCGGGGCGTCTCGCGGCCGGCCTTGGCGGCGGCCGCCGCATAGTCGGCGGGGACGGTCTGGGTGACCTTGCACCACTCGATCTCCGCGGTGGTGTCCCGCAGCTCGCCCCGGTCGAGGCGGATACGGCAGGCGGCTGCCGCGTCGGCGACGAGCTGGACCTTGCGGTCGACGAGGCGGGGCAAGGAGCCACCGATCGCTTTCGGCCAGAAATACTGCAGCTGGCGCAGGGCCGCGGAGTGGAAGGTGCGTGCCTGGACGCCCTGGGCGCCGAGCTGGCGCAGCCGCCCGCGCATCTCTCCGGCGGCGCGGTTGGTGAACGTGACGGCGAGGACGCTGGAGGGATGCAGGATGCCGGCGCGCACGCCGTAGGCGATGCGGTGGGTGATCGCCCGCGTCTTGCCGGTACCGGCTCCGGCCAGCACGCACACCGGGCCGTGCAGGGCGGTGGCCACCTCGCGCTGCTCGGGGTCGAGCCCTTCGAGCACCGCGTCGGCCGAGTCCGGTACCTGCGGGAAGAGTGTGGAGTGCGTTGCTGCTGTCACACAGCCATGCTGCCAGGTCACCGGAGACGCGTGAGCCGGTTGTCCACAGGGGGGCACCGGTAGTCGTATCAATGCGGCGAGGGTCACCCTCCGCCGTCCGCACCGCACGGGAATGGTGTGCCGTGCGCGGACGTTCTCCCCCTGCGACCACCTGTTACCCCGGACCCGCCGAAGGAGCACGAGAGACATGCTGGGCACTGTGACGATGTACAGCACCACGTGGTGCGGTTACTGCCAGCGGCTGAAGAAGCAGCTGGACCGCGAGGGCATCGCGTACACCGAGATCAACATCGAGCAGGACCCGGAGTCCGCGGCGTTCGTGGAGAAGGCGAATGGCGGAAACCAGACGGTGCCGACGGTGCTGTTCGCCGACGGTTCGACGCTGACGAACCCCTCGCTGGCACAGGTCAAGCAGAAGATCGGCGCGTAGCCCGCCGGACTCCTCGGCGGTACGGCGAAAGCAGAGAGGGCGGTCCCTGGGTCTCAGGGGCCGCCCTTCCTGCATCCGGTCTCACATGACGTTGCGGGTCGGCAGCGGCTTGCCGTACCAGAGTTCGATCAGGCGGGCCGCGATGGAGATGCCGTAGGGGGGCAGGACCTCGCCGGACTCGAAGGCCGCGCCGAGTTCGTCGCGGGAGAACCAGCGGGCCTCGTGGATCTCGTCACCGTCGACGTCGATGTCGGTGGAGGTGGCGCGGGCCATGAAGCCGAGCATGAGGCTGGACGGGAACGGCCACGGCTGGCTGGCGACGTACTCGACCTGGCCGCCGACGACGACGCCGGCCTCCTCGAAGACCTCCCGGCGCACCGCCTGCTCGATGGACTCGCCGGGCTCGACGAAACCGGCCAGCGTCGAGAAGCGGCCTTCCGGCCAGTGGACCTGGCGGCCGAGCAGGATGCGGTCCTCCTCGTCCGTGACCGCCATGATCACCGCCGGGTCGGTGCGCGGGTAGTGCTCGGCGCCGCAGGCGGGGCAGCGGCGGATGTGGCCGGCGGCGGCGATGACCGTGCGCTCGCCGCAGCGGGAGCAGAAGCGGTGGGTGCGCTGCCAGTTCTCCAGGCCGACCGCGTGCACCATGAGGCCGGCGTCGCGCGGCGACAGCAGCAGTCCGGCCTCGCGCAGGCCCGCGGGGCGGGCGGACTGGTCGATGCGGCCGGGCAGCGCGTCCTTCTGCAGGGCGAAGTAGCTGACGCCGTCGGCGTCGGTGCCCAGGAAGTAGCGGTGGGCCTCGGTGAGCGGGGCCTCGAAGGAGGGCGTCATGACGAGTTCGGTCCGGCCGTCGGACGTCTCGTCGATGAGGACCTGGCCGCCGGAGACGACGAAGCAGCGTGTCGTGGGGTGGCTCCACGCCGCCGCGAGCCAGGCCTCGTCGAGCCGGTGGTGGGCGGCGCGGTCGATGCCGCTCGGGGCGGTGAGCGAGATGGGTCGGTCGGCGTTCTGGTCGGTCCAGGTGGTCACAGGTGCTTCCAACTCCCCCGGTGGAACGGTTGTTTCGGCGGGCGGTTCAGCGGGTCGTGCGGCAGGGGGGCCACCGGGCCGGGTGCGGTGTCACCGTGCGGGGCGGCTTCTCCAGTGTGCCCCGCGCGCGGTGTCGCTCCGGTCCGGGCGGGGTCGTCAGGGCGCATGGCGCCAGGTGTCGGCGAGGTCGCCCCAGAGATAGGCGGTGGTCTCGACGCCCTTCAGCAGAAGGTCCAGCTCCACCTTCTCGTTCGGGGCGTGCCAGCCGTCGGAGGGGACGGAGATGCCCAGGAAGAGCACCGGGGCGCCGAGTACCTCCTGGAGGTCGGCGGCGGGGCCCGAGCCTCCCTCGCGGGTGAAGCGGACGGGGGCTTCGAAGGCGCGGCCCATGGCGCGCACGACGGACTGCAGGGCCGGGTGGTCCAGCGGGGTCAGGCACGGGCGTGTGGCGGGGCGGAACGTGATCTCGTGACGGATGCCGGCGGGCACCTGCTCGTCGGCCCAGGCGCGGACCGCCTTCTCCACGTGGTCGGGGTCCTGTCCCGCGACCAGCCGGAAGGACAGTTTCACGAAGGCGGAGGACGGGACGATCGTCTTGCTGCCGGGGCCCTGGTATCCGCCGCCGATGCCGTTGACCTCGGCGGTGGGGCGGGCCCAGATGCGCTCCAGGGTGGTGTGCCCGGCCTCGCCGTGGGTGGCGTGCGACTTGGCGGTGCGCAGCCAGCGCTCCTCGTCGAAGGGCAGCTCGGCGAAGAGCTCGCGTTCGCGGTCGGTGAGTTCGACGATGCCGTCGTAGAAGCCGGGGACGGTCACGCGTGCGTGCTCGTCGTGCAGGGCGGCGACGAGGCGGGCGGCGGCGGTGGCCGGGTTGGGCACGGCGCCGCCGAAGGAGCCGGAGTGGATGTCCTGGTCGGGGCCGGACAGGCGGATCTCGCACTCGGCGAGCCCGCGCATGCCCGTGCACACCGTCGGGGTGTCCTCGGACCACATGCCGGTGTCGGAGACGATCACGGCGTCGGCGGCGAGCCGCCGGGCGTGTTCCTCGACCAGGGCGCGGAAGTGGGGGGAGCCGGACTCCTCCTCTCCCTCGATCAGCAGCTTGAGGTTGACGGCCGGGGTGGTCCGGCCGGTGGCGGCGAGGTGGGCGCGCACGCCCAGGGTGTGGAAGAAGACCTGGCCCTTGTCGTCGGCCGCCCCGCGCGCGTGGAGACGGTTCCCGCGGACGACCGGCTCGAAGGGGTCGCTGTCCCAGCCGTCCTCGCGGGCGGCGGGCTGCACGTCGTGGTGGCCGTAGACCAGGACGGTGGGTGCCTGCGGGTCGCCGGACGGCCACTCGGCGAAGACGGCGGGCGCGCCGGGCGTCTGCCAGACCTCGGCGGCCGGGAAGCCGGTCTCCCTGAGCTTGGCGGCGAGCCAGTCGGCGCTTCGGCGTACGTCGGGCGCGTGGTCGGGCTGGGCGGAGACCGACGGGATGCGCAGCCACTCGGCGAGGTCGTCGAGGAACGCCGCACGGTGGCGCTCGATGTACGTGCGGACGGCGCTGTCCGGGGTCTGGCTCATGGTCACGAGCCTATCCGGCCGCACCGGCCTCCCGACCGGGCGCTCACGCACGGTTTGCTTTCGCGACCGGTCCCCCGAGACCGTCCTCCGGAGCCTCCTCCCCCGTCAACAGGCGCTCCAGCGCGGCCCGGTCCGGCAGATCCCCGGGCCGTACGACCTCGCCGGTGCGCACGTACACGAACGCCGCTGTGACCGATTCCACGGGCACGCCCTGCTGCTCGGCCCACGCGAGCCGGTAGACGGCGAGCTGGAGCGGGTCGCCGTCGCGTCCCCGGCCGGTCTTCCAGTCGACGATCTCGTACGTCACGCCGTCGTGGCCGAGGACCTCGTAGACGGCGTCGATACGGCCCCGTACGACGCGGCCGCCGAGGGTGAGCTGGACGGGGACCTCGACGCGGCAGGGGGTGCGGTGGGCGTACTCGGTGCGCTCGAAGGCGTCCTTGAGCGCCGCCAGGTCGCGTTCGTCGGCGATCTCCGCGTCCGCACCGGGCAGCTCCTCCGGTTCCAGGAAGGGCAGGGGCAGCTCCTCGAAGCGGGCCTCCACCCACGCGTGGAACCTCGTGCCCCGGCGCGCGGCCGGCTGGGGCGGGCTCGGCATGGGACGTGCGAGCTCCTGGGCGAGCCCGTCGGGGTCGGCGGCCAGGCGCAGCACCTGCGACGCGGTCAGCGTCACCGGCAGGGGCACGTCCGTGACGTTCTGCCGGGCGCGCAGCAGTTCCCCGGTGAGCGCGTCCAGGTCACGGTCCCAGGAGGCGACCGTGCGGGCTTCCTCGGGCGTGAGGCGGGCCGGGCGCCGCTCGGGGGGCGGCGCCTGGTGCGGGACGAGGGGGCGGACGGTGCTCCCCTCGCCGGCGCGGGCCGGGGGCTGGGTGCGGGGGCGGCCGGGGGCGGCCTCCGCGAAGGGATCCGGTTCGCCGTACGGGTCCGGTTCGCCGTACGGGTCCGGTTCGTCGTAGGGGCCTGACTCGTCGTAGGGGTCCGGCCCGCCGTACCTGTCGGATTCGTCGTACGGGTGCGGCTCGTCGTACGGGTCCGGCTCGTCCTCGGTCGGCGGTACGGGCCAGTCGGGGTCGTCGTGGGTCTCGGGTGCGTGTGCGCCCGTCCCGGCCGCGGCGAGGTTCTCCAGGTGGGTGAGGACGGTCTCGGCGGCGGCGCGGCGGCGGACCAGCGCGGCGTCGTCCAGGGGCAGCGGCCAGACCTGGTCTGCGGACGCCCGGTGGAGGACGGGATTCTCCTCGTCCTCCCCGGGTTCGTCGGCCCAGGCCTCGATCTCGCCGTACCCGGCGGCGCAGTGGTCGTGCAGGGCCTGGAGGAAGGCGGAGGGACCGCGGGGCTTCTTCTGGGTGGGCCCCCACCAGTGGCCCGAGCCGAGGAGCAGGGAGCGGGGGCGGGTGAAGGTGACGTAGCCGAGGCGCAGTTCCTCGGTGTGCTGGTGGTCCTTCATGGCCTCGTGGAAGGCCTTCATGCCCCGGGAGTCCCAGGCCTCGACGTCGGGCAGTGTGTCGGCGTCGCCGCGCAGCCCGTGCGGCAGCACCTTGGCCTGGGCGGTCCACTTCTCGCGGCCCTGGCCGCTGGGGAAGGTGCCGGTGACCAGCCCGGGGACGGCGACCACGTCCCACTCCAGGCCCTTGGACCGGTGCGCGGTGAGGACCTTGACGGTGTTCTCCCCGCCGGGCAGGGCGTTGTCCAACCCCTTCTCGTACTGGGCGGCGGTGCGCAGGAAGCCGAGGAAGGCGAGCAGGCTCGCCTCGCTCTCCGCGGCGGCGAAGGCGGCGGCGATGTCGAGGAAGTTCGACAGGGTCTCGCGGCGGCGGGCGGCCAGGGCGTGCGGGGACGCCGACAGTTCGACCTCGAGGCCGGTGACGGCGAGAACGCGGTGCAGGACGTCCATCAGCGGGTCGGCCAGGGAGCGGCGCAGGTCGCGCAGTTCCGCCGCGAGCCGGGCGAAGCGCACGCGCGCGTCCGGCGAGAAGGGCAGTCCGTCGTCGGTTCCCTCCAGGGCTGCCTCCAGGAAGGTGTCCAGGGCGTCCGCGAGGGATATCACCTCGGAGGGGTCGACGCCCTCGACCGCCTCGGCGAGCCGCCGGTCCGGGTCGTCGCCGTCGCCGTCGCGCGTGCGGGACACGAGCAGCCGCGCGCGCCGCCCCAGCAGGGCGAGGTCACGGGGGCCGATGCGCCAGCGCGGGCCGGTGAGCAGGCGGACCAGGGCGGCGTTGGCGCCGGGGTCCTGGAGGACTTCGCAGACGGCGACGAGGTCGGCGACCTCGGGCAGGTGCAGCAGGCCCGAGAGGCCCACCACCTCGACGGGTACGTCACGGGCGACCAGGGCACCCTGGATTTCGGCGAAGTCGGTGGCCGTACGGCACAGGACGGCGATCTTGCCGGGCGCCTTGCCGGTGTTCACCAGGTGCGCAATGGAGTCGGCGATCCAGTCGATCTCCTCGGCGTGGGTGGTCAGGAGCGCGCAGCGGACCATTCCGTCGCGTTCGGCGCCGGGGGCGGGGCGCAGCGCCTCCACACCCGCGTGCATGGCGCGCAGCGGTTCGGCCAGGCCGTTGGCGAGGTCGAGGAGGAGGCCGCCGCTGCGGCGGTTCTCGCTGAGCGCCTGCCGGGTCGCGGGGCTGCCGTCGGCGAGGGCGAAGTGCTCGGGGAAGTCGTCGAGGTTGGCGACGGACGCGCCGCGCCAGCCGTAGATCGCCTGGCAGGGGTCGCCGACCGCGGTGACGGGGTGGCCGGTTCCGTCGCCGAAGAGGCCGGCCAGGAGGGTGCGCTGGGCCACGGAGGTGTCCTGGTACTCGTCCAGGAGCACCACGCGGAACTCGTCGCGCAGGACGCGCCCCACCTCGGGGATCCGGGCGAGCCGGGCGGAGAGGGCGATCTGGTCGCCGAAGTCGAGCAGGTCGCGCTCGCGCTTGGCGGCCCGGTAGCGCAGCACCAGCTCGGCGAGTTCGCGCCGGGCGGCGGCGGTCTCGGGCACCTTGCGCAGGTCGGCGTTGCTGAGTTTGGTGCCCTCCAGGGTGCGCAGCAGACCGGAGTCCCACGCGAGCAGGTCCTCCGGGCGGACCAGGTGCTCGGACAGCTCGGAGTCGAGGGCGAGCAGGTCGCTGACCAGGTCGGCGAAGGAACGGGTGAGTGCCGGGTAGGGGCCGGGTGCCTCGCGCAGCACGCGTGCGGCGAGTTGGTAGCGGGTGGCGTCGGCGAGCAGCCGGGATGTCGGTTCCAGGCCGATGCGCAGGCCGTGGTCGGTCAGCAGGCGGCCCGCGAAGGAGTGGTACGTGGAGATCACCGGTTCGCCCGGCGGGTTGTCCGGGTCGATGACGTCGGGGTCGGTGACGCCGGCCCTGACCAGGGCCTTGCGGACGCGCTCGGCGAGCTCGCCGGCGGCCTTGTTGGTGAAGGTCAGGCCGAGGACCTGCTCGGGGGCGACCTGGCCGGTGCCGACCAGCCACAGCACGCGCGCGGCCATCACCGTCGTCTTGCCCGATCCGGCTCCGGCCACGATCACCTGCGGGGCGGGCGGTGCGGTGATGCAGGCCGTCTGCTCCGGGGTGAAGGGGATCCCGAGGAGCTCCTTGAGCTGCTCGGGATCGGTGATACGGGCGGGCATGGGGAGAGGCTAATGGCGGCCACCGACAGTCGATGACAAAACGCCTGCCGCGGCACAGGACGTGCAGGTCAGGAGGGCTGGTGCGGTCCGTCACACCAGTCTCCCCGTGCTGCGGCGCGCGCCGCGCCGCGCGTGCCGCTTCCGCGCCGTGGTCCGCCGGCGGGCTCACTCCACCACGTGGCGTCCCTCGGGCCGGGCGCTGCACGAGGCGCGGAAGGCACAGTGCGTGCAGTGCTGGCCGGCGGTGGGCGTGAACCGTTCGTCGAGGACCTTGCCGGCCGCGGTGGCCAGCAGCTCACCGACCCACTCGCCCTCGAGCGGCTCCTGCGCCTGCACCTTGGGCAGGGTCTCGCCACCGTCCCGCTTGGCGGCACCCTGGCGCAACTGCACGAGTTCGGCGCCGCCCGGCTCGGGGCGGGCGCCGTCGAAGGCCTCGTCGACGGCGCCTTCGCGGACGGCGAGCTGGTACACGGCGAGCTGCGGATGCCGCTCCACCTCGCGCGCGGTGGGTGCCTGTTTGCCGGTCTTGAAGTCGACGACGTAGGCACGGCCGTCGCCGTCGGCCTCGACGCGGTCCATCTGGCCGCGGATGCGGACCTCGTACTCGCCCGCCTCCAGGGTGACGTCGAAGTCGTGCTCGCTCGCGACGGGCGTGCGGCCGGCGCGGTCCATGACGTGCCACTTCAGGAACCGTTCGAGCGCCATGCGCGCGTGTTGCTTCTCCTGCGCCGACTTCCAGGGCGCGTCGAAGGCGAGCGCGTTCCACACGGAGTCGAGGCGCTCGGTGAGAACGGCGAGGTCGGCCGGGGTGTGTCCGGAGGCGACCTCGTCGGCGAGGACGTGCACCACGTTGCCGAAGCCCTGGGCGACCGTGGCGGGGGCGTCGGCCTTCACCTCCCGGCCCAGGAACCACTGGAGGGCGCAGGTGTTGGCGAGTTGGTCGAGGGCGCTGCCGGAGAGCACGACGGGCCGGTCGCGGTCGCGCAGCGGCACCTTGCTCTCGGTCGGCTCGAACATGCCCCACCAGCGGTAGGGGTGCGCCGACGGCACCAGGGGCCGGCCGTCCTCGTCGGCCAGGGCGGCCAGGCGTGCGAGGCGCCGCGCCGCGGCTTCCCTGAGCGGCTCCGAGACGCGCGGGTCGACCGTGGTGGCACGTAGTTCCGCGACCAGCGCGGCGACCGACAGGGGGCGGCGCGGGCGGCCCGTGACGTCCTTGGGCTCGACGCCGAGTTCGGTGAGGAAGCGGGAGGGCTGGTCGCCGTCGTCCGCGGGCGCCTTGACCGCCGTGACGACGAGCCGGTCACGCGCGCGTGTGGCGGCCACGTAGAACAGGCGGCGCTCCTCCGCGAGCAGGGCGCCCGGCGTGAGTGGTTCGGCGAGTCCGTCGCGGCCGATGCGGTCGGCCTCCAGCAGGGAGCCGCGGCGGCGCAGGTCGGGCCACAGCCCCTCCTGCACGCCCGCGACGACGACCAGGCTCCACTCCAGTCCCTTGGCGCGGTGCGCGGTCATCAGACGTACGGCGTCGGGGCGCGCCGCGCGCCGGGTGAGGGTGTCGGCGGCGATGTCCTCGGCCTCGATCTCGGCCAGGAAGTTCAGCGCGCCGCGCCCGCCGGTGCGCTCCTCCGCGCGTGCGGCGGTGGCGAACAGCGCGCATACGGCGTCCAGGTCGCGGTCGGCGTTGCGGCCGGCCGCGCCGCCGCGGCGGGCGGACCGTTCCAGGCGCGCGGGCCAGGGCGTGCCCTCCCACAGGTCCCAGAGCGCCTCCTCGGCCGTGCCGCCGCCCGCGAGGCGTTCCCTGGCCCTTTTCAACAGCGCGCCCAGCCGCTGGGCACCGCGCGCGTACACGGGGTCGTGCACGGCCAGGCGCTCCGGTTCGGCGAGGGCACGCGTGAGCAGTTCGTCCGACGGCGGCGGCAGAGGGTTGCCCGCGGCCCGTTCCTCGTCCCGCAGGGCACGTCCGAGGCGACGCAGGTCGGCGGCGTCCATGCTCGCGAGGGGGGAGGTGAGCAGGGTGAGGGCGGTCTCGGTGTCGAGCCAGCAGGCGTCCGGTGCGGCTGGCCCGGCGACGGCGGTGTCGACGTCGGTTGCCTCCAGGCCGGATGGGTCAGGGCCGGGTGCCTCCAGGCCGGATGGGTCAGGGCCGGGTGCCTCCAGGCCGGATGGGTCAGGGCCGGATGGGTCAGGGCCGGGTGCGTCTGTTCCTTCCGCGTCGACGGGCGCCTCACCGTCGACGCGGAGTGCCTCACCGCCCGCGGGTCCGCCGTCCTCTCCCGGGCCGCTCTCCCCCGGCCCGTCGGGCCGCACCGGGCCCGAGGCCGCCTCCGCCGTGGCCACCGCGCGCAGTGCCGTCAGCAGGGGGGCCACCGCGGGCTCGTGGCGCAGGGGCAGGTCGTCGCCGTCGATGTCGAGGGGGACGCCCGCGGCTGTCAGGGCACGGCGGACCGTGGGAATCGTGCGGGAGCCGGCCCGCACCAGGACGGCCATCTCGCCCCAGGGCACGCCGTCCTCCAGGTGCGCCCGGCGCAGGATGTCGGCGATGTTGTCGAGCTCGGTGCCGGATGTCGGGTACGTGTAGACCTCGACACGACCGCCCTCGCGCGTGGGGGCGAGGTCCCGGTGGGCGCGGACCTTCTCCGCCGGAAGCCGGGTGAGGGGCATGCGCTGGGTCACGAGGCGGGTGGCGGCCAGCACCGCGGCCGCGGAGCGGCGGGAGGTGCGCAGGACCTCGACGGGGGCCGGGTGCCCGTCGTGGCGCGGGAAGGTGCCCGGGAACTCCAGGATGCCGTTCACGTCGGCGCCCCGGAAGGCGTAGATCGACTGGTCCGGGTCTCCGAAGGCGACCAGGGTGCGGCCGCCGCCCGCGAGGGCGTGCAGCAGCCGTACCTGGGCGGGGTCGGTGTCCTGGTACTCGTCGACGTAGACGGCGTCGTACTGCGCGGCGAGCCGCCGGGCGATCTCGGGGCGGTGGGCGAGCAGGACGGCGCGGTGGACGAGTTCGGCGTAGTCGATCACGCCGTGCAGGTCGAGGACGTCGAGGTACTCGGCGAGGAAGGAGGCCGCGGCCCGCCAGTCGGGGCGGCCGATGCGGCCGGCGAAGGCGTCCAGGGCGTCGGGGCCGAGGCCCAGTTCGCGGCTGCGGGCGAGCACCGCCCGGACCTCGTCGGCGAACCCGCGCGTGGTGAGGCAGGCGCGGAGGTCGTCGGGCCAGCGCACGTGCGCGAGGCCCCGCCGCTGGAGTGCGATCTGGCCGGCGAGCAGCTCGCGGACGGCCACGTCCTGTTCGGGGCCGGAGAGCAGCCGCAGCGGTTCGGCGAACAGGTCGCTGTCCTGTTCGGCGCGGACCAGGGCGTAGCAGTACGAGTGGAAGGTGGTGGCGCGGGGCGCCCGGGCGGCGCCCATGCGCAGCGCCATCCGGTCGCGCAGTTCGACGGCCGCCTTGCGGCTGAAGGTCAGTACGAGGACGCGCGCGGGGTCGCCGCCGCGCGCCACGCGGGCCGCGACCGACTCGACGAGCGTGGTGGTCTTCCCGGTGCCCGGACCCGCGAGGACCAGCAGTGGGCCGCTGGTGTGGTCAACCACGGAGCGCTGTGCGGCGTCCAGACGAGGGGGATCCACCCGCACCGGCCGGGTCCGGACCAGCCGATACGCGCCACGGCTCCCCTGCCGTCCCTGGGGGTGCGGCAGGCGCCTGGTGGAGGAAGAGGAGCTCACGTGGTTCGCCGGTCCTGGTGGGTGTGCAGATCGTCACGTCCGGCGCGGGGCGCCGTCGCGAGGGGTTCGTGGTGGGACGGGTGCCGCCCGGGGCGGGCGGTGGTCCCGGGATGAGGGCGACGCGTGCGGCCGACGCTACGCCGACGGGCGGGTCGGAAGGACGGCTTCCGCTTCTTCCCTCAGGGCCCGTGCGACCCGCAGGCCACCCGGGTCCCTCGCCCATCGAACGTACGCCATGTCACGGGCGTGCCCCGTTTCCCCCGTACGGGCCACAAGCTCCCCTCGGGCGGGGTCGATGGCGGAAGCTGTCAGGTGTGACCCTCCGCACGCTCACCGCCGTCCCACCTCGCCCGTCTCATGTCCAGGCGCGGCAGATGCCCCTCGGCGGCCCGGCTCGCCCCCTTCAGGGGCGTGCCCTCCGCGCGGTACCGGTCGAGGGCCCGCAGTTCGTGGCCCGGCAGCAGCACCCCGTCGGCGCGCACGACGCGCCACCAGGGGACGGCTCCGCCGTAGAGGGCCATCACCCGGCCCACCTGGCGCGGGCCGCCCTCCTCGAGCCATTCGGCCACGTCGCCGTAGGTCATGACCCGCCCGCGCGGGATCAGCTCCGCGACCTCGAGGACGCGCTCGGCGTACTCCGGCAGCGCGTCGCCGGCGTGGTCCGGTGGCGTGTCACCGGTGTGCTCCGGGCGGGCGGCGTCCGGAAGGCTCTGCTCGCTCATCCGCCCCATCCTGCACCACCCCACCGACAGTGCGACGGGTCGAGAACTCCGTGTGACCCTCGCCCCACGGCGGCGCTTCGGGCAGACTGTGCGCCCCGCCTCCGCACCCTGATGCCCCCGTGTGTCGGTGCGGCATGCCACCATCGTGCGGGCGGTGACCGGTGATACGAGACCAAGAAGAGACGATGAAGCAGCAGGGTGTGCATCCCGAGGACGCGGAGGGCACCTCTGACGCTGCGTCGCGCCCGGACACCGCCGGCCCGGCGGGAGAGGACGAGGACCTGGTCGAGGTGACGCACATCGACGAGGTCGAGGGCGACGAACCGCTCCTCCCCGCGCGCGTGCACCGCCCCTCCGACCTCATGCGGCTGCTGGTCGGCGTACTGGCCGTCGTCGTCCTGCTGGGCGTCGCCGCCTTCGCGCACGGAACGACCTCGGGCCTGGAACAGGACATCAACAAGGGCACCGGACAGGCGCCCGACCTCCTCATCAAGATCGCGGGACTGGCGTCCAGCATCGCGATCCTGCTGGTGCCCGTGGCGTTCGCGATCGAGCGGCTCATCAAGCGGGACGGGCTGCGGATCGCCGACGGCGTGCTCGCGGCGGTCCTCGCCCACGGAGTGACACTCGCCACCGACCTGTGGGTGGCCAAGGGCGCCCCGGACTCGATCCAGGAGGCGCTCACCCAGCCCTCCCCGGGCGACATCCACGCCCTCACCGACCCCGTCCACGGCTACCTGGCGCCCGTGATCGCCTACATGACGGCCGTCGGCATGTCACGGCGTCCCCGCTGGCGCGCGGTGCTGTGGATCGTGCTGATGCTCGACGCGTTCTCGATGCTCGTCACCGGCTACACGACACCGTTCTCGATCATCCTGACGGTGCTGATCGGCTGGACCGTCGCGTACGGCACGCTGTACGCGGTCGGCTCGCCCAATGTCCGGCCCACGGGACGGACGCTGATGGCGGGCCTGCGGCACGTCGGCTTCCGCCCGGTGAGCGCAGCGCGCCAGGAGGTCCCGGAGACCCCGGAGACCGGCGACCGCGGCCGGCGCTACTTCGTCACGTTGGAGGACGGCCCACCGCTGGACGTCACCGTGGTGGACCGCGAGCAGCAGGCGCAGGGCTTCTTCTACCGCGCGTGGCGCAATCTGACCCTGCGCGGCTTCGCCACCCGCAGCAGCCTCCAGTCGCTGCGCCAGGCGCTGGAACAGGAGGCGCTGCTGGCCTACGCGGCGATCGCGGCGGGAGCCAACGCGCCGAAGCTGATCGCGACGTCCGAGCTGGGCCCCGACGCCGTGATGCTCGTCTACGAGCACACCGGGGGCCGCACCCTGGACTCACTGGCCGACGAGGAGATCACCGACGCGTTGCTGCACGACACCTGGCACCAGGTGCGCGCCCTGCAGTCCCGTCGCATCGCGCATCGCAGGCTCGTCGGCGACGCGATACTGGTGGATCGTTCCGGCACGGTGATCCTCACCGACATGCGCGTCGGCGAGATCGCGGCCGGCGATCTGCTGCTGCGCATGGACACCTCGCAACTGCTGGTGACGCTCGGCCTGCGGGTGGGCGCCGAGCGCGCGGTGGCCTCCGCGGTGAGCGTGCTCGGCCCCGACGCCGTCGCCGACTGCCTGCCGATGCTCCAGCCCATCGCGCTGAGCCGCTCCACGCGCGCGACACTGCGCAGGCTCGCCCGGGAGCGGGCACAGCGCGAGCGGGACGCCGTCCTGGAAGCCTCCCGGCAGGCCAAGCAGGCCCGCCACGAGGCGGCCGGACACGAGGCCGGGCCGCCCGCGGGCAAGGTCGAGAAGAAGGCCGTACGCGCGGAGACACGGGCCGAGAAGCGGGCCATCGACGAGGCGCTGGAGGAGGCCCGCGAGGAGGACCTGCTCACCCAGATCCGGCACGAGGTGCTGCGCATCCGCCCCCAGGCGCCGGTCGAGCCCGCCCGCCTCGAGCGGGTGCGGCCGCGCACGCTGATCAGTTTCATCGCCGGCGCGATCGGCGCGTACTTCCTCCTGACGCAGCTCACCCACATCAAGTTCGGCCCGCTCATCGCCAACGCCGAGTGGGGCTGGGTCGCCGCGGCCGTGCTGTTCTCGGCGGCGAGCTATGTGGCGGCCGCGATGAGCCTGCTGGGTTTCGTGCCGGAGCGGGTGCCGTTCCCGCGTACGGTGGCCGCGCAGGTGGCCGGGTCCTTCGTGAAGATCGTCGCGCCGCCCGCGGTCGGCGGGGTCGCCCTCAACACGCGGTTCCTCCAGCGCGCGGGGGTGCGGCCGGGACTGGCGGTGGCGAGCGTCGGTGCCTCGCAGTTGTTCGGGCTGGGCTGCCACATCCTGATGCTGCTGTCGTTCGGCTATCTGACGGGCACCGAGAAGACGCCGTCCTTGTCGCCGTCCCGGACCGTCATCGCGGGTCTGCTGACGGTGGCGGTGCTGGTTCTCGTGGTGACCTCGGTGCCGTTCCTGCGGAAGTTCGTCGTCACGCGCGTGAGGTCGCTGTTCGCGGGCGTCGTGCCGCGCATGCTGGACGTGCTCCAGCGGCCGCAGAAGCTGGTGACCGGCATCGGCGGCATGCTGTTGCTGACGGCCTGCTTCGTGATGTGCCTGGACGCGTCGATCCGCGCCTTCGGCGACGAGACGACCTCGATCAGCATCGCCAGCGTCGCAGTCGTCTTCCTCGCCGGCAACGCCCTCGGTTCCGCCGCCCCGACGCCGGGCGGTGTCGGCGCGGTGGAGGCGACCCTGACGGTCGGTCTGATCGCCGTCGGCCTGCCCAAGGAGGTCGCCGCCCCCGCGGTCCTGCTGTTCCGGCTGCTGACGCTGTGGCTGCCGGTGCTGCCGGGCTGGCTGGCCTTCACCCAGCTCACCCGCAAGGGCGCCCTCTAGGGCCTCTCGTTTGGATCATGCCGGGCTCGCGGGGCCTGGCGCCGTCCCTGATCCGGCCTGATCCAAACGAAAGACCCTAGCCGTTTTCCCGAAGCCCGGCCCGTCCTGCGGGCAGACGACGCCGCTTTCGGAACACGCCCCTGCCCCGGGAACGGCGTTACCTCGTACGGACCGTGCCCCGCGCGCGGAGGCGGGCACGACCCCAGGATGGGATCGTGCCGAACCCCTCCCGCCCGCGCGCCGCCGTGCTCACCGCCACCGCCGTGCTGTTGTCCTCCCTGGTGGCGGGGTGCGGCGGTGACTCCCGCGACGAGGATCTGACGGCGCAGAAGCTGAGCTGGAAGGACTGCCCCGCACCGTCCCCGTCCGAGGGCGGGGGCAACGCACCGTCGCCGCTGCCGGACGGCGACGAGTGGGAGTGCGCGACCATGCGGGCGCCCCTGGACTGGAACGATCCCGGGGGCGACACGATCGGCGTCGCGCTGATCAGGGCGCGGGCGAGCGGTGCCGAGAACCGGCGGATCGGCTCCCTGCTGTTCAACTTCGGCGGGCCCGGCGGCTCCGGGGTCACCACCCTGCCCGCGTTCGGCGAGGAGTACGCGACCCTGCGCACCCGCTACGACCTGGTGAGCTTCGACCCGCGCGGGGTGGGCCGCAGCGCGGGCGTGCGCTGCGAGAACGACCAGCAGCTCGATGCCCACCTCCAGCAGGACATGACTCCCGACGACGCCGCCGAACGCGGCACGCTCCTGGACAGCACCAAGAAGTTCAACGCGGCCTGTGCGAAGAAGTCGAAGAGGATGCTGCCGCACGTGCGCACCACCGACGCGGCCCGCGACATGGACCTCATGCGCCAGGTCCTCGGTGACGACAGGCTGCACTACTTCGGCATCTCCTACGGCACCGAACTCGGCGGCGTCTACGCCCACCTGTTCCCGAAGAACCTGGGCCGTGCCGTCTTCGACGCGGTCGTCGACCCGACACGGACACCCGAGCAGAGCGCGCTCGGGCAGGCCAGGGGTTTCCAGCTCGCACTCGACAACTACGCCGAGGACTGCACGTCGAGAACGGAGGACTGCCCCGTCGGGAACACCCCGCAGGACGTCGAGGACCGGATCGCGGCCCTGCTGAAGAGCTTGGACGGCAAGCCGATCCCCGGTGTCTTCCCGCGCGAACTGACACAGACCGCCGCGACCAACGGCATCGCGCAGTCGCTGTACTCGAAGGACTTCTGGGAGTACCTCACCGAGGGCCTGGACCAGGCCTACGACGGCGACGGCAGGATCCTCATGCTGCTGTCCGACTCCATGAACGGCCGCAACGAGAACGGCGAGTACAGCAACCTCATCGCCGCCAACGTCTCCGTGAACTGCGCCGACGACAAGCCGCGCTACTCCGTCGCCCAGGTGGAGCGCAGGCTTCCGGAGTTCCGGGCGGCCTCCCCCGTCTTCGGGGACTTCCTGGCCTGGGGCATGGTCGGCTGCACCGACTGGGCCGTGCCGGGCGCCGCCGACCGTCCCGACGTGAGCGCGGCCGGCTCCGCACCGATCCTCGTCGTGGGCAACACGGGCGATCCGGCCACCCCGTACGAGGGCGCGCGCAGGATGGTGGACGCCCTCGGCAAGGGCGTCGGGGTGGAGCTGACGTACAGGGGGCAGGGACACGGCGCATACGACAGCAAGAACACCTGTGTGCGGGCGGCGGTGGACGGCTACCTGCTGAACGGGAGGGCACCGACCGCCGGGACGGTCTGCTCCTGACCCCTCGAACTCGACAAACATGCAGGTCAAACGGTTATCCACAGGCCTGACGGGGTGCGCGGCGATCCGCCTACTATGGCCTGACAGCCGTCCGCCACCGGTGCGGACGGTTCCGCGAGGGGGGAACGCACATGGCGCGATTCGTACGGTGGACGGCGTTGGGAGCCGCCGCCGCGCTGCTGATGACGGGCTGCGGCGGCCCGTCGGACGACGGGGACGACGACAAGGGAGGTACGGCCGATGCGCGCCCGTCGGCCTCCTCCTCCGGCACCGCGGACGCGACGGCTGCGCCCCTGCCCGCCTCGCTGACCGGACAGAAGCTCGACTGGAGCCGCTGCGGGGCCACCGCGGACTCCGCGGCGCCGGGCGACGAGTGGCGGTGCGCGAAACTCAAGGTGCCGCTGGACTGGTCGAAGCCGGACGGGGAGACGATCGATCTCGCACTGATCCGTGCCCGTTCCCGCGGCTCCGGCAGCAAGCGCATCGGCTCCCTGTTGTTCAACTTCGGCGGCCCGGGCGGCTCCGGGGTGTCGACGATGCCGGCGTACGGCTCCACGGTCTCCTCCCTGCGCGAGCGCTACGACCTGGTGAGCTGGGACCCGCGCGGGGTGAGCGCCAGCGAGGGCGTGCGCTGCCGCAGCGACAGGAGGATCCAGGCCGCCGAGTCGGTCGACTCCACCCCCGACACCACGGCCGAGGAAAAGGCCTACCTCCGCGACGCCGTCGACTTCGGCAAGGGCTGTCAGAAGGACGCCGGAGCCCTGATGGCGCACGTCTCGACCACCGACACCGCGCGCGACATGGACCTCATGCGCCAGGTGCTCGGCGACGACAGGCTGCACTACTTCGGCATCTCCTACGGCACCGAACTCGGCGGCGTCTACGCCCACCTGTTCCCGAGGAACGTGGGGCGGGTGATCCTCGACGCGGTCGTCGACCCCGGCGCCGACGCCGTGGGGCACGCGAAGAACCAGGCGAAGGGCTTTCAGCTGGCGCTCGACAACTACCTGAAGTCGACCGGCCAGAACCCCGCACAGGGCAGCCGCAAGATCGCCGACCTGCTGAAGCGGATCGACGCCGACCCGCTGCCGACGTCCTCCGGACGGAAGCTGACCCAGACGCTCGCGGTCACCGGCATCGTCCTGCCGCTCTACAGCAAGGAGGGCTGGCCGACCCTGACCAGTGCCCTGGAGTCGGCGCAGGAAGGCGACGGCTCCGAACTGCTCACCCTGGCCGACGCCTACAACGAGCGGGACAGCGAGGGGAACTACGGCACGACGGCCCACTCGCAGCGGGTCATATCGTGCCTGGACGACAAGCAGCGGCCGACGGTGGAGGAGACGAGGAAGCTGCTGCCGGAGTTCGAGAGGATCTCACCCGTGTTCGGCACGTTCCTCGGCTGGGACACGGCCGGCTGGTGCCACGACTGGCCGGTGGCCGGACAGTTCGACAGCCCGGAGGTGAGCGCGGCCGGGGCGGCGCCCGTCCTGCTGGTCGGCAACACCGGCGACCCGGCGACGCCCTACGAGGGCGCGCAGCGGATGGCGGACGAGCTGGGCGAGGACGTCGGTGTGCTGCTCACCTGGAAGGGCGAGGGCCACGGGGCGTACGGCAGCGGGAGTGACTGCGTCGACTCGACGGTGGACGACTACCTGCTCGACGGCACCGTGCCGAAGGACGGCAAGGTCTGCTCATGACGACGGCGGGGGCCGCGGGCACCCGTGGTGCGCGCGGCCCCCGCCGCTCAGGCAGGCAGGTCGGCTCAGTAGACCGGCTTGCTCGGCTCGATCTGGTTGACCCAGCCGATCACACCGCCGCCGACGTGGACGGCGTCCGCGAAGCCCGCGGACTTCAGCACCGCGAGGACTTCCGCACTGCGGACACCCGTCTTGCAGTGCAAGACGATCTTCCGGTCCTGGGGCAGGCCCTCGAGGGCGGTGCCGAGCAGGAACTCGTTCTTCGGGATCAGCTTGGCGCCCGGGATGGAGACGATCTCGTACTCGTTCGGCTCGCGGACGTCGATGATCTCGATGCTCTCGCCGTCGTCGATCCACTCCTTGAGCTGCTTGGGCGTGATCGTCGCACCCGCGGCCGCCTGCTGGGCCTCCTCCGACACGACGCCGCAGAAGGCCTCGTAGTCGATGAGCTCCGTGACGGTCGGGTTCTCGCCGCAGACCGCGCAGTCGGGGTCCTTGCGGACCTTGACCTGCCGGTACTGCATCTCCAGCGCGTCGTAGATCATCAGACGGCCCACCAGCGGCTCACCGGTGCCGGTGAGGAGCTTGATCGCCTCGGTGACCTGGATGGAGCCGATGGACGCGCAGAGCACGCCCAGCACGCCGCCCTCGGCGCAGGAGGGGACCATGCCGGGGGGCGGGGGCTCCGGGTAGAGGCAGCGGTAGCAGGGACCGTGCTCCGACCAGAAGACGGACGCCTGACCGTCGAAGCGGTAGATCGAGCCCCACACGTACGGCTTGTTCAGCAGCACGGCGGCGTCGTTGACCAGGTAGCGGGTGGCGAAGTTGTCCGTGCCGTCCACGATCAGGTCGTACTGGCTGAAGATGTCCATCACGTTGTCGGCCTCGAGCCGCTCCTCGTGCAGGACCACGTTCACGTACGGGTTGATGCCCAGGACGGAGTCGCGCGCGGACTCGGCCTTGGAGCGGCCGATGTCGGCCTGGCTGTGGATGATCTGGCGCTGGAGGTTCGACTCGTCGACCTCGTCGAACTCCACGATGCCGAGCGTGCCCACGCCCGCCGCGGCCAGGTACATCAGCGCCGGCGAGCCCAGGCCGCCGGCGCCGACACACAGCACCTTGGCGTTCTTCAGCCGCTTCTGCCCGTCCATCCCGACGTCGGGGATGATCAGGTGGCGGGAGTACCTGCGGACCTCGTCTACGGTGAGCTCGGCAGCCGGCTCGACCAGGGGTGGCAGCGACACGGGGACTCCGTTGGTCGGTCAATCACTATGGTTGTTCTCCCCGTAACACTGCCATGGCCTTCTTCATTCCGAGACACCTGTTCCGATCCGCGAGACGATTTCGTCCCAGTAGCCGGGCATGGCCTCCCACGGGTCGAACACGCCGTCGTGGTCGTGGCGGTCGGTGACCCAGATCGTGGCCGCTCCCTGCCAGCGGGCGATCCGCAGCGCCTCGTCGAGGTGGCCGCGGGGCACGCCGTGCACGAAGTGGCAGAACCGCTCGGGCGGATAGTCGGCGGTCCACTCGGCCGCCTGCGACCAGCGGTAGTCGCTCCAGGGGCCGGAGAAGGTGACGAGCTGATCGGCGTTCTCCGCGTATCCGGGATGCGGATGGAGACCGTGCCCGAGGACGATGTGAGGCGCGTCACGGAGCGAGCGCAGGGTGCCGACGGCGCGACGGATCACCGGGAGCTCGGCGCGTTCGGTCGGGCAGCGGTCCAGGAGGAAGCCGTCGACCTGGTACCAGTCGAGGTAGCGGTGGGCGTCGGCGATCACCTCGGCGAGAGCGCGGGCGCCGTGGACGGCGTCGAGGTGGCCGAGGACGCGGACGCCCGCGTTGCGGAGCCGGCCCGCGGCCTCCAGGCAGTGCGGGTCGGGACGGACACCGGGTCCGTCGGCGACGTTGAGGACGACCCAGTGCAGGGGCCTGCCGGGGCGGGCGAGTTCACCCCACTCGGCGGGCGCGACGAGGGGGTGCGCGAAGCCGGGGGCGCCGAAGCCGGTGCGGACGTCGGTGCTCGCGGTGCCCGCTCGGGTGCCGGTCAGATACGACATGCCGCCTCCATCCAGATGTCGGCGAGGGACTCCTCGAGGTTGATCCGCGGCCGCCAGCCCAGCCGGTCGCGGGCGGTGCGGACGTCGGCCTGCTGCCAGTTGCCGCACCCGTCGGGGTACGGGTACGCGACCGGAGCCGCGTGCTCGGAGTCGGGACGGGGGTGGCCGATGGCCGGCCTGAGGTGGCCGCCGGGCGGCCCGTCGAGTTCGTGGAGGGTGCCGCCGTATCCGGCCACGCGGGCGAGGACGGCGGCGGCGTCCCGGAGGCGGACGGCGCGGCCGGAGCCGATGTTGATCACGCCCTGGGCGGCGGACAGCGCGGCGGCGTGCACGGCGCGGGCGACGTCACGGACGTCGATGAAATCGCGCTGGGCGCCGAGTCCGCCGAGTTTCAGCTCACCGTCGCCGGACTGCATGGCGCGGCGCATCGCCTCGGCGAGCCGGCCCAGCGGGGAGCCGGCGGGGGTGCCGGGCCCGGCCGGGGAGAAGACCCGCAGGACGACCGCGTCCAGACCGGAGCCCAGGACGAGTTCGGTGGCGGCGAGCTTGCTGACGCCGTACGGGCCGCCGGGGCGCGGCACGGCGTCCTCGGCGGTCGAGGAACCGGGCTGGCTGGGGCCGTATTCGGCGCCGCAGCCGATGTGGACGAGACGGGCGCCGCAGCCGCTGCGGCGCAGCGCCTCGCAGATGGTGGCGACGGCGACGGTGTTGTGCCGGGTGAGTTCCCGGGCTCCGCCTCGGGTGGCTCCGGCGCAGTTGACGACGACCTGGGGGTGGACCGCGTCGAGGAAGCGGGTGAGGGCGCCGGGACTGCCGCTCGCGAGGTCGAAGCGGACGTCGGCGTCGTCACCGCGGCCGAGTGCGGTGAGCTGGACGGCCGGGTCGGCGAGCAGACGGTCGGCGACGAAGCGGCCGACGTAACCGTTGGCTCCGGTCAGCAGGACCCTCATCGCGCGGCCCCCGGGGTGTGCGTCGCGGCTGCTCCGGTGACCGCGCGGGCTCCTGCGACCGCGGGTGTCCCGGTGGCTCCGGTCGCTCCGGATCGGGAGGTGGTCATCTGGTCTCTCCTTAAGGGGATTGCATGGGTGGAGGAGCGCGTGCGTCGTGCGGTCCGTGCACGGTGGGGGTGGCGCGGCGCGCGGTGGTCGGGGGCGGGCGGACGGCTGCGGGTCAGCACGGCTGACCCGATGGCGCGTGGGCCGAGGCCCTGGTGAGGGTGCGGGTCGCGTGGACCAGCAGGACGAGGGCGGCCGTCCCGCAGGCGAGGGCGGGGACCGCGGCGGGACCCCGGGCGGCCACGAGGGTGTCGACGGGTGCGGCCAGGAAGCCGCAGCCGGGCAGCCGGCCTGCGAAGAGCAGGGCCGGGGCGATCGCCTCGGCCGTCCCGGCGGCTCTGAGGGCGACCGTCGGGGCGTGGGTGAAGCCGTGGACGGTGAGGAGGCGGGAGAGGAGGAGCAGCGCGCCCAGGGGGAGCGTGCTCGCGTAGGCGGCCGGTTCACCGAGGGCGGCCGCGCAGACGCCGGTGAGGACCGCGAGGGCGCACAGGAACAGGGCGAAGACACCGAGCAGCAGCGGCCGTACGGAGGCGGCGAACTCGTCGAGGCCTCGGCTGCTGCCGAGCCGGTGCCGGACGCGTACGGCGAGGAGGTGCGCGCACCACGCGGCGGGGACGCAGGCCAGGGCGAGGGTCAGGAGCGGGGCCGTGGCGAGCGGCCAGGGCCCGTCGGCCGTTCCGGTGGGCAGGCCGTCGGGACCGCCGTCGGCCGCGGTGCGCAGCAGGCCGTCGCCGAGGGCCGCGTAGGCGAGGAGCCATCCGGTCCGGCCGCCGGTGCGGTGCCGGCCGGCGTGCGGGCCTCCGCGCGGGATCGACGGGCCCCGCCCGCGGTGGCGGCTCAAGGGGCCCCGGCGAAGGACGGCCCGCAGGGCGAGGGCCACCGCCAGGACGCCCGCGGTGACCACGAGGAGGCGGGTCCGACCGTGGGTGAGGCGAAGGCCGGCGACGGTCGCGACGCCCAGGGCACCGGGCAGGAGGGTGAGCAGCGCCCAGTCCAGGCGGGCCCGTGGCACCGGCGCGGGCTCCGGACGCGGGTGCGAAGGGGTGTCGGCGTCCCTGGGGACGCGGGCGTACATCTCCTCCGCGAGGGAGAAGACGTCCCGGTGCCGGAACCGCGCGGCGGTGCGGTCGGTGACGCCGTGGGCCTCCAGTCCCGCCGCGATCTCCAGCGGATCGACCGCCCGTTCGCACAGGTCGCGGTGGCGGTGCATCAGCGCTTTCACCGGGTCCACTGCGGCGCCTCGCCGGGGGGCGACGGGGCCTGTTCCCGGACCGGGGTGCGCCGCGGTGGCCGGCGCGGGACGCCCGGCGCGGCTGGTCACCGCCGGCTCACCGGGGTCGGACGGCGCGTCGGCGTCCGCAGGGGTGTCCTCGTTCACGAGCCGCTCCTCGGACCGTTCGTCCCAGGCGTCGGCGGGTGCCGGTGTCGCGGGGCGGTCGAGTTCGCCCAGGCCGCTCATCGGGCCCCCTCGGTCGCGGCGACGGGAGTGGCGGCGCGGGGCGCGGACGGGCCGTGCGTCGTGGCGGAACCGCGCGCCGCCGCCGTACCCGGCAGCGGCGGTCCCGCCGCCCAGCCGGGCGGGTTGCGGGGAGTGGCCCGTGCGGTGAGGCCGGTCCACCGGCCCGGCAGCCAGGCCTCGGCCGGAACCGCGAAGGGCCGGGGTTCCCCGGCCGCGTCGAGGACGACCCGGCGGACCGGGCTCCGGGAGACGATCTCCAGGTAGATGCCGTGGAACGCCGCGATGTTCTGCTCGACGGTGAACAGTTCGAGGGCACGGGCGCGGGCGGCCGCGCCCAGGCGTGCGCGGCGCCCGGGGTCGCGCAGCAGGTCCACGCACGCCTCCGCGAGCGCCCTCGGGTTGCGCGGCGGGACGACGAGTCCGGTGCCCCCGATGACCTCGACCACCGCGCCGACGTCCGTGGACACCGTCGCGCGCCCGCAGAACATCGCCTCGACGAGGCCGACCGGGAACCCCTCGACGACGCTGGACAGGATCACGACGGCACCCGCCGCGTACGCCTCGGCGAGTCCGGGGACCTCCGGTCCGCCGATCTCCTCGAAGGACACGGGGTTGTCGCCGACGGCGTGCGGCCCGGTGGCCTCGTCGGGGAAGAGCTGCGCGGCGAGCATCCGGCAGTGGCCGAGGTAGGCCTCGCCCTCCGCTCCGGCCGCGCTGCCGAAGATCCGCAGCCGGGTCCCGGGCTCCTCCCGGTGGATCTCGGCGAAGGCGTGCAACAGGGACACCAGGTCCTTGGCCGGTTCCACCCTGCCGACCCAGACCAGCGTGCGGGGGTCGCCGGCGTCCGGGGATTCGCCGACCTCGGCGAAGCGTGAGGCGTCCATGCCCGGGGGGACCGTGCGGAGCTTGGCCCGGTCGGCACCGCAGCGCTCCTGCCAGCGGCGGGCGTGCGCGTTGCCTGGCGTGACACACGCCGCCCGCCGGTACACCTCGGCGGCGAGCCGTCCGTGGAAGGCCGCGAGCAGGGACCGTACGGCCGGGGCGTGCGGCGCCGGAGCGGCGGCCGGAGCCGGGTCGGCGCCGGCCGCACCCGCACCCGCACCCGCACCCGCACCCGCACCCGCACCCAGATAGTGGGTCCGCAACCGGACCCCGTACTCCGTCACCAGCAGCGGCACGCCGAAGAAGTGACGGGCGAGCAGGCCCGGGAGTGCCGCCGCGCCCCCGGAAGCCGCGTGGCAGAGGTCGACCGAGCCGAGCCCGTCGTCGCCGTCGTCCTCGTACCAGTCGAGCGAGAGGGGGCGCAGAGCCCGTTCGAGGTGCGCGGCGACGGCGAGGAGGTCGGGAACGCGCGCCTCACGCGCCGTACCGAGCGCGCCGGGCGCACGACAGGCGCGCTCCAGGGCGCGTACGGCATGCTCCGAGCGGAGCGCGCCCACCAGGCCGCCCTCGTCGCGGGCGAGTTCCGCGAGCCCGTACAGCGCGTTGCCGAAACGGTCCGCCTGAGGTGCGGAACGGTCCGTCCCCGCGTCGACGGGCGCTCCTTCGCACAGGACGGACACCAACGCGCCGTAGTGCTCGGTGAAACGCCGGCGCGCACGCCGTCCGCGCACCACCCCGTCGTCCTCGGCGGTCCACAGCGGCGCGGTGCGCACGCGGGTGACCTGCGGCGGCAGTGCGACCTGGCCGGCGGCCTCCTGGCGCTCGGTGCGGCTGAGCGCGTAGACGTCGAACTCGTGCTGCCCGAGCCCGCGCACGAGCCGGTCGCACCAGAGCCCCGCATCACCGCTCACATACGGATAGCCACCCTCCGTAAGCAGTCCGATGCGCACGCGCACCCCCGATCTCCCGTTTGGGGAGCCGCCGTTGCCCCGGCGGCTCGCAGCGGGACGAACGTATGCGGACATGACGGTGGCGCGACGGACGGTTGTCCATCGCGCCACCAAAAGGGGTGAACGGTCGTAACTTTCCCGTGCGGGCGGCGTTCCGTCGCGCTAAGAGATCAAGCCAGCGCAAAACGTTACGCCTCGGAGAGGGGGGCACGGGGGGGTACCGGCCGGGGCGCCGCGAGGCCGGCACCCCGCCGTTCGTCAGTTGTTCGGGTAGGGCCAGGGGTTGGGCAGGCAGCGGATGCCGTCGTACTCCAGGAACTTCGTCTGCTGCTGCATGACCGGGGCGAGGTCCCCGTCCTTGTCGCAGGTGACGTGGCCGTAGCCGAGCCGGTGACCCACCTCGTGGTTGATCAGCATCTGGCGGTAGGCGTACATCTCGTCGCCGTAGGTCGCGGACCCCTGCGCCCACCGGTAGGCGTTGATCATCACGCGTTCGGTGGCGGCCGAGTCGCAGGAGACGTTGTCCTCGGTGGTGTCCAGGCCGGACTTCGCGCACCAGTCGGCGGTGGTGTCGGGACTGGCGAGCGTGATGACGAAGTCCGGTTCCCCCGAGTGGATCCGCTCGAAGGTCCGCGCGCCGCCGTGGGCCCAGCTGCGGTCGTCGTTGAGCGTCTTCTGCACGGCCTGCGCGAACAGTTCGGCGTCGAGCCCGAGCCCCTGCTCGACGTCCACGCGGTAGGTGTACTTCTGGCCCTTGCCGGGCGCCTTGTCGATCCCGGGCACGGCGTCGAACTTCCCCGACCCCGCGGACGTGGCCCCGAAGCGGTAGCGCGTGCTCATCATCTGGTCGTACGTCAGCGGCACCACACCGGGTGACGCCGACGGGCTCGGCCGGTCGGCGCCGCGCGCGGCGGAGTCGCGGGCGTCACGGGCGGCCTTGTCGGTCGTGGTGTGCGACTGGACGGAGTCCTCGTCGCGCGCGTCGGTGACCTGGCCGGCGACCACGATGGCCAGCACGGTGGTGACGGCGGCGGCCGCGATGCCGGTGAAGGCCCGGCCCTTGCCACCCCCCTTGGCCGTCGGTTCACCGGTGGGCGGTTCGCCGCCGGCCCCGCCGCCCGTGGGAGCCGGACCGGGGCTTCGGTCCCAGTCGGTGACGGAGACGTAGGCGTCGGTGGGACGCGGGGCGACACACGTGTCCGTGGCGAGTGCCGTGGCGGCCGCCACGGGCGCGCGGCGCTGGAAGACGTCGTCGTCCTCGGTGAAGGCGTCGAGGTAGTCCTGGCGCGGACCCGCCGCCGCATCGGACGCCCGCTGCCGGGGCGCGGCCGCGGACTCGGGCCGCTGGCGGGGGATCAGCGGGCCGGAACCACTCGCCGTACGGCCCCGCAACTCGCCCCAGGCGCCCCCGGCCTCCCGCTGCTCGGGGTGTCCGCCGCGGACCTGCGGGGTGCCGTGGGCGGGGGTGCCGCCGGGGGTACGGCGAGCGCCCGGGAGGGGCGGGCCGTGAGCGGGGGTGCGGTCGGAAGGTCCGGGCACGCTCCGCGCGGGGGCGCCGTCGGCAAGCCGCGGCACACCGCGAGCCGGGGTGCCGTCGGAAAACCCGGACTTCGCCGAGGGCGCGTCGGCGGGCGAGGCCGCACCCTGGGGGCGGGCCTCCCCCGCCTCGCCCGGCGCGGCTTCCCGGGGGGTACCGCCGGTGTCCTGCTGTGCTGTGCTCCTGGGCGCGGGCCCGCGCCGGCTGTGACGTCCCACGGCCCCCTCAGCTCCCCGTGCCCGCGGATCCGCCGGCTCGTTCGGTGAACGCCCCGGAGCCCGAACCGGTTCCCGGGCCCGCCTCCTGCCCCGCCCCGGTGTCCGCCTCCGACCGCTTCCCGGCACCGGCCTCCGGTGCCGTCCCGTCGCCCGCGTCCTTCGCGGCCCGCGCCTCCGCGGCCGGTCCCGGATGCGCCGTCTGCTCCAGCAGTTCACGGAACGCCGTGGCGACCGTCTCCGGGTACTCCATCATCGCGACGTGTCCCGCGTTCGGCAGGGTGAGCAGGCGCGAGTCGCGGAAGGCGCGTGCCGCCCGCTGGGCCATGCGGAAGCCGACGAGCCGGTCGCGGCCGCCGTAGACGAGGAGGGCCGGGGCGAGGACGCGTTCGGCCTGGCGCCACAGGCCGTGCTGGCCGCCCAGCGTGTAGGCGCTGACCAGTCCGCGGGCGGAGCGCGTCATCGCGTCCCAGAAGTACGGCAGCCGCAGCCGCCGCTCGAGTTCCTCCACGGCGTGGCCGAACGCCTCCGGGGTGACCTGCCCGGGATCGCCGTAACACAGGGCCATGACGCCGCGGACCCGCTGCTCGGCCGTCCACTCCCGGGTGAACCGGGTGAACAGCCCGGCCACGCCGGGCATGCCGAGCAGGCCGGTGGGCACCGCCGTGCGCTGGACGCGCAGTTCCGGGAGAGCCGGCGAGACGAGGGTCAGGGTCCGGACGAGGTCGGGGCGGACCGCCGCGACCCGCGTGGACACGGCGCCGCCCAGCGAGTTGCCGAAGAGGTGGACGGGTCCGCGGCCGGACGCGTCGAGGTGGCGGATCACGGCACGCGCGTGTGCCGTGATGGAGTAGTCGCCGTCGTCCGGCGGCGGGGAGTCCCCGAAGCCGGGCAGGTCGAGGGCCTCGCTCTCGACGACGCCGTCGAGCTGCGCCATCAGCGCGGACCAGTTCTGCGAGGAGCCGCCGAGGCCGTGGACGTACAGCGCGGGATGCAGTCCCGTGCGCGCGGCCGGCCTGGAGCGGACCGTCAGGGTGATGCCGGGCAGGCGGACCGACCGCAGCCTCTCGCCCTCGGCGACCCGGACCGACGCGGCCTTCGGCAGCACGCTGGTGGGCGGCACGGACGGCAGCTCTGTCGAAGACATGCCGCAATGTTACGAGACGATCACACGCGAACCCGTGTGTTCGGCGTCACAAGAGGCCGGCCGCGCGTCGCGCGGATGGCGGCGCGATTCCCGGGCACATCGCATGGCGTCCGAAATGGGTGTCTCCTAGGCTCGTACAGAGGGCACCCGCGTGTGACCCCTGCGTTTTCAGGGATGTTCGTAGGAAGGGAGCCCGTCATGGCCATCGACCCCACCGATCCGGAGACGTTCGCGGACCAGGAGGACGCCGCCGCGGAGATCGACGTCGAGGCGCCGGAGAACGACGCCGCCGAACAGCAGGCCGATGTCGCCCCGAAGAGCGACGACCCGCTGGACGAGGTGGATCCGAGCCGGGCCAACGAGGCGGACGTCATCGAACAGGCGCGTGTCGTCTCGCAGGACGAGGACGACTACCGCTGAGCAGACCCGGGGCCACCCCGGGACACCGAGGACCGCCGTGCGTCCGGCCGGAGCGGAGCGCGATTCTGCCCGCTACGCCCCGCTACGAAACCTTACCTACGGCTTTTGCCATCGTCCGGTCCGTGAAATTCTGCGCTCGCACCGCGCACAGCACGGTTACCGAAAAGTACGATGGCGGCGCGGCGGCACACCGCAAGAGGGACGACATTGGGAGGCGGCGTGACAGCCATCGAGCAGACCGAGGCGGCGCGCCCGCGAGGCACGCGCCTGCCGCGCCGTGCCCGACGGAACCAACTGCTGGGCGCCGCCCAGGAGGTCTTCGTCGCACAGGGCTACCACGCGGCGGCGATGGACGACATCGCAGAACGCGCCGGCGTCAGCAAGCCGGTGCTCTACCAGCACTTCCCGGGCAAGCTCGACCTGTACCTGGCGCTGCTGGACCAGCACTGCGAGTCGCTCATCCAGGCCGTGCGCAGCGCGCTCGCCTCGACGACCGACAACAAGCAGCGCGTCCGCGCGACGATGGACGCGTACTTCGCGTACGTCGAGGACGACGGCGGCGCCTTCCGCCTGGTCTTCGAGTCGGACCTGACGAACGAGCCCGCCGTGCGCGAGCGCGTCGACAAGGTCACCAACGAGTGCGCCGAGGCGATCTGCGAGGTGATCGCCGAGGACACCGGCCTCTCGCGCGCGGAGTCGATGCTGCTGGCCTCCGGTCTCGGCGGTCTCGCGCAGGTGGTGGCGCGTTCCTGGCTGCACAGCGACCGCAGCGTCCCGCGCGACCAGGCGGTGCAGTTGCTGGCCTCCCTCGCCTGGCGGGGCATCGCCGGATTCCCGCTGCACGGCATCGAACAGCACTGAGGGACACCGTCCCGGCCGTTTGTTCCCGTTCGCTGTTCGCTCCTGGCGTGGACGGCCGCGCCGTGCGCGTCCCCTCACCGGGCTAATGTGTGCAGCGTACGGCGCGGACGCCCGCGCACCTCGTGATCGTCGGAGGGACTTAGCCGTGGAGGTCAAGATCGGCGTGCAGCACGCGCCCCGCGAGATCGTTCTGGAGAGCGGTCAGACTCCCGAGGAGGTCGAGCGCGTGGTGGCCGACGCCCTGGCAGGGAAGTCGCAGCTGCTCAGCCTCACGGACCAGCACGGCCGCAAGGTCCTGGTTCCGGCCGACCGCCTGGCCTACGTGGAGCTGGGCGAGCCGGCCCCGCGCAAGGTGGGCTTCGGCGCGCTGTAGGCCACGCTCGACGGAAGGGGCCCGGCGGCCGTTCGGCTGCCGGGCCCCTTCCGCGTCCCGCCACGTCCGCGTCCCGCCCCTTGTGCGTCCCGCCACGCCGGCACGCGGATCGGCCCGCGCACCGGCCGGATCGGCACGCACCGCGACGCACCTCGGCTCCCGCGCCGCGCCCGCCACGGACGGAGCACGGCCCGACCGTGCGGGAGGATTGCATTCCGCAGGTCACGGGTAGGACGGGCTACGACCTTGGTGCACGGCCCGGCCACCTGGAGGGACCCCGGATGATCTTGGAAGCGCTCGTCTCCGCTGTGCTCGGTCTCGTGCTCGCGTGGGCGGCGCTCCACCGCCTGTCCCACCGGCTCCCCGCCCGCGCCCTGGTGCTGGCGACGGGCGTCGCCGGAGCCCTCTTCGGCGACTTCGTCACCCACAGCGCGCTGGGCCCCGGCTCCGCGGTCGTCGCCCTCCTCGGCGCGGCGGTCGTCTCCGCCGCCTCCCTCTCGCTGCTCCTGCGCCCGGCGGCCGGACTCCGCCGCCGGTCGGCCACCGCGTAGCCGCGTCGGCCCCGCGGGAACCGGGCCGGCAAGGGACGCGGAGAACGGCGTGACGAGCCGCGCACGGCCCGCGGCGCCCGGCAGGGCCCGCGGATCCTCACCGGAGCGCTGCCGGGGCCGGCGGAGCGCTACGCGGCCAGGCCCAGCGCAGCCATCCGCTTCGTGTGCGCCTCGGTGATCCGCGAGAACATCCGCCCCACCTCCGCGAGGTCGAACCCGTCCGCGACACCGCCCACGAGCATCGTCGACAGCGCGTCGCGGTCGGCCACCACCCGCTGCGACTGCGACAGGGCCTCGCCCATCAGCCGCCGCGCCCACAGCGCGAGCCGACCGCCCACGCGCGGGTCCGCGTCGATCGCCGCGCGCACCCGGTCGACGGCGAAGCCGGCGTGACCGGTGTCGTCGAGCACGGCCAGCACCAGGGCGCGGGTGTCGGTGTCCAGACGGGCCGCGACCTCGCGGTAGAAGTCGCTGGCGATCGAGTCGCCGACGTAGGCCTTGACGAGGCCCTCAAGCCAGTCCGACGGGGCGGTCTGCTTGTGGAAGCCGTCGAGCGCGGCGACGAACGGCTCCATCGCGCGCGTCGGCTCCTCGCCGACCTCCGTGAGCCGGTCGCGCAGCCGCTCGAAGTGGTGGAACTCGGCCGACGCCATCTTCGCCAGTTCCGCCTTGTCCTCCAGCGTGGGCGCGAGTTTGGCGTCCTCGGCGAGCCGCTCGAACGCCGCGAGTTCGCCGTACGCGAGCGCGCCGAGCAGGTCCACGACCGCGGCCCGGTACTGCGGATCGGCGGAGGCCTTCGCCCAGTCCTGGGCGGCGATACCGGTGGCGGCGTTCTCAGGCTTGTCAGAGCTCGTCATGGAGCGCACAATAGCCCGCCCGTCGCAGGAGGGAAGTCCCTGCTCAGTCAGTGTGACAACGACGGCGCGAAGGACCCTGTCCGACGGTGTGACAACCACAACGTGACCGAATCGGCCATCGCATGTGCGCGAATCCGGGGTATGGTGGTAATGCGCCTGCCGAGTATTCGACGGGCCGCACGTATGAGGATGCCCGGTCGGTGGCCCGATCGGCTCCGACCCGACAGCCCTCCCTGGCCGTACGGCACCTTGCGTACGACGACCGGAGGGACCCCTCAGCGGTACGAACGCTAGAGCGTCGGCAGAGGTCCCGTGTCTTGCCGGCTTCGCCCACAGGGCGGCCGACGTCCCCGGCGCGGTCCGCCACGACCCCCGCGCTCGCCTCGCACCGCGCACACAGAAGAGGCAGCACCCTGACTACCACGTTCCGAGAGCTCGGGATCCTTCCCGAGACCGCCGAAGCCCTCGAGGCCGTCGGCATCATCACGGCCTTCCCCATCCAGGAGATGACGCTCCCGGTCGCCCTCACGGGCACGGACGTCATCGGACAGGCCAAGACCGGCACCGGCAAGACGCTCGGCTTCGGCCTTCCCCTGCTGGAGCGCGTCACCGTCCCCGCCGACGTCGAGGCCGGGCGCGCCCGGCCCGAGGACCTGACCGACGCCCCGCAGGCGCTCGTCGTCGTTCCCACCCGCGAGCTGTGCACGCAGGTCACCAACGACCTGCTCACCGCGGGCAAGGTGCGCAATGTGCGCGTCCTCGCCATCTACGGCGGCCGCGCCTACGAGCCCCAGGTCGAGGCCCTGCAGAAGGGCGTCGACGTGGTCGTCGGCACCCCGGGCCGGCTGCTGGACCTCGCGGGCCAGAAGAAGCTCGACCTGAAGCACATCCGCTCGCTCGTCCTCGACGAGGCCGACGAGATGCTCGACCTGGGCTTCCTGCCCGACGTCGAGAAGATCATCAACATGCTTCCGGCGAAGCGTCAGACCATGCTGTTCTCGGCGACCATGCCGGGCGCCGTCATCGGCCTCGCCCGCCGCTACATGTCGCAGCCCACGCACATCAACGCCACGTCGCCGGACGACGCGGGCGCGACCGTCGCGAACACCAGGCAGCATGTGTACCGCGCGCACAACATGGACAAGCCCGAGATGGTCTCGCGCATCCTCCAGGCCGAGGGCCGTGGTCTCGCCATGGTCTTCTGCCGCACCAAGCGCACCGCCGCCGACCTCGCCGACCAGCTCAAGCAGCGGGGCTTCGCCTCCGGCGCGGTCCACGGCGACCTCGGCCAGGGCGCTCGCGAGCAGGCGCTGCGCGCCTTCCGCAACGGCAAGGTCGACGTCCTCGTCTGCACCGACGTCGCCGCCCGCGGCATCGACGTCGAGGGCGTCACCCACGTCATCAACTACCAGTCCCCCGAGGACGAGAAGACGTACCTGCACCGCATCGGCCGCACCGGCCGCGCGGGCGCCAAGGGCATCGCCGTCACCCTCGTCGACTGGGACGACATCCCGCGCTGGCAGCTGATCAACAAGGCGCTGGACCTGGGCTTCCCGGACCCGCCGGAGACGTACTCCACGTCCCCGCACTTCTTCGAGGACCTCGACATCCCCGCCGGCACCAAGGGGGTCCTGCCGCGTTCGGAGCGCACGCGCGCCGGACTCGACGCGGAGGAGATGGAGGACCTCGGCGAGCCGGGCGGCCGTGGTGGACGCGGCCGTAACGACCGGGGTGACCGCCGTGGCGGCGGCCGTGGCGAGTCGCGCTCCGCCGAGCACGAGCGTCCCGCCCGTACGCCCCGCCGTCGCCGCCGCACGCGCAACGGCGAGCCCCTCGACGCGTCGGCCCCCGCCGTCACCGCGGCGCCCGAGCAGGCGCCCGTCGCGGAGGAGGCGACCACGCCGCGCACGCCGCGCCGTCGGCGCCGTACGCGTGGCGCGGTGACGCAGGAGGTCGCCACGGCGGCTCCGGTGACGCCCGTCGACGCCCCCGAGGCCGCGCAGGCAGCGGTGACGTCCGCGGAGGGCCCGGCCCTCGACGCCCCGGAGGCCGCCAAGCCGCGCCGCCGTCGCACCCGCCGGAACGCGGACGCGCCGGCGGACGTGACGGGAACGGCGGTCGAGACCGCGGCCGAGACCGTGGTGGAGATCCCCGCCCAGGCGCCGGCCGCGGCCCCCGAGGCCGAAGCCGCCGTCGACACGGCGGAGGCGACGGAGACCAAGCCGCGCCGCCGCACCCGCAAGGCCGCCGCCACGGCACCGGCCGCCGAGGCCGCCGTCGACACCGCCGAGGGCACGGAGGCCAAGCCGCGCCGCACGCGCAAGACGGCCACCGCCGCACCGGCCACCGACGACACCGAGGCCAAGCCCCGCCGCACCCGCAAGGCCGCCCAGCCGGAGACGACGGCCACCACCGCCGACATCCCGGCCCAGGCCGCACAGGAGCCGGAGCCCAAGCCCCGCCGCACCCGCAAGACGGCGGCGCCGGCTGCGGAATCCGCGGTCGACACCGCCGAGGGCACGGAGGCCAAGCCGCGCCGGACCCGCAAGACGGCCACCGCCGCACCGGAGGCCGTCGTCGACACGGCCGAGGCGAAGCCGCGCCGCACCCGCAAGGCCGCCGCCACGGCACCGGCCGCCGAGGCCGTCGTCGACACCGCCGAGGGCACGGAGGCCAAGCCGCGCCGCACGCGCAAGACGGCCACCGCCGCACCGGCCACCGACGACACCGAGGCCAAGCCCCGCCGCACCCGCAAGGCCGCCCAGCCGGAGACGACGGCCACCACCGCCGACATCCCGGCCCAGGCCACGCAGGAGCCGGAGCCCAAGCCCCGCCGCACCCGCAAGACCACCGCCACGGTGGCCGAAGCCGGTGCCGCCGACGAGGCGAAGCCGAAGGTCCGGCGTACGCGCAAGGCGACGGCGGCAGCGGAGTCCGCGGCGTCCGCGGAGAGCTGATCGCCCGCGAGGGCACCGTCCGGCGGCCCGGTCTCTCCCTGGTGGAGCGACCGGGCCGCCGGCGTTCCCGGCACCGGGCGGCGTGTGCCGACCGGCCCCCTCCGCAGCGGTCCCGTCGGTGTGGCCCGGTAACCTCGGCGTGTGACCGTCCCGACCACCTTCACCCCGCCCGCCGGTGCTCGCGCGTACCCGTTGCGCACCGCGCGCGGCGAGTTCGCCGTCGTCGACTCGCCCGTGGCCGACGGTGTGGTGCCGCGGGGCGTCGCGCTGCTGCTGCCCGGGTTCACCGGCAGCAAGGAGGACTTCCACCTGCTGCACGAGCCGCTCGCGGCGCGCGGGTACCGCACGGTCGCCGTGGACGGGCGCGGGCAGAACGAGAGCGACGGCCCCGCGTTCGACGAATCGCCTTACGCCCAGGAGGAGTTGGCACGGGACGTGCTCGCGCAGGCGGCCGCGCTCGGCACCCCCGTGCATCTGGCCGGCCACTCGCTGGGCGGCCAGATCGCCCGGGCGGCCGTACTGCTCGACCACTCCCCCTTCGTCTCGTTCACGCTGGTCTCGTCGGGCCCGGCGCAGATCTCCGATGGGCAGCGGCAGCGCGTGCGCCTGCTGCACGACGCGCTCGCGCTGATGCCGATGCCGGAGGTGTGGGAGGCGATCCTGGCAATGGGCCCGCCGGAGGAAGTCGGCGGCCCGGCCCGCGGGTTCGGCGAACTGCCGTTGCTGCGGCAGCGCTGGGTGAACCACAAGCCCGCCCAACTCCTTTCCACCGGACGCCAGTTGCTCATCGAGCCGGACCGCGTCGCGGAACTCGCCGCCGTATCCCTGCCCTTCCACGTGCTGTCGGGGGCACGCGACGACACCTGGCCGGTGACCGTCCTGGACGACATGGCGATGGACCTGGGAGCGCACCGGACGGTCGTCGCGGGAGCCGAGCACTCCCCCAACCTGGACCAGCCCCTGCCGACGGCCCACGCGCTCGCCGACTTCTGGGACAAGATCCGCGCCGACGGGGACCAGCCGACCGGGAACGGCGCGGCCGGTCGCGGCTAGTACTGCGTCTGCAGGTGCCCCCAGAACCCGTCCCGCAGCGCCCGTCTGAGGTCCGACTGGCCGCGCAGCGAGTACTGGAGCATGCCCTCCGCCTCCACGAGGAGGTCCTGGTCGACGGAGCCGGGCAGGTAGGGGTGGCCCGGCAGCAGTTCCACCAGGGACTCCCGGCCCCGCGCCGCCAGCCACTTGGCCGCGATCTGCGCGCCCACGAAGCGGACGTCGTCACGGGTGGGCCGGGCCGCGCCGGCCTGCTCGTAGGTCCGGTCGGTGCGCCGTGAGACGTACGGCTTGAAGAAGTCGAGGTCGAGGGTGCGCTGGCTGTCGACCTCCCACAGCAGGGGTTCCGCCTGGTTGCGGCCCTCCGGGGCATCGATGCCCCAGAGGTGGACGCGGGCGCCGTACCCCTGCGCCGCCTCCACGGCGGAGACCAGGTCCTCGTCGCCGCCCAGCAGCGCGGCGTCACTGATGGCGCGGTGCCGGGCGAGGGACTCCAGGTCGCTGCGGATCAGGGAGTCGACGCCCTTCTGCTGGTTGTTGGCGTTGAGGTTGCCCAGCCTGACCTTGACGTCCGGGAGTTCGGCGATGGACTGCTGCTCGGTCGTGTGGATGCGGCGGCGGGCGCCGTCGTACCAGTAGACGCGCAGCAGCCGGCTGTCGGCGAAGATGGTGCGGGCGCGGTCGATGAGGGCGTCGATGAGGCCCTCGGCGTCGAGGTCGAAGGCCCGGCGGTCCTCGGTCCCGGTGACGAGCCGGCCCGCCGCCGCGTAGAGGTACCCGGCGTCGACGAAGATCGCATGGGTCGAGGGTGTCTTCGCCACCTCGGCGAGCATGCGGGTCAGCAGCTCGTTCGTGCGGTCGATGCGGGCGGCGAGGGCCGTGAGGTCGTCGTTCATCGCGTCCATTGTCCCGGCGGTCACGCTGCGAACACAACCGGTCCCGTTCGGTCCATACCAGCCCGGTGACCGGTCGGAGCGGACCGTCGGGCGGCCGTCGATCGCGACAGCTCCCTTACCGGTCAGTAATTAGACGTTCGAAAAATTTATTTAGCGTAGGGAATGTTCGTAACACGCACCGCGTTGACTCTTCACGTACAGCAATTCTCCTCAGGAGGATGACCAGACGAAGGGAGAAGCCCGTGCGCTTCGAAATCATGCGACTCGACGACGTCGACGGCACGCCCGTGGACAGCACCGTCGTGGACGCCGCCTCCGTCAACCGGATCGTTCAGCAGGCCGCCGCCATAGGGCAGCGACTGTGGATCCGCCCGGCCGACACCTCGGCCTCGTAACACTCAGGGTCTTCACCCAAGACTTCAGAGCCCCCCACGGCGCGACGCCGTAGGGGGCTCTGCCCGTGCCGGAGGGGCCTCCGCGCACGCCGGAGGGGCTCAGGCCCCCTGGATCACCTGCGTGACGCCGTTGATGATCTGCTGTACGGCGATGGCGGAGAGCATCATGCCCGCGAGGCGCGTCACCAGGACCACGCCGCCGTCCTTGATGACGCGGATGATCAGCAGCGAGTAGCGCATCACCAGCCACAGCACCGCGTGGATGGCGAGGATCGCCGTCCACACCGACACCTGCGTGGCGGCGCTGTCGGCCTTCTGCACGGCCAGGATGACCGACACGATCGCCCCCGGCCCGGCCAGCAGCGGCATGCCGAGCGGGACCAGGGCCACATTGACGTCCTTGGTCTGCTGGGGCTCGTCGGTCTTGCCGGTCAGCAGGTCGAGGGCGATCAGCAGGAGCAGCAGCCCGCCGGCGATCATCAGCGCGGGCACGGACACGTGCAGGTAGTCCAGGATCTGGTGGCCGAGGAGCCCGAAGACGGCGATGACACCGCCGGCCACGCAGACGGCCTGGAAGGCCATCCGCTTCTGCACCTTGGCGGGGCGCCCGGCGGTCAGCGCGAGGAAGATCGGGGTGATCCCGGGGGGATCCATGATGACGAAAAGGGTGAGGAAGAGGGAGCCGAAGACGGCGACGTCGAACATCAGTGCGGAAGCCTTGCGGAAAGAGGGTGAAGGGTGACGGGTCGGGGGAGCCTCAGGCCCCGCCGGTCCCCGGCACCGGGAACGCGCCGGTCGCGCGCCGGGTGATCTCCCCGTAGACCTCGGGGTCCGTGGTGTGCTCGCCGAGCACGCAGGTCTTGCGGCTGCCGTGGTAGTCGCTCGACCCGGTCACGAGGAGCCCCAGGTCGGCGGCGAGCCCCCGCAGTCGCGCGCGGGTGTCGTCGCCGTGGTCCATGTGGTCGACCTCGATGCCGTCGAGGCCGGCGGCGGCCAGCTCGGCGATCACGGACTCGGGCACCGTACGGCCCCGCTTGCTCGCGCCCGGATGGGCGAGGACGGTGACCCCGCCCGCCGCCTTGACCAGCCGGATCGCCTCGAAGGGGTCGGTCTCGTGCTTCTCGACGTAGGCCCGGCCGCCGTCGGCCAGCCACTCCCGGGTGAACGCGTCGCTCACGGTCGGTACGACGCCGAGTTCGACGAGCGCGGTGGCCACGTGCGGGCGCCCGACGGAGCCCTCCCCGGCGATCCGCGCGACCTGCTCCCAGGTGACGGGCACGCCCAGCTCGTTGAGCCTGGCGACCATCCCGCGCGCCCGCGGCACCCGGTCGTCGCGCACCAGCTCGCGCTCGGCGAGCAGGGCGGGCTCGTCGGGGTCGAAGAGGTAGGCCAGCATGTGCATGCTGATGCCGTCGACACGGCAGGACAGTTCGGCCCCGGTGACGAGGGTGAGCCCCGGCGGCAGCGCGGCGATCGCCTCGGCGTGCCCCCGGGTGCTGTCGTGGTCGGTCAGCGCCACGACGTCCAGTCCGGCCGCGGCGGCGTTGCGCACCAGCTCGGCCGGGGTGTCCGTACCGTCGGACGCCGTGGAGTGGCAGTGCAGATCGATGCGCACGACGCGGACTCCAAGCGGTGACGGGCGGACGGGGACGCTCAAGGATAACCGGATTTCCGGACTCCTCCGTCACACCCGAACCGGCCGAGCACCCCCTACACACACGTCTTCCGCGGGCACGCCCGGCACGACTCCGCGAGCGTCCCCGTCCGAGCGCGCCCCCTTCGGCCCACCCGCTCCCCCGCCCGCTACGGCTTCAGCAGTCGCGGCGAGAGCGCCCCGCACGGCACCAGCTCGACCTCGGCCCCGGCATCGCGCAGATCGGTCAGCACCAGCTCGTCGTACATCAGCAGCCCCGACTGCTCGGGCCAGACGACCGCCCACAGCCACAGCCCCCGCGCCTCGCCCGCGAAGACCGCGCGGTCGTCCGGGGCGCCGTCGACCAGCCAGAGCGGGGTGGGGCGGCCGGCGGCCAGGACCTTGGCCTGGGGCGGCTTCTCGACGTCCAGGTACGGGCCGGGGTCGGGGCCGTCCATCCCGGCGTACCGCGCGCCGAGTCCGACGCCGAGCTCCTCCGCGACGAGGATCAGCTCCCCCATGCCGCCGAGCGGGCCCGGCCCCGTGCAGGCGACGGCGCTGGCACGGCCGCCGCTGCGGTCGTCACCGGCGTAGGTCACGCCCGTGAAGAGCCAGCCGACCGGCAGCGGCCACGGCATCCACACCGGCACCCGGGTCCGGTGCACGACGACGTCGAGAGCCTCGACACTGGGCGGGATCACGGGTTGGAGCGGATGCACGGCCCCGTGCACGTCGCACTGCCAGGAATCGGCGAAGAGGCCGGGAGCCCTGACCCGGCCACCACACTTCGGGCAACTGGGTTCGCCCCTCATAGAGCCCCACGGTCCTACCCGATCCGGTCCACGTCAAGGACGATCACCCGTCCGGGCGGAACCTCGTCCGACCGGCCGACATAGATGTAACTTGCATTCATTAGCTTGGCTAACTTAGTATGTGTAAAAGCCAACCATCTGTCGGGACGGGAGCAAGCATGGACCCCTTCGAAGCGGGAGCCGGTGGCCTTCTGCGCCAGCCCAAGGCGGTCTGGGCGACCGCCGGCGCGTCCGTCGTCGCCTTCATGGGCATCGGACTCGTCGACCCGATCCTGCCGTCCATCGCCCGGGGGCTGGACGCCACGACCGGCCAGGTCTCCCTCCTCTTCACCTCGTACTTCCTGATCACCGCCTTCGCGATGCTGCTGACCGGCTTCGTCTCCAGCCGGATCGGCGGCCGCAGGACCCTGCTGCTCGGCCTCGCCCTCGTCGTCGTCTTCGCGGGCCTGTCCGGCACCTCCGACACCGTCGGACAGCTCGTCGGATACCGGGCGGGCTGGGGACTGGGCAACGCGCTGTTCGTCTCCACCGCCCTCGCGGTGATCGTCGGCGCGGCGGCGGGAGGCAGCGCCGCGGCGATCCTGCTGTACGAGTCCGCCCTCGGCCTCGGCATGGCGTGCGGACCCCTGCTGGGCGCGCTGCTCGGCGACGCCAGCTGGCGCTACCCCTTCTTCGGCACCGCGCTGCTGATGGCGATCGGCTTCCTGTGCATCGCGGCGTTCCTGGAGGAGCAGCCGAAGCCGGCCCGCAGGACCTCGCTGCTGGACCCGCTCAAGGCGCTCGGCCACGGCGGTCTGGCCTCGGCGGCGGTCTCGGCGTTCTTCTACAACTACACGTTCTTCACCGTGCTGGCCTTCACGCCGTTCGTGCTGGACATGTCGCCCTACCGGTCGGGAGCGGTGTTCTTCGCCTGGGGCGTGCTGCTCGCCGTCTTCTCGGTCCTGGTGGCCCCGCGGCTGCAGAAGCGGTTCGGCTCGCTGAAGGTGCTCGGCGGCTCCCTGGTGCTGCTCGCCGCCGACGTCCTGGTCCTCGGCTACGGCGACCACACCACCGCCGTGGTGTGCACGGTCCTGTCCGGCGCCTTCATCGGCGTGAACAACACCGTCTACACCGAGCTGGCGCTGGGCGTGTCGGACGCGCCGCGCCCGGTCGCGAGCGCCGGCTACAACTTCGTGCGCTGGTTCGCCGCGGCCGCCGCGCCGTTCTTCGCGCCGAGGATCGAGGAGTGGACGGACGTCCACGTCCCGTTCGTCGTCGCCGCGGTCACCGCGGTCCTCGGCGCGGTCGTGGTCCTCGTACGGCGCGAGGCGCTCACCGCGGAGGCGGAGGATCTGGAGCCGGGGCACGCGACGGAGGACGGGGTCGCCGCCTTCGCCGACCGGCGCGCCCTTCCGGCCGATCGGTGAGTTCGGTCACTCCAGCGGGACGGACCCGCGGGACGGGTCCCGCAGGTCCGTCCCGTGCGTCAGCCACCGCTCCTGGAGGGCCTGCGCGCCGTGCACGCGCTTCCAGGCGGCCTCGTTCGGGGTCATCGGCAGCAGCGGCAGGAAGTGGACCGGGTCCAGGGGCTCGTCGAGGTCCAGGTCCTCGACCAGGCCGCCGGGCTCGGCCACCAGCACGGAGGTGAACGGGGCGCCCGGCCACAGGGGTTCACCGACGTCGAGGGAGGCGCCGGGTGCCACGATCACACCCTCGACCTGCGGGGAGGCGGCGAGCACGGCGAGCGGGCGGAGCACCTTGTCGGTGTCGGCGAGGCCCGCCCGCACGGACAGGACCAGCTCGGCGCGCGGCCCCTTCACCGGATCGGCGAGCACCGCGGTGGGGTCGCTCATCGGCTGCGCGGACATGCCGAGCGTGGCGTAGCGGACGACGTCGCCCTCCTGGAAGCGCAGGACCTCGATGCGGTCCGTACCCAGGAAGGTGACCGCGGCGCGGGCGTCCGGCTCGCCCAGCGCGCTGCGCAACCGGGCCTCGACCAGAGGAAGAACATCAGCCATGCCGCGAGCATAGAACTCGCCAGTACTGGGCAAAGCAGCGCCTTGACACTTCGGTCGGCTGATACTGTTGCCCGGTGGTTCGGGGCAGCACGCAGAAGCGTCGCGATCAAGCCCCGACGCCGAGGTAGTCCCTCACGGGGGACCGGCTGGAGGAGGTGGGGCTGTCATGGATCGAAGTCGACCGTGCAGTACCACTCGCTCTTCCCGCCGCTGATGTAGCTCTGGCTCCGGCCGACCGCCGCCTCTCGCGTCCTCATCCTCACTCGGAAGAGCACTTCGTTTCGTTGTACCGGATCTGCGTACCGGATCTGCCCGATCCCCTCGGTCCGCGCGATCCGTCTGATCTGAAGCAGTACCTGAATCAGTAGCGAAACCCGCCACCGCGACGGAGCGGTGCTCCCCGCTTTGTGGACGTGCCAAACATCCTTCCCTGCCCCGAAGGGCGGGAGACTCCTCGTCAGGACGTCCCCATTCCGGGTAGTTCCACCCGCCGTCGGCGCCTTTCGTTGCCTGCCGCGAAGGAGCCTGCCATGTCGATGATCCGTGACCTGCGTGCCGTGGTCCGCCCGTCCCGCCCCAGCCTGCGCAAGGACAGCGGCGCGTACGACACCACGCGCGACCCCGCCACCCCCTCGGCCGTCGTCGACTGCGCCGTCTACCGTGACGGTGCCCGCGTCGAGACGGCGGCGCCGCTGGCCCCGCACGAGGCGATGCGTCAGGTGCGCCGCGACGGCGGCTTCGTGTGGATCGGCCTGCACGAGCCGACGGAGAGTGAGTTCGCCGGTATCGCCGGGGAGTTCGGACTGCACCCGCTGGCCGTGGAGGACGCGGTACAGGCCCACCAGCGCCCCAAGCTGGAGCGCTACGACGACTCCCTGTTCACCGTCTTCAAGACCATCCACTACGTCGAGCACGACCAACTCGACGCCAACAGCCAGGTGGTGGAGACCGGCGAGGTCATGTGCTTCACCGGCAAGGACTTCTTCATCACCGTCCGGCACGGCGGCCAGGGCTCGCTGCGCGCGCTGCGCCACCGCCTGCAGGACGACCCGGAGTTGCTCGCCAGGGGTCCCTCGGCGGTGCTGCACGCGATCGCCGACCACGTCGTCGACGGGTACATCGCGGTCGCCGACGCCGTGCAGGACGACATCGACGAGGTCGAGACGGAGGTGTTCTCGCCGGGCCGCAAGGGCAGCCCGCGCGGCACCGACGCCGGCCGGATCTACCAACTCAAGCGCGAGGTACTGGAGTTCAAGCGGGCGGTGTCGCCGCTGCTGCGGCCGATGCAACTGCTGAGCGAGCGGCCGATGCGGCTGGTCGACCCCGACATCCAGAAGTACTTCCGGGACGTCGCCGACCACCTCGCCCGCGTCCAGGAACAGGTCATCGGCTTCGACGAGTTGCTCAACTCGATCCTCCAGGCCAACCTCGCGCAGGCGTCCGTCGCGCAGAACGAGGACATGCGCAAGATCACGTCCTGGGCGGCCATCATCGCCGTACCGACGATGGTCTGCGGGGTCTACGGCATGAACTTCGACCACATGCCGGAGCTGCACTGGCGTTACGGCTACCCCGTCATCATGTCGGTGACGGTGATGCTCTGTGTGGGCATCCACCGCACGCTGAAGCGCAACGGCTGGCTGTGACGACCGCCTGGATAGGGTGGGCCCCATGACACGCGAGCTGCTCGAACCGGCCCTCGTCGAGGAGGCCACCAAGAAGTCCGGCCTCATCTGGGTCGAGGCGGCCGGTGGACGGAGCGCACGGCCGCTGTGGCACGTGTGGCACGCGGGTGCCGCCTGTCTGGTCGGTGACGGGCCGGGCGAGCAGCCGCTGCCGGGACTGGCGGACGGTGCGACGGCCGAGGTGACCGTCCGCAGCAAGGACAAGGGCGGCCGGCTGGTCACCTGGACGGCGCGGGTCGCCCAGCTCGCCCCCGGCACCGAGGCGTGGGAGGCGGCCGTCGCCGACCTCAAGGGCAAGCGGCTGAACGCGCCCGACGGCGAGGCGATGACGGCGCGCTGGGCGCGGGAGTGCCGGGTGGTGCGGCTGGAGCCCACCGGGGTCACGTCCCCGCTGCCCGACGGGGATCTGGCGGCGCCGCCGGCGCCGTCCCCGGCGACGACCCGTCAGCCGGTCCCGGCGGGCCTTCCGCGGCTGCTGCTGAAGAAGCGCGGGAAGGGCACGCGCGCGTAGCCGGTCACGACGTCGGCAGTTCCTTGCCGTAGTCCACGATCTCGCTCTCCGCGGGCTCCTGCAGGGCGAAGTCCTTGCCCCAGGCGGAGAAGGTCAGGGTGCCCGCCCCGCCCGCGCGCACCAGGCGCAACGGGTACGGCTTGCCCTCCAGGGACACGTCCAGCGTGCCGCCGGAGCCCTCGTCGCCCGTGATGCGGATGGTGCGCACCCCGGCCTGCTCGTGGTGCCCGTCCTTGCCCAGCGAACCGTGCAGTGTCAGCACACTGTCCAGAAGGAGGTCCTTGTCCGTGAACCCGCTGAACTTCTTGTACGAGGGGTCACCGGTCGGCACCTTCACGTACTTGTCGTCGAGTTTGCCCGCCGCCTCGCTGTCGGAGCCGGTGTCGTCGGACGTGCCGTCCTCGTGCTTCCAGAACGCGGCGTCCGCCTTGAGGTACAGCTCCTCGTCCACCCGCAGCAGGTGGAAGGTGCCGCCCTCGGCGGTGACCGACCCGGTCGCACCGTCCGACTTCAGGCTCATGTCGAGCCGGTACGATTTCCCGCCGGCGACCACGGTCCCGGACAGCCGCACCGCGTCCACCGCCGCGGCGGCCGCCCGTGTCTTCGCCTGGATCTTGTCGGCGGCCAGCTTGCCGACCCCGTTCGTCCCCGCGTCCGGGTCCTCGCTGCACCCGGTGAGCCCCAGGCCCGTCACGGCCAGCGCGCACATCGCGCTCACCAGCGCGGCCCGGCGACGGGTACGGCCCTGGGCGATCGCAGTCACAGAGGGAGCTGCCTTTCTGCGGGGGACTCCTGAGCGGCGTACCGCAGCGTACCGGGGTCCCGGCGGGGCGACGGAGCCAGTCCGTCCGGACCGCCCACCAGGGCGTACCCGATCGGGACGGGCTAGCCTGAAGCCCGCACGAGCGGGCAATTGGGAAAAGAACCTCACCCGCGACAGCGCGGGGAGCACGACAGCGAACACCCCGTACCGGCGCGTACGAGAAGGAGGTCCGGACATGGCAGCGGGCGCCCCCCGGATCTTCGTCTCCCACCTCGCCGGAGTCGCCGTCTTCGACCCCAACGGCGACACCGTGGGCCGGGTGCGCGACATGGTCGTCATGCTGCGGGTCGGCCGCAGGCCGCCCCGGCTGCTCGGGCTGGTCGTCGAACTCACCACCCGGCGCCGGATCTTCCTGCCCATGACCCGGGTGACCAGCATCGAGTCCGGCGAGGTCCTCAGCACCGGCGTGCTGAACGTCCGCCGCTTCGAACAACGGCCCACCGAACGGCTCGTCTTCGGCGAACTGCTCGACCGGCGCGTCACGCTCACCGAGACCGGCGAGGAGGTCACCGTCCTCGACCTGTCGGTGCGGCAGCTGCCGGCCCGCCGGGACTGGGAGATCGACCGGATCTTCGTGCAGAAGGGCCGGAAGTCGGGCGCCTTCCGGCGCGGCAAGGGCGAGAAGCTGACCGTGGAGTGGTCGGCGGTCACCGGCTTCTCCCTGGAGGAGCACGGGCAGGGCGCCGAGAGCCTCCTCGCCACCTTCGAGCAGCTGCGCCCGGCCGACCTGGCGAACGTCCTGCACCACCTGTCCGCGAAGCGCCGCGCGGAGGTCGCCGCCGCCCTCGACGACGACCGGCTCGCCGACGTCCTGGAGGAGCTGCCGGAGGACGACCAGATCGAGATCCTCGGCAAGCTGAAGGAGGAGCGCGCCGCGGACGTCCTGGAGGCCATGGACCCCGACGACGCCGCCGACCTGCTCTCCGAACTGCCGGAGGAGGACAAGGAGCGGCTGCTGAGCCTGATGGAACCCGACGACGCCGCCGACATGCGCCGGCTGATGGCGTACGAGGAGCACACGGCGGGCGGGCTGATGACGACCGAGCCGATCGTGCTGCGGCCCGACGCGACCGTCGCCGACGCCCTCGCCCGGGTCCGCAACCGCGACCTCTCCCCCGCCCTCGCCGCCCAGGTCTACGTGTGCCGCCCGCCCGACGAGACGCCGACCGGCAAGTACCTGGGGACGGTCCACTTCCAGCGGCTGCTGCGCGATCCCCCGTACACGCTGGTCAGCGCGCTCCTCGACGACGACCTGCAGACCCTCGCCCCGGGCGCGACGCTGCCCGTGATCGCCGGGTTCTTCGCGACGTACGACATGGTCGCGGCGCCCGTCGTCGACGAGGCGGGCTCGCTGCTCGGCGCGGTGACGGTGGACGACGTGCTGGACCACATGCTGCCCGAGGACTGGCGGGAGACCGAGTTCCACCTGGCCGAGGGGGAGGTGGCCGATGGCTCCCGAGCGTGACCCCGCCCGCGTCGAGCGCGGCCCGGCCGGCGCCACGGCGACGACCCGCCCCCGGGTCCGGCTGGACCAGCCGCGCCCGCCCAGGCGCCGGATCCTGCCCGAGTGGGACCCCGAGGCCTTCGGACGGCTCTCGGAGCGCATCGCGCGGTTCCTGGGCACCGGACGGTTCATCGTCTGGATGACGATCGTCATCATCGTGTGGGTGCTGTGGAACATCTTCGCCCCACGTGACCTGCGCTTCGACAACTACCCCTTCATCTTCCTGACGCTGATGCTGTCGCTCCAGGCCTCCTACGCGGCCCCGCTGATCCTGCTCGCGCAGAACCGCCAGGACGACCGCGACCGGGTCAACCTGGAGCAGGACCGCAAGCAGAACGAGCGGTCCATCGCGGACACCGAGTACCTCACCCGGGAGATCGCCGCCCTGCGGATCGGGCTCGGTGAGGTCGCCACCCGCGACTGGATCCGCTCCGAACTCCAGGACATGGTGAAGGAACTCGAGGGGCTGCGGGACGGCCACGTCGTATTCCCGGCGGAACGGTCGCGCGGACGTGACGTAGACGACCGCTGACGGCCATGCCAAGGCTCCGGTGGGGCGCCGTACCATCGTCCTTATGGCTACGGAAGACGCGGTGCGTGAAGCACTGGCGACGGTGAACGACCCCGAGATCAACCGCCCCATCACCGAACTCGGGATGGTCAAGTCGGTGGACGTCGGGGCGGACGGGGCGGTCGCGGTCACCGTGTACCTGACTGTCTCCGGCTGCCCGATGCGCGAGACGATCACGCAACGCGTCACCGAGGCGGTCTCCGGCGTGGACGGCGTCACGCGGGTCGACGTGACGCTGGACGTGATGAGCGACGAGCAGCGCAAGGAGCTGGCCGCCGCGCTGCGCGGCGGCCAGACCGAGCGCGAGGTGCCCTTCGCCAAGCCGGGCTCGCTCACGCGCGTGTACGCGGTCGCGTCCGGCAAGGGCGGCGTCGGCAAGTCCTCGGTGACGGTGAACCTGGCGGCGGCGATGGCGGCCGACGGCCTGAAGGTGGGCGTCGTCGACGCCGACATCTACGGCCACAGCGTGCCGCGCATGCTGGGCGCGGAGGGCCGCCCCACCCAGGTCGAGAACATGATCATGCCGCCGTCGGCGAACGGCGTGAAGGTCATCTCGATCGGCATGTTCACCCCCGGCAACGCCCCGGTCGTCTGGCGCGGCCCGATGCTGCACCGCGCGCTCCAGCAGTTCCTGGCCGACGTGTACTGGGGCGACCTGGACGTCCTGCTGCTGGACCTCCCGCCGGGCACCGGCGACATCGCGATCTCGGTGGCCCAGCTGGTCCCGAACGCGGAGATCCTGGTCGTCACCACGCCCCAGCAGGCCGCCGCCGAGGTGGCCGAGCGCGCGGGCTCCATCGCCGTCCAGACCCACCAGAAGATCGTCGGCGTCGTCGAGAACATGTCCGGGCTGCCCTGCCCGCACTGCGACGAGATGGTCGACGTCTTCGGCACCGGCGGCGGCCAGAGCGTCGCGGACGGTCTGACCCGCACGACGGGCGCCTCGGTGCCGGTCCTCGGCTCCATCCCCATCGACGTCCGCCTGCGCGAGGGCGGCGACGAGGGCAGGCCGGTCGTCCTCACCGACCCGGACTCCCCGGCGGGCTCCGCCCTGCGGGCCATCGCGGGCAAGCTGGGCGGCCGTCAGCGCGGCCTGTCGGGCCTGTCCCTCGGCATCACCCCGAAGAACAAGTTCTGACCCCTCGTCCGCACACGATCTCCGAACCTTCGTACGACTTTCGTACGACGCCGGGGGCGCCGTCCGTCAGGACCGCGCCCCCGTCGTCGTCACCGCGGCTACGCGTACTGCGCGATGTCCTTGATCACGGCGAAGCCGAGCCCGTACGCGCTCATGCCTCTCCCGTACGCCCCCACGTGCGCTCCTTCCCGGGTCGAGCCGGCCAGCACCCAGCCGAACTCGGACTCGCGGTAGTGGAAGGGGGTCGGCACGCCGTCGACCGGCAGGGACAGCGTGGACCAGTCCGGACCGGACAGGTCGTCGGCGAGCACCCACGCCGTCTCGGTCTGCTGCTCCAGCCAGTCGTCGCGCAGGCTGTGGTCCATCTGGCCCGGCCAGGTGAAGGACAGCAGCCCCACTCCCGCCAGCCAGGCCGCCGAGGACACCGAGGTGGCCTCCAGCAGCCCCGTGCCGTCCGCGCTGCGCCGGTCCGGGTGCGCGGCGACGGTCACGACGACCGCGAACTTCCCGCGGTCCTCCCCCGCCGTCTCGTGCCGCACGGAGGGCTCGTCACCGTGCCCGATCGAACCGTGCTCGACGGCACCGTCGGCCGCCGTGCCGACCTGCATCAGCCAGCGCGGTCCTGTGAAGGCCTCGTCGAGGCCGTACCAGGGGAACGGCGCCTCCAGGTACCCGTCGACCGTGCGCCGGGCGGAGGGGACCTGTTGTCCGCCCTCCGCGGCCGGCGCCTGCACGACTGCCCGACTCGTCGTCTCCATGTGCCCGGACGCCTCCTCGCTCTCGCCGGACCGTACGGCCCGCCCCCCTTCGGGCGGCGTTGCCTTTTTGGGTACGGCCCGCACAACAACCAGGCAGCATAGCCACCCCGCCCTCGGCTGCGGGGAAGCCGCCCGGCACGTGGGGCGTGCGCCCCCTCACATCCGGGGGCGCTGGAGGCTCAGGTGGCGTCCGCGTCGAAGGGCGGGCGGTCGTCCTTGCCCGGCTTCTCCGGCTTCTTCGTCATGTCGATCCGGCCGCCGGACGAGCCGGACGAGGACGAGGAGGACTCCTGGTCGCGGCTGTGGACGGCGTCCGTGACCTCGGCCATCTCCTTCTTCAGGTCGAAGCCGTTGCGGATCTCCTTCAGCCCCAGGTCCTCGTTGTCCAGCTGCTTGCGGATGAAGGTCTTGGGGTTGAGGTCCTCGAACTCGAAGTCCTTGAACTCCGGGCCGAGTTCCTGCCGGATGTCCTGCTTGGCGCTCTCGGAGAACTCACGGATCTTCCGGATCGTGCGCATCACGTCCTGGATGACCTTCGGGAGCTTGTCCGGACCGAAGACGAGCACGGCCAGGACGATGATCGTCACCAGCTCGAGCGCACCTATGTCATTGAACACCTGAAGCTCCTTGCGATGTCCGCGGTCCTCGGTCCTCGGTGGCCTCGGCGGCCCTCGGTGGTGGGTGCGGGTCTTCCGTGGTCCGGGCCGGGTCCACGGTACCTGTCGCACCTGTCCGACCGGTACCGTCCCGAGGTGTCCGGCTGGTTGCGGGCGGCCTGTTTCCGCGTGCTCCGCCCGGTGGGGCGGCGGACGGGCGGCCGGACTGTGAGGTTTCTGTGCATCGGGCGGGGTGCCGGCCGGCTCAGCCGCTGTCGGAGGAGCCGAGCACGAGGGAGAGGGTCCGTTCCTCTCCGTCGCGTTCGACGGTCAGCTCCAGGCGGTCGCCGGGGCGGTGCGCACGGGTCTTCACGATCAGTTCCTCGCCGGAGTGGACGCGCCGGCCGTCGACCGCGGTGATGACGTCCCCGGGCCGGATGCCGGCCCGGTCGCCGGGGCCGCCGGCGGTCACCGGATCGCTCCCGCCACCGTCCTCGGTGCCGACGCGGGCGCCGTCGCCCGCGTAGTCCATGTCGAGGGTCACACCGATGACCGGATGGGTCGCCCTGCCCGTGTTGATCAGTTCCTCGGCGACGCGCTTGCCCTGATTGACCGGAATGGCGAAACCCAGGCCGATCGAACCGGCCCGGCCGCCGTCGGGACCGGTGCCGTCGGCGGCGGAGCGGATGGCCGAGTTGATGCCGACGACCTGGCCCCGGGCGTCGAGGAGGGGGCCGCCGGAGTTGCCCGGGTTGATGGGCGCGTCGGTCTGCAGGGCGTCCACGTAGGACACGTCGCTCGCGTCGCCGCTCTCGCCGCCGGCGGTGATGGGCCGTTCCTTGGCGCTGATGATGCCCGAGGTGACGGTGCCCTCCAGGTCGAAGGGGGCGCCGATGGCGACGACCGGGTCACCGACCCGGACGTTGTCGGAGTTGCCGAGGGGCAGGGGCTTCAGACCCCGCACGCCGGTCACCTTCACCACGGCCAGGTCGTACCCGCTGTCCCTGCCGACGACCTCGGCCTCGGCGGTCTGGCCGCCGTCGAAGACGACGGATATCCCGCCGCCGGACCCGGCGGGCTCGACGACATGGCTGTTGGTGAGGATGTGGCCCCGCGTGTCGAGCACGAAGCCGGTGCCGGTGCCGCCCGCCTCGCTGCCGCTCACGTGCAGGGTGACGACGCTGGGCAGGGCACGGGCGGCGATCCCGGCGACACCGTCCGCGTCCCGGTCGCCCGCTTCGACGGGGGCCTGGGGCAGCTCCACCGCCACCGTGCCGCCGTTGCGCTCCAGGTACACCCCGACGCCCCCGCCGGCCACCCCGGAGACCAGAGCCAGCAGCAGTGCCCCGCCGACCAGGGTCCGCCGCCGGCGCCGGCGCAGTTGCTCCACGCCGGCGACCGCGGCCCCGGTCTGCTGGAGTGGCCCGGCGGCCACGGGACCACCGGCCCAGGGGTCGTAGCGGCGCCACGGGTCGACGGGGGCCGTGGCGGGCGGGGCGGGCCTGGGGTGCGCCTCGGGGACCGTGACGGGGGCGCCGGGGGCGCCCGGCACGGGCTGAGGTGCGTCGGGGGCGGACGCCGGGGCGGGCGGCGCCGTGTCCGAGACCGGTGCGCCCGGCACACCGGGGACGGCAGGGGGCGAAGGGGCGTGGGGGACGCCCACGGCGGAGCCGTCGGGCGCCGTCGCCCCGGAGACGGCCGTGCCGGGGACGCCGGGCACGGCCGGTGGTGCCGGGAAGGCGCCCGTGCCGGGGATGCCGGGGGCGGGCATTCCGGGGGCGGACGGTGCCGAGGCGGGCGCGGGCCCGCCGGGCGCGGCCGGGGACGGCACGGCCGTGTCCGCGGCGGCCGTGGCGGGGGTCGATGCCGCCGCGGGGTGCTGGACGGGCGGTGCGGGCGCCCAGGGGCCGGGTTCACCGTACGGCGGGGTGCCGTAGGGGTCGGGATCGTGCAGGGGCTTGGGACGGTCGGTGGCGGCCGGGGGCCGGGACGTCGGCTCTGCCGACCCCATGGGTGACGGCGACGGCGACCCTGCGGGATCCCCCGCGGGATGGTGGGGCGCCTCGGCAGCCGCCGAGGTCGGAGCCGTGTCCGCACCGGAGGTGACGGGCTCCGGCTCCTCGGCGGCGACGGGGGGTGCCGGAGGGAGGTGGCCGGGCGTGGGGTCGCCGCCGGGGGACGGGCGGTGCCGATCCGCCACGGCCTTCTCGGCGTCCCCCGTGGGACGGGCCAGCCGGTAGTCGTCCTCGGGGGCGGGGGTCACGCCCCGCGCAGGCCCGCTCGACGGCTCGCCGGCGGTCCGCCCGGCAGGGCTCCCTCCGACCGGGTTGTCCTCGGCCGGTTCGTCCTCGGGCGGGCGCCCCGCCGTCGTGCCCGGGTCGTTGCCGTTCGTCCGCCCTGCAGGGCTTTCTGTGGGCTTGCCCTCGTTCATGCTCTCCCCGCGGTCAGGCTCGCGCTCCGCCCCGCGCCGCGTGGGCGCGGTTCACCCTGGATTCAACCAGGTCCGCGGATCAGTGGGCCTGGTGCGGCGACGGGGCGGGGGCGGAGGTGGCGTCGGGGACGGGGGCGGCGAGCAGGCCGGGGGAGGCGATCTCCGGGGTGGTGGTCCAGGAGGTCAGTGAGACCGGCGGGGTGGTGCCGAGCGGGCGTATCAGAGGGGACATGGCGGCGGCGCCGGCCATCACGGGTGTGGTCAGCCGGTGCAGCGACTGCTCGGGGTGGACCGGCGGGGACGGCACTGCGGGCAGCAGCGGGGCGGAGACCTGGGTCGGGGCGACCGGGGTCTCGGCGAACATCTGCCCGCCCTGCGCGAGCAGGGGGCCGACGCCACGGCGGCGCTGGCTCTCGGGGGTCGTCGCGGAGCCGCCGCCCGGCGTGCGGGCCGGCGTCACGTTGCTGCCGGCGCCCGCGCCGCCACGGGCGTCCGTGTCGGTCGGGACGCCGGTGTTCATGCCGCCGAGGGCGATCGCGGCCAGCGACACCGCGCCGGCGGCGACGAAGGCGAACCGCAGCCCCCGCGAACGCTCGGCGTCGGCCCGGCCGACCATGTGGACACCGAAACCGCGCCCGGTGGTGGGGGTGAGCACGGAGCCGTGGTCGCGTGCCGGGACGTAGCCGAACTCGAAGGGCTCGTCCCGTCTCGCTCCGAAGACTCCGGGCGCTCCGGGGCGGGCCCCGAATCTGTCGCCGAAGCCTCCTCCGAGCGGCGGCAGGCCGTCATGACCCGGGTCGCCTCCTGCGGGCAGCCCCTGGAGGCGTGCCAGGAAGCTCTCCGAGGGGGCGGGCGGGGCCACTTCCGCGAAGACGTTCTTCAGCCGGCGCTGGGCGTCGACCTCCGCCTTGCATTTGGAGCAGGTCGCCACGTGCGCCAGCACACGCTCGCGGGTGTCATGGCCCAGCTCGCCGTCCACGAGGGCGGAGAGCCGGTCACCGAGGTGCTGCTCGGCCGGGGTAGGACGGGTTCCACTCACGCGGTCGCGCCCCCTCCTCCCAGAACGGGGACCCGGGCCACGAACGAGCGACGCTCGGAGCGCGCCTCGGGCGAGCGGTGCGCCAGTGCCTTGCGCAGCTGCGAGCGGCCGCGGTGGATCCGCGAGCGGACCGTGCCGAGCTTGACGCCGAGGGTCGCGGCGATCTCCTCGTAGGACAGTCCCTCGATGTCGCACAGGACGACCGCGGCGCGGAACTCGGGCGCGAGGGTGTCGAGGGCCTGCTGGACGTCCGCGTCGAAGTGGGCGTCGTTGAAGATCTGCTGCGGCGTGGGTTCCTTGCTGGCCAGCCGCTCGGCCGCGTCGTCGCCGAGCGAGTCGAAGCGGATGCGCTGCTTGCGGCGGACCATGTCGAGGAAGAGGTTGGTGGTGATGCGGTGCAGCCAGCCCTCGAAGGTGCCCGGCGTGTACGTCGACAGCGAGCGGAAGACGCGGACGAAGACCTCCTGGGTGAGGTCCTCGGCGTCGTGCTGGTTGCCGGTGAGGCGGTAGGCGAGCCGGTAGACGCGGCCGCTGTGCATGCTGACGATCTCCTCCCACGTGGGCGGAGTCCACGCCTGCCCGTCCGCGTCGGTGGAGAAGGTCGCGGTCTGGGCGGGGCCGGCACCAGGGCCGGCGGCGTGACTGTGGTCAGCGGTGTCGTTCACGGATTTCGGCCTGCCTGCCGAACCGAGAAAGCGCCGCAGCGCTCCTCCCCGATCCACAGGTGCAGCCGCACCTCCCCTGTCGGCTCTGGTGGTGTCCAGCGGAGCCCCTACCATAGCCACCTCGCCCGTTAGCTCCGGATAAGCGGTTTTACGAGAATTTGATCTGGGCTGATACGGCTCATACGACTGCGTCAGCACTTGCTCGGCATCCCGTCGGTCGTCGTGATCCAACCGTGTCCCCCTCAGTCCGTCCCACCTCTTCAAACGCGCGGTCCCATCTGCGGGTTCCCGGCGCCAACGGATACAGTCACGCCCAGGCAACCACGGGGACAGGAGAGGGTCATTACCGGCAACCGGCAGACGAGCTGGGCGTTCGCCGACGCCTATGTCGCCGAGGACGACGCACTGCTGTGGGCCCGTGACCGGGCCCGCGAAGCGGGGCTGCGCTCGGTGTCGCCCAGCACGGGCGCCGCGCTGCGGTTGCTCGCCGCCACCGTGGACGCCAAGGCGGTCGCGGAGATCGGTACCGGTACCGGCGTCTCGGGGATCCACCTGCTGCACGGCATGCGTCCGGACGGCGTCCTGACGACCGTCGACCTCGAACCGGAGCACCAGCAGTTCGCCCGGCAGGCCTTCCGGGCCTGCGGGTTCGCCAGCAACCGGGCGCGCTTCATCCCCGGCAGCGCGCTGGACGTCCTGCCGCGGCTCGCGGACGCCGGCTACGACCTCGTCTTCTGCGACGGCGACCGGCTCGAGGTCATGGACTACCTCGCCGAATCGTTGCGTCTGCTGCGGCAGGGGGGGCTGGTGGTGTTCGAGGGCGTGTTCGCGAACGGCCGGACGATCGACTCGGGCCCGCAGCCCACCGAGGTCATCAGGGTGCGCGAGCTGCTGCGCACGGTGCACGAGAGCCAGGAGCTGGTGCCGTCGCTGCTGCCGGTGGGCGACGGCCTGCTCTGCGCGGTCAAGCGATAGCCGCACCGGCCGGAGCCCCGCGCGTCACGGCCGCCCACCCGTACGGGGCCCCGCGCGCCCGCCCGCACCACCGCCTGTGCGGCGAGCCTCCCGCGTGACCGCCCGTCCCCGCCCGTATGCCTGCCCGCCCGGTACGCCTTTCGGGTCACGGACCCCGGACGCCCTTGCGGAAACAGGTCTCCCCGGCACCCTTGAGGATGCCGGGGAGACCTGTTTCCGCAAGGGGTGTGGTCGCTTGCGCGTCAGCCGACGACCTTCTTGAGGGCGTCGCCGAGCGCGTCGGCCTCGTCAGGGGTCAGCTCGACGACGAGCCGACCGCCGCCTTCGAGCGGAACGCGCATGACGATGCCCCGCCCCTCCTTGGTCACCTCGAGCGGGCCATCGCCCGTCCGCGGCTTCATGGCCGCCATGCTCGTTCCCCTTCCTGAAACCAGCTCATCGTCAAAGCCGACGGCCCCTGAAGGGCAAGGCGCGGCCCAGCATGGGATCCACGACACCGGCATCGAACACATTGCTTCCCAGCCATTATCCCGCATCGCAGGACCCGATGACCAACATCGGTAGGCATCGCTTGGGCAACGCGCGCGAGCAAAACCACCCAATTCGGCGATGTGACTGCGATACTGCGCGCCCGCATGGACTTCCACCCACCGGAAACCGTCCGGATTTCTTTGACGCAGGTCACACGTCCCGCGCGCCCGGCGTCCTTCATGCTGTCCTTCGGAGACTGCGTACTGGTCAGTACGTCAGCCGCGACACCGGAGGGGACATTCCATGGCCGACACCGTGCTCTACGAGGTGAGCGACGGGCTCGCGACGATCACCCTGAACCGCCCGGAGGCGATGAACGCGCTGAACATCGCGACCAAGGTCGCCCTGCGGGAGGCGGTGGAGTCCGCGGCGGCCGACGACGCCGTACGGGCCGTGCTGCTGACCGCCGCGGGTGAGCGGGCCTTCTGCGTGGGCCAGGACCTCAAGGAGCACATCGGGCTGCTGATCGAGGGCTCGGGTGAAATCATGAGCACGGTCAAGGAGCACTACAACCCGGTCGTGCGGGCGCTGACCGAGGCGCCCAAGCCGGTGGTCGCCGCCGTGAACGGGGTCGCCGCCGGGGCCGGTTTCGGTTTCGCCCTGGCCGCCGACTACCGGATCGTGGCGGACACCGCGTCCTTCAACACCTCGTTCGCGGGGGTCGCGCTGACCGCCGACTCGGGCGTCTCCTGGACCCTGCCGCGCGTGGTGGGCCCCGGCCGGGCCACCGACCTGCTGCTGTTCCCCCGCAGCGTCAAGGCGCAGGAGGCGTACGAGCTGGGCATCGCCAACCGGGTCGTCCCGGCGGACGCGCTGCGCGCCGAGGCCGAGAAGGTCGCGCGGGCGCTGGCCGAGGGGCCGACGGTCGCCTACTCGGCGCTGAAGGAGGCCGTGGCGTACGGGCTCTCCCACTCGCTGGCGGAGACGCTGGCGAAGGAGGACGAGCTGCAGACTCGGGCGGGGGCCTCGGAGGACCACACGATCGCCGTGCGGGCGTTCGTGAACAAGGAGAAGCCGAAGTACCTGGGCCGCTGAGGTTCGGCGGCCGGGCGCCGCGGGGGCCGCGGGTTCGCCACGCGGTCCTCCGCGCCCCTCACGGGGCGCTTCTCGACACGCAGGCCGCCAGGTGGTCGTCCACCAGCCCGCAGGCCTGCATCAGCGCGTACGCCGTCGTCGGGCCCACGAAGCGCAGGCCCCGCTTCTTGAGCGCCTTCGACAGGGCGGTCGACTCCGGGGTGAGCGCCGGGACGTCCGCGAGGGTCTCGGGAACCGTGCGGGTCGCCGCGTCCGGGGCGTGGGACCAGATCAGTTCGTCGAGGTCGCCCGGGGACCAGCCGGCCAGCACGCGCGCGTTGGCGAGCGTGGCGTCGATCTTGGCGCGGTTGCGGATGATGCCGGTGTCGGCGAGCAGGCGGGTGCGGTCCTCGTCGGTGAAGGCGGCGACCGCGTCGATCCGGAAGTCGGCGAAGGCGGTGCGGAAGCCGGAGCGGCGGCGCAGGATCGTGATCCAGGACAGGCCGGACTGGAAGGCCTCCAGGCTGAGGCGTTCGAAGAGGGCCTGGTCGCCGTGGACCGGGCGGCCCCACTCCTCGTCGTGGTAGGTCACGTAGTCCGCCGTGGACAGGGCCCAGGGGCAGCGCGGCGCTCCGTCGGGGCCGGCGAGGGCGGCGCCGTCGCTCACTGCTGCTCCTCCCGCGCGGGCTTGTCCATGGAGACGTGCGGCTCGGGCGTCCGGGCGGCGGAGAGCGCGGACTCCAGTTCGCCGATGCGGGCGTCGCGCTCGGCGAGTTCGGCGCCGAGGCGGTTGAGGGCGTCGTCGACGTCGGCCATGCGGTAGCCGCGGGCGGCGAGCGGGAAGCGGAGCCGGTCGACGTCGGACCGGTCGACGGGACGGTCGGGGGGCAGCGGGTCGTGCAGCCGCTCGGGCGCGACCTCCGGCAGCGGACCCGTGCCCTCGCCGCCGCCCACCACGGCGAGTGTCACCGCGGCCACCACGACGGCGAGGGCGATGACCAGGAAGAAGAACATAACCATCGGTGGGTCCCCACGCTCGCTGTGCTCGTTGTCGGATGTGTCAGGCTCCGATCGTGCCATGAGGGGGTGACCGTTAGGGTCGCAGGCGGCGGATGTCAGGGACGTACGAGGAGAGGTCACAGGGGATGCTCAGGCTGGGCGGGCGGGAATTCGGCACCCACGAGCCGGTGATCATGGCGATCGTGAACCGGACTCCCGACTCCTTCTACGACCGGGGCGCGACCTTCCACGACGAGCCGGCCCTCGCGCGCGTGGAGCGGGCGGTGGCCGAGGGCGCCGCGATCATCGACATCGGCGGGGTCAAGGCCGGACCCGGCGAGGAGGTCACGGCCGGGGAGGAGGCGCGTCGCACGGTCGGTTTCGTGGCCGAGGTGCGGCGGCGTTTCCCGGAGGTCGTGATCAGCGTGGACACCTGGCGGGCCGAGGTCGGCGAGGCGGTCTGCGAGGCGGGCGCGGATCTGCTCAACGACGCCTGGGGCGGGGTCGATCCGCGGCTGGCCGAGGTCGCGGCGCGGTACGGGGCCGGGCTGGTCTGCACGCACGCGGGCGGCACGGAGCCCCGGACGCGGCCGCACCGGGTGGCGTACGACGACGTCGTGGCCGACATCCTGGAGGTGACCGTGGGGCTGGCGGAGCGGGCGGCCGGGCTGGGGGTGCCGCGGGAGTCGATCCTGATCGATCCGGGGCACGACTTCGGCAAGAACACGCGGCACAGTCTGGAGGCGACGCGGCGGCTCGGGGAGATGGTGGAGACGGGGTGGCCGGTGCTGGTGTCGCTGTCCAACAAGGACTTCGTCGGGGAGACGCTGGACCGGCCCGTCAAGGAGCGGCTGGTGGGGACGCTGGCCACCACCGCGGTGTCCGCCTGGCTGGGGGCGCAGGTGTACCGGGTGCACGAGGTCGCCGAGACGCGGCAGGTGCTGGACATGGTGGCGTCCATCGCGGGGCACCGGGAGCCGGCGGTGGCCCGGCGGGGGCTGGCGTAGTCCTCCCGCGCCCCCGCCGGCGTCAGCGACGCCCGTGGTCGGTACGCCTAGGTCCTGTCGTCAAATTCCTGCCGTCCGCCTGGAGGGCGGGCTCTGCGGCGTCAGGTGCGTGCTCTCGGCGTGCCGGGCCCTGATCCTCGTACTGGACGTACTCGGGTCAGGGCCCGGTGCGGCGAGAGTGCGTGCATGGCGCCGCGGGGCAGGCGGGAATTTGACGACAGGGCCTAGCGGCTCGTCTCCTTCGAGACCAGGGCCACCGCTTCCGCCACGTCGTCCGTGACGTGGAAGAGGAGGAGGTCCTTCTCCGAGGCCTTGCCCTGGGCGATCAGGGTGTTCTCCAGCCAGTCGACCAGGCCGCCCCAGTACTCCGTGCCGAAGAGGACGATCGGGAAGCGCGTGACCTTCTGGGTCTGGACGAGGGTGAGGGCCTCGAAGAGTTCGTCCAGGGTGCCGAGGCCGCCGGGCAGGACGACGAAGCCCTGCGCGTACTTCACGAACATCATCTTGCGGACGAAGAAGTACCGGAAGTTCAGGCCGATGTCGACGTAGGCGTTCAGACCCTGCTCGAAGGGCAGTTCGATGCCGAGGCCCACCGAGACTCCGCCCGCCTCGCTGGCACCCCTGTTGGCCGCCTCCATGGCGCCGGGGCCGCCACCGGTGATGACCGCCCAGCCGGCCTCGACCAGCGCGCGTCCGAGCCGCACGCCCGCCTCGTACTCGGGGGAGTCCACCGCCGTCCGGGCGGAGCCGAACACGCTGATGGCGGGAGGGAGTTCGGCGAGGGTGCCGAAGCCCTCGATGAACTCGGACTGGATGCGCAGGACCCGCCAGGGGTCGGTGTGGACCCAGTCGGAGGGGGCGCGCTCGTCCAGCAGCCGCTGGTCGGTGGTGCTCGTCTGCACCTGGTCCCGTCGCCGGAGGACCGGTCCCAGGCGCTGTTCCTCCGGTGGCCGCCGCCTGCCCTCCGGGTTGCCTGTAGCCATGTGAACTCCCTCCGCTTGCAGTCGTTCCACCTCAGCGTAGATCTACGCGGGTTACGGGCGCGGGACGCCGGCGTGTCCGCCGCGAAGCGTCCCCGGGCACGGATGCCCCGTGATCACGCGGTCAGCCAGGCCCGCAGCCGCTGCTCCCCCGCCAGGATCTTCGCGGTCTCCACGCGCTCGTCCCGCCGGTGCGCCAAGTGCGGGTTGCCCGGGCCGTAGTTGACGGCGGGGACGCCGAGCGCCGAGAAGCGGGAGACGTCCGTCCAGCCGTACTTGGGCTGCGGGGTGCCGCCCACCGCCTCGACGAAGGCCGCCGCGGCGGGGTGCGAGAGGCCGGGCAGGGCGGCCCCGCTGTGGTCGTCGACGACGAACTCCGCCACCCCGCAGCCGGCGAACACCTCGCGGACGTGGGCGAGGGCCTCCTCGGGCGTACGGTCGGGCGCGTAGCGGAAGTTGACGGTCACGACGCACTCGTCGGGGATGACGTTGCCGGCCACTCCGCCGGTGATACCGACCGCGTTGAGGCCCTCGCGGTACTCCAGGCCGTCGATCACCGGGTGGCGCGGCTCGTACGAGGCGAGGCGGGCCAGGATCGGGGCGGCGGCGTGGATCGCGTTGGAGCCCATCCAGCCGCGCGCGGAGTGCGCCCGCTCGCCGGCGGTCTTCAGCAGGACCCGCAGGGTGCCCTGGCAGCCGCCCTCGACCTGGCCGTCGGACGGCTCCAGGAGCACGGCGAAGTCGCCCTCCAGCCACTCCGGGTGCGCCTCGGCGACGTGCCCCAGCCCGTTGAGGTCGGCGGCGACCTCCTCGTTGTCGTAGAAGACGAAGGTCAGGTCGCGGTTGGGCGCGGGGACCGTCGCGGCGATGCGGAGCTGGACGGCGACGCCTGCCTTCATGTCGCAGGTGCCGCAGCCCCACAGGACGCCGTCCGCGTCCAGCCGGGACGGCACGTTGCCGGCGATCGGGACGGTGTCGAGGTGGCCGGCGAGGATCACCCGCTCCGGACGGCCGAGGCGGGTTCGGGCGATCACGTTGTTGCCGTACCGGTCGACGGTGAGGTGCGGCAGCGCGCGCAGGGCCGCCTCGACGGCGTCCGCGAGCGGCTTCTCCGTGCCGCTCTCGGAGGGGAGGTCGACGAGCTGCGCGGTGAGCAGGGCGGCGTCCAGCGTGAGGTCAAGCGGGGTCTCGGCCATGCCGTCGACCCTAACGCGCCGACCGCTCCGCCCGCCCGGACCCACCTTTCCCGGTGGCCTCCCCCGTTTCCGTACTCTCCAGTACCTTGTACGCGTGCCAGAGCCGTCAGCCTCCCCCAAACGCCGCGGCCGCCTCCTGCGATGCGGGGCGGCCTGCGTGGTCCTGTCCGCCGTCGCGGGTTACGTCGTGGTCCAGTACGTCACCGGTGGCGCCGGGGACCCCGGGTGCAGAGTCGTCTCCGCGGACACCGCGGCCGCGTACGAGTTCACGCCGGAGCAGGCGGTGAACGCGGCCACCATCGCCGCCGTCGGCACCAACCGGAACATGCCCGGGCGGGCCGTGACCATCGCGCTGGCGACCGCGCTCCAGGAGTCGGCGCTGCGCAACCTCGACCACGGCGACCGGGATTCGCTCGGCCTCTTCCAGCAGCGGCCCTCGCAGGGCTGGGGCAGTGCCCAGGAGGTGACGGACCCGGCCTACGCGGCGAACATCTTCTACGAGCACCTCGCCAAGGTCCCCGACTACACCGAACTGCCGCTCACCGTCGCCGCGCAGCGCGTGCAGCGCAGCGGCTACCCCGAGGCGTACGCCAAGCACGAGCCGGACGCGGCCCTGCTGGCCGCCGCGCTCACCGGGACCTCCGCGGCCTCGCTGACCTGCGACGGCCGCCCGGCCGCCGCGGCGGCGGCAGCGACGGCCACCGGTCCGGACGCGGTCCGCGCCGCCCTCGTGCGGGACTTCGGGCGCGACGCGCTCCAGCAGGCGGGCGCCGAGGTGGGCGGCGCGCGGACCTCCGCCGCGGACGGGGCCCCGCCGGTCGCCGAGACCAGTGGGCGGACCGTGACGCTGCCCGTGGCCGGGCGGGCCGCGGCGGACGGGCGCGAGGCCGTCGAGCGCGGCTGGCAGCTCGCGCACTGGGCGGTCGCCAACGCCTCCGCGCTGCGCATCGAGCGCGTCACCTACGCCGGCCGGGAATGGGTCGCCGGGCACACCGGCAGCACCTGGCGGGCCACCGCCTCGACCGAGGCCGCCGGCGCCACGGGCACGGGCGGCGGCACCGGGAGCGTACGGATCGTCACCGCGCAGTAGTGCGGGCCTTCCTTCCGGCGGGTGACACGCGGGGCGCCGGAGGGCGGGGCGCTCAGGTTCTCGCGCCGTCACCGTCGAGGTCGCCCGGTGCCTTGGCAGCACTGGGCTCGACGGGTTGTGCGGACTTTTACACCGGGCGGTTTTCGCCCGCTTTTATCCAGATCTGATTATGCGACGCATTGCCAACTCTTTACGTCGGGCGTCCGCAACCTTCGCGGGGTTCGAGCGGTAGTCACTGCGTCCGGGCCCGGACAGATGTCACAGACCGTTCTTGTTCTCTCCCGTCGAAGGAGCATCATGTCCCTCCCCCTGACCCGCAGGATCGCCCGTGCCGCACTGCTCGTCGCCGCGGGAGCCGCTGCCGGTGTCGGTGCGGCCGGCTCCGCCAGCGCTGCCCCCGACCTGCCCGCCACCCCGAACCTCGGCGGCCTGACCGCCCTGGACGGGGCGAGCGTCGGCAACACGGTCGACAGCGCGGCCCAGAACGTCACCGGGACCGCGGGCGCGGCCGGCGGCAAGGCGGTCGAGCAGGCGGTGCCGGTCGCGGGCAAGGCCGGCGGCAAGGCCGTGAAGAAGGTGACTCCGGCGGCGCGGAAGGCCGCCGGTCAGGCCGCCGGCTCCGCGGCGGGCTCCGCCGGGGACCTCCTCGGGGACACCGCGTCCACGGCCACCAAGGGTGGGCTGCCGACGGACTCGCTGACGCACGGCGGGCTGCCGGGGGCGGGGACGCTGCCGGCCAAGGGCCTGCCGCTCGGCTGAGCACCGGCTTCCGCGACGGCGGGGCCCGGGGGTCTCCCCGGGCCCCGCCGCCCGTGTGTGCGGGTACCGCCCGGCAGCGGTCCGCGGGGCCCGTCGCCCCGGGCGGGACGACCGCCCGCGGCGGGGACCGCGTCAGGCCAGCCGTTCCACCGCCGCCCGCACCCGCTCGTCCGTCGCCGTCAGGGCCACGCGTACGTGCCGGTCGCCCGCCGGGCCGTAGAAGTCCCCGGGGGCCACCAGGACGCCCCGCTCCGCCAGCCGGGACACCGTGTCCCAGCAGGACTCGTCCCTCGTGGCCCAGAGGTAGAGGCTGGCCTCGCTGTGGTCGATGCGGAAGCCGTGGGCCAGGAGCGCCTCGCGCAGGAGGGTGCGGCGGGCGGCGTAGCGTTCGCGCTGCTCGCGGACGTGGGCGTCGTCGGAGAGGGCCGCCACGACCGCCGCCTGGGTGGGCGCCGACGTCATCATGCCGCCGTGCTTGCGGATCTCCAGGAGCGGGGCGAGCACCGCCGGGTCACCGGCCAGGAAGGCGGCGCGGTAGCCGGCCAGGTTGGAGCGCTTCGACAGGGAGTGGACGGAGACGATCCCGTCGTAGGAGCCGCCGTTGACGTCCGGGTCGAGGACGGAGACGGGGTCGGCCTCCCAGCCCAGTTCGAGGTAGCACTCGTCGGAGAAGAGCAGGATGCCGTGCTCGCGGGCCCAGGCCACGGTCCGGGTCAGCTCGGCCCGGGACAGGACCCTGCCGGTCGGGTTGGACGGGGAGTTCAGCCAGAGGAGCCTGAGACCGGCGGGGTCCAGCGCGGTCGGGTCGTCGTAGGCCTCGTACGCGGCGCGGGCCAGCCGGGCGCCGACCTCGTACGTCGGGTAGGCCAGGCGCGGGAAGGCGACCCGGTCGCCGGGGCCGAGGCCCAGCTGGGTGGGCAGCCAGGCGACCAGTTCCTTGGAGCCGACGATCGGCAGGACGTGCCGGTGGGTGACCCCGCGGGCGCCCAGGCGCCGCTCCAGCCAGCCGGTGATCGCGTCCCGCAGCGCCGGGGTGCCCCAGACCGTCGGGTAGCCCGGGGAGTCCGCCGCGTCGATCAGCGCCTTCTGGATCAGCTCGGGGACCGGGTCGACCGGGGTGCCGACGGAGAGGTCGACGATCCCGCCGGGGTGCGCCGCGGCCGTCTTCTTGTACGGCTCCAGCTTGTCCCAGGGAAAGGTGGGAAGACGGTCGGAAACTGCGGACACGGTTCTCAGCTCGCTCTCTGACGGATACGGCCCATGACGGTTGCGGCCTGCGGCAGCGGCCTGTGGCGGACACGGCAAACGCCTCGGTCCCGTACGGCGATCCGGGCGATCAGGCCGTACGGGACCGAGGCGGCGCGATGAAGCGGGCCGCTCGCCGGTTACCCGGCCTGCGGCGGCAGCGCGGCGATGAAGGGGTGGTCGCGCTCGATCAGACCCAGCTTGCTGGCGCCGCCGGGCGAGCCCAGCTCGTCGAAGAACTCGACGTTCGCCTTGTAGTAGTCCTTCCACTCCTCCGGAGTGTCGTCCTCGTAGAAGATCGCCTCGACCGGGCAGACCGGCTCACAGGCACCACAGTCGACGCATTCGTCCGGGTGGATGTACAAGGACCGCTGGCCCTCGTAGATGCAGTCGACCGGGCACTCCTCGATGCACGCCTTGTCCTTCACGTCGACACAAGGCTGCGCGATGACGTAGGTCACGCTGTCGTTCCTCCTCGATAGGGCGCTGGCGGGCCTCCCCAGGCTCCGCCGCCTGGCGCGCGGGAGCGCGGCGTCGTCGATGCCCGCCCCTAGTATCTCCGTTCTTGGCACTGATCCGAACAGGAGGGGTGGACCGACCTGTGGAAATCTCGGCCGCCGGACGTCTCGAGGTTCGCATCACCGCCGCTGACGTGGGCAAACGTGTCTCCGTGCGGCGCTTGAGCGAGGCTGGGGCCACCGAGGGGAAATTCACCGACACGGTGGGTGTTCTCACATCATGGGACAGCGGTGTGCTGCTGATCACACGAAAGGGTGGCGAGAGCGTCCGCATCGCGGAGTCCTCCCTGGTCGCCGGGAAGGTCGTCCCGGCCGCTCCGGCCCGCCGCCGGGGACCGGCCGCCTCCTACGGGGAACTCGCCCGGGTCTCCGCGCGCGCCTGGCGGCCCGTGGAGAGCGAGCGGCTCGGCGAGTGGGAGCTGCGCGCCGCCTCCGGCTTCACCCGCCGCGCCAACTCCGTGCTGCCGCTGGGCGATCCGGGCCTGCCCCTCGACGGGGCGCTGGACGCCGTACGGCGCTGGTACGGCGACCGGGGTCTGCCCGCCTACCTGCAGACCGCGACCGGGGCCGAGGGCACCCAGGAGCTGCTGTGCGCCGAGCTGGAGCGGCGCGGGTGGGTGCGTGAGGTGACCGCCGAGCTGTGGACCGGGGCACTGGCGCCGGTCGCCGACCGGGCGGAGGCGGAGGCCGGCCGGGTGGTGCTGGCGCGGGAGGCCGACGAGGCCTGGCTGGCCCGGTACCGGCGCAAGGGGGTCGGCGAGGTGGCGCTGAAGGTGCTGGGGTCGGGGCCGTCGGTGTGGTTCGCGTCCGTGCCGGGCGAGGGGGCTGCTCCCGCGGCCGTCGGTCGGTGCGTCGTGGACGGGCGGTGGGCCGGGTTCGCGGCGGTCGAGGTCGATCCGGCGCGGCGGCGGCGGGGGCTGGCGACGGTCGTGATGGCCGCGCTGGCGCGCCGGGCGCTGGAGGAGGGCGCGTCGGCGGCCTGGCTCCAGGTCGAGGAGGACAACGCGGGAGCGCGGGCGCTGTACGCCGGAATGGGCTTCGCGGCGCATCACACCTACCACCACTACCGGGAACCGGAGGCGGGTACGCCGTGACGGGACTCGAGCGCGCGGAGCTGCGGCGCCGGTTCGCCGAGGAGGCGCGGTCCGGGCGGCCCGATCTGTCGCTGCTGTGCCTGCTGGTGGGGGCGGCGGCGGACCCGACGCTGGACGAGGCCGGGCTGGACGGCGCGCAGGTCGACCTGGACTCGCTGGCGGGCCAGGTGCCGTTCCGGCCGGGCGGGCCGCTCGCGTGGGCGGTCGCGCTGCGCGAACTGCTCGGTGAACGGCTCGGTTTCGGCGGCTCCGCGGCGGACTACGAGCGGCTGGAGTCGTCCCTGCTGCACCGGGTGCTGGAGCGGCGCCGAGGGCTGCCCATCCTGCTGTCCGTGGTGTGGATCGAGGTGGCGCGGCGGGCCGGGGCGCCGGTGTACGGCGTCGCCCTGCCGGGGCATTTCGTGGTCGGCTTCGGTCCTCCGCGGGAACAGGTGCTCGTCGATCCGTTCGACGGGGGCCGGGTGCTGACGGGGCGCGACGCCGAGCTGCTGGTGACGGGGGCGACGGGGGCACCGCTGGAGCCCTCGATGCTGGAACCGGCCGAGACGCTGGACGTCGTACGGCGGATCCTCGACAACATCCGGGCGTGGGCCGCGCTCCGGCCGGAGCGGTCGGACGTGGCGCTGTGGGCGGTGGAGCTGGCGCTGCTGCTGCCGTCCCATCCGGCCCGACTGCGGTACGAGCGGGGGCAACTGCTGGTGCGGCGCGGGGAGTTCGTACGGGGGGCGGAGGAGATGGAGGAGTACGCGGCGCTGGTGGAGGTGGTGGACGAGGCGCTGGCGGAGCGGGTCAGGCAGGAGGCCCGGGGAGCGCGGGCCCTGCTGAACTAGGGCGTGTCTGACAATTCCCGTCGGGCGCGCGACGCCTGGCACGGCACCTCGCCGCGTTGTCGGATCACCCGAGTACATCCAGTACACGGGCGATCCTCCGCCTTGCGATGCACCGCACCAGACGCCGCGCACTGATCCGACGCGAATTGTCAGACACGCCCTAGCGCGGGCCCTGCTGAACCGAGGCCCCGGCCGGCCCCGTTCAGAGCCAGCCCTTCTCCCTCGCCGTGCGCACCGCCTCCGCCCTGTTGCGCACCGCCAGCTTCTGGATCGCCGTCGACAGGTAGTTGCGGACCGTGCCCTGGGACAGGTGCAGGGCCGCCGCCAGCTCGGCGTTGGTGGAGCCGTCCGCCGCTGCCCGGAGCACCTCGCGCTCGCGGTCCGTCAGGGGGTTGGCACCCTCCGCGAGGGCCGCCGCCGCGAGGGTGGGGTCGATGACGCGTTCGCCTGCCAGGACCTTGCGGACCGCCTGCGCCAGTTGGGCCGCGGGGGCGTCCTTGACGAGGAAGGCGTCGGCGCCCGCCTCCATGGCGCTGCGGAGGTAGCCGGGGCGGCCGAAGGTGGTGAGGACGACCAGTTTGACCGCGGGGAGTTCGCGGTGCAGCAGGGCCGCCGCCTCGATGCCCGTCGCGCCCGGCATCTCGATGTCGAGGAGGGCCACGTCGACGTCGTGGGCCCGCGCCGCCGTGAGCACCTCGTCGCCGCGGGCCACCTGGACGACCACCTCGATGTCGTCCTCCAGGCCCAGCAGGGCGGCGAGCGCCTCGCGGACCATCGACTGGTCCTCGGCGAGGAGGACCTTGATCGTGCGGGTCATGAGCCGGATCCTACGTCGGTCACCGGGACGCGCGCGGTGAGCCGGAAGCCGCTCCTGGAGCCGTCCGCCTCCAGCGTGCCGCCCGTCTTCTCCAGGCGTTCGGCCAGGCCGGTGAGGCCGTTGCCGGGGGGCGCCGCGGGGACCGTGCCGGGGCCGCCGCGGCCGTCGTCCTCCACGGACAGCTCCAGGACGGGCCCGTCGAGGGTCCGGCGGCGCAGCACCTCGACCGTGCAGCGCCGGGCGCCGCTGTGCCGTACGACGTTGGTGACGGCCTCGCGCAGGGACCAGGCCAGGGCCGACTCGCTGTCCTCGGGGACGCCGTCGAGACCGGGCGGGGAGGGGATCTCGGCGACGATGCCGGCCGCCGTCAACGCGGCCCGCGCTCCCGCCAGTTCGGCGGCGAGGCGCGGGCGGCGGTAGCCGGTGACGGCCTCCCGGACGTCGACCAGGGCCTGGCGGCTGACCTGCTCGATGTCGGCGACCTGCTGGGCCGCCTTGTCGGGGTGGTCGGGGAGCATCCGGCCGGCGAGTTCGCTCTTGAGGGTGATCAGGGAGAGGGAGTGGCCGAGCAGGTCGTGCAGGTCGCGGGCGAGGCGCAGCCGCTCCTCGTTGGCGGCGAGTTGGGCGACGGTGGCGCGGGCCTCGCGCAGCGCGATCGTGGTGCGGACGAGTTCGCGGACACCGGTCATGGCGAAGCCTCCCAGGAGGGCCGGGATGAGCAGTCCGGCCAGGTAGGCCCGGCCGTCCGGCACCGCGAAGGCGATCGCGGCCATCAGCGCGGACGCGGCCGGGACGGTCCAGCGGGCGAGCCGCGGCGGCAGGGCGGCACCGGACGCGATCGACACGTAGACGAAGAGGACCAGCCACTCGCGGCCCAGGGTGAGGGCGAGGAGCGTGGACTGGGCGGCGAGGACGCCCAGCGAGCCGAGCACCAGGCGGTTGTGTTCGCCGCGGCCGGTGCGGAAGACCAGCACCATGTACCAGACGACGAAGGCGACGAGGCCGGTCCAGCCGAGGACCCGCGCGCCCGTGCCGTGCCCGCCGTGCAGCAGGTCGGCGACGGGAGCGCTCAGGTACACCAGCCAGATGCCGGTCCACAGGGACTTGACGACCCGTTGTCTGCGGTTCTCCGGGCGCTGCCCGATGCCGACGCCGCTCACGCCTTCGTGGTGTCCTTCCGGTACAGCCACGCCGCGCCGCCCGTGAAGAGGACGAAGAAGGCGGCGAGGACGGCGACGTCCTGGACGTGCGGTGCCCGGTTCTGCTCGATCGCCTGTCCCAGGGCGGCGTAGGAGTGGGTGGGGACCCAGCGGGCGACGTCCTGGAGCCAGTCGGGGAAGGTGGTCGTCGGCATCCACAGGCCGCCGAGGATCGACAGCCCGAAGTAGGTGATCATCGTGATCGGGCGGACCGCGTCCCCGCTCGCGAGGTACCCGAGCGCGACGCCGAGGGCGGCGAAGACGAGGCTGCCCGCCCATATCGCGCCGGTGAGGGCGAGCCACTGCCAGGCGTCCAGGCGTACGTCCTTCACCGCCGCGGCGACGACGAAGACCACGACGACGGACGGCAGACTGACGACGGCGGCGCTCGCGGTCTTGGCGAGGACGTACCCGCGGCCCGGCAGCGGGGTCAGCCTCAGCTGCCGTACCCAGCCGCTCTGGCGCTCCTTGGCTATGCGTTCGCTGTTGCCCATGAGGACGGCCGTCAGGGCGCCGAAGGAGGCCATGGAGACCATCATGTAGGCCGGCAGGGTCAGGCCGGTGCCGTCGATCTCCGTGGTGGCGTCGGCGCTGCCCGCGATCAGCAGGAAGAGCACCGAGGGGTAGACCACGGAGAAGAACAGGAACTTGCGGTTGCGCAGGGCGCGGACGAGTTCGAGCCGGATCAGGGCGTTCATGCGGTGCGTGCCTCCTCGGCGGCGGTGAGGGCGACGAAGGCCTGCTCCAGGCCGAGGCCGGCGACCTCCAGGTTGCGGGGGTACAGGCCGAGTCCGTACAGCGCGTGGACGGTGGCGTCGGCGTCGGTGGACTGGATGCGGACCGTGCGGCCGGTGACCGTGAGGGCGGTGAGGAACGGCAGCTTCCGCAGGGCGCCCTCGTCGATCCCGCCGGTCGCCGAGGTCGCCGGGGTCTCGCCGTCCAGGTCGAAGGAGACACGGCGGGCGCCGGCCTTCGCCTTGATCTCGGCGGCCGTGCCGTCGGCCAGCAGACGGCCGCGGTGCAGCACGACGACACGGTCGGCGATCGCGTCGGCCTCCTCCAGGTAGTGCGTGGCGAACAGCACCGTGCGGCCCTGGTCCGCCTGTTCGCGCATGGTGTCCCAGAAGGCGCGGCGGGTGGTGACGTCCATTCCGGTGGTGGGCTCGTCCAGGACGATCAGGTCACTGTCGCCGGCGGTGGCGAGGGCGAACCGGACGCGCTGGGCCTGGCCGCCGGAGAGCTTGTCCACCTTGCGGTCGGCGATCCTGGTGAGGCCGGCACGGGCCAGGACGTCCGCGGGCCGGTACGGCCGCGGATGCAGGGCGCAGGCGAGCGCGACCAGTTCGGCGACGGTCACCTCGTCCATCAGTCCGCCGCTCTGGAGCATGGCTCCCACCCGGCCGGCGACGATCGCCTCGCGGGGGCTGGTGCCGAACACGCGGACCGTGCCGCTGTCGGCCTGCCTGAGGCCGAGGAGGAGGTCCAGGGTGGTGGACTTGCCGGCTCCGTTGGGCCCCAGCAGCGCCACGGTCTCCCCCGCGTGCAGGGCGAGGCCGAGCCCGTCCACCGCCCGTACGTCCCCGTAGCCCTTGGTCACCTGGTCGAAGGTGACCACCGGTGTTGTCGTCGTCATGCGTCGATCTTCGCCGTCGGGGGGCGCGGGCGGCAGTGTCGGCCGTCCGGTGTGCCGTATGACAGATGTCATGCGGCAGGCGGCGGGCGGCCAGCACCACGCGACGGGCGGCGGGCGGCGGACGGCAGGCGGCCGGCACCACGCCCCGGACGCCGGGCACCACGCGCCGAACTGCGGGCCGCAGACGGCGGGCGGCCGACACCACGCCCCGGACGCCGGGCCGCAGACGGCGGGCGGCCCGGCCGGTGAACGCCGAGGGCACCCGGCGCGGATGCTGCCGGGTGCCCTCGGGCGGAAGTGCCCGCCGTGCGTCAGCTCGGGTCGGTGTCGATGACCGCGAGCCGGTCCGTCGTGCTCGTCAGGGCCGGGCGCAGGGCGCTGATCACGTCCTGGACCGTGACGGGCGTCTTCTGGCCGGTGCCGCGGGTGATGAGGACACCGTCGAAGGCGCCGCCGTACAGCTCCTCCAGCGCGGCCTCGTCGTAGCTCTCGACGAGTTTGCCGTCGATGGCCTTGACGCCGAGGAACTTCCACAGGGAGTTCTTCGGGCTCATCGGCACGGAGTGCGCGGCGTCGGTCTGGACGGTGACGTTGCCGGACATCGCCGGTTCGGCGAACTCCTTCATCATCCGGTCGACCTCGGCGTCGGGCACCGTCGGCTGCTTGGTCGTCGTCGGGACCTTCACCGCGGTGGGCGTGCCGGTCTCGACCTGGCCGCGGTAGGCCTCCACGACGGCCGTCTGGGCCTTGGCCGCGTCGATGCCCTTGCCCGCCTTGCCGTAGACGGCGACGGCCTTGCCGGACTCGAACTTGATCGTGCCGTCGGTGGCCGAGCCGGAGCCGCTCGCGGCGTTCTTCAGGGCCGCCTGGAGTTTCTCCTCGTCGACCGGCATGACGGGCTCGATCTCGCGGTGCTCGCCGAACAGCGAGCCGATCACCGAGACGGGGTTGTAGTCGCTCTTGGCGGCCGCGTCGACGGTGGACTGCATGTCGAACTGCAGGCCCGCCTGCTCCGGCTTGAGGGTGACGGTGCCGCCGTCCACGGACAGCTTCAGCGCCTGGTTCACCCGGCCCTCGAAGGCGTCGTCGAGCTTCTTGACGGCGTCGTCGCGGGTGCCGCCGCCGATGTCCACGCCGAGCACGGTGGTGCCCTTGGGCACGTCGGAGTGGTTCATCAGCAGTCCGGCTCCGTAGGCGCCGGCCGCGGCGACCACCACCAGGCCGCCGAGCAGGACCAGCTTGCTGCGGCCCTTCTTCTTTTTCTGCTTCGAGCCGGCCGCGGGCGCGTTCCGCGCGGCGGGCTCGGGCGCCTGCGGCGGGGTGTGCGGCAGCGGCCCGTCGGGGTGGCCGCCGGGTGCGAACGGTCCGCCCGGGCCGGGGCCCTGACCGGCCGCGGGGACGACCGGGATGCCGCTGGTGACGGTCTGTCCGGAGACGTTGTCGTGCCGGCCGTAGCCGCCGGGGCCGGGCTCGGAGGCCGGCTGCTGCGGGGTGAGGATCGCGGTGTCGTCGCTGAGGCCGCCGCCGGGGTGGCGGACGGCGCCCGCGGCGGTGCCCGGAGCCGCGCCGGCGGCTCCGCCGTTCATCGGCGGCACCATCGGGCCGTCTCCGGTCACCGGGCCGCCGGTGGGCCCGGCGGGCCCCTGCGGGCCGCCCCGGCCGCCTCGGCCGGCGGGGCCTTCGGGTCCGTTGAAGTCGTAGGCGGCACCGGGGCCGCCGGGGCCGCCGGCCGGGCCGCCCGGTCCGGGACGGCCGACCTGGCCGTTCCCGTTCCCGTTGCCGTTGCCGTTGCCGTTCCCGTTTCCGGCGAAGTACGGCAGGTCGTCGCGGCGCGGCTCGGGGCCGCCGCCCTGCGCGGGACCGCCGCCCTGCGCCGGGCCGCCCTGTATCGCACCGCCCTGGGCGGGACCGCCGCCCTGCGTCGGACGGGCGCCGTTGCCGAGGGGACCCGCGGCGAGCGCCTCGGTCACGTCGAAGGAGCCGGTGCCGCCGCCGTGGCCGGGGGCCACCGGACCGCCGGTGGCGCCGGACATGCCGGCGCCGTTGGTGCCGCCGGGGCGGGCGGCACCCGGTGCGCTCGGGGAGCCGGGCGCACCGCCGGGCCGCCCGGCCGCCGGACGCACGCCGCCGGGCGCACCGGCGCCCGCGCCGGGTGCGGGCGGGGCGGAGGGGGTGCCGGAGGGCGCGCCGGGGCCCGAAGCGGGCGCCGGGTCGCCGCCGTTGGCGGGGCCGCCGGCCTGACCGGCTCTGGCGGGGCCGGACTTGCGGGGGGCGAACCAGTCGCTGGGCGTCTTCTCCTCGGCCGTCGGCGCGTGGTCGCCGGGTGCCTCGGCGGTACCGCCGGCTCCCGGGCGTCCGGCGGCTCCCGTCGTGGAGGCGCCGCCGACGGCGCCGGAGGGGCCCGCGCCCTGCGCGTCGGCGCCGCCGTGCGCGTCGGCACCGCCGTCGTCGTCCGCGTCGTTGACGGGTTTGCGCACGACGACCGGCGGGATGGGCCGCGATCCGGGGATGTTGATCCGGATCCGGGTCGTCAGCGTGGTCTCGGTCTTGCGTTCCTCCGGCCGTGCGGCGGAACGGCCCGCGTCCGGGCCGCCGTCGGACACCATCGGGGTGCCGTAGGGCGGCGTGCCCGAGGGGTATGCGGCTCCGCCGCGCCCGTTGGACCCGTTGGGCCCGGAGGACGGACTGTCAGTTTCACGACTCAAGGCAGGTTCTCCAGGTTGGCTCCGCCGCCCGCCACGACCTCACGGGCAGCTCGGCGGCGCGCACCACCATACTGGCCACTTCTGGCCGGTATCCCATGACCGCCGTCGAAAACGTCACGGGACTCGCACGCCCTTGCCGCGGCGAAGTGGTACGTCACTTGCCAAGTCGGACGCCGTCGCCGACAGGTTGCCGTCCCCAGCCGATGGTGGCGCAGATCACAGCGAGTGCCATGCCGCCGAGCAGGAAGAGGTAGGAGCCTCCTCCCGCGCCGAACAGGAAGTCGCCCTCGGGGCGGCCGGCGGTGAGCAGGACGACGGCGATCATCCAGCCGGCGGCGGGCGCGACGGCCCCGGCCCGGCTGCCGACGGCCCGTGCGCCGCCGAGGAACAGCCCGGCGGCGCCCGCGAGCGCGAGCAGCAGCCCGCCGGGGAACCAGCCGGCCTGGACGAGCGCCCCGGCCAGCGCGGTGAGCGCGCCGAGCAGCAGGAGCCCGAGGTAGGCGGCGATCCGTGCGGCGGGGGGCCGTTGGAGGGGCTGGGCGAGCAGGGAACCGTGGTCGGGCATCAGAGGGCCTCCTCGGCGCCGGCGCCGTCGACACCGGCGAACAGGTCGGTCTCCCGCTCCCGGGGCCGCTGTCCGCGGACGAGTTCGTAGTACTCGGTGGTGAACAGGGGCTGGGCCAGTTCGTTGGAGAGCGCGAAGTACCCGCCGTCGGGGGCGACCTCGATCTGGGTGGCGTGCGCGCGCATCGCGGCGGCCTTGGCGGTGGCGTACGCGCCGCCGTCGATCTCGGTGGTGATCCGCTCGTCGTCCACGACACCGGGTACGTCCGCCACGGCGGCGCTCCTGTCGAAGGGCAGGCCGGGCAGCTCCTGTCCGAGCCGGGCGAAGGCGGCCTCGGCGACGGACCGCGGGACGCGGTTCCAGTACACCTTGGGCACGCTCCAGCCGGCCCGGTCGGCCAGCTCGACGGCCCGCATGGCGACGCGGTGGGCCTGGACGTGGTCGGGGTGGCCGTAGCCGCCGTGCTCGTCGTAGGTGACGAGGACCTGGGGGCGCAGGGCTAGGATCACCTCGACCAGCGATCCGGCGGCGGCGTCGACGTCGGCCTGCCAGAAGGCGGCGGGGTCGTCGTTGTCGGGCAGGCCCATCATCCCGGAGTCGGCGTACCGCCCGGTGCCGCCGAGCAGCCGGAAGTCGCCGACACCCAGTTCGCCCATGGCGGCGGTGAGTTCGCGCAGGCGCCACTCGCCGAGGGCGGCACCGGTGAGGTGCCGCAGCTGCGGCGGGATGACCTCGCCACGCTCACCGAGGGTGCAGGTGACGAGAGCCACCTGGGCACCCTCGGCCGCGTACCTGGCCATGGTCGCGCCGTTGTTGATCGACTCGTCGTCCGGGTGCGCGTGCACCAGCAGCAGACGCCGGGCTGGCAGTTCCGTCATGGGGCAACCCTACGAGGCGGGCATGCATCCGTGCCGCAGGGGCAGACGGATACACGGACGCGGGGTCGCGCCGGTCAGAACTTGATGCTGCCGATCATGCTCGCGACGCTCGTCGTCAGGTCGTTGATCGTCCCCGCCATCGTGGAGGAGGCGAGGTAGAAGCCGAGCAGCATGCAGACAACCGCGTGACCGCCCTTCAGTCCTGACTTCTTGATCAACAAGAAGACGATGATCGCCAGCAGCACCACCGCCGAAATCGAGAGTGCCACGGCGGCTCACCTCCAAGAACCTGGTTACGTGGGGGACGACAGAGCTAGGGAACCCGTAAATCCGTACAACAGCCAGCAGGTTCATACCCACACAGCGCTAGTGATCATAACTGTGGGTGCGTGCGCATCTCTCGGCGCACAGCCGCACAAGGGGGCGCATGGCCAATATGGTCGGGGCATGACGACCGAGTCCGACTCCTTCCCCCGCCGGCACGCCCGGACCCAGCGGTTCACGCTCGGCGCGCCGCGTTCGTTCACGGTGGCGCCCGACGGCTCCCGTGTCGCGTTCCTGCGCTCCTTGGCCGGTGACGACCGCAGCAACGCGCTGTGGGTCCTCGACCCGGCGGACGGCCAAGAGCGCGTGGTCGCGGACCCGCGCGCCCTCCTCGGCGGCACCCCGGAGGCCCTCTCGCCCGAGGAGCGGGCGCGCCGCGAGCGCAGCCGCGAAGGGGGCGCCGGGATCGTCGGGTACGCCACCGACGCGGCCGTCGAGCTGGCGTCTTTCACCTTGTCAGGGCGGCTTTTCACGGCGGAGCTGCGGGCCGGTACGGCGCGCGGGATCCGCGTTCCCGGGCCGGTGATCGACCCTCGCCCCTCCCCCGACGGACGGCTCGTCGCGTACGTCGCACGGGGCGCCCTGCGGGTCGTGGGCGCCGAGGGCGAGGGCGACGTGGCGCTCGCCGAGCCGGAGTCGGAGGGGGTTTCGTACGGATTGGCCGAGTTCATCGCGGCGGAGGAAATGGGCCGTTCGCGGGGGTTCTGGTGGGCCCCGGAGTCCGACCGGCTACTGGTGGCGAGGGTGGACGACACGCCGGTGGAGCGGTGGTGGATCTCCGATCCGGCCCAGCCGAAACGTGACCCACAACACGTCCCGTATCCGGCTGCCGGGACGGCCAACGCGGACGTGCGGCTGTTCGTGTTCGGTCTCGACGGGGTGCGCACGGAGGTCGTCTGGGACCGGGCGCGCTACCCCTATCTGGCGCGAGTGCACTGGTCAGCGGCGGGTGCCCCGCTGCTGCTCGTACAGGCGCGCGACCAGCGCAGTCAGTTGTACCTGGCGGTCGACACCGCCTCCGGGGCGACCCGGATGGTGCACGCCGACGAAGACCCGATTTGGCTTGATCTTTTCCCCGGGGTGCCCTGCTGGAGCCCCTCCGGGCAGCTGGTGCGGATCGCCGACGAGGGCGGTGCGCGGGTCCTCGCGGTCGGCGAACGTCCGCTGACCGGAGCGCAGTTGCAGGTCCGCGCGGTGCTGGACGTGACGGCCGACGACGTGCTGGTCTCGGCCTCGGCCGGCGAGTCGGCGGAGAGCCCCGAGATCGGCGAGGTGCACGTCTACCGGGTCAACGAACTCGGCGTGGAGCGCGTGTCCGACGAGCCCGGCGTGCACTCGGCGGTGCGGGCCGGGGGCGTGACCGTCCTGGTCTCGGCGACCCTGGACCGGCCCGGGAGCCGGGTGCGGGTGCTGCGCAGCGGCGACCGGAGGGAACCGAAGGTCTCGCCGGCGGGAGGGCGGGCGCCGGCGGTCACGGTCCGGTCGTATGCGGAGGATCCCGGCCTCTCGCCCCGCGTGACGCTCACCCAGGGGGGCGCACGGCGCATCCCGTGCGCCGTGCTTATGCCTACGGACTACCCCGGTGACACCTCGCTCCCGGTCCTGCTGGACCCCTACGGCGGCCCGCACGGGCCCCGCGTGCTCGCCGCGCACAACGCCCATCTCACCTCGCAGTGGTTCGCCGACCAGGGGTTCGCGGTGGTCGTCGCCGACGGCCGGGGCACTCCGGGGCGCTCACCCGCCTGGGAGAAGGCGATCAGGGACGATCTGGCGGCCGTCGTGCTCCAGGACCAGGTCGACGCCCTCCAGGCGCTCGCCGCCGACTTCCCGCTCGACCTGAGCCGGGTCGCCATCCGCGGCTGGTCCTTCGGCGGTTACCTGGCGGCCCTCGCGGTGCTGCGCCGCCCGGACGTGTTCCACGCGGCGGTGGTCGGCGCCCCGGTCACCGACCTGCGCCTGTACGACACGCACTACCAGGAGCGCTACCTCGGACATCCCGGGCAGCAGCCGGAGGTCTACCGGCGGAACTCACTGGTGGACGACGCGGGACTGGTCGACCCCGCCGAACCGGCCCGCCCGATGATGATCATCCACGGCCTCGCCGACGACAACGTGGTGGTCGCCCACTCCCTGCGGCTCTCCTCGGCCCTGCTCGCCGCCGGCCGCCCGCACGAGGTCCTGCCGCTGGCCGGCGTGACGCACATGACCCCCCAGGAGACGGTCGCCGAGAACCTGCTCCGCCTCCAACTGGACTTCCTGCGCCGCTCCCTCGAACTCACGTGAGCGGCAGCCCTCCGGAGAGCACCGCGACCGACAATTGAGGAACCACGACGAGGCACCAGCCAGGTCCGCGAGAGCGGCGCCGGTTTAGGCGCAAAAAAGGGGCAGCGGGCCGGGAGACATGGCGCTCCCGGCCCGCTTACGGCACCCGCACGGCCGTACGCTGTTCAGCCTGACGCGTCCGTATATCGGAAACGCGTCGGTCAAGTTGCCTGCGTGTTAACGCGATTGCGACGCGAATGTGCGGCTATGCCCCCTCGTTTCCATGATCTTCGCGGGGCTCCTCGGGCGGCACCACCTGCTTCTCCTCCGCGAAGTGGCAGGCGGAGTCGTGGGCCGCGGGGCCGCCCGTGCGGCGGAACTCCGCGGGGACGGCCAGGGCCGGCACCTCCCGGGCGCACCGCTCCTGCGCCTTCCAGCAGCGGGTGCGGAAGCGGCAGCCGGAGGGGATGTTCGTCGGCGAGGGCACGTCCCCGGAGAGGATGATCCGCTCCCGGTGCTCGCGCGCCTCCGGGTCCGGGACGGGCACCGCGGAGAGCAGCGCCTGGGTGTACGGGTGGGTGGGGTGGTCGTAGATCTCGGCGTCCCGGCCGGTCTCCACGATCCGTCCGAGGTACATCACCCCGACCCGGTCGGAGATGTGCCGGACGATCGACAGGTCGTGCGCGATGAAGACGTACGAGAGGTCGAACTCGCTCTGGAGGCCAGCCAGCAGGTTGATGACCTGCGCCTGCACGGACACGTCGAGCGCGGACACCGGCTCGTCGGCGACGATCACCTCGGGGCGCAGGGCGAGCCCCCGCGCGATGCCGATGCGCTGGCGCTGGCCGCCGGAGAACTGGTGCGGGTAGCGGTTGATGTACTCGGGGTTGAGGCCGACCACGTCCAGCAGGTCCTGGACCTTCCTGCGCCGGTCGCCCTTGGGCGCCACCTCGGGATGGATCTCGTACGGCTCCCCGATGATGTCGCCCACCGTCATGCGGGGGTTGAGGGAGGTGTAGGGGTCCTGGAAGACCATCTGGATGTTGCGGCGGACCGCCCTGAGGGCCTTCCCCGACAGCTGGGTGATGTCGTCGCCCTTGTAGCGGATCGTCCCGTCCGTCGGCCTCTCCAGGTTGACCAGCATCTTGGCGACCGTGGACTTGCCGCAGCCGGACTCCCCCACGATGCCGAGGGTCTCGCCGCGGCCGAGGGTGAAGTCGACGCCGTCGACGGCCTTGACGGCGCCGACCTGCTTCTTGAAGAGGATGCCCCGGGTGAGCGGGTAGTGCTTGACGAGCCCGGTCACCTCGAGGATCGGCTCGGCCGGCGCGGGGACCGGGGCGGCCGGGTCAGCCGGGGTACTGGCCATGCAGGCACTCCCTCCAGAAGTGGCAGGCGCTGCCGCGCTCCTCGGCCACCTCGTACAGCGGCGGCTCGTCGGTGCGGCACACGTCCTGGGCCATCGGGCAGCGCGGGTGGAAGGCGCAGCCCGGCGGGATGTGCATGAGGTTGGGCGGCAGGCCCTTGATGGCGTACAGCTCCTGGCCCTTCTGGTCCAGGCGCGGGATGGAGTCGAGCAGGCCGCGGGTGTAGGGGTGGGCGGGCGCCTTGTAGATGTCGTGGACGGGCGCCGACTCCACGATCCGGCCCGCGTACATCACGGCGATGCGGTCGGCGACGTCGGCGACCACGCCGAGGTCGTGGGTGATCAGGATGAGCCCCATGTGCAGTTCGCGCTGCAGTTCCGCGAGCAGGTCCATGACCTGGGCCTGGACGGTGACGTCGAGGGCGGTGGTCGGCTCGTCCGCGATGATCAGCGCGGGTTCCAGGGCCATCGCCATCGCGATCATGATGCGCTGGCGCATGCCGCCGGAGAACTGGTGCGGGTACTGCCGGACCCGTTCCTTCGCCGCCGGGATGCGGACCCGGTCCATCAGCTCGACAGCCTTGGCGCGGGCGTCCTTCTTCGACATGCCGCGGTGCACGACGAACATCTCGCCGAGCTGGTCGCCCACGGAGAGCACGGGGTTGAGCGAGGACAGCGCGTCCTGGAAGATCATCGCCATCCCGGCGCCCCGGACCTTGCGGCGCTCCTCCTCCTTGAGGGTCAGCAGGTCCCGGTCCTGGAAGAGGATCTCCCCGCCGGTGATCCGGCCGGGCGGGACGTCCAGGATGCCCATGACGGCCTGGGCGGTGACGGACTTGCCGGAGCCGGACTCCCCCAGCACGGCGAGGGTCTCGCCCGCGTCGACGCCGTAGGTGACGCCGTTGACGGCCTTGGCGATCCCGTCGCGGGTGCGGAACTCCACGTGCAGGTCGCGCACTTCGAGCAGCATCGGGACGTCACCTCAGCTTCGGGTCGAGGGCGTCGCGCACCGCGTCGCCGAGCATGATGAACGCCAGCACGGTGAGCGCCAGGGCACCGGAGGGCCACAGCAGGGCGTGCGGCGCGTTGCGGATGTACGGCGAGGCGGCGGAGATGTCGATGCCCCAGGAGACGGTCGGCGGCTTCAGGCCGACGCCGAGGTAGGACAGGGTGGCCTCCAGGGCGATGTACGTGCCGAGCGCGATGGTGGCGACGACGATCACGGGGGCGACGGCGTTGGGCGTGATGTGCCGCAGCAGCATGCGGGAGTTGGAGGCGCCGAGCGCCCGAGCGGCCTGGACGTAGTCGTTCTGCTTGGCGGTGATGACCGAGCCGCGGGCGATGCGGGAGATCTGCGGCCAGCCGAGCAGCACCATGAACCCGATGACGGGCCAGACGGTGTTGCTGGTCACCACGGAGAGCAGCACCAGGCCGCCGAGGACGACCGGGATCGCGAAGAAGATGTCGGTGGTCCGGGACAGGACGGAGTCCCACGTCCCGCCGAAGAAGCCGGCGAGCCCGCCCAGGACGCTGCCGAACAGGGCGACGCCGAGCGTGGCCAGGACGCCGACCGTGACGGACGTACGGGCGCCGTAGACGGTGCGGGTGTACACGTTGCAGCCCTGGCCGTCGTAGCCGAACGGGGCGCCCTGCTGGGAGCCCTCCTGGGCCTTGGCGAGGTCGCACGTGAGGGGGGAGCCGGAGGCGATCGCCGAGGGCCACAGGGAGATGAAGACCAGGAAGAGGATGACCAGGGCGGAGATGATGAAGACCGGGTTGCGGCGCAGGTCGCGCCAGGCGTCGGACCACAGGGAACGCGCCTTCTCGGCGGGGCCGGTGCCGTCCGGGCCGGGCGCCTTCTCCAGGGTCTCGCCCTCGGAGGTGGCGAGGTCCATCGCGCCGCCCATGCCCGTCGCGGCGACGGCGCCGTCCTCCTCCGGGACGCGGCCCCCGCCGGAGGGAGGGCGGGGCTCCGGCGGCATCGGTTCAGGCATAGCGGATCCTCGGGTCGAGTACGGCGTACAGGAGGTCGACGAGCAGGTTGGCCACCAGGAAGACCAGGACGAGGACGGTCACGAAGCCGACGACGGTCTGGGTGTTCTGGCGGAGGATGCCCTGGTAGAGCTGGAAGCCGACGCCGTGGATGTTGAAGATGCGCTCGGTGACGATCGCGCCGCCCATCAGGGCGCCGATGTCGGTGCCGATGAAGGTGACGACCGGGATGAGCGAGTTGCGCAGCAGGTGGCGGGTGACGACGCGGCGCCTGGGCAGGCCCTTGGCGACGGCCGTACGGACGTAGTCGGACCGCTTGTTCTCCGCGATGGAGGTGCGGGTCAGGCGGGTGACGTAGGCCAGGGAGACGCTCGCCAGCACCAGGCCCGGCACGATCAGCTCGTCGAACGTGGCGTCCGGCGACACCGACGGTTTGATCCAGCCCCACTCGACGCCGAGCAGCAGCTGGAGCAGCAGGCCGGTGACGAAGGTGGGGACGGAGATCACGACGAGGGTGACGAGCAGGACGCCGGTGTCGACGGGGCGGCCGCGGCGCAGGCCGGTGACGACTCCGAGGGTGATGCCGATGACGATCTCGAAGAGGATCGCGACGATCGTCAGCCGGATGGTGACGGGGAACGCCGAGGCCATCAGCTCGGTGACCGGCTGGCCGTTGAACGCCGTCCCGAAGTCGCCGGTGAAGACGTTCCCCATGTAGGTCAGGTACTGCTGCCAGACCGGCTTGTCGAGGCCGAACTCCTTCTTCAGCTGGGCGGCGGTGGCGGGGTCGCACTGCCGGTCGCCGCAGAGGCCCGCGATGGGGTCGCCCATCACGTTGACCATCAGGAAGATCAGCAGCGTGGCCCCGATGAACACCGGGATCATCTGGAGGAGGCGCCGGATCACGTACCGCCCCATGGCGGGTCAGCTGACCTTGATCTCGTTGTAGACCGGGACGGAGAACGGATTGAGCTTGACGCCCGAGAGGCGCTCCGAGTAGCCGGCGCTGCCGTTCTGGTACCAGAGCGGGATGGCGGCCATGTTGTCCCGGACGACCTCCTCGGCCTGCTGGAACGTCTCGACGGCCTTGGCGGTGTCGGTCTCGGCGTTGGCCTTGTTCACGAGGTCGTCGAACTCCTTGTTCGACCACTTGCCGTCGTTGGAGGAGGCGTTGGTGTAGTACAGCGGCTGGAGGAAGTTCTGGATGAGCGGGTAGTCCATCTGCCAGCCCGCCCGGAAGGGGCCGGTCATCTTCCGGTCGCCGATCTGGCTGCGGAAGTCGGCGAAGGTGCCGACGGGGTTGCCGACGCAGGCCTTGTCGTTGCCGAGGGCGTTGTTGATGGAGTTGCAGACGGCGTCGACCCACTGCTTGTGGGAGCCGGTGTCCGCGTTGTACGTGATCTTGACCTGGCCGCCGGGGAGGCCGCCGCCCTCCTGGATGAGCTTCTTGGCCTCGGCCGGGTCGTAGTCGCAGGCGTCCCCGCACAGGCCTTCCTTGAAGCCGCCGTCCTCGCCGAGCACCGGGGAGGTCCAGTCGGTGGCGGGGGTGCGGGTCTTCTGGAAGATCGTCTCGGTGATCTGCTCGCGGTCGATGGCCCGGGACAGGCCGGTGCGGACCTTGTCCGAGCCGCTCCTGTTCCACTGCGGGTCGTAGAACGGGAAGGCGAGGGTCTGGAGGATGCCGGCGGGGGTGTTGAGGTAGCGGTCGCCGAGGTCGTTCTTGACGTTCTTGAGCTGGGCCGCCGGCACGTCGTCGACCAGGTCGAGGTTGCCGGCCAGCAGGTCGGTGTAGGCGGTGTTGTTGTCGGTGTAGACCTTCAGGTCCACGCCGCCGTTCTCCGCCGCGTCGTCGCCGGGGTAGTCCGCCCACTTGCGCAGGCTCATCTGGGAGCCCTTGGTGTAGGAGTCGACGGCGTAGGGCCCGTTGCCGACCGGCTTGGCCAGCCAGCCGGCGTGGTCGGTGAAGAAGGCCTGGGGCAGGGGTGCGTAGGCGGGGTAGCCGAGGACGTCGGGGAAGGTCGAGAACTTCTGGTTGAGCTTGACGGTGAAGGTCTTGTCGTCGACGACCTTCAGCCCCGAGAGGGTCTCGGCGGTCTGCTTGCTCCCGTCCTCGGGGTGTGTCTTGTCGTAGCCCTCGATGTAGCCGAAGAAGTAGGCGTTCTTCTGGTTGTTCTTCAGGCTGGCGCCGTAGTTCCAGGCGTCCACGAAGGACTTGGCGGTGACCTTCTCGCCGTTGCTGAAGGTCCAGCCGTCCTTGATCGTGACGGTGAAGTTCTGCGAGTCCGAGGTCTCGATCTTCTCGGCGAGCATGTCCTCGGCCTTGCCGGTCTCCGGGTTGTACTTCTTCAGGCTCCGGAAGATCATGTCGAGGACCTTGCCGCCCTGCACCTCGTTGGTGTTGGCCGGCTCCAGCGGGTTCTGCGGGTCGCCCCACGAGGAACTGAGCACCGCGCCGGTGTCGCCCCCGCTGTCGCCCCCGCCCCCGCAGGCCGTCGCCGTGAGGGCCGCGGCCGCCGCGCATGCGGCCCACTTGGCGTGCGTGGCTCCACGCATGGATGCCTCCTCTTGACCGCGCCTCACCTGAGCGCTGTGCCGTCGGTGTCGACGTCCGTGTCGACGTACTGATTCCTTATCAGTAAATATCAACGCAAACGGCGCATGACGCACACGGGTGCCACCCGTCCGGGTGCCGGACCCCCGGGTGCCGGACCCCCGGGAACCGCGGGCGGCGGGCGGCCGCCTCGGAGCCGCACCGGCCTGCCACGGTTCGCGGTTCCGTGCCCCGCCCCCTCCAGCGGGCAGACTCTCCGCATGGTCGATCCCTCTTTCGGCGATCTCGAACTCGCCGCGCTGTACGACGGCCTCAACCCCTGGGGGCCGGACGACGACTTCTACCTGGAACGGGTACGAGGGGCCGGGGCCGTCCTCGACGTGGGCTGCGGCACGGGGCGGTTGCTCGCCCGGGCGCGGGAGACCGGACACCGGGGGCGGCTCACCGGGCTCGACCCGGCGGCCGCGATGCTCGTGCAGGCCCGGCGGCGGGCCGTGGACGTGGAGTGGGTGCTCGGGGACCTCGACTCCACGCGCCGGCGGGAGGAGTTCGACCTCGTCGTGATGACGGGGCACGCGTTCCAGGAGCTGGTGGCCGACGAAACGCTGCGCCGCGCCCTCGCCGCCGTACGGGCGGCTCTCGTCCCCGGCGGGCGGTTCGTGTTCGAGACCCGCAATCCGGCGGCGCGGGCCTGGGAACGGTGGACACCGGACCGGATCCACCGGACGACCGCCGGGGACGGCACCCCGGTCCGGCTGTGGCACGAGGTGCTCCACCCGGTCGTCGGGGACCGGGTGACCTTCACCGGGACCTTCGAGAGCCCGCTCCTGCCGCGGCCCAGGGTGACCCGCAAGACCCTCAGGTTCCTCGGCGCGGACGGGCTCGACCGGTTCCTCACGGAGGCCGGCCTCACCGTACGACGGCGCTACGGCGACTGGCGGCGGGGGCCGCTGACCCCGGCCGCCCCCGAGATCATCACCGTCGCGGAGCGCAGCGGGGAGTGAGGGGCGGGTGAGCGGCGACCGGCCGGGGCGGCCCGGCACCTCCCCGGCGATCCGGCCGACCGGCACCGGCGCGGCCCCGGCGGTCCGACCGGTCGTCACCGGTACCGCCCCGGCGATCCGGCCGACCGTCGGCGTCCGCGCCGGACGGCCGGCCGGGAACGGGCCGTGACAGCCGAACGGCCGGCCGGCGGCGGACTGTCACCGCCGCACGGCCGGCCGAGCGGGAGAAGAGGTCACTTCTTGTCGACGGGACCGCCCTCGGCGCCGTTCTCCAGCGCCTTGAGCGCCGGGTCGAGGACGACGTCCTCGTCGCGGGCCTCGGTGGTCGGGTCCTCCGGGAAGTGGCAGGCCGTCAGGTGGCCGGCCCGGTTGCCGGAGAGCTGGACCAGCGGCGGCTCCTCCGTCGCGCACTTGTCCTGCGCCTTCCAGCAGCGGGTGCGGAAGCGGCAGCCGGACGGCGGGTGGATCGGCGAGGGCACGTCACCGGAGAGCCGGATCCGCTCGCGGGCGGGACCCTCGTCCTCGATCTCGACCTCGGGGACCGCCGAGAGGAGGGCGTGGGTGTACGGGTGCCGCGGCCGGTTGTAGAGGGAGTCGCGGTCGCCGACCTCGACGATCTTGCCGAGGTACATCACCGCGAGGCGCTGCGAGAAGTGCCGCACGACCGCCAGGTCGTGGGCGATGAAGAGGAAGGCGATGCCCATCTCTTCCTGGACCTTCTGCAGCAGGTTGACCACCTGCGCCTGGATCGACACGTCCAGCGCCGAGACCGGCTCGTCGGCGACGATCAGCTTCGGGTTCAGGGAGAGCGCGCGGGCCACGCCGATGCGCTGGCGCTGACCGCCGGAGAACTCGTGCGGGAAGCGGTTGTAGTGCTCGGGGTTGAGGCCGACCAGCTCCAGCAGCTCCCGGACCTTCTTCTCGCGGCCTCCCGGCGGGTTGATCCCGTTGACCTCCATCGGCGACTTGATGATCGTGCCGACGGTCTGGCGCGGGTTCAGCGAGGAGTACGGGTCCTGGAAGATCATCTGGATCTCGGACCGCACGGGCGCGATCTGCCGCCGGGAGGCGTGCGTGATGTCCTGCCCGGCGTACGTGATCTTCCCGCCGGTCGGTTCCAGCAGCCGGGTGATGAGCCGGCCCGTGGTCGACTTGCCACAGCCCGACTCGCCGACCAGGCCGACGCTCTCGCCGACGCCGACGGTCAGGTCGACCCCGTCGACGGCCTGGACCGCGCCGACCTTCCGCTTGATCGGGAAGCCGCCGTAGATCGGGAAGTGCTTGGTCAGACCCTCGACCTGCAGCAGCGTCTCGGCGGACGGCGTGTCGGTCGGTCCCTGCTGTGTGGGGAGGGTGAGGTTGTCGCTCATGTCTCGGTGCTCCCTAGCGCAGCCGGGGCTGGATCTTGTCGATGAAGATGGACTGCTTCTGCTCGGCCGTCAGGTGGCAGGCGGCCGCGCGTCCTTCGCCCAGCAGCGGGCGCTCGTCCGAGCACGCGGTGCCGGGCACCTCGGACCGGAAGGCGCAGCGCGGGTGGAAGGGGCAGCCCGAGGGCGGGTTGAGCAGGCTGGGCGGGTTGCCCGGGATCGGCGTGAGCGCCTCGGACGTGTTGCCGCCCAGACGCGGCATCGAGCTGAGCAGCCCCCAGGTGTAGGGGTGCTGCGGGTTGCGCAGCACCTCGCGGACGCTGCCGCGCTCCACCGCGCGGCCCGAGTACATCACCAGCAGGTCGTCGGCCATGTGAGAGATGACGCCGAGGTCGTGGGTGATGAAGATGATCGCGGAGCCGAACTCCTGCTGGAGGTCCTTGAGCAGGTCCAGGATCTGGGCCTGCACGGTGACGTCCAGCGCGGTGGTCGGCTCGTCGGCGATCAGCAGGTCGGGGTTGCAGACCAGCGCCATGGCGATCATCGCGCGCTGGCGCATACCGCCGGAGAACTGGTGCGGGTAGTCGTCGACGCGCGTCTTGGGCTGCGGGATGCCGACCTTGGTCAGCATCTCCACGGCCCGGTCCTTCGCCTCCTTCTTGGAGGCCCCGGTGTGCTTCATGAACGGCTCGGCGATCTGCCGGCCCACCGTGTAGTACGGCGAGAGCGCGGTGAGCGGGTCCTGGAAGATCATCGCGACCTTGTTGCCGCGCAGCTTCTCCATCTCCCGCTCGGTCGCCGTCACCAGCTCCTTGCCGTCGAGGATGATCTCGCCCTCGACGGTGGAGCTCATGGGGTTGTGCAGACCGAGGACGGTCAGGTTGGTCACGGACTTGCCCGAGCCGGACTCGCCCACGATGCCGAGGGTCTTCCCCCGCTCGACGTCGAAGGAGAGCCCGTCGACCGCCTTGACGATGCCGTCCTCGGTGGAGAACCGCACCCGCAGATCACGGACCGACAGGAAGGCCTCGGACCCGGTCGGAGCCTGGGCGCCTTCGGACTTGGTCAGTGTGGTCACGGTATTTCTCCTAGGCGAGGCGCACGCGCGGGTCGATGTAGGCGTAGGCGAGGTCCACGATGATGTTCAGGACGAGGATGAAGAACGCCCCGAACAGCATGACGCCCATCGTGAGGGGCAGGTCCTTGGTCAGCGAGGACTCGACCGCGAGACGGCCGATGCCGGCCAGGTCGAAGGTGAACTCGGTGACCACGGCGCCCGCGAGGAGCCCGCTGAGGTCCATGCCGATGATGGTGACGATCGGGATCAGCGACCCGCGCCAGGCGTAGCGGAAGAAGACGTATCCGCGCTTCATGCCCTTCGCCCGTGCGGTGCGGACGTGCTCCTCCTGCAGCTGCTCGATCATCGTCGAGCGCGCCATACGCGTGTACTGCGCCGTGAAGATCGTGGACATCACGAGCCAGGGGATCAGCATGCCCAGGAACCAGCTGGCCGGGTTGTCCGTGAACGGCACGTACTTGGGGTTGTCCATCCAGCCCGTGCTGTAGACGAGGAAGCCGAGGACGATCGGGCCGAGGAAGTAGATCTGGAACGAGCTCAGCACCATGGACGCGCCGCTGACGACCTTGTCGACGATCGTGCCGCGCTTCCAGGCGGCGAGCAGGCCCGTACCGAGACCGAACAGCAGGAAGATCACCAGGCCGCCGACGGTCAGCGACAGCGTCAGCGGGAAGCGGTCCATGATGGAGTCCCAGACGAAGTCACCGCTGCTGAAGGAGACACCCAGGCACGGCGCGGGACAGTGCCCCTGCGGGAAGTCCCGGCCGGTCACGATGCCCACCATGAAGTCCCAGAACTGCGCGGTGATGGGCTTGTCCAGACCGAGGTTCTCGCGGATCACCGCGATGTTCTCGGGGGTGCAGTTCTTGCCGCAGGACAGTTCGGCGAAGTCCTGGGGGATTGTGTAGAACAGGAAGAAGGTGAAGGCGCCGATCAGGAACAGGATCACGACGGCGCCGGTCAGCCTGCGGAGAAGGAACTGAAGCATGGCGGATAGATGCTCTCTTCGAAAAGCGGCGGTGTGAGGGGTACCGACCGCGGGGGTGCGCTCCGCCTGGCGCGCACCCCCGCGGGTCAGCAGAACTGACCGGTTACGGCTGCTTCAGGAACAGGTCGTTGATGTCGATGTAGCTCGACTCGGTGCTGTAGCGGGCACCGCCGATGTTCGAACCGAAGAGCTGGATCTGCTTGGAGTAGTACACCGGGGCGGCCGGGTTGACCTTCTCCACGATGAGGTGGTGGGCCTTCTCCCAGGTCTTGGCGGCCTCGGTCGGCTGCTCGGTCAGCGCCTTCTGGATGAGGGCGTCGACCTCGGGGTCCTTGATGTGCGAGTAGTTCGAGGCGCCGTCGGCGACCTGGGTACCGTCGTAGACCGGGGTGATGACGGTGGACGGGGAGGACCAGTCCTGGCCCCAGCCGGTCATGTACAGGTCGTACGGGTTGGCCAGCTTGCCGATCTGCTCGTAGAACGAGGCGCGGTCGATCTCCTTGGCCTGGATGTTGAAGCCGATCTTGTTCAGCGCGTCCTTGACGATGACCATCTGGGCCTGGCCGCGGGGGCTGTTGGAGTAGGCGTAGGTGAGCTTCGTGCCCTCCTTGACACCCGCCTCCTTCAGCAGCTCCTTCGCCTTCGCCGGGTCGCCGTTCGGCTTCTTCAGCTTGCCGAACGGGTCGTACTTCGGGTCGAAGCCCGGCAGGGTCGGGGCCATCAGACCGCCGGCGACCTCACCGCCGTAGCGGCCGCCGTCCGCCTGGACCATGGCCTGGCTCGGGAGGGCGTAGGCGATCGCGTCGCGGACCTTCTTGTCCTTCATCCGGTCCAGGTTGAAGGACATCTGCCACACGTAGGGCTGGTAGCCCTGGATCGTGCGCTTCTTGGCCGCGGCGTTGCCGATGACCGTGGAGAGCTGGGCCGGGTCCACCGAGTCCGTGAACTGGATGGCGTTCTTGGCGTCGCCCTGGTCGGCGATCAGACGCTTGGTCTGGCTGGCCTGGTCGATCGTGGTGGTGAAGTTGTAGCCGTTGACGTACTGGTGGCGCACCGAGTCCGTCTTCGGGTCCCACTGGTCGTTCTTGACCAGGGTCAGCGACTTGCCGGACTTGTAGTCGGAGATCTTGTACGGGCCGAGCGAGGCGGGGGCCTTGTCGTAGCCCTCCTTCGTGTCCCGCTTCGCCGGCACGATGCCGTAACCGGCCATGGCCAGGGCCTGCGGGAGGTCCGGGCGCGGCTTGTCGAAGTGGAAGACGACCGTCTTCGCGTCCGGGGTCTCCAGGACGGTGTCCGGCAGGTGCTTGCCCTTGTACGGGCCGTCCGGCAGCGCCTTGCGGTAGTCCGAACCCGACAGCCAGTTCTGCAGGTAGGTCGGGCCGTCGAAGATGACCTTCGAGTACAGCCGCTCGACGGTGTGGCGGACGTCGGCGGACGTGATGACGTTGCCCTTGTCGTCCTTGACGCCGTCCTTGAGGGTGTACGTCCAGGTCTTGCCGCCGTCGGAGGACTTACCGGAGTCGGTGGCGATGTCACCGACGACCGTCAGGTTGCCCTTGTCGTCCTCCTGGTAGTTCGTCAGGCCGCGGTGGATCAGGTTGGCGAACTGGCCGGCGTCGCTGACGTAGATCTGACCCGGGTCCATGTGGCTCATGTCCGACTGCATGTACACGTTGATCGTGCCGCCGGGCTTCGCCCCGGTCACTTCCTCGGCCGGACCCGTGGAGGCCTTCACGTCACCGTAGGCGACGGGCTTCGACTGCGCGGCGGCGTCGTCCTTGGACTTGGACGTGTCCTTGGTGTTGCTCTTGTTGTTGTCGGAGCAGCCGGTCAGTGCCAGCGATCCGGCCACGATGGCCACGGCTATGGCGCGCGCCTGGCGCGTTCTGATGGGCGTCATCATCCCGATGCACCTGCCTGTCGATAGTTGTCCACGAGTACTGCCTGACGGCCCGGGAGACCCGGATCGGGGGTGGCAGTCCCCCCACCACCAAAGGACGAGTCAGCGTCCGGTCTTGGGGTCGAATGCGTCCCGGACGGAGTCTCCGAGAAGGTTGAATGCCAGCACGAAGACCACCATCGCCACGCCCGGGAAGACCATGAACATGGGGTCCTGCTCGTAGATCTCGGAGCCGATGGCGAACATGCGGCCCCAGTCCGGGGTCGGCTCGACGAAGCCGACACCCACGTACGAGAGGAAGGCGATGGAGAGGATCGTGCTCGGCAGGAGGTAGGTGCCCTGCACCAGGATCGGCGTGACGATGTTGGGCAGGATCTCCTTGCGCACGATGCGCCAGGGAGAGGCACCCGACACCTTGGCGGCCTCGACGAACTCCCGCTCCCGCAGGGAGAGCACGGAGCTGCGCACCAGACGGGCGATGCCCATCCAGCCGAGGAACCACATCACCAGGATGATCGCGACGGCCCGCAGGTAGGTGGGGGTCTCGTCCTGCGGGGACACGAACATGGCCGTGACGACGGGCATGAAGGCGATGAAGAACAGCTGGCTCGGGAAGGCGAGGAAGAAGTCGGTGACCCGGCCCGTCCAGTAGTCGACCCTGCCACCGAAGTAGCCGCCGACCATGCCGATGAGTACGCCGGTGACGACGCTGGCCACCGTCACGACCACCGCCATGTACAGCGAGGTGCGCATGCCGTACAGCAGCATGGTCATCACGTCACGGCCGAGCCGGGGTTCGACACCGAACCAGAAGTCGCCCGACATGCCGCCGAAGGAACCGGTCGGCATGGCGAAGTCGTCCAGCAGGAAGGGGTAGTCCGGCTCCTGCGCGTACAGCGTGTACGGGTCCTTGCCGTACAGCTTGGAGATGACCGGGGCGAGCGCGGACACGGCGAAGAAGAAAATCACTACGCACGCGGAGACGACACCGGTACGGTCACGCTTGAAGCGCTGCCACATCAACTGGCCGGGAGAACGACCCTCCAGCTTCGCCTCACCCTTGACGGGCTCAGGTGTCGACTCGAGCTGGGGGTCCAAGGCGATCGCGGGCCCGGAGCCTTCAGCCTTGGCTGGACTGGTCATGTGTGTACTTCCCCCGGGGGGTTGGAGAGTTGAGCGCAGCACAGATACCGGCAGGTTCTGTGGTTTGGGGGAACTTTCGCCAAAGTGTTCAACGCGCGTCAAGGGCGAATGACATAGGGATCTCCCTACCGCCCATATTTTGAGGAAAAATTGCAAAGATCGACACCTGCGCGCGCTTGACAGGTGGGACAATGAACGGTCATTTCGGACATACATTGACTATTTTTTGTTTACATGTCCGAAACGCGTTGGCTGGTTAACCGATAAACGGACGGCTGCTCCTGTGACGCGGACAGCGGGCTCACAGGCTTCTCGCCACGTCTCCCGGCATACCCTCGCGAACCCCTCTCGGCCTCGCGGAAGCCGGCATACCGCCCCGCCACGGCCCCCCGTGACGGCACGCGGCGGCACGCCGCCCGGGCACGCCGAAGTCCCGGCCCTCCGCCGAGGGGAGCCGGGACTTCGGCCTACGCGCGTCAGCCGTGCTTGGCGCGGCTCGCGGTGCGGGCGCGGTCGCGCTGGTCGAGCACGACCTTGCGGATGCGAACCGCCTCCGGGGTCACCTCGACGCACTCGTCGTCGCGGCAGAACTCCAGCGACTGCTCCAGCGACAGCTTGCGCGGCGGCACGATCGCCTCGAACGAGTCGGCCGAGGAGGACCGCATGTTCGTGAGCTTCTTCTCCTTCGTGATGTTCACGTCCATGTCGTCGGCGCGCGAGTTCTCGCCGACGATCATGCCCTCGTACACCTCGGTGCCGGGCTCGGTGAACAGCACGCCGCGCTCCTGGAGGTTCGTCATCGCGAACGCGGTGACGGCACCGGCGCGGTCGGCGACCAGCGAGCCGTTGTTACGGGTCGTCAGCGTGCCGAACCACGGCTCGTGGCCCTCGTGGATGGAGTGGGCGATGCCCGTGCCGCGCGTGCCCGTCAGGAACTCGGTGCGGAAGCCGATGAGGCCGCGGGAGGGGACCACGAACTCCATGCGGACCCAGCCGGAGCCGTGGTTGGACATGTTGTCCATCCGGCCCTTGCGGACGCCCATGAGCTGCGTGACGGCGCCCATGTGCTCCTCGGGCACGTCGATCGTCATGCGCTCGACCGGCTCGTAGACCTTGCCGTCGACGAGCTTGGTGACGACCTGCGGCTTGCCGATGGTCAGCTCGAAGCCCTCGCGGCGCATCTGCTCGACCAGGATGGCCAGCGCCAGCTCGCCGCGGCCCTGCACCTCCCAGGCGTCGGGGCGCTCGGTGTCCAGGACGCGGAGGCTGACGTTACCGATCAGCTCGCGGTCGAGGCGGTCCTTGACCTGACGGGCGGTCACCTTGCGGTCCTTGACCGCGGCCTTGTTGTCGGCGCCCTTGCCGGTGCCGCCACGGCCGACCAGCGGCGAGGTGTTGGTGCCGATGGTCATCGAGATGGCGGGCTCGTCGACCGTGATGAGCGGCAGCGCGACCGGGTTCTCGGGGTCGGCGAGGGTCTCGCCGATCATGATGTCCGCGATGCCGGCGACGGCGCAGATGTCACCCGGGCCGGCCTTCTCGGCGGGCTTGCGGGTGAGCGCCTCGGTCATCAGCAGCTCGGTGATGCGCACGTTGGCCATCGTGCCGTCGCGCTTGATCCAGGTGACGGTCTGGCCCTTGCGCAGCTCGCCCTGCTCGACGCGCAGCAGCGCGATGCGGCCGAGGAAGTTGTCGGCGTCCAGGTTGGTGACGTGCGCCTGGAGCGGAGCCTCCTCGTCGTACTCCGGAGCCGGGACGTGCGACAGGATCGTGGAGAAGAACGGCTCCAGGTTGTCGCTGTCCTTCGGGACCGTGCCGTCCTCCGGCTTGGTCAGCGAGGCGACGCCGTCCCGCGCACAGGCGTAGACGATCGGGAACTCGATCTGGTCCTCGTCGGCGTCGAGGTCGAGGAAGAGGTCGTAGGCCTCGTTGACGACCTCGTCGATGCGCGAGTCGGGGCGGTCCGTCTTGTTGATGCACAGGATGACGGGCAGGCGGGCCTGGAGCGCCTTGCGGAGCACGAAGCGGGTCTGCGGCAGCGGACCCTCGGAGGCGTCCACCAGCAGGACGACGGCGTCGACCATCGACAGACCACGCTCGACCTCACCGCCGAAGTCGGCGTGACCGGGGGTGTCGATGATGTTGATGGTCACGACGTCCCCCCCGTCCTTGGGGTGGTACTTCACCGCCGTGTTCTTGGCGAGGATCGTGATGCCCTTCTCACGCTCCAGGTCGTTCGAGTCCATCATGCGGTCGTCGAGCGACTCTGCGGCGTGCGCGGCGAAGGCGCCGGCCTGCTTGAGCATGGCATCGACCAGAGTCGTCTTGCCGTGGTCGACGTGGGCGACGATGGCTACGTTGCGAATGTCGTGGCGCGTGGCCATAAAGCGGCGATCTCCCGGAGTGTGAGGGCGGCCCTGCTGCGTACGTCTGTGTTACGCGGGCCCTGCCGGGCTTGACACGCCACGGCCTCACCCCATCGTACGTGGCTCGGCGGGGGACGGCCTCCGCAGGGCCGAACGGTTCATCCGGCGATCACCGCGCGCTCACTTCTCCGAGGGGCTCGCGGAGACTTTCACGGAGATCTTCACGCCCTTCTTCAGGAAGCCCATGTCCTCGTAGACGGGGGTCTGGAAGCCGAAGGCACCGGCGTTGACCACGGTCTTCCGTACGGCCGTGAGCTGGGGGCGCTGGTAGAGGGGAATCGATCCGGCAGCCGCCCAGATACGGGCGTCGGCCTTGCGGATCAGGGACCGGCCCTCCTTCTCGTCCAGGGTCGAGACCGCTTGATCGAACAATTGATCGATCTGGTCGGTGCCGACCCGTGTGTAGTTCTGCTCGACCCTCAGCGACCCGTCGGCGCCCGGCACCGGCTTGGCGTAGATCGGGCGGGCGTCGGTGGCCGGGAAGACGGAGGCGGGCCAGGAGTACAGGGCCAGGTCGTACTCGCCGGAGGCGATGTGGTCCTTGAAGTAGCTCTCGTCGGAGACCTTGGTGGTCTCGGTGCGGATGCCCACCTTCTCCAGCATCCGCGTGATCCGCCCGGCCACCAGGTGCAGGGACTCCGCGCCGGGACCGGTCGGCAGCACGAACCGCAGGGTGAGCGCCTTGCCGTCCTTGGCCAGCGTCTCGCGCGCGGCACCGGCCGGGGCGGCGGTGCCCCCGGGGGCGTAGGCGCCGGGGGCGCCGGGCCGGTTGAGGTACTGCTTGCCGTCCTGGGCGAGCCGCCTGCCGTGGTCCTCGTGGCCGGGGCTGTGCTCCGCGGGTGCCTTGCCGTCCTGGCCGACGATGTACGTGCCGTCGTCGCCGCCCTCGGACTTGTCGTCGCCGTCCTCCTTCTTGCCGTCCTCCGGCTTCTTCTCGCCCTCGGACCCGGCGGCCTTCTCGCCCTTCTCCGCCTTGTCGACCGGGCCGCCGGCCACCCAGCCGGCGTCCGCGAGCAGCGCCTGCGCCTCCTCGGTGTCCTGGCCGCCGAGGGTGCCGCTGTTGTCGGCGTACGCGGCCTGCCCGGCGAGCGCCAGGTGGCTGCCGACCGGCTCGGCGGGCAGGCCGAGCGGCTTCAGCACCACCTTCGCCAGCTCCTCGCGGTCGATCGCCCTGGCCACCGCCCGGCGCACCCGCTCGTCGGCGAGGGGCCCGTCGGCCCCGTTGAGGGCCAGCTGGGTGTAGGCGGGCTCCAGCGACCTGCGCACCTCGTAGTCGCGCAGCTCCTTCTGCTGCCGTTCCCGGGCGGCGACGGACCCGCGGGGCTTCTCGCGGGCGTGGACCTCCTCGTCGGCCGCGCCCTCGTCGGTGCCGTCGGCGACGGCCGAGGAGCGCGGAGCCTTCGCCCCGGTGCGGCCGCCGCCGGGCCCCGGGAGCGGTCCGGCGGCGCCCGCCGCGCTGTCGATGGCACGGGCGGCGGCCGGGTCGATCTCGGCCAGGTCGAGATCGCCGTCGGCGAGCCGGGCGGCCCGTTCGTCGCGCGGTACGGCGGTCAGCTCGATCTCGGTGAGCTTGGCGGGCCGGCCCCACCAGCGCGGGTTGCGGGTGAGCCGGATCCGGTCGTTCTCGCGGTCGACCTCCTTCACGGCGAACGGCCCGGCGGTGACCTTCAGCTTGCGCCGTGCCCCGTCGTTGAAGGCGTCGGGGGTGCCCATGACGTCCTTCGGGTACAGCGGGGAGAACAGCGACCGCCAGTCGGCGTAGGGGCGGGCGAAGGTGACCCGGACCTCCAGGTCGTTGGCGCCCCGCTCGATCTTCTCGATGCGGTCGTAGCCGGCGTTGCGGGCGGTCCAGTAGGCGCTGTCCTTGCCGGACAGGGCGCGCCACTGGGCGGCGAAGTCGGCGGCGCCGATCTCGCGGCCGTCGCTCCACACGGCCTGCTGGTCGAGCCGGTACAGGACGACCTGCTTGGGCTCGGTGTCGACGACCTCGGCGGACTCCAGGAAGTCCGGGTTCGGCCGGGGCCGCCCGGTCGCGTCGAGCCGGTACATCGACGGCAGGACGGCCTGGGCGACCCGGGTGGTGGTGGCGTCGGCGTCCGCCTGGAAGGTGTTGAAGGTCTCGGGTACGGCGTCCACGGCCCAGCGCAGGGTGCCGCCGTCGGTGATCTGGGCGCGTGCGGCGGGGGCGATGTCCTGGGCGGCGAGCGGTTTGCCGGCCTCGTCCTCGGAGGAGCAGGCGGACAGCAGGGGCACCGCGAGCGCGCCCGCGGTGAGGAAGGCGACCGAGCGCATGACCGCGCGGGGTCCGGGGCCGTCGTGGGACATCTCTGCTTACCTCCGGGAGCCGCGGGCGCAATGATCACTTTTGGCGGTATATGGAGCTGATCACATCTATGCGGCCACTGAAGAGGAAAGGATTCGGCAGCGGTCGACGACACGGCGACGGCAGCCGGGAAGCCCACCCGTGCGGCGCAACGCGCCGGGACGCACCCGAGCGTCCCGGACGCTCGGGTGCGTGTTCCTTCGGCCGGCGGAGGCGCGGTACGACCTGTGCGCGCACGGCGGACCGAGGCCGGTGCGGCGCTGTCGCGGCGACCCGCCCCGGTCCGTCGGGCGCCCGAGCGGCGGACGGACGGCGGCGGGCGGGCGGACGACGTGCTCGACGTGCGCCGCGCGCACGACCCGCTCGCACGGCCCGCGCGTGCGGCCCGTCGGCAGGATCAGGTCGGCAGGGTCAGGCGGAAGCCCGCAGATACCCCGAGTGCGCCACGTGCCCGAGGAACGTGAACCGGGTGTCGCCGGCCATGTGCTTGTCGAAGGCCTCCTTGATGCCGGGCCACTTGGGGTGTCCGAAGTCGTCCAGCACGACGATGCCGCCCGGCGCGACGATCCGCTCGGCCCACTCCAGGTCCGCCGCGACACCGGCGGCGGAGTGGTCGCCGTCGACGACGATCACGCCGTAGGAGCGGTCGGAGACCAGGGCGCGCACCTCGGGGTCCTCGGAGAAGCCCTGCTGGATCCGGGTCGCGGCGCCGGCCGCGCCCGCCAGGGAGAGGTTGGTGCGCACGGCGGCCTCCCGCACCGGGGTGCCCGAGGCGTCGTCCGACATGGTGGTGCCCGGCTGCAACTGCGTGCCGGCGAGCGGGTCGACGATCGTCAGGCGGGGGTCGCGGCCGGCGCGCTCCATCATGCGGATGAGGGCCGCGCCGAACATCCCGTACAGGGTGCCGATCTCCAGCATGTCGTCGTTCGGCGGATCGAGCAGCGGCACCGCGGACAGTTTGCCGACGATGTTCATCGTGCCGCCGGCGATCCGGCCCACGCCGAGCGCCTCCAGGGCGAGGAGCAGCCGGAACGCCTGGGCGGCACTGCGCTCGGCCTCGTCCCGGTTCCCGGTCACCGCGGCCAGCTCGTCGACCAGCTGGTCCAGGTGGGTCGCGGACGGCATGCGCGCCATGCCGCGCCCGGTGCCGTCGAAGAAGAGTTCCAGAGGGCGCTGCCGGTTGCGGAGCGTCTGGAGTTCGTGCCGCATCGCGTCGAGGGAGGCGTCGGCGGTGGCGCGCCCGTTGTCGCGGACGGCACGGCGCACCTGACGCTCGATGCGCTGGTCGATGAGTTCGGCCACCGGGCGCAGGGCTCGGCGGACGGCCTTACGGGTGAGGAGCGATCGCATCAGAGTGTGACCCTTACAGGGATGGGAGATGTGGACGCTAGGGCGCTCACAGCCCCCGCACAACCAACGCGGGTGGCCCCGGAGGCGAAGGCCGCATGACGTCCGGACGACGCTCCGATGGCGTCGCAGGTGGCGCGGCGGCGGCCGCGCCCCACGGCACGACGGACCGGTCGCCGGCGCCGGGTGTCAGCGCACCCACCCGTCGCGGTACGCCGTCCAGTCCGCCTCCTCGGCCGCGAAGTCCACGTACAGCGCGACACCGAAGTTCGCGCGGTCGGCGTCCGTGCGGGACAGGCCGAGGCGGACGCCCCGCACTCCGGCGGGGACGGTCTCGGCGTGGTTCCAGTGGCCGAACCGGTTCTCGTGGTAGAAGGGCAGGCCCATCAGCAGGTCGGTGGTGGGCGGGGTGACCTCCAGCGCGAGGGAGGTCTGCTGGGCGACGTAGCCGCCGTAGGTGCTCTCCAGCGGCTGGATGGTGTCGTACGACATGACGGCGATCTGGTCGACGCGGCGGGCCACCTCGCCGAAGAACTTCTGCGACCACCACTTCGGGTGGCCGGTGGTCGTGCCCCAGAAGGAGTGGAAGCCGGGCACCGGGTCGATCTGGTGGGCGGCGACGGACAGGGGCGCGTTCCGGTCGGCGGTGACGCGGTGCAGGGCGTCGAGGAGGGTCAGGTAGTTCCGGTCGCCGGAGTGCAGGGGTTCCAGGTCGAAGTGGACCCCGTCGAATCCGGTGGCGAGGATCTCGCGCGTGGACCGTACGACGGCGGCGCGCGTCGCCGCGCGCTCCAGCCGCATGCCGTGCGGGCTCTCGCTGGCGAGCACGTCGCCGAGCCAGGCCTGGACCCGGACCTCGGGCATCTCCCGGTGGACGGCGGCGATGAACCAGCGGGCGTTCGGATACGACGACGCGGGAAGCGTCCCGTCGTGCTCCAGGGGCCCGGAGTGGACGTACAGGTCGCGGACGCCGGTGTCCTTCAGACGGTCGGCCAGGGCGCTGACGTCGGCGTCCTTCTTGCGGCCGTCCACCCAGGCGTGGCCGAGCCAGAGCGCGTCCTTGCCACGGGTGTACGTGCCGTCGGCCGGGTCGCCCGTGTAGTTGACGCGCAGGGCGGTGAGGGCGACGAGGACCGGGAGCACGAGGAGGAGGAGCGGGACGGCCAGGGCGATGCGCACCGTCCGGCGCCGGCGCCGGCGCCGCCGGAGTGCCGCCGCTCCGGCGGTCTCGTCGACCCCGGTGGTCGTGTCGGCCCCAGTGACCTTGTCGGTCCCGGTGGTCGTGTCGGTCTCGGTGGTCGTGTCGCCCCCGGTGGCCTTGTCGGTCTCGGTGGTCGTGTCGCCCCCGGTGGCCTTGTCGGTCTCGGTGGCCTTGTCCGCCTCGGTGGTCGGCGCGTCCGTGCCGGGCGTGGCCCCCGCGTCCGTACCGGTCGAGTGATCCGTCACCTGTTCCCCCTCCGTGTCGCCCGCCCCACGTGCCCCGTCCCGGTGCATCCCGGTCGCGTGGCCGCATGGGCGGTCATACGCTCCCGAATGTGACGTCGTCCAAGCTCCGGAGCCGGCCGCGGCGGGCCGGTGCGCAGGTGTCCGTGCGGGTGCTGCACGCCGTGCTGGGCGGAGCGACGGGCATCGTGTGGCTGGTGTTGCCGGGGATGACGACACGGACGGACGTTCCGGTTGCGATCACCCGTCCCACCGCGACCGCCGCGTCCGGCACGTCCGATGTGTCCGATGCGCCTGGCGCGTCCGGTGTGTCCACCCCGGCCGCCGCGACCTCGGAGGACGGGACGTCCACCGCCGACCTGGTCCTGCCGCTCGTCGCGGTCGGCGCGGCCGGGGCCCTCGCGGGGTACGGCTACCTGCGCCGCGTCCGGCGCGCCCGCACCCGGACGACCCCGGGCGGCGGCGCCACCCCCTCCCCGCACGCGGAGACCGGCGTGCCCGACGAACAGGTCCGCGCGGCCCTCGTCGCGGCCGACAACCGCGTCCGCGCCGCCCGCGACGAACTCGGCTTCGTGCGCGAACTGTTCGGCCCGGAGGCGGTGGCGCCCTTCACCGGCGCCCTGCGGGAGGCCGAGACGGAACTGGCGGCGGCCTTCCGGATGCGGCAGCGCCACGACGACGGCGTACCGCGGGACGCGGCGGCCCGGCGGCAGGCGCGGGCCGGGATCGTCGGGCGGTGCGCGGAGGCGGTGCGGCGGCTGGACGCGGCGGCCGACGGCTTCCGGCGGCTGCGGGGGCTGGAGCGCGGAGTGGGTGGGGCGCTGGGGGTCGCGGAGGCACGGTTCCGGGAGCTGACGGGTCGGACGGCGGCGGCGGAGGCGGTCCTCGACGACGTGCGGGCGGCGTACGCGGTCACGGCGAGCGCGTCCGTCGTCGGGTACGTCGAACAGGCCAAGGACCGGCTGGTGTTCGCCACCGTCCGGCTCAACCAGGCCCGTCAGGCGGACGACTCGGGCCGTCCCGGGGAGGCGGCCCGGCACCTGCGCGCCGCCGAGGGCGCCGTCGCCCAGGCCGCCGTCCTCGTCGGGGCGGTGGAACGGACGGCCGCCGAACTGCGGGAGGCGGCAGGCCTGGTGCCGGCCGCGCTGACGGACGCGGAAGCGCGACTGGCCCCGCTGCGGGACACGGCCGGACCCGGCGACGAGACCTCCGCCCCCCTGCTGCACACCGACGCGGTCCTGTCCTCCGTGCGCCGGGAACTGACCTCGGACCGTCCGCCCGACCCCCTCGGCATGCTCCGCCGCATCACGAACGCCACCTCCACCACCTCCGCCACCTCCACCTCCGCCTCCGCCACCTCCGCCTCCGCCACCTCCGCCTCCGCCACCTCCGCCTCCGCCACCTCCGCCTCGCGAGCGGCCTCCGGCCGAGCCGACGGCCCCACGGACCCGGTGCCGGCCGGAGGACGCCCCGAGGCGTCCCCGAAGCTCCCGCCGGGCGCAGGGCGTCCCGGGGCGCCCCCGGACCTGTCGTCGGAGCCGTCGTCGGGCCCGGAGCCGGCCGGTGTGGCCGGGGTCGTCGGCCGGCTCGTCGCGCGCAGTGCCACCGCCGCCGCGGACGACTTCGTCGCGACGCACCGGGGGGCGGTCGGTGCCGCCCCCCGTACCCGCCTCGCGGAAGCCCGTCGTCTGCTGGCCGCGGGCGACGACCCGGGGGCCGACGCCCTGGCGCTGGAGGCCCGCGCCCTGGCCGAACAGGACGTGCGGATCCGGGGCAACCCGTACGCCGCGCCACCGTCAGCCCCCGACGCGGCCCGCCCGGCGCCCACGGCCGGCACGGCCGGTGCCGTCCTGGGCGGCATCCTCCCCGCCGACGACCCGGAGAACGCCGATCCGGCGGGCTTCGCCGGACGACCGCCCCCGACACCGCCCGAGTAGGGGGCGGCACGCCGGGACGGTCCGGCGGGACCGCCCGTCAGAACAGGCTCAGCAACGCCTCCGCCGGGTCCGCGAGGCCCGTCTCGCCTCCGGGGAGCGGGAGTTCGAACCAGACCGTCTTGCCGCGGGGGGTACGGCGGGAGCCCCAGGCCGCGGAGAGCAGGCCGACGAGCTGGAGGCCCCGGCCGCCCTCGTCGGTGTCGCGGGCGCGGCGGCGGCGCGGCTGGACGAGGCCCGCGTCCCACACCTCGCAGACCAGCGTGCGGTCCAGCAGCAGCCGCAGTCTGATCTCGCCCTCGCCGTAGCGGAGCGCGTTCGTCACGAGTTCGCTGACGAGGAGTTCCGCGGTGTCGACCAGCGGTTCCATGTCCCAGGCGATCAGCTGTCCGCGGGCGTACTCGCGGGCCCGGCCCACGCTGCGCGGCTCGCGCGGCAGGGTCCAGTCGCCGACGGACTCGGCGGGCAGGCCCTGGACGCGGGCCATCAGCAGCGCGATGTCGTCCTCGCCGTGGTGGGTGTCGAGGGTGTTGAGGACGTGGTCGCAGACGTCCTCCAGGGGGCTCGCGGGGTCCGTCAGGGCGCCCACGAAGGCCTGGAGGCCCTCGTCGAGGGGGTGGTCGCGGGATTCGACGAGTCCGTCCGTGTAGAGGGCGAGCAGCGCGCCCTCGGGGAGTTCGACCTCGACCTCCTCGAAGGGCTCCCCGCCGACGCCGAGCGGCATGCCGGGCGGCACGTCGAGCATCAGCGCGGCCTCGCCGGGTTCGACCAGCACGGGCGGCAGATGGCCCGCGTTGGCGAAGGTGCACCTGCGGGTCACCGAGTCGTACACGGCGTACACGCAGGTCGCCAGGTACACCTCGGACAGGTCGGCCTCGCGGGGGCGGCGGGCGGCGCGGGTGGCCTGCTGGACGCCGCCGGGGGCGCCGAGGCCGCGCGCGATCTCGTCCAGCGCGGAGAGCACCTCGGCCGGTTCCAGGTCGAGGAGGGCGAGGGTCCGTACGGCGGTGCGGAGTTCGCCCATCGCGACCGCCGCCCGCAGTCCGCGCCCCATCACGTCCCCGACGACCAACGCCGTGCGGTGACCGGGAAGTTCGATGACGTCGAACCAGTCGCCGCCGACCTCGCTGGGGCGGCCCGAGGCGACGCTGCCGGGCAGGTAGCGGCAGGCGATGTCCAGGCCGGAGGCGACCGGGTCGCCCGGCGGCAGCAGCGACCGCTGGAGCATCAGGGCCCGCTCGTGCTCACGCCGGTACAGCCGTGCGTTGTCGATGCAGACCGCCGCCCGTGCCGCCAGCTCCACCGCGAGGTCCCGGTCCCGGTCCCCGAAGGGCTCGCTGCCCTTCGTCCGCGAGAACTGCGCGAGGCCCACGACCGTGTCGTGCGCGACCATCGGAACGGCGAGGGTGGACTGCACGAGGCCGCCCTCCTCGCCGGGGACGGCCACCGGGCGGGCGGTACGCAGGGCGTCCGCGCAGGGCGAGTTGAACGGGAAGTGGTGGACCGCGCCGACCGTGACGGCCGCACCGCTGCCGGGGAACGGCGCGTCGGACACGGCGGACGAGAAGGCGACGCGGCGCAGTTCGGCGCTGCCGTCGGCGAGGCCGGGCGGAGTCTCGTCGCCGACGAGGAGCCCCTGGTAGAGGTCGACGGTGGCCAGGTCGCAGAACCCGGGCACGACGACGTCGAGGAGTTCGCGCGCGGTGGTCTCGAGGTCGAGGGAGTTCCCTATGCGGGCCCCCGCCTCGTTCAGCAGGGCGAGGTTGCGCCGTGCGGCGGCGGCCTCGCGGGCGGCCGCGCGGCGGGCGGTGATGTCGACGCCGAGCCAGGCGACGCCGATCGGCCGGCCGGAACCGCTGTGCACGCGGTACAGGTTGATGGACCAGTGCCGGCGTTCCTCGGAGTCCGGCACGAAGCCCGTGACGTGCATGTCCGTGATGGAGTCGCCGGTCTCCAGCACCCGGCGCAGCACGGCGCTGACCCGCTCGGCCTCGGGCCTCGGCAGATAGTCCTGAACACCCTTGCCGCGGTGGTCGTCGGGGGTGCCGCCGAAGATGGACGCGAACCGCTCGTTGGCCCGGCGGACCCGCAGTTCGGGGTCGATCAGCAGGAAGCCGAACGGGGATTGACCGAATATGGCCTGCGAGGCGGCCAGGTCGGTCTCGATGCTGCGCAGGGTGCGGACGTCGACGACGATGCAGACGGCGGCCTTCTCGCCCTCCTGGGTGCGCGTCGGCATGACGTACACCTCGGCCAGGCCCTGTTCGCGGCGCGCCCCGTCCCCGGTGGCGGGCAGCCGGAAGGGGACGACGCCGGTCCACTCGCGGCCGTCGAGGATCTCGGCCATCTTCCGCTGGCCGCGCTCGCGCTGACCGGCGTCGATGAACGCGTCGATCGGGTCCATGCCGACGGCCCGGTCGGCGGGGATGCCGAAGATCTGCTCGGCGCGCAGACTCCACTGGTCGACGAGTCCGTCGGGCCCGATCGAGAAGGAGGCGACCTTGATGTAGTCGTAGATGGAGCCGGGCGGACTGCTCTGCCACACCGCGTCACCGGCCGGCGTCTCGCCCTCGCCGTCGGCAAGGGCGCGTCCGGCGTCGCCCGCGAGCGCACCCGCGGTCTTCGCCCTCGCGCCGTCCGACGGGTCCTCGGACTCCGTGGCCTTCGCTGGTATCTCGCTCACGCGAACCGTCCCCTCCAGCTCACCGCGCCCGGCACCGGTCACCGGTTGCGGCTGCCCGCAGTATCCAGCACTACGGCGCCGCACGACACGGTGTTCACGATCACAGCACGGTCCAGGCTTTTTTCGGACCGTGCCGCGACAACACTCCCCGTCTTCTAACCAGCGGACACGTCGTCGAACCACCCCGGACGGCACGGTTCGCCGGACCGGTGTCCGGGCGGCCGCCGGCGGGACCGCGAAAGCCCGGATTCCCGGCCCGGATCCGGCCTCGGAACGGGCCCGGTCCGGGCATCGCTCCCGGCCTCCGGATCCGTGCGGGCGCGTGCGTCGGCCGGGTGATCCGCGCGGGCACGTACGTCAGCCGGGCGATCCGCGCGGGCGCGTACGTCAGCCGGGCGATCCGCGCGGGCATGTACGTCAGCCGGGGACCGCCAGTTCGAACCACACCGTCTTGCCCGTGCCGCCGGGCCGGCTCCCCCAGCGGCGCGAGGAGGAGGCGACCAGTTGCAGTCCGCGGCCGCTCTCGTCGTCGGTCCGGGCGGCACGCTCGCGGGGCGGGTCCGGCACCGGGTCGGAGACCTCCACGAGCAGTACCTCGGGGAGACCGGCGGGCCGCACCAGGCGGACCCCGATGGGACCGGTGGCGTGCCGCAGGGCGTTCGTCACGAGTTCGCTGACCAGCAGGGCGGCGACGTCACCGAGGCTGTCGAGGCCCCAGCGGCACAACTGCCCCCGTACCGCGGCCCGGGCGGCGCGCACCGCACCGGCTTCCGCGGGGAACGTCCACCCGGCGCAGTCGCCTTCGGTGTCGTCGATCACGCCGATCACTTCCCGGGCCGGCGAAGCACACCCGCGTCCGATCAAGGGGTGTTGACAGAGATATACCCGTTATGCGGCATGAGTACCGCGCGGGACGGCGCACGGTGGCGCCGAAGCCACGTCGAGGGGGCACGGAGAGCGCGCGGGAGGGAGTGACGGCGACGGGGTGACGGCGCTGGAGCGGCGGCGGTGACGGAGTGGCGGCGATCAGCGCGGGTCGGCCGCCGCCGCCGGCGGCTCCCCGGCTCCGTCGCCCAGCCGCGCGGCCACCTCCCGTACCGCCGGGACGTCCTGGTCGAGCCAGTCGACGTCCCAGATCTCCTCCGGCGCGAGCCAGCGCAGGCCGTCGTGGTCCTGGAGGGGGGCGGGCGGGGTGGAGGCGGGCTCCAGGCGGGCGGTCCACACCTGCAGGGCGTAGGGCGGCCTCAGCGGCCACTCCCCCGGGACGCGCTCCAGGGCTCTCGCGTCGACGCCGAGTTCCTCGCGCAGTTCGCGGACGAGGGCTTCCTCGGGCCGCTCACCCGGCTCCACCTTGCCGCCGGGCAGCTCCCAGCGCCCGGCGAGTTCGGGGGGTGCGCTGCGGCGTGCGGCGAGCAGGCGGCCGCCGTCGAGGAGGGCGGCTCCGACCACCACGATCCGTTCCGTCATGCGCGGGAGCCTACGGGAGCGGCCGGGCACCGGTTCCGTGCGCCGTCGCCGTGCTAGGCGATGTGTTCGACCCAGTAGAGCTGTTTGTGGCCGCGGTTGTCGAGGCTGTCAGCGATCTTCTGGGCCTCGGCGCGGGTCGCGTACCGGCCGACGCGGTAGCGATTGCCGTTGTCGTCCTGGCGTATGACGAGCCAGGGCAGAGAGACCGTGCCGTCGTTCACCGCGCCCCACGCCCCCTTCTCGCCCCGGCCGGGTCGGATCCCGTCCGTGGCGCGACCCGCGTCTCGCCCTGTGAGGAAACCGCAATCCGCATATGCCCGAGCGTACGCCCAACCTTTACGGAGCGAATACGGCTTTTCACAAACAGGTACGCAACCAGCCAACGCGCAGGGGGCGCACGGGACCGAACGCGCCGCCCGTCCACCGCGATGTCTCCGGTCGGCGTGCTGCCGGGCACCCGGCGGTCGACCTGCGGGAACGTGCGAGAACGACCGGATTCCGACGGCCCGCGGACGGCTACGCGGCGGGCCGTTTCCGGGGGCAACTGCCAGGGGGGTGTGCGCTGTCACCACAGAGGTGTGCGCCACTTCACCCCCGCACTCGGGGCGGCGCCCGCCGGCACACCGGGACGGGGCGTCCCGGCCCCGCGGCGGGACGGCGGCCCCGGCACCGCGGCGGACGGCTCCAGCCCCTCACCGGCGGGGGCGGGCGGCTATCTCACCGGCAGGTGGTAGGAGACCCGGTAGCGGTCGGCGGGGATGACCACGTCCGCCGTCTCGACCGCGCGGCCGGAGGCGTAGTAGGTGCGCTGGACGACCAGGACGACGTGCCCCGGTACGCCGCCCAGGGTGAGGAGTTCCTCCGCGAGGCCGGGACGGGCGCCGACGTCCTCGGTGACGTTGTCCACGACGACGTCGATGGCGCGCATGCGCTCGACCACGCCCATGCCGCCGAGCGGTCCCTCCTCGGGCAGCATGACGGGCGTGCGGCCGGTGACCGCGAGGGGCTCCCAGGAGGTGGAGAGCATCATCGCCTCACCGGCCTCCCGGAACACGTACTTGGTGCGCATCACGCGGTCGCCGGGCTTGATGCCGAGCCGCTCCGCCACGGCCCGGCCGGCCTCCACCTGCTCACTGCCGGACTCCCAGGTGCCGCGCGCCACGGCGTCCGCCTGCTCCTGCCGGAACGGGGTCGCGCCGGACTCCGGGCGGTACCCGGAGCGCACGATCCGGCGCGGCACCGGACGCTCGCGCACGTACGTCCCCGAACCGGAGCGGCCCTCGACCAGGCCCTCCGCCATCAGCACCTTGCGCGCCTCCAGCGCGACGGTGTCGGAGACGCCGTACTCCTCGCGGATGCGGGCCTGGGACGGGAGGCGGGTGCGCGGTGGCAGCGAGCCGTCGACGATCTGCTTGCGGAGATCGCCCGCGACCCGCAGGTACGCAGGCTGCTCACCGAATGTCACTGGCCGCTCCCATCAGGTTGTACAGACAGCAACAGCGTGGCAACCATCAGTTGTCCCGTGCAAGCAAAGGCCAGAGAATCACTCGATGTGATGACTTATGCCGGGGAGGGGCTTTACGCAGGCGGTTTCTCCCCGCTATGGACGCGATCACACATCCAGGCCGCCGTCGTCTCCCCCGGCGCTCCCGCCCTCGCTGTCCTCCTCGTACGCGGGCGGCCTGGTGACCAGCCCCAGAGCATTGCGGGCGGTGACGGTCGCGGCACCGTCGACGTACGAGTAGGCGGTGTCGTAGTGCTCGTAGAAGGTGTCCACGTCGGCCGCGGTCGATGCCGCCGTCCACTCCTTGCCCGCCTTGCCCATGTCCTTGACCAGGGCGGCGACGGGTTCGTCGGCGCCGGTCCGCCAGGTGTGCCCGTCCAGCACCGCGGCCTGCTCGGCGGTCGCGTCGGCGACGTCGCCGGCCCAGGCCCTGTTGGCGTCCAGGTCCTCCTCGGCGTAGTCCTCGGGCTCCTCGTAGAGCGCGTCGTCGAGGACGTTCATCGCCTCGAGGAAGGCCAGTTGGTCGGCGGTCAGGGTCGTGGCGTCGGAGCGCAGCGAGCCGGTCAGCGAGGACCGCTCATCGGTGTGGGCGAAGACGCAGACGATCTGGCGGTCGCCCCACTCCCAGCTCTCCCGCGTGGGCGTGAGGTGGTAGACGTCGATCTCCTCGGTCAGCGCCCAGGTGTCCATCGCGTACTCGGTCTCGAGGGTGCGGCACTCGTCCTCGGCCTCGTCCGCCACCCGGTCGTCGCCCGGGTAGCTCCCGCCGGTCAGCGGGACGGTGCCGAACACCTCGCCCTCGTGCTCGCCGGCGCAGTCCACCGTGTCGACGTCGTAGACGTCCCCGCCGACGGAGTCGCCCGGCACGTCGAAGCAGTCGCCCTTGACCAGGGAGAGGCTGGAGGTGCCCCGCGCGCCCTCCTTGAACCCCTCCCAGAACGAGGAGGCGCCCCCCGTGGCGAGCGCCAGCACCCACAGCGCGAGCCCGAGCGAGGACAGCACGGCCCCGCCGATCGCCATGCCCGAGCCGCGCTCCCCGCGCTTCCTGATCTGCACCAGCGCGACGATCCCGAGCACCAGGCCGACGGCCGGCAGGAAGCACAGCACGCCGAGGACGAGCGCGGCGATCGCGACCCCGTTGACCGGCGCGGGCCGGTTGAGGGGCAGGTACCCCTGCCCCCAGACCGCGTACGGCGCCCCCGCGTACGGCCCCTGGGGCGCCTGGGGCGCCTGCGGGCCGTACGGCTGCTGCGGGTACGGGCCCGGCCCCTGCGGCTGCGGAGGCCCGTACGGGTCCTGAGGCTGCTGGGGCCCGGAGGGCGGGGGTATGGACACGAGTGGCGTGCTCCTGGATCGGACGGGGCGGGCGGGTCGGGCGGGGCGGGCCGCGCGGGCTGCACGCCGTGATGCAGAACTGACGTACGACTGCGCATGGTAAGCGCGGTGCGGGCGGGGGCGGTACGGGGGTCGCGAACACGACGATCCGGGCGGCGGGGACGCCCACCACCAGAGGGCTCGCCGTCCGACGGCCCGTCACCCGGCGGCTCGTCATCCGGCGGGTCGCCACCCCCGGGTGGAGCGGCCGGAGATCACGCGGCCTTCCCGACGGGGCAGCCAGCCGGGCCGCATCCGCTCGACGGCACCGGCCCGGACACCGGCACGCCGTCCGTCCGTGCGCCGCCCGTCGACGAACACATGACGGCACCTCAGGTACCAGGACGGGCGGGCACGCCCTCACCCGCCGTCCGCCGCTCACGGGAGGGCCGAGCGGCAGGCAGGTCACCCGGACCGTAAGCGGCGTCGAGCCCCGGACGGTCGACTCCGCGGCGCGAGACCGCCACGACGGGAACGGGCTCGTCGGTGAGAGCGGCTCGGTGGTAGTGGAGAGCTGCCGGGTCGTACCGGTCGAAGGGCGACCGCTCCAGCCGCTCGACCGAGCCGGCGGAGAACGGTTGCCCGGCGATGTCAGGCGGCACGGCAACCGGACGCACCGGCCGAGGGCGCTGTTACCTTCCGCCCATGACCGCATCAGACGCTCTGCTTCGCCGCCTCGAGCAGGACTCGTCGCTGGCTGCCGCGCTGGCCTGGCCAGGTGACTTCGACGTGGACCGCCGGGATCCCGTCGAGGATCTCGTCCTCCCGTCCGGCCGGCCGCTGCACCCGGTGGCCGGATGCGGCGCCGGCGGCACGTACTTCCTCTGCGGGGAAGCCGGGTCCAGGGAGCGACCTGTCCTGTACGCCGATTCCGAGGGTCAGGCCACGCTGATCGGCGCCGACCTCGTCGAGGCCGTCACCCTCGTCGTCGTCCTGCCTTTCTGGCGCGACCTGGCGAAGGGCTTCGTGATCAGCGAGCTCGGCTCGGACCTCCGGGCCGGCCACCCGGACTTCGACGCCGAGCGCGACCGCCTCCTGCACGCCCTCGGGCTTGCTCCCCTCTCCGCGGAGGAGGCTGCCGCTCGGCTGCTGGCCGTGGCCGCGCGGACGGCCCCCGACCACGTGCCGCGCGTGCGGGACGACGACCACCTGCCGTACGGGCTCATGTTCCCGAGCGGTCCTGTGCGGCGAAGCGGGTGAGGGCGTCCCGGCGCCGACGTGAACGGCGAGGCCGGTCGGGCGGCGGGCGACGACGTGGCCGAGCCCCCGTCGCAGGGCACTACCGTTGAGTCCCGTGATCGTATGGCTCAACGGCACCCACGGCGCGGGCAAGACGACGACCAGTGCACTCGTGCAGCAATTGATCCCGGATTCACGCGTGTTCGACGCCGAGAAAGTCGGCGAGACACTCATGGACATCACGCCGGGACTGCCCGAGACGGACAACTTCCAGCACTGGCCTCCGTGGCGGCCGCTCGTCGTCGAGACCGCCCGCCGCGTTCTCGACTACACCGGCGGCACTCTGGTGATGCCCATGACTGTTCTGGTCGAGCAGTACTGGCGCGAGATCAGCACGGGCCTCGCCCGACATGCCATCCCGGTACGGCACTTCGTCCTCCACGCCGACCAGGCCACTCTCCGCGGGCGCATCGAGGGGGACACGGTTCTCGGCCCCTCCCCGTTCCGCCTCAAGTACCTCGAGCCCTACGCCGAGGCAGCCCGCACGTGGCTGCACGGCGAGGCCGAGGTCGTCGACACCACGCACCTCACGCCCGCCGAGGCCGCCCGGCAGATCGCGGAGGCCGTCAGGAGCTGAGGTTCGCCCGTCACGCGAAAGCAGCCGCAGGCGACAACGGAAAACGACCTTCCGGTGCCGGGCAGAGCGGCCGGAGCCCCCGGACCGGTCCGTCATCGCCGTGTCATGTCGCCTCCGAGATCAGTCGAGCTTCTCGAACGAAGGTCTCGGCGCGATGATGGGCGTACGCTTTTCATTGATATTGAGCCACGTAGGCGCTTCCACCGACATGAGCTTTCGGTCGACAGTGATGAGATTCTGCTGCGCCGCCTCGTTCAGGGCATCAAGTATGTCGACCACCTTCACCTTCCCGTACTTCTCCAGTTGCACCTGGATCTTCTGGGCCTTCACACTCGGCTTGTAGTAATAGGGCGCACGATCGTGCCTGCCGACCGTCAGAATCGCTTCAGCGACTGCCTCATAAGCATCGTTGAACAAGCCCATGAAGCCGTCCGGGTCCGGTAGCGCGACCAGGTGGAGACTCTTCCACCTCTGATATCCGGCCGGAAGGTCCAGGGCCTGGGGAACGATCGCCACTCGGAGCCCGTTACCGTCTTCGAGTTGATGCCAATTACTCTTGATGGTCGCGGCGGCAAACCGCGCCTTCTCTGCACTGCTCAGGAACAGGTCGGTCTTCCACACCTTCTTGATCCGTTTCCGAAGCTCAGGCTCGGCGGCGACACCGCGAGCAGCGATCGGCACCCAGGATCCGAATGCGAAGGGTCGACCTGATCCGTCAGGCAACAACACCGCATCACCACTGGCGTTGTTGACAACAGCCTCGGTGAATCCGAGATGGCGTGCACGCTCGTGCCCGAACATCAGGGACGTCGGTCTGTCCAAGTCGGCGAAGGACCTGGGGCTCACTTCCCTGAGCGCTTAACCGACCAGATCGACAACTCTCGGTTCGCCGCCGACAATCGCCTCGTGAACGGCCCACTCGAACCCGTCTCCGCGCGATCCCTTATCGCGGTGGAGGCGAGCGAGCTTAGCGAGCTGCCGAAACGTGACGTCCACCCGATCGCAATTGAGGTCTTCGAGGTCCGCCTGCGACAGTTCATCGAAGTGAGCTCTCAAAATTGATCGCGACACCGCGTAAAGAGCACGACCGTACTCATCGACCGGTTCAGCCTGACTCAGGAAGGTGACATCAGCCATTCAGTAACTCTGCATTCCTTCACACCGGAAGTTGGATCGGAACTCGGCCACAGGGAAGCGGAACATCGAACGCAGGGATCCCGCCTGCGAAAACGGAGGTTTCGGGGAGGCCGTCTGAGCACGTGAGGCGACTTCGAGCACACATCGAACACTCATCGCTCAGTAGTGGTACCGGGCGGCGAGGATGACGATCTCCTTGTCCATCACCAGGTACACGAGGCGGTGCTCGTCGTCGATCCGTCGCGACCAAGCCCCCGGCAAGTGGTACTTCAGCGGCTCAGGCTTGCCGATTCCCGAGAAGGGATCACGCCTGACGTCCTCGATGAGCTTGTTGATCCGAACGAGCATCTTGCGGTCGCTCTTGAGCCAGGACGTGCAGTCCTCCCAGCCCTGGTCCTCGAAGAGAAGCCTCACGCGGCACCCGAACCAGGGGCCGGCAGGTCCGGATCGATCAGCTCGCGCTCCGACACGTCGACGTGGGACAGGGCGTTCTCGTACGCCTTGAGCAGCCGCCGGGCGTTCGCCGGCGAGCGCAGTAGGTACGAGCCCTCGCGCAGCGCCGCATAGTCTTCGGCCGAGACAAGCACGGCGTTGCCGTGCTTCGAGACGATCTCGACGGCCTCGTGGTTCTCGTTGACCTTCTTGATGAGCGGGAACAGTTCTTTGCGGGCTTCACTCGCGGTTATCGACATGACCTGACCCTTCCCTCAAGTGGTACCTGATAACGTACCACTCTTGGTGTCGTTCGGGAGGGGAAAACGATTGATGTGCGATCAGCTGTCCCCGCACCGGTCCGGCAGGGAAAAGGCCAGGGGCCGCTCCCGGAGGAGTGACCCCTTCCCACCTGCGTGTTCGCCAGGCTGACGATGTGGTGGTGCGTCGCCCGCTACACGTTGAAGCGGAACTCCACCACGTCCCCGTCCTGCATCACGTAGTCCTTGCCCTCCATGCGGGCCTTGCCCTTGGCGCGGGCCTCGGCCACCGAGCCGGTCTCCACCAGGTCGGCGAAGGAGATGACCTCCGCCTTGATGAAGCCCTTCTGGAAGTCGGTGTGGATGACGCCGGCGGCCTCGGGAGCGGTGGCGCCCTTCTTGATCGTCCAGGCGCGGGATTCCTTGGGGCCGGCCGTGAGGTAGGTCTGGAGGCCGAGGGTGTCGAAGCCGACGCGGGCGAGGGTGGTCAGGCCCGGTTCCTCGGCGCCGACCGACTCCAGCAGCTCCATGGCGTCCGCCTCGTCGAGTTCGGCGAGGTCCGCCTCCAGCTTGGCGTTGAGGAAGATCGCCTCGGCGGGGGCGACCAGGGCGCGCTGCTCGTCCTTGAAGTCCTCGTCCATCAGCTCGTCCTCGTCGACGTTGAAGACGTAGAGGAAGGGCTTGGTGGTGAGCAGGTGCAGGTCGTGCAGCAGTTCGTTGCGCTCGGTGCCCTGGACGATCCCGTGCGAGAAGAGCGTGTCGCCCTTCTCCAGGATCTCCTTGGCCTCCTCGACGGCCTTCACCTTCGGGCCGATGTCCTTCTTGATGCGCGACTCCTTCTGGAGCCGGGGAAGGACCTTCTCGACGGTCTGGAGGTCGGCGAGGATCAGCTCGGTGTTGATCGTCTCGATGTCGTCCTTCGGCGAGACCTTGCCGTCGACGTGCACGACGTTCTCGTCCTTGAAGGCGCGGATGACCTGGCAGATCGCGTCGGACTCGCGGATGTTCGCCAGGAACTTGTTGCCCAGGCCCTCTCCCTCGGACGCGCCGCGCACGATGCCCGCGATGTCGACGAAGTCGACCGTCGCCGGGAGGATCCGCTGCGAGCCGAAGATCTCCGCGAGCTTGGTGAGCCGGGCGTCGGGGACGCCCACGACACCCACGTTCGGCTCGATCGTGGCGAACGGGTAGTTGGCCGCCAGCACGTCGTTCTTGGTCAGGGCGTTGAACAGGGTCGACTTGCCGACATTCGGCAGACCGACGATTCCGATCGTGAGCGACACGTTGCGACTTCCCGTAGTGAGAGGGCCAGGGGGCCAGGGGGCTGGCCGATCCACCAGTTTACGGCGTGCCCGCGCCCGCCCCGGCGGACCTGTCGAACGCTTGGCCAAGGTCGTCCCTCCGGCGTGTCCCGGGCCCGATTCGGCACATAAACCGACCTAGGTTGGACCGGTGGAGCAACACAGGACGCGACCCCCGCAGAACGGAACGCGGCGCGGCGGCCCGCCCCTGCCGCCACAGACCGGCCGCGGCGGGGCCGGCGGCGCCCGCCGCGGACGGGGGCCGGTGGGTACCGGCCGGAGGAACGCGGCACGCGGTTCCGATTCCGGTGCGCCGCGCGACTCGGGTCCCGGTACGCCGCGCGACTCGGGTCCCGGTACGCCGCGCAACTCGGGTCCCGGTACGCCGCGCGGATCAGGTCCCGGTACGCCGCGCGGATCAGGTCCCGGTACGCCGCGCGGATCAGGTCCCGGTACGCCGCGCGGATCAGGTCCCGGTGCGCCGCCCCGGCCGGGCGGTACGCCGCGGCTCCCGAAACCGGCCCGCGCACCCGCGTCGCTGCCGCCCCCGGCCGCGGCCCGGCGGCTGCCGAGTCCCCGGCTCACCGGCCTCGGCACCGGCCTGTTCAGCGTGCTGCTGATGCTGACGCTCGGCTGGCTCGACCGGCTGCTGGGTGCCTCGCAGACGGCGTACGGCGTGCTGTTCCTGCCGGTGTGCGTGCTGTGCGGGCTGTGGGTGCGGCAGGCCGAACTGCTCGCCGCGCCCGTCGTGGTGCCGATCGCCTTCGCCGTGGGCGTCCTGCCGCTGGCGAAGGACAGCGACGGGCCCGGCGCCCGGCTGATGGCGCTGGCCACCGCCCTGGCCACCCAGGTGGGCTGGCTGTACGGCGGCACGCTCCTGGCCGCGCTGACCGTGCTGGTGCGCCGGGTGGTCCTGGTGGCCCGGCGACGGGCCGCCGCCCGCCGCCGGTGACCCGAGTCGGAGATTTTCGGGTGGTTCTCGCGAGCTGCCTGACGTGCCGGAGGCCGGACTTCAGCAGGCCGGCTCGGACCTGGCCTGCTGAAGTCCGGCCTCCGGTTGACGGCCGCCCGTCTGGCGAAGAACTTCCGACTCAGGTCACGAGGGTCCGTCCGGCGGCGGCTCCGGCCCCGGTGTGCGGGGCCGGGCAGGGCCGCTAGCGGCTCTCCTTCGCCGCCCGCATCGCCGCGCCGACGATCCCCGCGTTGTTCTGGAGCTGCGCCGGGACGATCTCCGCCTTGATGCCGTCGATGTGGTGCAGGAACTTCTCGGACTTGCGGCTGACGCCGCCGCCGATGATGAACAGCTCGGGCGAGAAGAGCATCTCGACGTGCGCGAGGTACTTCTGGACGCGGTGCGCCCAGTGCTCCCAGGTCAGTTCCTCGTCCTCCCGGGCCTTGCTGGAGGCGCGCTTCTCCGCGTCGTGGCCGTGCAGTTCGAGGTGGCCCAGCTCCGTGTTGGGGACGAGGACCCCGTCCACGAAGACGGCACTGCCGATGCCGGTGCCGAAGGTGAGGAGGATGACCGTGCCCCGGCGGTCGCGGCCGGCGCCGAAGGCGACCTCGGCGACGCCCGCCGCGTCGGCGTCGTTGACCACCGTCACCGGCAGTCCGCCCAGCCGCTCGCCGAACAGGGCGCGCGCGTCCGTGTCGATCCAGCTCTTGTCGACGTTGGCCGCCGTACGGATCGTGGAGCCGCCGGTGACCACGCCGGGGAAGGTCAGGCCGACCGGGCCCGTCCAGCCGAAGTTCTCGATCACCTGCCGCACGCCGTCGGCGACGCCGTCGGGCGTCGCCGGCTGCGGGGTGAGCACCTTGAAGCGCTCCTGGGCGAGGTCGCCCCTGTCCAGGTCCACAGGGGCGCCCTTGATCCCGGATCCACCGATGTCCACGCCGAAGATCTGCATGGCCCCACGGTACGACGGCGGACGGACCGTCACTCGCCCGAGGTCGTCACCGGGCCGCTCCCGCCCCGCCCGGCCACCAGCGCGGCGGCCTCCTCACGCAGGTCGCGGCGGAGTTCCTTGGGCAGCGAGAAGGTGATGTGCTCGTCGGCGGCCTTCACCAGCTCCACGTCGCCGTAGCCGCGCTCGGCCAGCCGGCCGAGGACCTCGTCGACGAGGACCTCGGGGACGGAGGCGCCGGAGGTGACGCCGACCGTCGTCACCCCTTCCAGCCACGCCTCGTCGATCTCGCTCGCGAAGTCCACCAGGTAGGCCTCGCGGGCACCGGCGAGCTTGGCGACCTCGACGAGCCGCTTGGAGTTCGAGGAGTTGCGCGAGCCGACGACGATCACCAGCTCCGCCTCGGCGCCCATCTGCTTCACCGCGAGCTGACGGTTCTGCGTGGCGTAGCAGATGTCGTCGCTGGGCGGGGAGATGAGCTGCGGGAACTTGTCCTTGAGGGCGTCGACGGTCTCCATCGTCTCGTCGACGGAGAGGGTGGTCTGCGACAGCCAGACGACCTTGGAGGGGTCGCGGACCTCGACCTTGGCGACGTCCTCGGGCCCGTCGACGAGCTGGATGTGGTCGGGGGCCTCGCCGGAGGTGCCGATGACCTCCTCGTGGCCCTCGTGGCCGATCAGCAGGATGTCGTAGTCCTCGGAGGCGAACCGGACGGCTTCCTTGTGGACCTTCGTGACGAGCGGGCAGGTCGCGTCGATGGTGGCCAGCCGGCCGCGCTCGGCCTCCTGGTGGACGACCGGGGCGACGCCGTGCGCCGAGAACATGACGATGTTGCCCGGCGGGACCTCCTCCGTCCGTTCGACGAAGACGGCGCCCTTCTTCTCCAGGGTCTGCACGACGTACTTGTTGTGGACGATCTCGTGCCGGACGTAGACGGGAGCGCCGTACTGCTCCAGGGCTTTCTCGACGGCGATCACGGCGCGGTCCACTCCCGCGCAGTAGCCCCGGGGGGCGGCGAGCAGGACACGGCGGCCAGACGAAGCGGTCATGCGTCCCATCGTAAGGCCGGGTCGACGGCGCGGAGATCGCGCACGGGTCCCGGGCCGACGGGGCCGCCGCGTGCGGGGTGTTGTCGGCGCCGGCCACTACCCTCGCGGCATGGCTGTCAATACGTCCGCCGAGGCCCCGATGCCCGTCGGCGAGGTCTCGCGGCTCATCGGCGGGTGGATCGAGCGGCTCGGCGCGGTGTGGGTCGAGGGGCAGATCACCCAGTTGTCGCGGCGCCCCGGTGCGGGTGTCGTGTTCCTGACGCTGCGCGACCCGTCGCGCGACGTGTCCGTGAGCGTGACCTGCTTCCGGCAGGTCTTCGACGCGGTCGCGGACGTCGTCGGCGAGGGCGCCCGCGTCGTCGTGCACGCCAAGCCGGAGTGGTACGCCCCGCGCGGGCAGCTGTCGCTGCGGGCCGTCGAGATACGGCCCGTGGGGGTCGGGGAGCTGCTGGCCCGGCTGGAGCAGCTGAAGAGGTCGCTGGCGGCCGAGGGGCTGTTCGCCGCCGAGCGGAAGAAGCCGCTGCCCTTCCTGCCGCAGCTCATCGGGCTGGTGTGCGGGCGGGCCTCGGCCGCGGAGCGGGACGTGCTGGAGAACGCCCGGCGCCGCTGGCCCGCCGTCCGCTTCGAGGTGCGCAACGTCGCGGTGCAGGGCGTGCACGCCGTGGCGCAGGTCGTCCGGGCCGTGCAGGAGCTGGACGGCCTGGAGGGCGTGGACGTGATCGTCGTCGCGCGCGGGGGCGGCAGCGTGGAGGATCTGCTGCCGTTCTCCGACGAGCAGCTGGTGCGGGCGGTGGCGGCCTGCCGCACGCCGGTGGTGTCGGCGATCGGGCACGAGCCCGACAATCCGCTGCTGGACCACGTGGCCGACCTGCGGGCGTCCACACCGACCGACGCGGCGAAGAAGGTGGTGCCGGACGTCGGCGAGGAGCTGGAGCGGGTGCGGATGCTGCGCGGCAGGGCGAGGAGGTGCGTGGAGGCGTTCGTGGAACGCGAGGAGCGCGGGCTGGAGCACGCGCTCGGCCGGCCGGCGCTGCAGGATCCGCACCGGATGGTGGACGAGCGCGCGGAGCACGTCTCCTCGCTGGTCGACCGCTCGCGGCGGACGCTCGGACACCTCCTCGACCGCGCCGACTCCGAGCTGGCGCACACGCACGCGCGCGTGGTGGGGCTCTCCCCCGCGGCGACGCTGAAGCGGGGGTACGCGGTGCTGCAGAGGGCCGACGGGCACGTGGTCCGGGATCCGGGCGAGGTGGCGGCGGACGAGGTGCTCCGGGCGCGGGTCGCCGCAGGTGAGTTCACGGTTCGAGTCGACGATCAGGGAATGGGTGCATGACGGGCAGGACGGACGAGGCGCCGGGGTACGAGCAGGCGCGCGACGAGCTGATCGAGGTGGTGCGCCGCCTGGAGGCGGGGGGGACGACGCTGGAGGAGTCCCTCGCCCTGTGGGAGCGCGGGGAGGAGCTGGCCAAGGTGTGCCGGCGTTGGCTGGAGGGCGCGCGGGCCCGGCTGGACGCGGCGCTCACCGAGGAGGAGGAAGGAGAGGGGGCCGCGCGGGAGGAGTAGGCGGCGGCGCGGGCCGGGGCGGACGGAGCCGGTCGGTGACGCCGGGTGTGAGGCGGGTCACTGACGGCCGGGGTTTTGTTGAAAGTTGAATTTCCTTGGCGTACTGTCGAGCCCGTCAACCGGCCCGGCACCGGGCCACCGACGCCCACCCCGAGGAAGATCCCCCATGTCTCTCGTTCTTGACCCCGCCGCCCAGGACCTGCTGTTCCGCGAGGCCCACACCGCCAACACCTTCACCGACGAGCCGGTGACGGAGGAGCAGGTCCAGGCGATCTACGACCTGGTCAAGTTCGGCCCCACCGCCTTCAACCAGACCCCGCTGCGCGTCACCCTGGTCCGTTCCGCCGAGGCCCGCGAGCGCCTCGTGCAGCACATGGCCGAGGGCAACCAGGCCAAGACCGCCACCGCGCCGCTGGTCGCGATCCTCTCCGCGGACAACGAGTTCCACGAGGAGCTGCCGACCCTGTTCCCGGCGTTCCCGCAGGCCAAGGACGTCTTCTTCGCCGAGCGCCCGGCCCGCGAGGGCTCCGCCACGCTGAACGCCGCCCTCCAGGCCGCCTACTTCATCGTCGGTATCCGCGCCGCCGGTCTCGCCGCCGGCCCGATGACCGGCTTCGACGCCGAGGGCATCCGCAAGGAGTTCCTGGACGACGACCACACCCCGCTGATCGTCGTCAACATCGGCAAGCCGGGCGAGGGCGCCTCCTACCCGCGCTCCCCGCGCCTGTCGTACGAGCAGGTCTTCACCACCGTCTGAGACACGGGGCGCCCCGTCCCGGACGCGACATCCCGAGCACGACGAAGGCACCCGGCGGATCGGCCGGGTGCCTTCGTCGTGCTCGGGGTGCGGTCAGGGCCTCACGCCAGCTTCAGCGCGCCCGCCATCTGGGCCAGCCGGGCGAACGGCGCCGTACCCGTGACGACCGTGGTGGCGCCGTCGGTGCCCTCCAGCACCAGGGCGTCGTAGCGGCCGCCGGTGTAGCGGGTCCAGGTGCGGCCGCCGATCTCCTCGGTCACCTTCGTCTCGCGGGCGCCCTGGCTCGCGTCGTCGATGAACGGAGCGCGCTCCTGGGTCGACTGCTCCACCGCCACGTACTCCCCGTCGGGAGCGTGGAAGCCGAGGTGCCAGGAGTCGAACTCGGCGCCGTCGAACCGCACGGAGGTCGCCTTCCAGTCCGAGGACAGCCCCTCGGGCGCGGCCACCGGGTACGAGGCCGCGCGGCGCGCCGTCAGCAGCTCCACGCGGTAGTCGACCCGCTTCACGTCGGGAGCGGCGCTGTCGTCGTGCGGGATGAAGAAGTACATCACCAGACCGGCGACCATGATCAGGCCCAGCGAGAGCACCATGTCCCGGACCGTCTGCGTCTTGCCTTTCGAACCTGCCACGCCCCCTATCGTCGCAGGTGCCGGATGCGCTCATCCGTGGGGTCCCCTGCTCATTTTGTCGTACTGACGATAGAGTCGAGTCGAACCCTCATCCGGCCGTCGTCGTATCAGAAAGGTGCGCTCCGATGACCGAGCATCATCATCTGCCGTCCGAACTCGATGTCCCCTCCGAGGCCCCGGACCGCAACCTCGCCCTGGAACTGGTCCGGGTGACCGAAGCCGCCGCCATGGCCGCGGGCCGCTGGGTGGGACGCGGCGACAAGAACGGCGCCGACGGCGCCGCGGTGCGCGCGATGCGGACCCTCGTCTCCACCGTCTCGATGAACGGCGTCGTCGTCATCGGCGAGGGCGAGAAGGACGAAGCCCCGATGCTCTTCAACGGCGAGCGCGTCGGTGACGGCACCGGACCCGAGGTCGACATCGCCGTCGACCCCATCGACGGCACCACGCTGACGGCCAAGGGCATGCCGAACGCGATCGCCGTCCTCGCGGCCACCGAACGCGGCGCCATGTTCGACCCGTCCGCCGTGTTCTACATGGACAAGCTGGTCACCGGCCCCGAAGCCGCCGACTTCGTCGACATCGACGCCCCCGTGTCGGTGAACATCCGCCGGGTCGCCAAGGCCAAGCGGGCCACCCCGGAGGACGTCACCGTCGTCATCCTGGACCGGCCGCGGCACGAGGGGATCATCGACGAGATCCGCCGGACCGGCGCCCGCATCAAGCTGATCTCCGACGGCGACGTCGCCGGTTCCATCCTCGCGCTGCGCGAGGGCACCGGCGTCGACCTGCTCCTCGGCATCGGCGGCACCCCGGAGGGCATCATCTCGGCCTGCGCCGTGAAGTGCCTGGGCGGCACCATCCAGGGCAAGCTGTGGCCGAAGGACCAGGAGGAGCGGCAGCGCGCGATCGACGCCGGGCACGACCTCGACCGCGTGCTGACCACCGAGGACCTGGTGACCGGCGAGAACGTGTTCTTCGTCGCCACCGGCATCACGGACGGCGAGTTGCTGCGGGGCGTGCGGTACCGGTCCGAGACGGCCGTCACCGATTCGATCGTGATGCGGTCGAAGTCGGGAACGGTGCGCAGGATCGACTCCGAGCACCGGCTGAGCAAGCTGCGGGCCTACAGCGCGATCGACTTCGACCGGGCGAAGTAGCGGCGAAGCGGCTCCGCCGCCCGCCGGACGGGGCCGCGGGCAGTGGGCGCGTGCGAGCCCGCCGCCGGCCGCGGCCGTGCGGCGGAGCCGCGCGCCGATCCGGCCCCACGCCCCTCGGGGCGCGGCGGCCGCCCCGCCGGAAAGGGCGCCCCCGGTGCGGTGGGGGCGCCCTTTCCGGTGGGCGTCGTTCTGGTGCTGTGACCGGAAAGGTTCACCGGCTCGCGACGCCCGGCACGGCTCCCCCACGCTCGGCTTCGCTCGCGCGGGAGGGACCCCCACCGCCGCGTTGTCGCATCACCCGAGTACATCCAGTACGCGGGTCATGCTCCGCCTTGCGATGCACCGCACCGGACGCCGCGAGCTTTCCGGCAAACCTTTCCGGTCACAGCACTAGCCGGCGGCCGCTATGCGGTCCGCCGGTCTGGCCGCCTTCTTCAGTTCCACGTCCCGGCGACGGCGGCGGGCCAGGACCACTCGGCGTTCCGCCGCGGTCAGGCCGCCCCAGACGCCGTAGGGCTCCGGTTGGAGCAGGGCGTGTTCCCGGCACTCCACCATGACCGGGCAGCGTGCGCAGACCCGCTTGGCAGCCTCCTCGCGGGACAGGCGGGCCGCGGTGGGCTCCTTGGAGGGGGCGAAGAACAGGCCTGCCTCGTCGCGCCGGCACACCGCTTCGGTGTGCCATGGCGCGTCCTGGTCCCTGTCTCGCGCCGGCAGCAGCTGGGCCGGCACGGCAGCGACCTGGGACGAATGCGGCGATTGCAGCACGGTCTACTCCTGACGACGGCTTCGCGAGCGAGAGACGATGCAGCAAGGCCTACCCGCTGTGCGTGCGCCTATGCACTGAGTTGACGGCCGCCGCCGTCGCGGCCGTCAACGGTCCAGGTGCTTGCGCACACTCCTGTCGACCTTGCGGTGGACCCGGTCGAGGATGTCCGCGACGACCTTGCCGCGCCTGGGCCGGGCCTCGACGCTGCCGAGGACGGCCCAGCCGTCGACGTAGACGACGGGGGCGCCGGGGTCGGGCGAGTCGAGGGTGTGCACCTCGAAGGTGCCCAGGACGCCGCCGCCGGTGCCGCGCAGCGACACGTTCTCCGGGACGCGGATGTCGACGCTGCCGAAGACCGAGAACGCCTTGATGACGACCTGCTGGTACTCGAAGACCGCCTCGCTCAGGTCGATGTCGACGCTGCCGAAGACCGCGTACGCGTGGATACGGCGGCCCGCGCGCCAGCGGCCCCTGCGGACGGCGGTACTGAAGATCGCGACCAGGCTGTCGTCCGGGTCGGCCGGGACGGCTCCGGCCGTCGGGCGGTTGGGGGCCGGGACGGGGGGCGGGGCCGGCCGGCCGTGCGCGGCGGGCAGGTCCCGGACGAACACGTCCAGTTCGCCGACCGTCTTCGCGGCCAGCACGCCCTCGACGCGCTCGGCGTGCTCGTCGGCGGTGAGACGCCCCTCGGCGAGAGCCTCGCGCAGGATGTCGGCGATGCGGTCACGGTCGGCGTCCGAGGCGCGCAACTCGCTCGCCGCGGCGCGCGGTCGGTTCTGCTTCTCAAGGTCCACGACAGCAGCGTACCGAAACACGATAGATCGCGATAGCCCTCTCCGGCGGCCGGCCGGCACCGAACTGAGCCTTACCTCACAGGCCCGCTGCGATCGGCAGGTCCTACGCTGGTGGGCGCCGCCAACGGAGGCCGGCCGCGCTGTCTGTCGAGTGAGGAATGGGCGACATGCCTGAGTTCGCGTACACCGATCTGCTCCCCATGGGAGAGGACACCACCCCCTACCGGCTGGTGACCTCCGAGGGTGTCTCCACCTTCGAGGCCGACGGGCGGACGTTCCTCAAAGTGGAGCCGGAGGCGCTGCGCAAGCTCGCCGAGGAGGCCGTCCACGACATCCAGCACTACCTGCGCCCGGCCCACCTCGCCCAGCTCCGCCGCATCATCGACGACCCGGAGGCCTCGGCGAACGACAAGTTCGTCGCCCTGGACCTGCTGAAGAACGCGAACATCGCGGCCGCGGGCGTCCTGCCCATGTGCCAGGACACCGGCACCGCCATCGTCATGGGCAAGCGCGGGCAGAACGTGCTGACCGAGGGCGGCGACGAGGAGGCCCTCAGCCGCGGCATCTACGACGCCTACCTCAACCTCAACCTGCGCTACTCGCAGATGGCTCCCCTCACCATGTGGGAGGAGAAGAACACCGGCTCCAACCTGCCGGCCCAGATCGAGCTGTACGCCACCGACGGCGGCGCCTACAAGTTCCTCTTCATGGCGAAGGGCGGCGGCAGCGCCAACAAGTCCTTCCTCTACCAGGAGACGAAGGCCGTCCTGAACGAGGCCTCCATGATGAAGTTCCTGGAGGAGAAGATCCGCTCCCTCGGTACGGCCGCCTGCCCGCCGTACCACCTGGCGATCGTGGTCGGCGGCACCTCCGCCGAGTACGCGCTCAAGACCGCCAAGTACGCCTCCGCGCACTACCTGGACGAGATCCCCGCCGAGGGCTCGCCGCTCGGGCACGGCTTCCGGGACAAGGAGCTGGAGGAGAAGGTCTTCGAGCTGACGCAGCGGATCGGGATCGGCGCGCAGTTCGGCGGCAAGTACTTCTGCCACGACGTGCGGGTCGTGCGGCTCCCGCGGCACGGTGCCTCGTGCCCCGTCGCGATCGCCGTGTCGTGCTCCGCCGACCGGCAGGCCGTCGCGAAGATCACCGCCGAGGGCGTCTTCCTGGAGCAGCTCGAGACCGACCCGGCGCGGTTCCTGCCGGACACGACCGACGAGCACCTGGACGAGTCCTCCGACGTGGTGAGGATCGACCTGAACCAGCCGATGGACACGATCCTCGCCGAGCTGACGAAGTACCCGGTGAAGACCCGGCTGTCCCTGTCCGGGCCGCTCGTCGTGGCCCGCGACATCGCGCACGCCAAGATCAAGGAACGCCTCGACGCCGGCGAGGAGATGCCGCAGTACCTGAAGGACCACCCGGTGTACTACGCCGGTCCGGCCAAGACGCCCGAGGGCTACGCGTCCGGCTCCTTCGGCCCGACGACGGCCGGCCGCATGGACTCCTACGTCGAGCAGTTCCAGGCCGCCGGCGGCTCGAAGGTCATGCTCGCCAAGGGCAACCGCAGCAAGCAGGTCACCGACGCGTGCGGCACCCACGGCGGCTTCTACCTCGGCTCCATCGGCGGCCCGGCCGCCCGGCTCGCCCAGGACTGCATCAAGAAGGTCGAGGTCGTCGAGTACGAGGAACTCGGCATGGAGGCGGTCTGGAAGATCGAGGTCGAGGACTTCCCGGCGTTCGTCGTAGTGGACGACAAGGGCAACGACTTCTTCCAGGATCCCGCTCCGGCGCCGACGTTCACGAGCATCCCGGTGCGGGGGCCGGGGCTGGCGTAGGGCCACGGGGAAGTGGCGGGGGTTTCGGCCCCCGCCACCCCGCGCCGCCCCCGTCGCCGCTCCCCGCCCCGCCCCGCCCCGCCCCGCCCCGGAAGGCTGTCGCCCCCGGACCCCCGCTCCTCGGACGCCGGAGGGGCTGGATCGGCCGCCCCGGAACAACCCCGCCGCCCCGTTCGCTGTACCCCGTATGACCGAATACCGCATCGAGCACGACTCCATGGGCGAAGTCCGCGTCCCGGCGGACGCCAAGTGGCGGGCCCAGACCCAGCGGGCCGTCGAGAACTTCCCCGTCTCGGGGCAGCGCATCGAGCGCGCCCACATCGAGGCGCTGGCCCGGATCAAGGGGGCCGCCGCGAAGGTGAACGCCGAGTTGGGCGTGCTCGACGAGGAGATCGCCCGGGCGATCCAGGAGGCGGCCGGTGAGGTCGCCGAGGGCAGGTGGGACGCGCACTTCCCGGTCGACGTGTTCCAGACCGGGTCCGGGACGTCGTCGAACATGAACACCAACGAGGTCGTCGCCACCCTGGCGACCGAGCGGCTCGGCCGGGACGTGCACCCCAACGACCACGTGAACGCCTCGCAGTCGTCCAACGACGTCTTCCCGTCGTCGATCCACATCGCCGCCACCGCCGCCGTCACCCGTGACCTGATCCCCGCCCTGGAGCACCTGGCCGGCTCCCTGGAGCGCAAGGCGGCGGAGTTCTCCGACGTGGTGAAGTCGGGGCGCACCCACCTCATGGACGCCACGCCCGTGACCCTGGGGCAGGAGTTCGGCGGGTACGCCGCGCAGGTGCGGTACGGCGTGGAGCGGCTGACGGCCTCCCTCCCCCGGCTCGCCGAACTGCCGCTGGGCGGCACGGCGGTGGGGACGGGCATCAACACGCCGCCCGGTTTCTCCGCGGCCGTCATCGAGGAGGTCGCCCGGGTCACCGGGCTGCCGCTGACGGAGGCGCGCGACCACTTCGAGGCGCAGGGCGCGCGCGACGGCATCGTGGAGACCAGCGGGCAGCTGCGGACGATCGCCGTGGGACTGACGAAGATCGCCAACGATCTGCGGTGGATGGCCTCGGGGCCGCGGACCGGGCTGGCGGAGATCTCGCTGCCCGACCTGCAGCCTGGGTCCTCGATCATGCCGGGCAAGGTCAACCCGGTGATCCCGGAGGCGGTGCTGATGGTCGCCGCGCAGGTCGTGGGGAACGACGCCACCGTGGCGACGGCGGGCGCGGCCGGCAACTTCGAGCTGAACGTGATGCTGCCGGTCATCGCCAAGAACGTGCTGGAGTCGGTCCGGCTGCTCGCCAACGTGTCGCGGCTGCTCGCCGACCGCACCGTGGACGGGATCGTCGCCCACCGCGAACGCGCCCGCGAGTACGCCGAGTCGTCGCCGTCCGTCGTCACCCCGCTGAACAAGTACATCGGGTACGAGGAGGCCGCGAAGGTCGCCAAGAAGGCGCTGGCGCAGCGCCGGACGATCCGCGAGACGGTGCTCGACGGCGGGTACGTGGAGCGCGGTGACCTCACGCTCCAGCAGCTCGACGAGGCACTCGATGTCCTGCGGATGACATGCCCGTAACCTTTCGCGGCCGGCGCGAGAACCGTGACGCGTACCGCAGCGTCGTATGGCCATGGCACCTAATATCTGTGCATGGCAGACGGTGGAGCGGTGAGGCGCGTGGGAACGGGTGGGGCGGCGGGCTTCTGGCGGCCCGGGGACCAGATCCTGTGGCGGTACCGGGAGAACGGCGGCGCGGGTGTCCACATCGCCCGCCCCGTCACCGTCGTCCGGGACGACGAGGAGCTGCTGGCCGTGTGGCTGGCCCCCGGCACCCAGTGCGTCAGACCCGTGCTCGCCGACGGCACTCCCCCGCACCAGGAGCCGCTGCGCACGCGCTACACCAAGCCGCGGACGGTGGTGCCGGGCCGCTGGTTCGGCACCGGCGTGCTGAAGCTGGCCCGGCCCGACGAGCCCTGGTCGGTGTGGCTGTTCTGGGAGCCGGGCTGGCAGTTCAAGAACTGGTACGTCAACTTCGAGGAGCCGCTGGTCCGCTGGGACGGCGGGGTGGACTCCGAGGACCACTTCCTGGACCTGTGCGTCTATCCCGACCGCTCCTGGGGCTGGCGCGACGAGGACGAGTTCGCGCAGGCTCAGCAGGACGGGCTGATGGACGTGTCGGTGGCCGAGCGGGTCCGGGAGGCCGGCCGGTCGGCGGTGGAGGTGGTCCGTGCCTGGGGCGCGCCGTTCGCCGACGGCTGGGAGGACTGGCGCCCGGATCCGTCCTGGGCGGTACCGTCGTTGCCGCAGGACTGGCATCGAACGCCTGCGCGCCTGTCCACATGAGACCCTTGATGTGCCCCCGGGCGGCAAACGTAGGATCGTCCTCCGCAAGGGCGCTCCCACCGTAACTCCCGGAGCGGGCGCCAGGTCTGACCGAACGTCACCGAGGGGCGGCAGGACGTGAGCGAGGGGTACGAGGGCAGTACCGGCAGGGGCCGCGGTGGGCCCACCGGTGGCACAGGAACAGCCTCTGACCACGCGGGAAATCCGTTCCGGGGACATGTATTCCGGGTATCGGATTCTCTGCGGGACCGACTGCACGCGCGGCGCGCAGCCCCGGACGGACGGATTCGACACGCGTGACGGAGCAGCCCACCTCCTACGAACGCCCTCAGGGCGTGGACCCCACGGACGACCGCGGGGCGCTCCTGCGTACCCAGGAGGCCTCGCCCGGCGCCGCCGCCTTACCGCCCGCCGACCGGGCCCGTACCGACGGTCCCCCGGGCACCACCGCGCCGGGCGGCCCGGCGCCCTGCCCCCAGGGGAAGGATCAGGCCGTTTCCGACGCCGAGCACTCACAGCCTGCGGCCGCCGAGCCGGACGCGCACCGGCCGCGCCCCGCGCCCGAGGCCATACCGCTCCAGCCGGGCGCCGAGACGCGCCCGGACGGCCGGGACCGGCGTACCGGACAGGGGCCCGCGACCGGCCGGCAGCCCACGCCGATGCGGCGGGACGGCGACCGGCTGCGCTTCGTGGGCGCGGCGACCCGGCGGATCGCCCGCGGTCTGGACCTGGACGAGATCGTGATGGGGCTGTGCCGGGCCACCGTGCCGACCTTCTCCGACGCGATCCTGGTCTATCTGCGCGATCCGCTGCCGGTCGGCGACGAGCGGCCGGTCGCCGACCGGGTGGTGCTGCGGCTGCGGCGCACCGACCGGATCCCCGAGGAGCGCGAGCCCGAGCCCGGGTTCGCGCAGCTCGGTCTGCCGCCCCCCGAGGCGCCGGAGCTGTCCGAACTGTCGGCGGCGATCGCGGAACTGTGCGAGGTGCGCCCGGGCGGGGCCCTCGCCGAGGTGCTGCGGGGGGTGCGTCCGGTGTTCGCGGACACCCCGGCGGCGACCGCCGCGCTGCCCGAACTCCTCGGCCCGGAGAACCGGTTGGACGTTCCGGGCGGCCAGCGGGCGATCCTCGCGCCGCTGCGCGGCCGGCGCCGGGTGATCGGGGCCGCGGTCTTCATCCGCCGTCCCGAGCGCATCCCGTTCGACACGGACGACCTGCTGGTGGCGGCGCAGCTCGCCACGCACAGCGCCCTGGGCATCGACAAGGCGGTGCTGTACGACCGTGAGGCGTACATCGCCGACGAGCTCCAGCGCACGATGCTGCCGGAGACCCTGCCGCGGCCCACGGGCGTGCGGCTGGCCTCCCGTTATCTGCCCGCGGCGGAGACCGCGCGGGTGGGCGGCGACTGGTACGACGCGATCCCGCTGCCGGGCAGCCGCGTCGCGCTGGTGGTCGGTGACGTCATGGGGCACTCCATGACCAGCGCCGCCATCATGGGCCAGCTCCGCACGACGGCCCAGACGCTGGCCGGGCTGGACCTGCCCCCGCAGGAGGTGCTGCACCACCTGGACGAGCAGGCCCAGCGCCTGGGCACCGACCGCATGGCGACCTGCCTCTACGCCGTCTACGACCCGGTGTCGCACCGCATCACCATCGCCAACGCCGGCCATCCCCCGCCCATCCTGCTGCACCTGGGCGGCCGGGCCGAGGTGCTGCGGGTGCCGCCGGGCGCCCCGATCGGGGTGGGCGGCGTCGACTTCGAGGCCGTCGAGCTGGACGCGCCCGCCGGTGCCACACTGCTGCTGTACACGGACGGTCTGGTGGAGTCCCGGCTGCGGGACGTGGCGACCGGCATAGAGCAGCTGCGCGAGAAGCTCGCCGCGACCGCGCAGCTGACCGGCCCCGACCATCCGCCGCCGTTGGAGGCGCTGTGCGACGAGGTCCTCGACATGCTCGGTCCCGGCGACCGGGACGACGACATCGCGCTGCTGGCCGCCCGCTTCGACGGGATCGCGCCCAGTGACGTCGCGTACTGGTTCCTGGAGCCGGAGGACGCGGCTCCGGGGCGGGCCCGGCGCCTGGCCCGGCGGGCGCTGGCCCGCTGGGGCATGGAGGAGATGACGGACTCCGTCGAGCTGCTGGTGAGCGAGGTGGTGACCAACGCGGTGCGGTACGCCACCCGGCCGGTGTCGCTGCGGCTGTTGCGCACCGACGTGCTGCGCTGCGAGGTCGGCGACGACGTGCCGCAGCTGCCCCGGCTGCGGCAGGCCCGTGCCACCGACGAGGGCGGCCGCGGGCTGTACCTGGTGAACCGGCTGGCCCGGCGGTGGGGAGCGACCCGGCTGAGCACCGGGAAGGTGGTCTGGTTCGAGCTGAACCAGGGCTCGTAGGGTGCACCAGGGCTCGTGGGCCGCGCCGTCCCGGTGGCGGGACGGCGGGCGGCGGTACGACGCGGAGGGGGGGGGCGGGGGGGGGGGGGGGGCCCCCCCCCGGGGGGGGGCCCCCCCCCCCGGGGGGGCCGGCCGGGGGGGGCGGGGGGGGGGCCCCGGGGGGGGGGGGGGGGGGGGGGGGGGGGGCGGCGGGGGGGGGGCGGGGGGGGGGGGGCGGGCCCCCCCTCCGCGTCGGTCTCCGCCCCGCTACTGGCTGCCGGTGCCGCTGCCGAACTGCGGATCCAGCGGGTTCTGGGGTTCGCCGGTCGTCGGCGTCCCCGTGGTCGGCGTCTGCGACGGTTCCTGGGTGGTCGGCGTCTCCGACGGTTCCTGGGTGGTGGGCGTCTCCGACGGTTCCTGCGTCTTCGACGGCTCGCTCGACGGGGACTCCGTGGTCGGTTCCTCCGACGGCTCCTCCGAGGGCGACTGCGAGGGGCTCGTCGTGATGCTGGGCTGGACCGCCGCGCCCTGGTCGGTCTCCAGGTCGAACCTGCTGACCTTGCTCGAGACGCCGAAGGTGTACGCCGCCCAGATCTGCGCCGGGTAGCCACCGCCGTTGACGCGGCCCTTGCCGGGGAGCAGGCCGGTCGCGCCGGTCATGGTGACCTGGGGGTGCGGCGGCTTGGCGGACTCGCCGAACAGGCCGACCGAGGTGACCAGGTCGGGCGTGTAGGCGGTGAACCAGGCCGACTTGTTGTCGTCGGAGGTGCCCGTCTTGCCCGCGACCTTCTGGCCGTTGCGCAGGGGGTTGTCCCGCACGGACTTCTGGGCCGTGCCGTCGTCGACCACGCCGGTGAGCACCGAGGTGACCGTGTCGGCGGCCTCGCGGCTGACGACCTGCCCGCCGATCGGGTCGGCCGGCTTCACGGCGTGGGTGCTGCTCTCCGCCGCCTTGATGAGCGTCGGGGTGACCTTCTTGCCGTGGTTGTCGAGGGTCGCGTACACGCCGGCCATCTGCAGCGGGCTCGCGCCCATGGTGCCGAGGGTCTGCGCGGGCACGGCCTTCAGGTCCGCGGTGTCCATGCCGAGGTCGGAGGCGGTCTTGAGGACCTTGTCCATGCCGACGTCGACGCCCAGCTGGGCGAAGACGGAGTTGATGGACTTGTTCATCGCGGTCTGGACGGTGACGTCGCCGTAGTCGACGTCGTCCTCGTTCTCCGGGGCGAAGCCGATGTCGCTGCCGACGACGGGGCGCTTGCTGGTGCCGTCGTAGACCGTGTTCACGCTGATCTTCTGGTCGTCCTGGGTCACCGCGCCCTGGTCCAGGGCGGCGGCCAGGATCACCGGCTTGAAGGTGGAGGCGGGCTGGTAGTCGGTGCGGGTGGCGTTGTTCGTGTAGTGCTTGACGTAGTCCACACCGCCGTACATCGCCACGACCGCGCCCGTCTTCGGGTTCACGGAGACGGCGCCCGCCTGGATGTCGCCGTCGACCGGGCGCTTCTTCGCGTCCAGCTTGCTGGTCAGCTGTTCCTTGACGGACTTCTCCAGCGCCTTCTGCTTCTTCTTCTCGATGTTGAGGGTGATGTTCCAGCCGCCGGCGCCGACCATCGCCTCGGCCTCCTGGCTGCTGTCGGCGACGCCCTGTTCGACGAGCTGCCTCTCCAGTTCGCTGTTGGCCGCCTTCACCAGGTAGCCGACCTGGCCCTCCTGCCCGGGGACGGCCTTGGGCTCCTCGGGGAACGGGAACTTCATGCCGTCGCGCTCGGCCTTGTCGAGCCAGTCCTCCTCGACCATGTTGTCGAGGACGTAGTTCCAGCGCTGCTGGACCAGCTTCTTGCCGGTGTCGCTGGCGGAGGCCCAGTCGTACTGGCTGGGGGCCTGGAGCAGGGCCGCGAGGTAGGCGCCCTGGGGGACGCTGAGCTTGTCGGCGTCGACGCGGTAGTAGGCCTGGGCCGCCGCCTGGATGCCGTAGGCGCCGCGGCCGTAGTAGCTGGTGTTGATGTAGCCGGCCAGGATGTAGTCCTTGGACTCCTCCCGGTCCAGCTTGAGGGAGATGACCAGTTCCTTGAGCTTGCGGGTGACCGTCTGTTCCTGGGTCAGGTAGTAGTTCTTGACGTACTGCTGCGTGATCGTCGAACCGCCCTGGGCGCCCCTGCCCATGACCGTGTTGAGGAGACCGCGCGCGGTGCCCTTCAGGTCGACGCCGGCGTCGTCGTAGAAGCTCTTGTTCTCGGCGGCGACGAAGGCGTGCTGGACCTCCTTGGGGACCTCGGCGAGGTCGACGTTCTCCCGGTTGACGTCGCCGTCGCGGGTGAGCAGCGTGCCGTCGCCGTACTTGTAGACGTTGCTCTGGAGCTTGGCGGCGGCGTTGCCGGCGGGAATCGGCGTCGTCATGTACAGGACGATGAAGGCGCCGATGACGAGCACGCAGAAGCCCAGGAACCCGCCGAGCATCTTCTTCCAGGTGAACAGGCGGCGTATGCGGCCCTTGCCGCCCTCGGCCCCCCTGCCGCCCTTCGCCGCGCCGCGGCGGGCCGCCGCGCGCCCGCCGGCCGCGGTGCGCGTCGCGCCCTGCGCCGACGGCACCGACTCGGCGTGCGACGCGGGGGCCGCCGTCTGCGACGAGCGGTTCCCGGGCGCCGCGCGACGACCACCACGCTGTCGCGCTCGTCTGTCTTCCGCTCGTCCCATGAGTCCGCTCGCTCCGCTTCCTACTCGCCAGTCGCACCAGTGCCCGGAGGCAGGTCAGCTCAGAAAGCTAACACCGCTCTCTGTGACGAACGGGTCTCGATCCGGCCCCACGGGGGCGTGAGAATCAGCACCCCCGACGGGGGAACCGGCGCACCGTTCCACCGGAACCGACGCCCGAGAGCCACCGAGGGTTGCCATCGCGCGATAAAGTGATATCACTTAGATAGACCACAGCTCATCCGCGGGCGACCACCGGACCACCGGCCCGTCCGCCCGCGAGAAACGGGGGGACCCATGTCCGCGAACGAGTCCACGCACGACCCGTCGGCCACCGCCGACGTGCCCGAGATGCCCGCCCCGCGGGTGCGCGAGTTCCCGGCCCGCAGCGTGGGCGGCGGCCTCGCCCTGCTGTCCGGCCTGCTCGGACTGCTGGCCGGCGCCGCCCTGCTCGCCGCCGCCACCACCGTGACCGCGACCGGCGGCAAGGCCGCGCTCGTCACCGGCGGCGTCCTCGTCGCGCTCGCCGCGTTCCTCGCGATGTGCGGGCTGAACACGGTGGCGCCGGGCGAGGCCCGCGTGGTGCAGCTGTTCGGGCGCTACCGGGGGACCATCCGCGAGGACGGACTGCGCTGGGTGAACCCCTTCACCTCCCGCGAGAAGATCTCGACCCGCGTCCGCAACCACGAGACCGCCGTCCTCAAGGTCAACGACGCCTACGGCAACCCCATCGAGCTGGCCGCGGTCGTCGTGTGGAAGGTGCAGGACACCGCGCAGGCCTCCTTCGAGGTGGACGACTTCGTGGAGTTCGTCTCCACCCAGACCGAGGCCGCGGTGCGGCACATAGCCATCGAGTACCCCTACGACGCCCACGACGAGGACGGGCTCTCGCTGCGCGGCAACGCCGAGGAGATCACCGAGAAGCTCGCCGTCGAGCTGCACGCGCGCGTGGCGGCCGCCGGTGTGCGGATCATCGAGTCCCGCTTCACGCACCTCGCCTACGCTCCGGAGATCGCCTCCGCGATGCTCCAGCGGCAGCAGGCCGGCGCGGTGGTCGCGGCGCGGCGCGAGATCGTGGACGGCGCGGTCGGCATGGTGGAGGCGGCGCTCGGCCGGATCGCCGAACAGGGCATCGTGGAACTGGACGAGGAACGGAAGGCGGCGATGGTGTCCAACCTGATGGTGGTGCTGTGCGGGGACCGCGCACCGCAGCCGGTGCTGAACGCGGGGACGCTCTACCAGTGACCCCGCCCGAAGAGGGGGCCGCCCCTCGGCGTCGGCCGCAGCAGCGCAAGCAGGTGCTGCTGCGGCTCGATCCGCTGGTGCACGACGCGCTGGCCCGGTGGGCCTCCGACGAACTGCGGTCGGCGAACGCGCAGATCGAGTTCCTGCTGCGGAGGGCGCTGAAGGAGGCGGGCAGGCTGCCCGGGGAGGCCGGCCCCCTGCCCCGCCGGGGACGGCCACCCGGCACTCCCGGCACTCCCGGCACTCCCGGCACTCCCGGCACTCCCGGTACTCCCGGCACTCCCGGCGGCCCCACCCCGGGGCCCCCGCCGGCCTGACCGCCCGGGCCCTCGAAGCGGGGGCCCGCCGGGCCGGCCCGCGACGTCCGGCCGCCACGTCCGGCCCCGGCGTTCAGCGTTCAGCCCGTCCGGCCCCGGCGTTCAGCGTTCAGCCGCCGCGTCCGGCCCCGGCGTCCGGCCCCGGCATCCGGCCGCCACGTCCAACCGCCGCACACCGGGCGGTCGCTGTGACGAACCTGTGACAACCAGCCCCCACCTGCACCGCCGTACGGCGCGCCACGACCTCTGCACTCCGTGTATACACACCGCGTATACACCGTGTGTACAGTCGTCCTCATGTCCATCGGTCACACACTCCTCGGGCTCCTGGAGTCCGGTCCCCGCCACGGTTACGACCTCAAGCGGGCCTTCGACGAGAAGTTCGGTCACGACCGGCCGCTGCACTACGGCCAGGTCTATTCGACGATGTCCCGGCTGCTGAAGAACGGCCTGGTCGAGGTCGACGGCATCGAGGCCGGCGGCGGCCCGGAGCGCAAGCGGTACGCCATCACCGACGCCGGGATCACCGACGTCGCCCGCTGGCTCGCCACGCCCGAGAAGCCCGAGCCGTACCTCCAGTCGACGCTCTACACCAAGGTCGTCCTCGCGCTGCTCACCCACCGCGACGCGGCCGACATCCTGGACACGCAGCGCTCCGAGCACCTGCGCAGCATGCGCGTCCTCACCGACCGCAAGCGCCGGGGCGACCTCGCCGACCAGCTGATCTGCGACCACGCCCTGTTCCACCTGGAGGCCGACCTGCGCTGGCTGGAACTGACCGCCGCCCGTCTGGACCGGCTGCGAGAGGCGGTGACCGCGTGAGCGCCCCCGCCGGTTCGCTGCTCGCCGCGGAGAACCTCCGCAAGGCCTACGGTCCGACGCTCGCGCTGGACGGCGCCGAGTTCTCCATCCACCCCGGCGAGGTCGTCGCCGTCATGGGCCCCTCCGGGTCCGGCAAGTCCACGCTGCTGCACTGCCTCGCCGGGATCGTGACGCCCGACTCCGGCTCGATCACGTACGACGGGCAGGAACTGGCGACGATGAACGACGCCCGGCGCAGTGCGCTGCGGCGCTCGGAGTTCGGGTTCGTGTTCCAGTTCGGGCAGCTCGTGCCGGAGCTGACCTGCGTGGAGAACGTGGCGCTGCCGCTCAGGCTGAACGGCACCCCGCGCAAGCAGGCCGAGCGGGCCGCCCTGGCGTGGATGGAGCGGCTGGAGGTCGACGACCTGAAGGGCAAGCGGCCCGGTGAGGTGTCGGGCGGGCAGGGGCAGCGGGTGGCCGTGGCGCGGTCGCTCGTCACCGACCCCCGGGTGCTGTTCGCCGACGAGCCGACCGGCGCGCTGGACTCCCTCAACGGCGAACGCGTGATGGAGCTGCTGACCGAGGCCGCCCGGTCGGCCAACGCGGCCGTCGTCCTCGTCACGCACGAGGCCCGGGTGGCCGCCTACTCCGACCGCGAGATCGTCGTACGGGACGGGAAGTCGCGGGACATGGAGCGCGTCATATGAACGTCCGCCAGTGGTCCAGGGACCTGGGCCTGGGGGTCCGGTTCGCCTTCGCCGGCGGACGGGAGGGGTGGATCCGGGCCGTCCTGACAGCCGTGGGCGTCGGGCTCGGCGTCGCCGTCCTGCTGCTGACGACGGCGGTGCCGAACGCCCTCGCGGTGCGCCACGACCGTGAAGACGCCCGGCTCGACTGGCCGTTCGGGGCGACCCAGCCGGCCAGGGGCGACGACACCCTGCTGATCGCCGACTCCGACACGACGTTCCGCGACAAGGACATACGCGGCCGGATCGTGGAACCCGAAGGAGCCCGGGCCCCACTGCCGCCCGGCGTGAGCCGGTTCCCGGCCAAGGGCGACATGGTGGTCTCGCCCGCGTTGAAAAAGCTGCTCGCCTCCGACGGTTCGGCGTTGCTGCGGGAGCGGCTGCCGTACCGCGTCGTCGGGACGATCGGGGAGGCCGGACTGATCGGCTCCCGGGAACTCGCCTACTACACGGGCGCCTCCGGACTCGCCGCACACCTCGACGACAGCGTGGGGGCGGTCCGGCTGAAGGAGTTCGGGAACCCCGAGCCGACGGAGGAGGAGACCGACCCGGTGCTGCTCCTGCTCGTCCTCGTCGTCATCGTGGTGCTGCTCATGCCGGTGGCCGTGTTCATCGCCGCGGCCGTGCGGTTCGGCGGTGAGCGGCGCGACCGCAGGCTCGCCGCCCTCCGGCTGATCGGCAGCGACGGGCGGATGACGCGGCGCATCGCGGCGGGCGAGGCGATGGCCGGCTCGCTGCTGGGCCTGGTCCTCGGCGCGGTCTTCTTCCTGATCGGCCGTCAGGTGGCCGGTTCGGTCGAGGTGATGGGCATCAGCGTGTGGCCCAGCTACCTCGACCCCTCCCCCGCGCTGGCCGCGCTGATCGTGCTGGCGGTGCCGACGGCCGCGGTCCTGGTCACCCTCTTCGCGCTGCGGGGCGTGGTGATCGAACCCCTCGGCGTGGTGCGCACGGCCCGGCCCGCGCGGCGACGGCTGTGGTGGCGGCTGCTGCTGCCGGTGGCCGGCCTCGCGATGCTCTACCCGATGATCGGACAGGGCCGCGAGAACGGGGACTTCAACCAGTACCTGGTGACCGGCGGCGTCCTGCTCCTCCTCGTCGGGATCACCGCCCTGCTGCCCTGGCTCGTGGAGTCGGTCGTGGCCAGGCTCGGCCCGGGCGGTGTCGCCTGGCAACTGGCCGTGCGAAGGCTGCAGTTGAGCAGCGGTACGGCGGCCCGGATGGTCAACGGCATCGCGGTGGCGGTCGCCGGGGCGATCGCGCTGCAGATGCTGTTCGCGGGCGTGGACGGCGACTACACCAAGTCCACCGGCCAGGACGTCGCCCGGGCGCAGATGCAGGTCCAGGTGCCGGACGGCGCCCCGATGGCCGACACCGCCCGGAAGTTCGCCGACACCGAGGGCGTCCGCAAGGTCACGGCCCTGTGGGAGGGCTACCTGGGCGACTCCTCCTGGAACAGCGAGAACGGCCCGAGCGTGAGCGCGGCGCTGACCGTGGGCGACTGCCCGGCCCTGCGCGAGCTGGCGAAGCTTCCCTCGTGCGAGGACGGGGACGTCTTCGTGGTCGACGGCGCCGAGTACGCCCCGGAGGGTCCGCAGCTGAACAGGCCCGGCAAGAAGCTGTACCTGGAGCAGTCCACGCCGGAAGGCAGCCGGGAGACCGTCTGGACCGTCCCCGCGGGCGTCACCGAGGTCCGGTCGCTCAAGGGGCTCACCGAGTGGGAGCGCGGAGGTTTCCTGCTGACGCCGAGCACGCTGCCCGAGGCGGCCGGGAAGCTGGTCAGCGGGCAGCTGTACCTCTCGTTCGACGAGTCCGTGCCCGACGCCTACGACCACGCCCGCAACACGGCGTTCCACGTGGATCCGCTGGCCCGCCCGACGAACTGGTACTCCACGCAGGAGGACCAGAAGTTCACCTCCATCCGCACCGGTCTGCTCGTCGGCTCCGCCTGTGTGCTGGTGCTGATCGGGGCGAGCCTGCTGGTGTCGCAGCTGGAGCAGTTGCGCGAACGCCGCAAGCTGCTGTCCGCGCTGGTCGCCTTCGGCACCCGCCGCCGCACGCTGAGCATGTCGGTGCTGTGGCAGACGGCGATCCCGGTCGGGCTCGGCCTGCTGCTGGCCTCGCTGGTGGGCATCACGCTGGGCGGGGTGCTGCTGCGGATGACGGGCACGCCGGTGAGCGTCGACTGGCCGAGCGTGCTGGCGATGACCGCCACCGGTGCCGCGGTCGTCCTCGGGGTGACGCTGCTGAGCCTGCCGCCGCTGCTGCGGCTGATGCGGCCGGACGGCCTGCGCACGGAGTGAGCGCGCGGCCGGTGCGCCGTACGGCCGGTGGTCCGCCGTCGCGGGCCTCGACCCGCCGTGTCCCGCGCGCGGCCGGCCGTACCGGGGGTGTCACGCGCCCGCCCCGAGAACGCGCACCGGCAGCGGCACCAGCGCCTCCCGCAGGGAGTCCGCCAGTTCGGCGTACTCGGCGCCGCGGGCCGCGCCGGAGCGCATGACGAGGGCGATCCGGCGGGTGGGGGCGGGGTCGGCGAACCGGCCGGTGAGGAGCTGTGTGCTGCGACTGGTCTCGACGGTGACGGCGGTGCGCGGCAGCAGGGTGCAGCCCAGGCCGCCGGCGACGAGCTGGACGAGGGTGGAGAGCCCGGCGGCCGTGGTGGTCACCGGGGCGTCCTCGCGGCCGGCCTCCCGGCAGATGTCCAGGGCCTGGTCGCGCAGGCAGTGCCCCTCGTCCAGGAGCAGCAGGTTCAGCTCCCTGAGGGCCTCGCGCGGGATGCCCTCGCGTCCGCCCAGCCGGTGGCCGAGCGGGGTGACGAGCACGAAGTCCTCGTCGAAGAGGGGGAGTTCGGTGACGCCGGGCATGCCGAGGGGGACGGCGAGCAGCAGCAGGTCGAGGCGGCCGGTGTGCAGTCCGTCGACCAGGCTGGCGGTCTGCTCCTCGTGGACCTGGAGGTCGAGCGCCGGGTAGCGGTCGTGGACCAGGCGCAGGACGGTGGGCAGGAGGTAGGGCGCGACGGTGGGGATGACCCCGAGCCGCAGCACCCCGGTGAACGGCGCCCGCACCGCGTCCGCCTCCTCCATCAGCGCCCCGACCTCGGCGAGCACCGCCCTGGCCCGTACGGCGAGGCGCTCACCGGCCGGGGAGAGCAGCACCTTGCGCGTCGTACGCTCCAGGAGGGTCACGCCGAGGGTCTCCTCCAGCGCGGAGACGGCGCCGGACAGGGCGGGCTGGCTCATGCCGATGGCGGCGGCCGCGTCCCGGAAGTGCAGGTGCTCGGCGACGGCCGCGAAGGCCCGCAGTTGCGCCAGACTGGGCAGCCGCCTCTTGGCCCCGCCATTACCCATGGTCACTGATAGTCCCCTCCGATCAACCCGACCGAGTGTAGCGATTTCTGCAATCAATGCACCCTGTGCCAGCATCAGGTCCGTCCAACCCATGAGAAGCGTCCGCGATCCGGACGCTTCTTCGCTGCAAGGAGAGCGTGTGCTCACTGTCGGTGACAAGTTCCCCGAGTTCGAACTGACCGCCTGCGTCTCGCTGGAGAAGGGTGCGGAGTTCGAGCAGATCCACCACAAGTCCTACGAGGGCAAGTGGCTGGTCGTGTTCGCGTGGCCCAAGGACTTCACCTTCGTGTGCCCCACCGAGATCGCCGCGTTCGGCAAGCTGAACGACGAGTTCGCCGACCGCGACGCGCAGATCCTGGGCTTCTCCGGCGACTCCGAGTTCGTGCACCACGCCTGGCGCAAGGACCACCCGGACCTGACCGACCTGCCGTTCCCGATGCTGGCGGACTCCAAGCGCGAGCTGATGCGGGACCTCGGCATCGAGGGCGAGGACGGCTTCGCCCAGCGTGCCGTCTTCATCGTCGACCCCAACCGTGAGATCCAGTTCACGATGGTCACCGCGGGCTCCGTCGGCCGCAACCCCAAGGAGGTCCTGCGGGTCCTGGACGCGCTGCAGACCGACGAGCTGTGCCCGTGCAACTGGACCAAGGGCGAGGACACCCTCGACCCGGTCAAGCTGCTGGCCGGGGAGTGACCTGAGATGTCCCTCGACACCCTGAAGTCCGCGATACCGGACTACGCCAAGGACCTGAAGCTCAACCTCGGCTCGGTCATCGGCAACTCCGACCTGCCCGCCCAGCAGTTGTGGGGCACCGTGCTGGCGACCGCGATCGCCTCGCGCTCCCCGATCGTGCTGCGCGAGCTGGCGCCGGAGGCGAAGGCGAACCTCTCGCCCGAGGCGTACACGGCGGCGAAGTCGGCCGCCGCGATCATGGCGATGAACAACGTCTTCTACCGCACCCGCCACCTGCTGTCGGACCACGAGTACGGCAACCTGCGGGCCGGGCTGCGGATGAACGTGATCGGCACCCCCGGGGTCGACAAGGTCGACTTCGAGCTGTGGTCGTTCGCGGTCTCCGCGATCAACGGTTGCGGGATGTGCCTGGACTCGCACGAGCAGGTGCTGCGCAAGGCGGGCGTCGAGCGTGAGGTGATCCAGGAGGCGTTCAAGATCGCCTCGGTGATCCAGGCGGTCGGCGTCACCCTCGACACGGAGGCCGTCCTCGCCGAGTGACGGCGGCTTCGGCCTCGGGCCCCGTTCACCCCTCGGGGTGGGCGGGGCCCTGCCGTTCCCCGCCCGCGGCGCCCTGCCGGGCCCCGTCGTCGGAGGCTGCCGCCGCCGGACCCCCGCCGTCGGGCTGGACGGACCCGTCCACGAAGGCCGGAGGGGCGGCCGGCCGGACCGGCGCCACGTCGACCGCGGTGGCGCCCCTGGGCTGCGGGGCCGTCCGCGGGGCCGGTTCGCGCGAGTAGGCGTGCAGGTAGCCCACCACCGTGTTCGTCACCGCCACCAGCGGTACGGCGACCACCGCGCCGCCGATGCCGGCGACCATGCCGCCGGAGGCGACCGCGAGGACCACCGCGAGCGGGTGGACGCGCACGGCGCGGCCCAGGATGAACGGCTGGAGGATGTGGCCCTCGATCTGCTGCACGGCCAGCACGACCGCCAGCGTCATCACCGCGGTGAACACGCCCTGTGTGACCAGGGCGACGACGACGGCGAGCGCCCCGGAGGCGACCGCGCCGACCAGGGGGATGAAGGAGAACAGGAAGATGAAGACGGCCAGCGGCACGGCCATGGGCACGTCGAGGAAGTAGATGCCGAGGCCGATGAAGACGGCGTCGATCAACGCGACCACCACCGTGCCGCGCACGTACGCCGTGAGGGTCGCCCAGGCCCGCGGGCCGGCGCCCGCGACACCCGGCCGGGCGGCGGCGGGGACCAGCTTGAGGGTCCACTGCCAGATGCGCTTGCCGTCGTAGAGCAGGAACAGCGTCGAGAAGAACGACAGCAGGATGCCGGTGAGGGCCTCCACGACGACGGTGACGCCCTCCAGGCCGGCGGAGGTGATCTCGTCGGTGTTGGCGCCGACCGCCTCGCGCAGGTTCTTGGCGATTCCGTTGATCTGCTTGTCGGTGACGTGGAAGGGGCTGTTGAGGAGCCAGCGGCGGAGGTCGTCGATGCCGTCCTGGACCTGGTCGGAGAGGTTGTCGATGTTCTCCATGACCTGCCAGGTCACGAACCAGCCCATCAGGCCGATGACGACGAACCCGAGGATCGCCGTCAGCGCGGTCGCGGGCCCGCCGGGGACCCCCAGCCGCTTCAGCCGGGCCACGGTGGGTTCGAGGAGCGCGGTCAGCAGCAGGGACACCACGAAGGCCAGCACGACCAGTTGGACGGCGGTGATGACCTTCATCAGGACCCAGACGGTCCCGGCGAGCACCAGCAGCCGCCAGCCCGCCTCGGCGGCGACCCGGACACCCCACGGGACGACCTGTGCCGGGTCGGGGCGCGGCGCGGGCGGCGGCAGTTCCGCGATGGGCGCCACCGGCGTCTCGGGCACCGCCGGTTCGGGCCCGGCGCCGCTCCCTCGGTCGGCCTCGGCCCGACGTTCGTCGAGCCGCTCACCCATCTCGGTCAGACCGGCACCGAGCCGGCCGAGCCACCCTGGCACTCTCGACATGATCCGCCTTCTTCCCCCGTCTCTCCCCACCACTCACCCCTGGAGTCGTCGGCATCGACCGTACAGGGCGAAAGCCCCTCCCCCTAGGACGGGGAGGGGCTGCGCGGGGTTGCGAGGGACCGGCTCGGTACGGGCCGTCAGTACGAGCCGTTGGCCTGCCAGTAGGCCCAGGCGTCGCAGGGACTGCCGTAGCGGTCGTTCATGTAGTTCAGGCCCCACTTGATCTGGGTGGCCGGGTTGGTCCGCCAGTCGGCACCCGCGGACGACATCTTCGATCCGGGGTAGGCCTGGACGAGGCCGTAGGCGCCGGAGGAGGGATTGACGGCCTTGTGGTTCCAGCCGGACTCGTGGTCCACGATGTTGCTGAAGCACTGGAACTGCCCGCTGGGAATGATCTGGCGGGCGATGGCCTGCACCTCGGCGACCGAGTACGACGCCTGCTGGGTGAAGGTGGCGCTGCCCGCGGCCGACTGCGTCGCGGTGTCGGCCTTCGTCCGCGCGCGCTCCTCGGCCTCTTTCTCGGCCTTCTCGGCCTCTTCCTGGGCTTTCTCGGCTTTCGCCTCGGCCGCGGCGGCCTTCTGCTTGGCGACCGCGTCCTCGGCGGCCTGTCTGCGGGCCGTCTCCTCCGCCGTCTTCTTGGCGGTGGCGTCGGCGGCGACGGCCTGGGCGTCGGCCTGCCGGGCCAGCGAGGCCGTCTGCACCTGGGCCTGTGCGCCCGCGGGTAAGTCGGCGAGCAGCGTCGAACCGCCGGTCGCCTGGGCGTCGTCGGCGGTCTGCGCGGCACCGCCCTGGGCCACGCCCATGACGGCGCCGACGGTGGTGACCGCGGTCGCCGAGGCCACGGCGAATCCTCTGGCCGATATCGGACTCACACGGATTCCTTCTGCTGGGCCGTCGGATGAGGGGGAACGGCGGCGGGGGCCGCCCGCGCTCAGTACCAGTGGTTGGCCTGCCAGAACGACCAGGCGTCACACGGGCTGCCGTAGCGGTCGTTCATGTAGTTCAGCCCCCACTTGATCTGGGTGGCCGGATTGGTCTGCCAGTCGGCACCCGCGGACGCGTACTTGCCGGCGGGCAGCGCCTGGAAGAGGCCGTAGGCGCCGGAGGAGGCGTTGACGGCCTTGTAGTTCCAGCTGGACTCGTGGTCCACGATGTTGCTGAAGCACTGGTACTGGCCGCCGGGCACCATCTGCTGCGCCATCGCCTGGATCTGGCCGATGGTGTAGGAGCTCTGGACGGCGAAGGTCGTGGAGCTGCGGCTCGCGGCGGCCTTGGCCTCGGCGCGTTCCTTGGCGTCCGCGGCCGCCTTCTCGGCGGCCTCCTTCTTCGCGATCGCGGTCTTGGCGGCGGCCTTGCGGGCCGCTTCCTCAGCGTCCTTCTTGGCGCTTTCGTCCGCGGCGATGGCCTGGACACTGGCCTGCTGCGTCAGGGAAGCGGTCTGCACCTGGGCCTGCTGGCCCGCGGGGATGTCAGCGAGGAGCGTCGTCGCGTCGCTTGCCGTCGCTTCCGCGTCGTTGGGCTGCGCGATGCTGCCCGAGGCAACACCGACGACGCTTCCGACGGCGGTGACCGCGGTGGCCGAGGCCACTGCGAATCCCCGGACCGAGATCCGGCTCACACGGTTTCCTTCCAGCATCGCCCGCTTCGGTGACCCTGGCGGACGCAATCGTGCCCCTGAACACTGGCCTCCGAACTGCGGGGTCACGGGAGGCGCGGGCCCGGTGGGCAACTCCCTGTTCGGGAGCGCCGCGTGGTGCTCGGGCGGCATACGACGAAGCTATGGAGTTGGTGTGGTGCCGTATCGCTGGCGATACATGGGTGTCGTATGCGGGGCCTGACAGGATGGAGACTCTGCCGTAACCCGACGCCGGGTGGCAATTCCGAGTTGCGTGTGAAAGCTCACATCCCGTTTCGCCCTGGGTGTTTCCTCGTTCGCCCCCACACGAAGGCGCCGCCCGGCTAGGCTCACAGCCTTTGCCGAGCGGCGCCAACTGTCCGACGACACCCACGAAGCGGGGCGGTCCGGTCAGATGTGACCGTCCTCCAGCATTTCGGTCACAAGGGCCGCGATCTGGGACCTCTCGGACCGGTTCAGGGTGACGTGCGCGAAGAGCGGATGCCCCTTCAGTTTCTCCACGACGGCGACGACCCCGTCGTAGCGGCCGACCCGGAGATTGTCCCTCTGTGCCACGTCGTGGGTCAGAACGACCCGCGAATTGGCGCCGATCCGGGACAGAACGGTCAGCAGGACGTTCCGCTCCAGCGACTGGGCCTCGTCGACGATCACGAACGCGTCGTGCAGCGAGCGGCCGCGGATGTGGGTGAGCGGCAGGACCTCGAGCATGCCGCGGGCGGTGACCTCCTCGATGACCTCGCGGCTGGTGACCGCGGACAGCGTGTCGAAGACCGCCTGCGCCCAGGGGCTCATCTTCTCGGCCTCGGAGCCGGGCAGGTAGCCCAGTTCCTGCCCGCCGACCGCGTACAGCGGGCGGAAGACCATCACCTTCTGGTGCTGGCGGCGCTCCAGGACCGCCTCCAGGCCGGCGCACAGCGCGAGCGCCGACTTGCCGGTGCCGGCCCGGCCGCCCATCGACACGATCCCGACGTCCGGGTCGAGCAGCAGATCGAGCGCGATGCGCTGCTCGGCGCTGCGGCCCTTGATGCCGAACGCCTCCCGGTCGCCGCGCACCAGCCGGACGCCGCCGTCGGCCGTGACCCGGCCGAGCGCCTTGCCGCGCTCGGACTGGATGGTCAGGCCGGTGTGCACGGGCAGCTCGGAGGCTTCCGGGACGTACACGCGTCCTTCCTCGAAGAGGATGTCCACCTGTTCGCCGGGCAGCGTCAGTTCCGACATTCCGGTCCAGCCGGAGGAGTCCGTGATGGCCAGTTCGGCCCGGTACTCCTCGGCGAGCAGTCCCACGGAGGACGCCTTGATCCTCAGCGGGAGGTCCTTCGACACGACGGTGACGTCGAACCCCTCGGCCTGGAGGTTGCGGGCGACCGCGAGGATGCGCGAGTCGTTGTCCCCCAGGCGGTAGCCGGTGGGCAGCACGCTGGGGTCCGAGTGGTTCAGCTCGACACGGAGGGTGCCGCCCAGCTCCCCGATCGGAATGGGGGCGTCGAGACGGCCGTGCTTCACCCGGTAGTCGTCGAGCAGGCGCAGGGCCTGCCGGGCGAAGTAGCCGAGTTCGGGATGGTGCCGCTTGGCCTCCAGCTCGGTGACCACGACGACGGGGAGCACGACCTCATGCTCGTCGAAGCGGTTCATGGCGTGCGGGTCGGCCAGCAGGACGCTGGTGTCGAGAACGTAGGTGCGCCGGTCTGGCTTGTGGCGCTTTGTGCTGGTCACCACGGAAGGACGTACCCCCTCGGATGAGGTCGGGGAGCGACGGAGTGGAGCTGGACCGGAGTTCGACCGCCTGCACGGGCCGAAAACCGGCCCTCCGCTGCGTCCGTGCGGACCGCACGATCGGGCTGGTGCAAAGGGCCTCCCGGGCGGACGGCCCCGTGCCGTCCGCTGAGATCCGACACCCGTGGTTCGGGCGTCGACCTGCTTGGTTTATGCCCTCGAAGATGCGCCGCCATGCCACGGCGTATGACGGCGCGTTGATGAACTCCTTGTTACTTCTGCCCCGGACGGGGTACCCGGGGGCTTTCACCGGGGGGGCAGGAAGACGTGGCCGGGGCCGTGGGTACGGCCGGCCGGCCGTGGCGTCTTCGGTGCGCACGGCGGTGCCGTCGTCGGTGGAGGCGGCCGGGCCGACGTCGGCGCACGGTGTCATCGGCGCGCGGTGTCATCGGCTCATACCGCCATCGGCGCGTGCGGCCGGAAACGGCCGTCGTGCCGGTGGCGCGGTCGGCTCAGCCGCCGAAACGCCGGTGCCGGGCCTCGTAGTCGCGCAGGGCGCGCAGGAAGTCGACCTTGCGGAAGGCCGGCCAGAACACGTCGCAGAAGTAGTACTCCGAGTGAGCGGTCTGCCACAGCATGAATCCGGACAGCCGCTGTTCGCCGCTGGTGCGGATCACCAGGTCGGGGTCGGGCTGGGCTCCGGTGTAGAGGTGGCGGCCGATCATGTCGATGTCGACGGACTCGGCGAGGTCCTCCATCGAGACGCCCTTGTCCCGGGCGTCGAGGATCATCGAGCGGACCGCGTCGGCGATCTCCTGGCGGCCGCCGTAGCCGATGGCGACGTTGACGAGTATCCCGTCGACGTCGGCGGTGGCCTCCTCGGCCTCCTTCAGCGTGTGCTGCATGCCGGCCGGCAGGAGGTCGGGCGTGCCGACGTGGTGCACGCGCCAGCGGCCGTCGGCGGCGAGGGTGCGGACGACGTCCTCGATGATGCCGAGGAGGGGGACCAGTTCCTCCTCGGCGCGGTCGAAGTTGTCCGTGGACAGCAGCCAGAGGGTGACGACGCCGACGTCCGTCTCGGAGCACCAGCCGAGGAACTCCTCGATCTTGTCGGCGCCCGCCCGGTGGCCGTGCACGGTGGTGGAGCCCGCGGCCTTCGCCCAGCGCCGGTTGCCGTCCATGATCACGCCGATGTGCTTGGGCACCTGAGCGTGGTCCAGGTGGCCTTCCACCCGGCGCGCGTACAGCCTCACCAGCAGGCCGCGCAGCTTGTCGCGCAGGTTCACGTGAATGTCAGCCCCTCCGTGCGGTGGCGGTCCCCGCGGGCGGCAGCCTACCCCCCAGGGAGCCGGGGCGGGCGGGCGGGGTGCGGGCGGGCCCTGCGGGACCCCGCTCCCCGCGAGCACAAAAAACGGGCCGGTCCGTGGGGGGGATACGGACCGGCCCGAGGGGGGGTTTCCACCATAACCCTTCGTGAGGGATGTCGTGTGCATCGGCGCGCCACAATTACTCTCCGGAGTCGTCCGGCGACGGGGCGCTGACGAGACGGGGTGGGATTCGCAGGTGGTTCATGACCGAAAGGCGGCGGAATACAGGCGGACCGCCCCGGACACCGATGAAAGCGGAGGTTTTTGCGCCGGTTGGGCCCCGACCGGGTCGCGCGACCGATTTCCCTCCGATGGGCTAACCCCGGCGACGCGTCCGCTTGACGCGGCACGTCACCGCGCAGCCCCCTCCGCTGCGCGGTGACGCCCGCGCAGCTTTGCTGGCGCGAATTGCCTGGCGTCGAATCTACCGGAGGCGGGGCGGCGGTCCGGACCAACTCCGATAACGATGTGGAAACCCTGTGGAGATGATGAGGCGATGTATGAAGGTGTGGGCTGAATGCCCTTTTCGCGCGGGGTCGTTGTCCCGGCGCGGGTCCGGGGGACGGCCGACCCCGTGAGGCCCGACGGGGGTCGGCGGGCGCAAACGAGTCGCGGCTCCCGGAGCGAGCGGCAGGAGAAGGGGAGTTGGGCGAGCAGATCCAGCGGGTGGGCGAAGTGCGGTGAGCACGGCCGGAGTTGACGGCCAGGGAGGTGACGGCCGGGCCGCACGCCCGACGGCCGGGCGCGCGGCCGGAGTGCCGGGCGCGCGGCCGGAGTGCCGGGCGCGCGGCCGGAGTGCCGGGCGCGCGGCCGGAGTGCCGGGCGCGCGGCCGGAGTGCCGGGCGCGCGGCC
>NZ_JBIRNP010000010.1:0-111744 GCF_044331705.1 Streptomyces sp. NPDC017202 | reverse complement strand
GGAGTGCCGGGCGCACCGCGGGGCGGCGTCGGCACGCACCGCGGACCGGCCTCGGACGTACGACGGGGCAGCCTCGGGACGTACTACCGGGCCGGTCTGCGGGCGTCGACGAGGTGGCGGGTGCTGTGCGCCACGAAGGGCCCCTCCGACTCGATCCGCTCGTGCAGGGAACGGAGTTGCTCCTCGTACCGGTCCACGGTGAAGCCGGGCACCATCCACACCACCTTGCGCAGGAAGTGGACGACGGCGGCGATGTCGTGGAACTCGACGCGCAGCCGTTCCGCCCGCAGGTCGACGATCTCCAGGCCGGCCGCCTCGGCTTCGGCGCATTCGCGGTCGGGGGGGCGGACGGCGCTCACCTCGTCGGGCAGCGGACCGAGGAAGTGCTCGACCAGCTCGAAGACACTGCGCGAGCCGACGTGCTGGGCGAAGTAACCGCCGCCCGGTTCATGGTCACCTCACCAGGGGCCGTACGTCGTCGCCCACGAACCGGATGAAGCCCTCGGGGTCGGGTTCGTCGGCGGTCGGCAGGAGGACGACCGTGTCGGCGCCCGCCTCGGCGTACCGCGTGACCCGCTCGGCGACCTCGGCCGCGTCCCCGGCGACGCCCAGGCCGGGCACGTCGGAGAGGCCGGTCGTGACCAGTTCGCGCCGGAGGCGGGCGGCGGCGTCCTCGCCGGTGGCGGTGAAGAGATAGACGACGATCTTGTGCGGGGCGGCGTCCCGGCCGGCCGCCGCCCTGCCCTCCGCCACCAGCCGACGGGCCTCGCGCACGCCCTCCGGGGTGAAGACCTCGTTGAGGACCGTGCCGTCCGCGACCTCGCCGGACAGCCGCAGGGTGCGCGGGCCGATCCCGCCGACCAGCACCTCGGCCCCGCCCGGCGGCGGCCAGTCGAGGGCGACGTCGTCCAGCGTGACGTACCGCCCCCGGGTCGTGATCCGCTCTCCGTCCAGCAGGCCGCGCAGGGCGAGGGTGTACTCGCGCAGCAGGGTCAGCGGGGAGGCGGGGCGGGCGCCGACCTGGCCCATCCAGTCCTGGACGCCGTGGCCGATGCCGAGGCTGACGCGGCCGGGGAACATCCGGTGCAGGGTGGCGGCCTCCATCGCGGTGACGGCGACGTTGCGCAGCGGCACCGGCAGCAGGCCCACCCCGATCCGGACCCGCTCGGTCCAGGCGAGCGCGGCCGCGGCGGCCGAGATCCCGGCCTCGCGGAAACAGTCCTCGAAGACCCACAGCTCGTCGAGTCCGGTGGCGTCCGCGAGACGGGCGATCGTGCGGAGCCGTTCCGGGGGCAGCTGCGGGCGGAAGATGGCGCCGAGTTCGGTCATGATCTCTTCCTATCCGGGCCGTCCCCGTCCGGACAACTCCTTTACCGCGCAGCCGAGTCGGCGGGTCCGTGGGGCTCACCACCGCCGCGTTCGTGGTGCAGCAGGACGACGCCGTTGCCGAAGGTGCGGGTCCCGGCCAGACGGAGACCGGCCGGGACGGAACCCTCCGCGAACAGCGGGGTGCCGCCGCCGACGAGCACCGGATGGACGTAGATCCGGAACGCGTCGACGAGCCCCTGCCGCAGGAAGGCGGCCGCCAGGTGCGCGCCGCCGAGGACCAGTTCCCCGCCGGGCCGCTCCTTGAGGGCGCGCACCTCCTCCGGTACGACGTCCCGCACGACGGTCGTGTTCCAGTCGGCGTGCTCCAAGGTCCGCGAGTACACGATCTTCGGCTTCTCCCGCCAGATCCCGGCGAACTCGGCCATGGGGGCGGGGGCTTCGGGGTCCTGGTCGGCCGTGGGCCAGAAGCCGGCCATCAGCTCGTGGGTGACCCGGCCGCTCAGGAAGGCGCCCGCCTCGCGGAGGGTGTCGTTGAAGTGCTGGTGCAGTTCCTCGTCGACGCGGTGCCAGGAGATGTCCCGGCCGGGCCCCTCCATGTACCCGTCGACGGAGACGGAGGCGGTCAGGACGATGTCACGCATGGCGGTGCTCCTCGCTGGTCCTCGGCCCCCTCTGCTCACGGTGTCACGGGAGGGGATGTGGTGGGGGCGGGTCGGGGATACCGTCGGGCGTGTCGTGTCGGGTCGTGTCGTCGTGTCGTGGGAGTCGGTACCGGGGGTGCTGGGCTCGCGGGCCGGCGGTGGATCGGGTCTGGGGGGGGCGGGGACGGGTATGGGACGGCGGTTCCGGGACGGGCGGGGGCGGCTGGTCGTGCGGGGTGCGGGCGGGGCGGCGGTGACGGTCCCGTTGGAGATCGCGGCCTCGTACCGCGCCCGGACGAGGGGCCTGCTGGGGCGGGACGCGGTCGAGGGCGCGCTGCTGCTCTCCCCCGCCGGCAGCGTGCACACCTTCGGCATGCGGATGCCCATCGACGTCGCCTACCTGGACCGCCGGCTGACCGTCCTGTCCGTCCGCACCATGCGCCCGGGACGGCTGGGCCTGCCCCGGCCGAGGTCACGTCATGTGCTGGAGGCGGAGGCGGGGGTCATGGCGGGGTGGGGGGTGCGGGTGGGAGCCCGTATCGAGGTGGAGGCCGATTTCGGGCGCTCTGCGTGAGAGCGTGAGAGCGTGAGGGACCGCTGCTAGCGGCTTGCTTCCGGCCGGGTGGCGGACGCGGCCGCAACGGCCGTGGCCAGTGGGTCGCGGGCCGGGCGGCCGAGAAGTCCGGTGAGGTCGGAGGCGGTGCCGTCCAGGAAGCCGTGCCGGACGCCCGTGGCGATCGAGGCGAGCATGGGCGGCTGGAACGGCAGGAGCCCCGGCGTCTCCTCGAGGAGCCTGCGCCGGTACTCACCCAGTCCGATCGTGCGGTGCGGGACCCCGAGCCGGTCGGCCACCTGCCCCGCCGTGATCGGCGTACCGACAAGGTCGTAGACGTGCCCGCCGTGTCGGGCCGGATCCGCCGCGACGGCCGCCGCGGCGTCGGCGAGGTCCTCCCGCGCGACGGCCGCCAGGGCACCGTCCCCGAACGCGGACTCCACCCCGTCGTCGGCCCACATCAGCAGGCCGCCGAAGAGTTCGGCGTACAGGCCGTTGCGCAGGATCGTCCACGGCAGTCCGCTCGCCCGCACCAGGCGCTCGGTGGCACGGTGCGCGAGCGCGAAGCCGAGATGGTCGCCGGCGGTGGTCAGGCTCGTGTAGACGACGTGGCCGACACCGTCGCGCACGGCGGCCTCCAGGACCGCCGCGTGCCGCCCGACGACCCGGTCGTCCTCCGCGTAACCGGCGGAGACCAGCACCAGGGTCGACACCCCGGTGAGGACGAGGCTCGCGTGGTCGTCGAAGTCGAGGTGCCGCGTCCCCTCGCCCGGCGTGCGGCTGCCACCCGTCGCGGCGGCGCCGCCGGCCCGCAGCGCCGCGAGGGTCGCCGAGCCGAGGTTCCCGTTCGCTCCCGTCACCAGGATCATGTCGATCGCAGCCTTCCGTCGTGGTTCTCATCGGTAACTACGCTTGATCCTTGATCGCGCCCCCACCGGCTTCAAGAAGGCAGTTCGATGTCACTCACGCACACCGGGGTAACCACCCCCGCCGACCTCGCCCCCTGCGGCCGCGAAGACCACCCCGACTGCGGCATCCGCGACGTCCTGGACCGCATCGGCGACAAGTGGTCGGTGCTCGTGATCGTCGAACTCGCGGGCGGACCGCGCCGGTTCCGCGAACTGCAGCGCGCCGTCGACGGCATCTCCCAGCGCATGCTCACCCTCACCGTCCGCAGGCTCGAACGCGACGGCCTCGTGCTGCGCACCGTGTACCCGACCGTCCCGGCCCAGGTCGACTACCGCCTGACCGGGACCGGAGCCGGCCTGACCCACCTGGTCAAGGCACTCGCCGACTGGTCGCTCGCCCACCGTGCCGCCATCGCGGAAGCACGGCACGCCTACGACCGGACCCACCCCGACCACGACATCCGCTGACGAGGAACGCCGTCACCCCGCACCGGGCGTCCGGCACGGAGACACCGTCGACAACGCCATGACCTGCGGCAGTTGACGGCCGGTCCATACGACTCGGGTGGCCGAGGCCGTGAACGCGGACGGCGTTCCGCTTCCTGATCTGCTGGACATCAGGCCACGCCGAGACGTTCGATGCGCGGGTTCCTGCTCACGGTGCCGCAGGAGGGGCGTAGTAGGGGTGGTGGTCGCGGTGAGATTCGAGACCGGGGTCGAAGGCAATTCCGGCCACGGCGCGTGATGAGCGACTTCGCTCTGACACGACTGGTGGCTACAGTCGCCGATGGAACATCGTGTGTTTCGCGCTTGGCTCCACGGAGGCGTTGTGTCACCGCGTGAGGATGGGTCTGTGGCAGCGGCGGCGTCATGACCTGTCCCGCCCGTTCGACGCGGCGCTGGAAAAGGCCTGCTCCGAATCGGCGGTCGCCGGACCCGGGGCGACGACGGGATACCTCGGCTGCCGACAGGCACGGCGGATGCCGTGCCCCCCGGCCGTCGAGGCACCTGCTTCACGCCAATTCCCTCATGTTCCCGTGTGCCCGTGTGACCGAAGCGTTCATACACCCCACGCTGCCAGGAGCACCAAGGCAGAGGCAGCACGACGACGGGTCGCAAGGAGGGTCCACGCATGGCGTGGGAGGAGTGGGAGCAGATCAAGGCCGCCGCGGGGGAACCGAACCACACGCGGATGCAGCTCAACCAACTGCCGGTGGACCAGGGGCCGGGCGGCGTGGCCGGTGATCTGGTGGTGAACCAGGACGACCTCGGCGCGGTCGGCCACGAGGCCTACCTGCTGTGGGACGAACTGCGCACGACGTCGGACATCGCGGGGGCGGGGGCCGACAAGAGTGGCGCCGGATCCACCGGCCAGGCGGCGAGCACCCTGACGTCGCACGGTTTCGCCATGGGCGCGGCACTGACCAGGACGGTGGAGATCTGGACCTCGCAGTCGAAGTCGGTGCTCCAGGCATGCGCGCACATCTCCAACCACCTCGACTTCACCAAGAAGCTGCACGCCGAGGACGACGCGAAGATCGCCGCCCAGACAGCGGCCGTAGACGGCGGCTCCTTGTCCGTGTCGGTCCTGAGCAAGTACTTCCAGTAGGCGGAGGAACGAACCTGTGGCGCTCACGTACACGGACCTCATCGAGGTCGACCTGGGCAGACTGGGCACGGCCGTCTCCGACTGGGACAGCACCGTGAAAGGGCTGAAGAAGCTGGCGGAGAGTGCCCGTACGGGGATGCTGGCGAAGTCGGACGCGGCGCGCTGGGCGGGCGTGAACGCCACGGTCACCAGGGGGTTCGTCGCGGAGACGGCGAAGGAGGTCGCCGACCTGCACGCCGAGGCCAGCAGCATCCATCGGGTCCTCGACGACGCCCACACCGAACTCGTCTCGCTCCAGAAGCAGATCAGAGCCGCGCAGGCCGACGTGCAGAAGTGGGGCATCAGCGTCCAGGACTACGGCGACGGCACCCTCCACTGTGTCTACCCGCACGTCCGGGGCGACACGGACGTGCACACCAAGGAGGAGAACGAGGCCAGGGACGAACTGGAGGGCCGGATCAACCGGATCCTCGCCCACGCCTCTGAGGTCGACGCCTCCGTCACCCGCGCGCTGAACAAGAGCCACGGCAACGACGACCACAACGCCGGGCACAGCTCGTACGAGTCCCTCGACGACGCCCAGGCCGAGCGCGCGTCCGAACTGGCGAAACTCGGACCGAAGATGACCGACAAGCAGTACATGGAACTGAACTCCATCATGAGGTTCAACGCCAGGGACTCGGACTTCTCGACGGACTTCTACAAGTCGCTCGGCGGCCCCAAGGACGCACTCGAGTTCTACGGCCGCATGTCGCTGGACGGCACGGCCGGGGACGACAAAGAGCGGCTGGCCTTGACACGGCAGCTCCAGAAGAACATGGGCCTGGCCCTGGCGTCGGCGACCGACCCGGACAACAGGTCTCACCTACCGGCCAGTTGGTCCTCGGAGTTCCGGAAACTGGGCACACAACAGATCCCGCTCTACTCCGCGGGCAGCGCGCCGTACGGCTACCAGATCCTGGGCGGAATGCTGCGCTACGGCAACTACGACGCGCGGTTCATCAACCCCATCGCCGAGCACATCGTCCAGTTACACCGCAAGGACCCCTACCGGTTCATGGAGAACAAGCCCATGTCCGCGGGCTACGACCTCGACTGGGGCTTCAACCCGTCGGGAAAGAACGGCACCGGCTACGACCCGCTGACCAGCGTCCTGGAAGGCCTCGGGCACAGCCCTGAGGCCGCTAAGAAGTTCTTCACCGACGCGCCGACCGTGTACAGGGAGGACGGCACGGTCGACAAGGACGCGACGCTCGGTGACTTCTCCTACTTCGACGAACTGAACCGGCAAGACTTCGAATGGGCCCCGGACAGCCTGGCCCACCCCAGCAGCGACGAGGCGAAGCACGCACGCGAGACGGGCCCGGACGCCCTCGGCCACGCGCTGGAGGCCGCGACGACGGGGGCGGCGTGGGATGCGGATCCGCCGATGTTGCATCGGGACGAACAGACTGCCGATCTCATGGAGAAGGTGATCAACCGCTACAACGTAGCCTCCGAGGACGGGCCGCCGCCCGAGGTCATGAAGGACAGCCTGGCCCGCATGGGCGCGGCGTACATCGACGACCTCAACTATTCCGTTCTGGACTTCGGTGACACGGGCGATGAGTTGGGGCGTGACCGAATCTTCGGTGACAGCAGCGACGGTTCGGCTCGTCGGACCTTCGGCCAGGAGGATGCACGGAACTTCATGATGCTGGTCGCCGGGGACGAGGAGGGATACCAGACCCTGTCCGCCGCCCAGCAGGTCTACACGGCGAGCGGGCTCGCCTTTCACGAGGACAACCGCGACGACGGACTAGCCTTCGCCCACAACTCGGCCAAAGTCAACGGAATCCTCGACGAGTCCCGGGCGCATCAGATCCGCGAGGACTTCAAGGACGACGAGACCGCCAGAAGCCTGGAGATGGGGAAGCAGGGCGAATGGCGCAAGACATTGATGACTGGCGCCGTCACGGCGGTCGCCGCCGGCGGCACGGCATTGGTCCTGGGTCCGGCCGCCGGCGTCGTGGCGACCACCGCCGTTCCGGTTCTGCTGGAATCGGGCGCCTCCACGGTCAGCACGGCCTACGGCAACCACACGATGCAGTATCTCCAGGACAACGAATACAAGAACGATCCGGAGGCTCTGAGGAAGGTCCAGGGTTTGGAGGCTGTCGGCGAACACGGAGCTTGGTTGCCCGTCTACAACTACGCCGACGCGATCGGTATGACACAGGAGGAAAAGCTCGTTCTCAACCGGGAGATCGAGGGATCATACAGAGATGGGAAAGATGCCATCTCGGATGCGGAGAAGGTGTCGTCGTGAGGTGTGCGGGATGGGCGTTTCCAATGGTCGGTGCAGTGGTTGCGACGATGGCCTTGCTCTCCGCCTGCTCTGGTTCGGGAGAGGGGGACAGCCGTCAGGACAGGAACGATGCCCCCATCGGCTGGAAGACATGTAACGCACTGTTCGGTGCCAAGAAGATCGACGCGCTTCAGGAGGAGATGGGGGAAGGGACTCTACAGACCTTGAACCAAGCCTTCCCAATGAATGAGTTGACGTCCGGTTGGGCACATAGTGCACGATCCTGGAAACCTGGCGAGAATGCACACTTCGCGACGCAGCCATGCGACCTGGGAATCGACGAAACGGGCAAGCGGTTCTACTCCTATGTGAGCTGGTCTCTCTCCTCAGTGGAACACCTCAAGTCCGAGGAGGGCTGGGAATCTGCGGGAAAAGACCTGTATGTTCGCCGCGAGGAGAACGGCCTGCACCTCACCGCGGTGTTCCCCTGCAAGATCAAGGGATCTCACAAGGATCAGGAAGCCGAGCTCCCTATCGAAATCGAGACCAGGGTCAGAAACGTAGCCGAATTCGACACTGGGCTGCTCAGCCAAATGACCGCCCAGCTCGCCCATAACGTGGCGGCCGAGCTGTCGTGCACCAACGATCCCGACATTCCGGGTGACTTGCAGATCAGCAAGTAAGCCGCTCCTTTGCGTTCTGCCAACCGAGCACAATAGAAGGTTGCACTGCGGCGGTCGATGCGCGGTCGAGGCCGAGGCGACGCGTCGGCCGCCCCGGTCCACGCGGTAGATGCGGAGCGTCAGGCGGGAGGTGCCCGGCTCGGTGGAGTGCCGGCGTTCACCGTGGCTCCTCCCCCGCAGGCGGGCGGTGACAGGCGCAGCCGCAGCGGCGCACCAGCAGCAGGCCTCCGCCGTGCGGGAGCGGGACATCCCGTAGGCGGCCGCACGCGCCGTGCACGTCCTCGTATCCGGGCCTGCGCGCCAGGGCGCACTCGGGCGACAGCTCGCGCCGGTCCGCCGCCGGGCCGGGCGGCGCGGTCACTGCTGGTCCCCGGTTCGGCGGGGCGGCCGCGGGGCGGTGAGGACGTCCGGCTGCGGCGGGTAGTGCGCGGCGCACGCCTGGCACGCGTACACGACGAAGCCCGGCCCCGAGTTCTGGTGCACCACGGCGACCACCACCGGCGTTTCCGTGGTCACCTCGCAGCGCACGCACATCCGCACCGGCGGGCGGGGCTTCCTGCCTTCCGCCCCCATCAGGCCGCCCTCTCCGCCGCGAGCACGTACGGGCGGACCGGGGCGGTGCGGGCGCCGTCGAGCAGCACGGGCAGCCCGTACGGGGAACGGGCTGCGGGGAGCGGTACGATCACGGGGCCGGGCCGGCTCTCCGGAACGCGGGCCGGGGCCGTCGCGGCGGGGCACGTACCCGCCCGTCGCCTGCCGGTGCCGGGCCCGAACACGGCCAGGGTCCAGCGCAGCAGCGCGTGGATAATGCTCACTGTCATCAGCTCCTTGAAAGCTGGTGGTCATGCCCCGGGGCCGTTCGCGCGGTCGCCGGGGTCTCGTCTGCGCAGGATCCCACTAAGCCATGTAGAGCTATGTATAGCTCTCTATAGATTCGTGCAGCTCAGTACCGACCTATGTTGCCCTTGTGAGTGACCGCAGCGAGGTGCCCGACTTCAACCCGCAGGGACCCCAGCTCATCTACGTCGCCGTCGCCGACCACGTCGAGGCGAGGATTCGAAGCGGGGAACTCCAGCCCGGCGCCCGCCTGCCCTCGGAGCGCGATCTCGCTCAGGAGTACGGCGTCGCCTACCTCACCGTCCGACGGGCCGCCCAGGTCCTGCGCGAACGAGGGCTCGTCGAGACCGTTCACGGGCGTGGGACCTTCGTCGCCGACCCACTGCCCGAATCAGCCCCGAGCGCGCCGGGCAAGGGCGAGGGACCGGTCGGCTGAGCGATCTGTAGGATCTCGCGATCTGTGGCATCGAGCGACGCGCTGACCTGCGCCGCCGCCTCGTGTCTCACCAGGCGACCGGCAAGATCAGTCTCATATCGCTGTCAGATCCTCGCCAGCCCGCTTGGCCCTGGCAAGCCAGGTTGCCGCATTGCCGACGCGCCGTCCGAGCGCGGTCCGTTAGGAGTTCACGGGGCGATGAGGTGTCAGGCCACCTGCACTGAGGACTCGTCCCACTCCAGACGCACCGTGATCCGCCCACCCAGCACGGCCGCATAGGCGCGCAGCATTTCCAGACTGTCGATCTGACCGTGCTCGATCTGCGAGACGCGCGCCTGACTGACCTTGAGCCTGGCCGCCATGTCTCGCTGCGTCAGCCCTGCCTTCCGGCGCAGCTCGGCCAATTCATGCCCCCGGATGCGGGCCTTGCTCTCTTCCCGGAGGGCGGTGCGCTGTTCCTCGGCCTCAGCCGTGGCCAGCTCCGGATGGCGCGACAACGCCTCCGCGCGAACCTCGGACCACGAACGTCCCTTCACTGCGCACCTCCGCGTTCACGCTCTGCCAGGAAATCTGCGTATCTCAGTTCGGCGACGGGGATACTGTCGCGGTACCAGTCGGACCAACGGCCGGACTTGTCACCCGCCACGAGAATGATCGCCTCGCGCTCAGGGTCAAATACAAACAGCATGCGCATCTCCGTGTGCCCGCTCGAACCTGGACGCAGCTCCTTGAGATTGTGCAATCGGCTGCCATGGATCCGGTCGACCATCGGCCGCCCGAGGTTCGGCCCTTCCTGCGCCAGGAAATCCAACGCATCCGTGATGCGGTTGGCGCTCTCCGGATCGTCTTCGCACAGCTTGAGAAACCAGGTCTCCACCGGCTCCAGCAGCGTGATCTCCCACATAGAGAGAACTTAAGCTCCAGCTTATCTTCCCAGGGGGGGGTACCGCCAGCCTTCACCACATCGGGTGAGCCACACCTCGACGGGTGCTGAAAGATGGGGATGTGCTCCCCTACGTCTATCGCATCACCAAGTACGACCCCGCCGACCGCGACGAACGCGGCTGCTACGCCGGCGCCGAGGACACGGTCAGCGATCATGGCCAGGTCGAGGCGGCCTGTCTTCAAGCGGTCGAGGCCTTTGCCGTGGGCACCGGCATCGGTCACCTGGCCGTTCGCGAGCCGCAGGTCTCGTCCCTCGTGCACTTCGGTGTCGAGCAGCCACTGGAGGGCTTCGGGCTGGACGGACTCTTCCCGACCGGCCTGTCTGGATTCCACGATGGGGCAGAGGTGCCGCTCGACATCGGACTGGCACTGGTGCGGGTCATGCTGCGCGACAGCGGCGCCTGGTATCGGCTGGAGGCGGAGGCTGCCTTCGCGGTGCACGTGGGGTGGGACCAGTACCTCTACATCGGCAGCAGCCGGCGCTGCGAGGAGGCACTGGCCCGGACTCGTGTGCTCGGGCTGTTCCCGGAACGCGTGGATGCATCTCCCTACAGCGTGGAAACCGATGGCGAAGACGTCCAGCGGCCCGGCGACGACGATTTCTGGGCCGGTCTGCGCTGGGCCGTCGCCTCGTGCCGTGCCGGAATCCTGGAGGAGATATACGTCGAAGGCGCCTCGCGGTGGCACCGCCTCACCCGTGACAACGTCGACACGGTGCGTGCCGGCCTCGCTCCCCGCGCTCGGCTGGCCGTCTGGCCGGACCTGTCCTCCGACATCGACGCGGTCCTCGGTGCCCTCCCCGCCGAGGGCCTGGTGGAATGCGTCTGGCAGGACGAGGACGGTCGGCTGCAGAGTGCCGTTGTCGACGAGGACGAGTTCCCGGAGCTGGCCACCCGGATGTCCGGTGCCGGCGCCGCGGCGCTTCTCCCCCTGTACGCCGATGAGCGTGTCCCTTTGTTCACCGGCGTCATGCCCGACAGCGACGGAGTGGTACGGGCTCGCTGGCGGACCGAGCCGACGCCGAGCGACCGGAACTGGGCCCTCCTCAAGACCCTCCACCGAGGTGAGATCGTCACTGGCACCGTGACCCGGATCGCCACCTTCGGCGTCACCTTCGTGGACATCGGCGGCTTCGAGGCGATGATCAATATCCCTGAGTTGTCATGGCGTCCTGTCAACCACCCCTCCGACGTCGTTGCCGTCGGTCAGGAGATCCGCGCCGAAATCCTCGATGTCGACCCGATCCGCGACCGCGTGTCACTGTCGCTCAAGGCCCTGCACGAAGATCCGCTGCCGCTGCTGACCGGACAGATCGGCCAGACCGTCGTCGGCCACGTCACCAAGCTCGTACCGTTCGGTGCGTTCGTTCGCATTGAAGAGATGGAGAGCGGTTTCGAGGGGCTGGTGCACAACTCCGAACTGGGCGAGAGGCACCCGGACCATCCGCAGCCGGCCGTCCAAGTCGGTGACGCACTACCGGTCAAGATTCTGGACATCGACCTGGTTCAGCGCCGCATCACGCTCTCGCACCGGCAAGCGATCTCCGCTGGCCAGGACGAACCTGGTGCCTGACAGCACACATGCACCGGAGCCCGACGCTCGCAGACGCGTCGAAATCCCTGGATTCTCACGGCATTGGCCCACCGCAGGTGTACTCGGTCAAGGTCTTCGAGGTGCTGAGACCACCACCCTCGATCGGACTGCCGGTCCTGGAGCCAGGACACTAAGTCGACTTCCGGTTCTGCTTCCCCTCCCGCATCGGCGTAGGGGGCCGCGCATCCGTCTCCCAGCCACCGGACCCGACTGGATCACCAACCTTGCCACCCGAACAGGTGACGCTCTGACCTGCAGGTCTCACGGTGGCCGTACAAGTGCTGCCACTGTGCAGTTCTCGCTGAGATCGTGCAGCGAGTTCTGAGACCCTACAGGTCGGCCGGCTGAGCGAACGGCCCGTCAGCCCGCCGTCCTCGGGAACGTGACCTCCACTCGGCGGTTCTTCTTGCGGCCTGCCTCCGAGGCGTTGTCGGCGATGGGGTACTGCTCGCCGTAGCCACGCACCTCGAAAACGACGTTCGCGTCGTTCAGATCGCCGGCGAGGGCGGCCTGGACCGCGTTCGCGCGCTGCTTCGACAGGACGTCGCCGTGGGCGGAGGAACCGAGGTTGTCGGTGAAGCCGAAGACCCGGATCCGGGTGGCGTTCTGCTTCTTGATCTCCGCGGCGATCCCGGCGATGCGGGCCTTCGCGTCGGCGCTGAGCTTGGCACTGTCCTTGCCGAAGAGGACCTCCGCCTGGAGGGCGAACTTCACGTCCGCGTTGGTGTCCTCCCGCCGTTCGTCCCCGGTCTCGTCCTCGACGACCTGCTTGATGTCGAGCACCTTGGGCTCCGCGAGGGTGGCGCCCTCGGGCAGCTTGAGGTCGGGGTCGTTGGGGTCCACTTCCACGGGGGCGGTGGCGGTGGGTTCGGTGCCCGGCGGGACGCTGGGGTCGTCGGCGCGGGCGGGGGGTGCGGTCACGAGGAGCAGGGTGGCCGCGAGCAGGGCCAGGGGCAGCCGGCGGGGTGCGAGTCCGGTGGGGGTCATCGGGGGCTCACCCGGAGATCTTGATGACCGCGCTGGGGAACAGCGGCAGTTGGAAGGAGACGTCGGCCGTGTCGGCGGGCGGCGACGGGAACTGGAGGAACACGTCGATGGTTTCCCCGGCCTTGAGCGTCGAGAAGCCCGTCGTCGTCAGGGGGCGGCCCTCGGTGTCGCGGAGGACGTAGTAGCGCTTCTTGCTCTTGGAGTCGACGAGGGTGGCTCCGCCGAGGGATCGGCCGTTGTTCATGATCTCGGTCTCGTTGCCGCTCAACTCCAGTGGAATAACTGCTACTTCCGAGCCGTCATTCTTCAGAACACCGTTCACCGTCACGAAGCCGCCAGAGTCGCGCGCGGCAGAAGTGATCTGAAGGAGAAGCCCGCCGGGCCCCTTCACCTCCGCCAACGGATCATCGGACTGACCCTCCTGAGGGTCCGGCTGCGATCCACCGGTCGTGGAAGCGGACGACGAGCTTTCGGGCTTCTTGTCGTCGCCCCCACCCCCGCCGCACGCTGCCGAACCGAGGGCCAGCCCGGCCACGGCGGCCAGCGCGACCATCCCCCTGCGGGCTTTCCCGGTGAACCGCATGCTCATCACTCTGCTTCCTTCTCCACTCGTCGTTCGCGCGTCAGTCGGCCAGGTGGACGTCGAAGAGGTCTTCGGGCCCGGGGAGATCGCCGAGGGCGTCAGGATCCAGCTCCCAGTCCCCGTCCTCGCAAGTGAGCTTCGGCAGTACGTCCTCATCGGCATCCTCACCCGGGAGCTCGAACGCGCACAGTGGTTCGATCACGGCGACGGCGTCAGCGTGCGCCTTCGTGGTACTCGTGGCCGGAATGACGGAATCCCCCGCCGTCTTGTTCGCCTGGACGGTGACACGGAATCGCAGCCGGTCCGGGGAGCAGTCGTCCACAGTGGCATCGTTCTGTGCGGCAAGCTCGTGGGCGCGCCAGCAAGGGTCAGGAAGCCCCAACCCGTCGCCGTCGAAGATGTCCTGCCATTTCGTGGGATCGAGAACGTCCTCCACCCACAGGCCCGCAAGTCCGTCCCTGGTCTCCTGCGCGGCCGCCAGCGCCGCCGCGTCGGCGGCGGTCTGGGCGCCGTTGCGGTTCACCGCGGCCTGGCCGACCGCGAAGTACGCGAACGCGAGAAAGAGCAGGCCCGCCACCACCGTGAGGTAGATGGGGAAGACCTGCCCTGCGTCGCCGCGCGCGCGTAAAGGCGTCAGGGAGCCACCTTGGCGATCTGAGCTGTGAGCTTGTTGACGATGGTCGCCCCCAGGTTCGTGTTCGCGATCAGCACCACGATCGCCACCACCACCGCGATGATGCCCAGGTACTCGACCGCGGTCTGTCCCCGGTCGCCGCGGCGACGGGCGGCCCGGGCCGTCGTGTTCTTCCAGCCGCTCACCCGGACCTTGGCCGCGACGACGGTCTTCAGCATGAGGTCGCTCATGGCGTTCCCCTCCGTTTGAGGCGTTACCGGCATGAGGAACGTAGGGCGGGACGGCAGTCCCGGCGGAGGGTCCCAGGGCCCAATCGCGGGCCCAACCGGGGGTGCGGCGGCTCGTCACGGGGTCACCGCCGTTCCCAGCCACTTGGCCGCCGCTTCGGAACGGCTGGTGCTGTGGAGCTTGGCGAAGATGCGGTTGATGTGGTTCTTGACCGTCTTCTCGCTGATGAAGCAGGCGGCGGCGATCTGCTGGTTGGTCAGGCCCGCCGCGATCAGGTCCATGATCTCCGCCTCCCTCGCGCTGAGTTGGTGTGCCCCGACCGACTGTCCCACAAGGGGTTGCACATGCGAAAGCCGTTCTCGGTAAGTCGCGGGCGATAAGGTTTCTGAAGGGGCGTCATCATGTGCAGTCGCATCGGAGGAGCGGAGGTGGGCGAGCACCGCCGTCGCCGCCGTGGGGGTGAAGTGGGCCCGCCCGGCCACGATGTCCCGGATGGCGGAGAGAAGTTCCGTGACGGTGAACTCGCCGTGCACCAGGTAGCCGCCCGCCCCGCGCCGCAGGGCCTCCTGGACGACCTCCGACTCGCTGCTGTAGGTGAGCATCACGACGGGGGCGATCCGCACCAGGTGGGGCAGCGCCGAGAGGCCGTCCACGCCGGGCATGCGGACGTCGAGCAGGACGAGGTCGGGGCGGTGGTGGAGGGCGGCCTCGTAGGCCTGGCGGCCGTCGGCGGCCTCGGCGACCACCGTGATGTCCTCCACGCCGGAGAGGAGAGCGGTCAGGCCGGCGCGGACCACGGGGTTGTCGTCGGCCACCACCACACGCACCGGCGTGGACGGGGGCGGCGGTGCGAAGGCGTCACCCAGGGGGGTGGCGGGCGGCTGGTCCGGCATCGGGCGGCCTCCTCTCGGGGGGCGGGTGGTCGGGGTGTACGGCGTGCCGGTCATGGTGTCGAGGCCGTGACCGCCGCGAGCGGAAGTTCCAGGAACACTCCGGTGCCGCGGGGGTGAAGACCGTCGCCGAAGCGGAGGCGGGCACCGACGGTCGCGGCCCGCTCCGCCATGCCGACGAGTCCGAAGTGCCCGGTGCGGCGCAGCTGTTCGAGGTCTGTGCCGGGCGGCAGGCCGGGTCCGTCGTCGAGGACGCCGACGTCGAGGAGCCCGTCGCGCACGCCTGCCCGTACCTCGACGCGGGTGGGGTGGGCGTGCCGGTGGGCGTTCTCCATGGCCTCCGCGGCGATGGTCAGCAGGTGTCGGGCCACCGCGGGCGGGACGGGGAGCTCGGTGCGGTCGCCCGTGGGGTGGTAGGTGGCGGGCAGGCCGGTCCGGTCGGCGAAGGCGCGGGTGTGGGCGGCCAGTTCGCGCAGGAGGTCGACGCCCTGGTCCGGGTCCGTCTCGCGGCGCAGGTCGGTGAGGAGTTCGCGGGACTCGGCGGCGGCGCGGCGGGCGGCGCGGGCGACCAGTTCGGCCTGTTGCCGGACGCGGTCCGGGTCCATGGTCGCCGACCCGGCCGAACGGGCCAGGCCGTCCGCCGCGAGGGCCACGCCGTGCAGGGTCTTGGCGACGGAGTCGTGCATCTCGCGCGCCAGCCGGGCGCGTTCGGCCGCGACCGCCTGGGTCACGGCCAGCCGGGCCTTGACCGTGGTCAGGGCCAGGGTCGCGGTGCCGAAGCGGAGCATGAGGCCGCGCAGGGCTGAGCCCACGGCCCCGGTGATGACGCAGAAGCCGGGGAGCAGCAGCCTCTCCGCGAGGCCGGCGCCGGACTCCCGTTCCAGGGTGGTGTGGACCAGCAGCAGGATCAGCGACTGGAGCGAGGCGAAACCCGCGGCGCCCCGCCAGCCGTAGACGATGCCGGCGAGGAGGGGGGTGCAGACGCTGACGTAGGCGAGCGTGGTGTCGGGGCCCGCGGAGATCAGCAGCAGGGTGCCGAAGAGGGTGTCCACGGCGAGCAGGGTGGGGTGGCGCAGCAGGAGGGGGCCGAAGCGTTCCCAGTCCCGGAAGAGGACGTAGGAGCCCATGAAGGTGATGACCACGGCTGCGCCGACCAGGCGGGTCCCCAGGCCCGGTGAGGCGTTGAGGAGGGCGGCCGGGGCGGCCAGGGCGATCATGGCGAGCCGGAAGCCGAAGACCTGGCGGCACATCGCCTGGAGCGCGTTGACCTGGAGCGGCAGGGGTGGCTCGGCCTCCCGCCGCGCGGCCGGGGGCTCGGCCGCGGGCGCGCCGTCGCGGGCGGCGGTGGCGCGGACGGCGGCGGCACCGGGGGCGTCCGCGAGGTCCGGACCCGCGGCGGGAACGCCGGCCGCCGCGGCGGCTTCCTCCGTCCGTGCACGGCGGCGGCGCAGCAGGCCGCCGCGTCGCCCCGGAGTGGCCGTCATGGCCGTCATCCCGCTCACCTACTCGCCCGTGATCGAGCTGAAGTCCGTGCCGGAGCCCAGCAGCATGCCCGCGCCGAGGAGGAGCATCGTGGCCGGGACCATGAACGTCGTGATCATCAGCGTGGCCTTGGGGACCGCGCGGGCGGCCTTGCGGCGGGCGTTCTGGGCGTCCGTGCGGCGCATGTCCTTGGCGATCGCGACCAGCGTGTCGACGATCGGCGCGCCCAGTTCCTCGCCCTGCTGGAGTGCGGTGACGAACATGGCGACCTGCTCGGAGTCGTTGCGGCGGCGGAGTTCGGCGAAGGCGTCGCGGCGGCTCATACCGAGGTCCATCTGGCGGAGCGTGATCCGGATCTCGTCGGCCCAGGGGCCCGCGTACCGGGACGCCACCCGGTCGAGGGCCTGGCGGAAGCCGAGGCCCGCGCTCACGACGACGGCGAGGACGTCCAGGAAGTCCGGCAGGGTGCGTTCGATGGCGTCCCTGCGGACCCGGATCGCCGCCCAGATGCCGACCTCGGACCAGAACAGGCCGAACGCGGTCATGAGGAGGGCGAGGAAGAAGCTGCCCTGGAGCAGCGCGGCCAGGGCGCCGAGGGCGCCGATCGCCCCGTAGACCGCGCGGCGGGCCGCGTAGCGGTCGATCGTCAGGCCGCCGGGGTTGCCCGCGAGGTCGATCCTGCGGCGGTACCTGGCGACCTGCCGGGGTCCCATGAGCCGCAGGACCGCGGGGGCGTACCGCATGCCGAGGCGGTCGACGAGAGAGCCGACGGCACCGGTGCGGGTGGCGCCGACCTCCAGCGCCAGGGCGAGGTCGCTGGGCAGCTTCACCTCGGCGCGGTACATGCGCAGGCCGGCGAAGACGCCCCAGACGGCGAGGCCCATGACGAGTGCGAGCAGAAGTTCCATGGCGGTCGATTCCTCCCTCGGTCCCGAAGTCCCCGGTCCCCGGTAGCCGGTTCCCGGTCTCCGGCCTCCGGTCCTCAGACGTCGATGCGGGACATGCGGCGGATGAGGACGAAGCCGACGGCGTACAGGGCGAAGGCGATGATCACGCTGGCCTGGCCGGCGGCCGATCCCGTCATGCGGTCGAGGGTGCCGTCCGCGACGCTGTCCATGAGGAACAGGGCGCCCACCCCCAGCGCAGGCACCGCGTAGGAGGTCATGTTCACCTGGGACAGCTGGGTACGGACCTCGCGGCGGGTCTCCTTGCGCTCCTCCAGCGTCTCCGTGAGGTTGCGCAGGGCGCCCACCACCTGGCCGCCGGCCCGGTTGGACAGGACGAGGGTGGTGACCAGGACGACGAGTTCGCGGGAGGGGAGGCGGTCGGCGAGTTCGCCGAGGGCGTCGTCCAGGGAGTGGCCGACGGCCAGTTGGTTGGCGACCTTGGCCAGCTCCTCGCCGGCGGGGGCCTCCAGTTCCTCCGCTGCCATGCCGATCGCGGTGCGCAGGGCGAGGCCCGCGTTGGTGGCGTTGGCCAGGATGCGGGCCAGTTCGGGGAGTTGGTTGATGAAGCGTTCGATGCGTTTCTGGCGCTGCCAGTTGAGGAACTGCCAGGCGGCCCAGATGCCGAGCAGTCCGGCCAGGGGGCCGAAGAAGGGCGCCAGGGTGGCCTGGCCGATCAGCCACAGGGCCGCGACCGCCGTCAGCATGTAGGCGAGGAACTCGCCCGGCGTCACGTCCAGGCCGGTGGCCGTCAGCCGCAGTTCCAGGGTGCGGCCGAGGTCGGTGCGGCGCAGGCGGCGGTCCAGGGTGCGGAAGCGGCGCCGGCGGCCGGCCGGGGGGACCTGGCCGGTGGCGGTGAGGCGGTCGACGAGGGCGGCCCGCTGGGCGCGGCCCCGCCCGTAGGTGTGCACGCCCGCGACGGCCAGGCAGCAGGTCAGCAGACTCACGCCGGTGGTGAGGGTGATCAGGTTCTGGAGGGTCATGTGGGGTCCTGCCTGTCCTGTCCTGTTCCGTTTCCGTCCTGGCCGCGCTGTCGCGAAGGTCTGCTGTCGGGCTATCGGGCTTCTCTGGTGGTCAGCTCGTCGAGCGTGCGGGCCACTCCGAAGGCCTGCGGGATCGGCTGGCTCGCCATGTAGAGGCGGTCGGCGGTGCGGCGCGGCAGCGGGTGGTAGGCGAAGGCGCCGTGGATGCGGCCGTCCGCGCCCATCGGCCGGGCGTTGAAGCGGGCGATGGTCGCCAGCCGGTACGGCTCCCCGCCGTGGCTGTCGAGCAGCGCGATCTCCGTCACCCGCCGGGTCCCGTCCGCGAAGCGGGTGAGCTGGACGATGACGTCCACCGCGCTGTTGATCTGGTCGTGCAGGGCGACGAACGGGATCTCGACGTCCGACATGGACGCCAGCGTCTGGAGCCGCATCAGCGCGTCCTCGGCGCTGTTGGCGTGGACGGTGGCCAGGGAGCCGTCGTGACCGGTCGACATCGCCTGGAGCATGTCCAGGGACTCGCCGCCGCGGACCTCGCCGACCACGATCCGGTCGGGACGCATGCGCAGCGAGTTGCGGACCAGGTCGCGGATGGTGATGCGGCCCTTGCCCTCGACGTTCGGGGGCCGGGACTCCAGACGGATGACGTGGGACTGCTGGAGCTGGAGTTCGGCCGAGTCCTCGATGGTGATGATGCGTTCGTGTTCCGGGATGAGCCCGGAGAGGGCGTTCAGGAGGGTCGTCTTCCCGGTGCCGGTCGCGCCGGAGACGATGATGTTGAACTTCGCCTGCACCAGTGCCGCCAGCAGGTACAGCATCGGCTCGTCCAGCGAGCCGAAGCCGATGAGTTCGTGCAGGGTGAAGGAGCGCGGGAAGCGGCGGATGGTGAGGGTGGGTCCGGTGAGGGACAGCGGGGGGATGATCACGTTGACGCGTTCGCCCGACGGGAGGCGGGCGTCGACCATCGGGTTGGTCTCGTCGACGCGGCGGTTGACCGTGGAGACGATGCGTTCGATCGTCTGCATGAGCTGGTCGTCGGAGGCGAAGCGCAGCGGCAGCTGTTCGACCCGGCCGACCCTTTCGACGAAGATCGCGTCCGGGCCGTTCACCATGATCTCGGTGATGGAGGCGTCCTCCAGGAGCGGTTCGAGGATGCCGAGGCCCAGCGCCTCGTCGACCACCCTGCGGATGAGCTGGGCGCGCTCCGTCGTGGACAGCACCGGGCCCTCGCGGCTGATGATGTGCCCCAGCACCCGTTCCAGACGGGCCCGGCGCTCGGCCGCCGCCAGCGCGCTCATCTCGGCGAGGTCGATCTCCTCCAGGAGTTTGGCCCGGTAGGAGGCGACCAGGTGGCCGTCCTCGCCCCGGCCGCCGTGCTCCTCGGGCGAGGTGATGCGTGCCCGCAGGCTCATGTCGAAAGCCCTTCCCTCAGTGGTCGACCGGCATGGTGGCCGTCTTGTGGGCCTCACCGAAGTCCCCGATGCCGGGGATGACGGAGGGGATGGTGACGGTGGAGGTGACGCGGACCTCGTCGCCCAGCCCCTCGGGGGCGCAGCTGGTGCCGCCGGCGAGCCAGGAACTGACCGCGCCCCGGCAGGCTCCCCCCGCGCCCTCGCCGAGCGACGCGCTGCGGGCCCCGGCCCTGGCCGCCGTACCCGCCTGCTGCGCCGCGTACGCGATCAGGCCCAGTTGTACGGCGGCCAGCGCGACGAGCAGCAGGATCGGCAGGAAGCCGAGGTACTCCAGGGCGACCTGTCCCCTGTCGCGTCCGAGGCGTCCGCGTACCCTGTCGCGTCCGAGGCGTCCGCGTCCCATGTCAGTCGCCGTCCTCTTCCTCTACGGCACCGGCGTGCCCCTTCACCTCGAACGGGAAGTCGATCGCGCCCGGGAAGAGGACCGGGACCCGGAGGGTGACGGTCGCCGTCACGTATCCGCCCGACGTCGGGCAGCTGACCGTGGCCCCGGAGCGCCACGCGTCCGACAGCTTGGCCAGTCCCGCCTGTTCGCACACGGCCTGCCGCTCCCCCCGCTGCGCCGCCGTCCCCGCCCGCACCGCCTCGTCGGCAGCATTCCCCGCGAGCGTGAACGTGTATCCCACGAGCACGAACTGCCACACCACCACCAAGGTCACGATGATGAGCGGGGTCATGCCGAGGAGCTCGACGGTGACCTGGCCCCGGTCGCCGCCACGCCGGCCCGGTACCGGTCGCCGTGATGCCGTACGCCATGGCACCGGACGCCGTAAAGCCGTACGCAGTAAAGCCTTACGCCATGGCACCGGATGCCGTGACGCCGTACGCCGTCGTGTCGCTCGCCCTGGTCTCACGTCACTCCCTCCTGCGGCGGAATCCCGCCGCCCCCCGGTCGCCGCCGCGCCCCGCCCGGCCGGACCTGCGGTGCTGCGAGCCCTCCGGGGCCGCGACGAGGCCGAGTTCACCCGCGAGGGCCCACATGGCCTGGCGGACGGTGCCCTTGGCGTCGAGGGCGTGGACGCGGCCGGCGTCCACGGCGGACTGGAGTTCCTTGAAGTTGGCGGGGACCGTGGTCGCCGCGACGGGCGTACCGGTGATCTTCTGGACGAGCGCGGGCTGGATCTCCGTGGCGCGGCTGTGGCGGTTGACGACGACCGTCGTCTCCTCGGCCTTGCGGATCTGGAGGCGGTCCCACATGCGGACGGTGCGTTTGGCGCCGCGGACGGCCACCACGTCGGGGGTGGTGACGAGCAGGGCGCGGTCGGCCATCTCGACCGCGGTGGCGCCGGCTCCGCCGAGCTGGGCGCCGCAGTCGACGACGACGACCTCGTAGCGGGAGCGCAGGGCGCCGATGATCTGGCGGGCGGCGCGGTCGGTGACCTCCTCGCCGCGTTCGCCCTCGCCGGGGGCGAGCAGCAGGGCCACGCCGGTGTCGTGGCGGAAGACTGCCTCGGCGAGGATGCGGGGCGAGAGGTCGGTGATCGCGGCGAGGTCGACGACCGAGCGGCGGAACTGGACGTCGAGGTAGGAGGCGACGTCGCCGGCCTGGAGGTCCAGGTCGACGAGGGCGGTGGGACGGCCGGAGGCCTGTGCGGCGAGGGCCAGCTGGACGGCGAGCAGGGTCGCGCCGACGCCTCCCTTGGCGCCGCTGACCGTGACGACGGTGCCGCCGGCGCCGGTGAACACGTCGCCGCCGTGGCCGAGATGGCGTCGTACGCCGACCGACCACTGGGCGACGGCCTGGACGCGGTGGGCGAGGTCCTCGTAGCCGAGGGGCAGGGTGACCAGGCCGCGGGCGCCGGCGTCCATGGCGGCGGAGAAGAGGCCGGGGCCGGCGTCGGTGGTGACGAGGATGACGCCGACCGCGGGGAAGCGCAGGGCGACGTCGCGGACCAGTTCCAGGGCGGGGACGGGACCGATGCGCTCGTGGACGATGACGACCTCGGGCAGTTCGTCCACCGACTCGGCGGCGAGGCGGGCGAGGGTGTCGACGAGCTGGGTGGAGTCGGCGACCGGGGTGACGGGTTCGGCGTCGGGGAGCTGGCTGAGCAGGCTGGTGAGGGAGCGGACCGCGTCCGCGTCGCCGACGGCCGGGAGGATCCTCGTGGGCATGGCGGCGGCCCTCACTTGTCCGTGACGAGTTCGTACGTGCGGTCCTTGTCGGGGACCGTGGTGGGAGTGCCGGGCGCCACCAGGGCGAGCCGGACGCGCTTGGCGAACGACTCGGCGTACGTGATGCGCTGGGCGTCGAGGGTGGACAGCGCGAAGGTGATGGGGACCGCCTCGGTGAGCCGCTGTCCGCGGTCGTCCTTGTCGGGGTTCAGGGCGCGCAGGTCGCCGACGTCGAGGACGCGGGCGTTGGTGACGATGATCTTCGACTGGTCGGGGTCGCTCTCGCGGGCGCCCTCGAAGGTGGCGTAGACGTTGACGGAGGACCCTGGGGTGATCTTCCCGGCGACGCCGGTCGCCGCGTCGATCATGATGGCGACCTCCTGCTGGCCGGCCTGGAGGGCGGGCTGGTCGACGATCATGTCGCTCTGGAGCAGGGAGCCCTTCTTCAGGGTCGTCACGGCGATCTTGCCGCGGATGCCCGCGAGGTCGGTCACCGCGTTCCCGGAGAGCCAGCGCTCGGGCATCTCGATCTTCTCGAACTGGTCCGCGGTCAGGGGTGCGTAGGGCGCCACGTCGGCCCTGACCCGGTAGGCGGTGACCTCGGGGCCGACCTTGGACTGCACGTCGTCGATGACGGAGAGGACGCCGGCGAAGGCGCCGAGGGCGCACAGAACCGACAGGAGCAGGAGGATCACGCCGCGGCGCTGACGGGAGTTCATGAACCGGTGCAACCTCGTTGGGGTCGGATCGAGCGGACGGTGGCGGGCGGGGGACGTGGCGGGCGGAGGACGTGGCGGGTGGCGGGCGGAGGAGCGTCGGCGGTTTCGCGTCCGGGATGGATCTCGCGGTCCGGGGTCCCGTCCGGCTCAGCCGCCCGTGGTGAGCGCGCGGTGCGGGGGGCCGCCGCCGGTGAGCGCGCGGGCGGGGCGGGGTTCGGAGGCGGACGGCGGGGTGGCGGAGCAGAAGACGCAGAGGTCGCCGATGACGTCGACGCCGCACCAGTGGCACACGGTCTGGCGGACCGAGGTGACCAGTTGGTAGAGGACCGACAGGTCGGGCAGGTAGGCGCAGAACTCGATCAGCTTGTCGGTGCCCCACCAGGCGGCGGACTCGGCGGGCGCCTCCGTCTCGCGCAGGCCCTGGGTCCGCCAGGCGGGGGCGAGGGTGCCGGTGACCCAGTCGGACTGGAGCCGGCCGCGGGCGACCAGCATCCAGGTGCCGAACTCGGGTCCGGGCAGGACCGCTTCCGGCCCGGCCTTCACCAGCTGGGGCTGGGGGTGTGCCAGTACGGCGAACTGGCTGCCGGGCATCCACGACCGGGCGTGCGAGGTCAGGCCGACGGGGACGCGGTCGAGGCGGGCCACGGAGGCGAGGAGCGCGCCGGCGTGGATGTAGTGCGTGAGCAGCCGGCCGGCCGAGGCGAGCACGCCGGGGCTGAGGTCGCAGGAGGCGAGCTGGCGCAACTGGCGTGCCAGGACGGCGAGCCCAAGGGGCGGCAGGTCCGGTTGGAACAGGGCGATGCGGTCGCTCTCCAGGAGCGAGCGGACGGTGTGCAGCCGCTGCTCGACGGCGGCGGGGACCGCCCGCGAGTACACGACGACGAGGTGCCCGTGCTGGTCGAGGAGGGTCTGGACGTCGGCGACGGCCTGGTCGAGGGGCCGGCGGTCCAGGCCGTCGAGCACGGCGGCGGGCACGGTGCGTTCGTCCTGCGGCGGCAGGGCCAGGTCGGCGCCGGTCACGGCAATGGCAGTTGGCACGCGCAGCTCCCCGATTCCCGCGGTCCGGTCCACCGGGAGTGACTCCGGCGCACCGAGGTGACTTCATTGCGTGACTACCTCAGCACTGTATCCACGCCTCTGTGGCCGGAGAACAGCTTTCCGTGACCCCCTGCGGACGGATCTTCGCGCAAGTCACTGCAAAACGGGGCAGGTTGCCCGCGCGGGCCCGCCGCCGACGGGCCCCTTGACAAGAGAATTGGTCTGGACCAATTTATTGTCATGTCCCCACTTAAAAGATCGGCCCGGCTCTGGTCGGGAGCCGTCACCGCCGCGCTCGCCCTCACCCTCGCGGGCACGGGCCAGGCGTCCGCCGCGGACGTCAACTCGGACGTCAACAACGCCAGGAACGCCGGCTTCGAGTCCGGCCTCGGCAACTGGACGTGTTCCGCGGGCAGCGGGACCACCGTCACCTCCCCCGTGCACGGCGGCACGGCCGCGCTGAAGGCGACCCCGGCGGGCCAGGACAACGCCCGCTGCACCCAGACGGTCGCCGTGCGGCCCAACTCCGCCTACACGCTGAGCGCCTGGGTCCAGGGCGGCTACGCCTACCTCGGCGCGACCGGCACCGGCACCACCGACGTCTCCACCTGGACGCCGGACTCCACCGCCTGGAAGCAGTTGTCGACGACGTTCTCCACCGGCGCGTCGACCACCTCGGTCACCATCTACCTGCACGGCTGGTACGGCCAGGCGGCCTACCTCGCCGACGACGTCTCGGTGTACGGCCCCGACGGCGGCGGGGGCACCGACCCGGCCCCCACGGTCCCGTCCGCCCCGGCCGGCCTCACCGTCTCCGCCACGACGACGTCGTCCGTCTCCCTGGCCTGGAACGCGGTCTCCGGCGCGACCGGGTACGGCGTCTACCGCGACGGTACGAAGGTGACGGCGGTGACCGGCACCTCGGCCACCGTGACCGGGCTCGCGGCGGCCACGTCGTACTCCTTCCAGGTCACCGCGACGAACGCGGCCGGCGAGTCGGTGAAATCGGCGGCGGTGACCGGGCGGACGGCCGCGACCGGACCGGGCGGCGGGGGCTCGGTGCCCAGGCACGCCGTGACCGGCTACTGGCAGAACTTCGACAACGGCGCGACGGTCCAGCGGATCTCCGACGTCCCCGACCGGTACGACATCATCGCGGTCGCCTTCGCCGACGCGACGACGACTCCGGGCGCGGTCACCTTCACCCTCGACTCGGCCGGTCTGAAGGGCTACACCGTCGACCAGTTCAAGGCCGACATCAAGGCCAAGCAGGCGGCCGGCAAGAAGGTGATCATCTCGGTCGGCGGCGAACGCGGCACGGTGACCGTCAACGACCCCACCTCCGCGACCAACTTCGCGAACTCCCTCCACACCCTGATGCAGACGTACGGCTTCGACGGCGTCGACATCGACCTGGAGAACGGCCTCGACGCGACCTACATGTCACAGGCGCTGCGCTCGCTGTCGGCGAAGGCGGGACCGTCCCTCGTCCTCACGATGGCCCCGCAGACCATCGACATGCAGTCGACGTCCAACTCCTACTTCCGGACGGCCCTCAACGTGAAGGACATCCTCACGGTCGTCAACATGCAGTACTACAACAGCGGTTCGATGCTGGGCTGCGACGGCAAGGTCTACAGCCAGGGCTCCGTGGACTTCCTCACCGCCCTGGCCTGCATCCAGCTCGAAGGCGGCCTCGCCCCCTCCCAGGTGGGCCTCGGCCTCCCCGCCTCCACCCGCGGCGCGGGCAGCGGCTACGTCTCCCCCACGGTCGTCAACAACGCCCTGGACTGCCTGACCAAGGGCACCTCCTGCGGCACCTTCAAACCGTCCCGCACCTACCCCGACCTCCGTGGCGCGATGACCTGGTCCACGAACTGGGACGCGACGGCGGGCAACGCGTGGTCGAACACGGTGGGGGCGCACGTGCACGGGCTGCCGTAACCCCGAGGACCCGGACGAGTGGCGGGAGCCCGGAGGGAAGTTCACCTTGAAGGGTTTCAGAGGCCCGCCGCCCTCGAGGAAGCCGACCGCAGCACCGAACCGCCGTCCGGCGGGGCGGCGTTGCGGTCGGCAATGTGCTGGTGTTTTGATGCCGGACATGGCTGAACAGGGGGGCGGGGACGGTCCGGAGGCCCACACCCGCAGGTCCGCACTGGACGACTACGCGGAGCTGACCGGACCGGGCACGGGGGACGAGCGCACCCCTTCGGCCACCGCGAAGGGGCGTCCCGTCCCGGACGACGGAGCACCGCCCTCGCCCGTCCCGGCGCCACCCGAGCCCCCGGCCTCCTTCCCGGGGACGGATGACATCGCCCGCGTCCGTCGCGAGTTCGGCGCGCTGCTGGGCGAGTTCCGCCGCACGGCCGTCCTCGTTCCGGTCGGTGAGGACGAGGCGCCCCTGGCCGCGGACCACGGCGGGATCCGTTGGCTGTACGCCTTCTCCGACGAGTCGGCGCTTGCCCGGTTCGCGATCGCGAGGGGCGAAACCGCACGCGAGTGGCCGTACCGGCGGGTGCTGGGAGCCCGGTTGCTGGACGCCGGGGTCGGGGCGACGGGCGTGCCGTGCGGGGTGGCTCTGGACGTGGGCGGCGAGGGGAACGGCGTGCTGTTCCCGCCCGTGGCGGGGATCGTGCCGGACGCGGTGGCGGTGGACGTACGAGCGGCACACGGGGAGGAACCGCGATGAGCGGTGACGGGGGCAAGGACATCAAGGCGTCGGGCCTGGACTCGATCGCCCGGGGCATCACCCTGACGCTGGCCGAGTTGAAGGAGATCGGTGTCGACAGCATGGCCGGGTCGGGCCGGGGCTTCTCCGGACTCTCCCTCTCGGGACTGCAGTTGGGGCACGAGGGACTGACGTCCGCGTTCACGACGTTCTGCGAGCGCTGGGAGTGGGGGGTGCGCTCGCTCGTGATCGAGGGGAACGTCTTCGCGCAGAACGTGGGGCTCGCGGCGGGCACGCTCCACGAGACCGACGAGTACGTCGGTGGCGCGCTGAAGGTCGGGGTGAACTCGCTGCTGGGCAACCCGTACGCCTCCGAGGAGGAGATCACGCGGATGGGCTGGGGCGAGCTGGCCCAGAACAACATCGACGCCTACCGCAATCCGGACTACAGCAAGGAGTCCTTCGAGCAGGCGTGGGAGAACAGCAAGCAGGGCTGGAAGGACGCGGGCCGGGACGTGATGACCTCGCGCTGGGCAGGGCCGATGTACCTCAACCCCCAGAACCTGCACGGTGCGTTCGGGGTGGATGACGCACAGTACGACCAGTGGCTCGACGACACCTTCGGTCCCTCGCCGGAGGAGCGGGCCGAGGCCGCGGAACAGCAGGGGCAGCAGGGGCAGCAGGGGCAGCGAGACGGGAACGCCGGCTGATGGACATCGGCGACCTGGTCGACTCCGGCCTGGAAAAGGTCAGCGACGGTGTCGACGCGGGCAAGAAGTTCCTCGGCGAGGGCATCGACAAGGGCACCGACCTCGTCGGGGAGGGACTGGAGAGGGTCGGTGCCGAGGGCTGGGCCGACAAGGTCGAGGACTTCGGTGACGGTCTCGCCTCGGAGCTCGGGGCGACTCCGGGGGAACAGCAGCTCGGCGAGACCGACCAGGCGAACGAGCTGATCCACGGAGACCCGGGCGCCATCCGTGGGGCTGCCGGGCACCTCAAGGACTTCCGGAAGGCCTTCGACACGACCGGCGAGGGCATGCGGAAGCTGGACTCCTCGCACTGGAAGGGCGAGGCCGCCGACACCTTCCGCGAGAAGTTCGCCATGCATCCCGCCAAGTGGCTGCGCGCGGCGGACGCCTGCGACAAGGCCGCCAAGGCCCTGGAGGACTTCGCCGACACGGTGACCTGGGCACAGGGCCAGGCGAAGAACGCCATCGCCCTGTACAAGCAGGGCCAGAAGGCATCCGAGCAGGCAAGGGAGACGTACAACAAACGCGTCGACGCCTACAACGCCAAGATCAAGGCGGACGAGGAACCCGGCCCGCGCCCGGAAAAATTCGAGGACCCCGGCTCCGCCGACATCGCGCGTGCCCGCGAGATCCTCGCGGAGGCCCGGCGCCAGCGCAACGACGCCGGCCGCACCGCCGCCACCTCGGTCACCGCCGCGCTCGCCCACGCCCCGGCCGAACCGCCGGCATTCGACCGCCTCAAGGCGGACGTCGGCGACGGGTTCGCGGCGGTCAACACCGAGGGCCTGCACCTCCTGGGCGGCGTGGTCAAGGGCACGGCCGGGCTGGTGAACTTCGCCCGCGGCCTCAACCCGATGGACCCCTACAACGTCACGCACCCGGCGCAGTACCTCCAGAACGTCAGCATGACCCTGTCCGGTCTCGTCTCGGCCGCCTCACACCCCGAGCGCACGGCGAAGGCGGCATGGGACGGCTTCGTGAAGGACCCGTCGGAGGGCACGGGGCGGCTGCTGCCGGAGCTGATCGGAACCAAGGGGCTGGGCGCGGCCCGGGGCGGCATACGGGCCGGAGTCAAGGCCGGGATGGAAGAGGCCGCCGAGTCGGCGGCACGCAGGGAGGGCAAGGGAGCCGCCGAGACAGCCAGGGAACGTCCCGCCGAGCACGACACCCCCGATCCCCGGGACAAGGTCGACAAGGATCCCACCGACCCGATCGACCTCACCACCGGCAGGATGTACCTGCCGCAGACGGACGTGACGCTGCCGGGCGCCCTACCCCTCGTCTTCCGGCGACGCGTGGAGTCGGGCTACCGCTTCGGACGCTGGTTCGGCCCGTCCTGGTCCTCGACGGTCGACCAGCGCCTCGAGATCGACTCCGAGGGTGTCGTCCTCGTCACCGAGGACGGCATGCTGCTGGCCTACCCGCATCCCGCACCCGGCCTCCCGACCCTCCCCGGTCACGGCCCGCGCCGGCCGCTGGACCGCGTGGACGGCGGCTACACGATCACGGACCCGCAAACGCGCCGCGTCTGGCACTTCGCCGACCGCGGTGACGACCTGGCGGTCCTGGAACAGATCGACGACCGCAACGGCAACTGGCTCACCTTCGAGTACGACGCCGAGGGCACGCCGCTGGGCATCGTCTCCAGCGCCGGTCACGACGTCCGCATCTCCACGGAGGCGGGCAGGGTCACGGCCCTGCGCCTGTCGGCGGCCGACCAGGTGCTGATGCGCTACTGCTACACCGACGGCAACCTGACGGAGGTCGTCAACTCCTCCGGCCTGCCCCTGCGCTTCAGCTACGACGAGGCAGGCCGCGTCACCTCCTGGACGGACACGAACGACCGCGGCTACACCTACGCGTACGACGACCGGGACCGCTGCGTCGCCGAGGGCGGCTCGCACGGTCACATGAGCCTGCGGCTGTCGTACGGCGAACGGGACCCGGACACCGGCCTGCGGGTCACCACGACCACCACCGCCGAGGGCCACACCCGCCGCTACACCGTCGACGACGCCTGCCAGGTGATCGCCGAGACCGACCCGCTGGGCGCGGTCACCCGCTTCGAACGCGACCGGTACCACCGCCTCCTCTCCCGCACGGACCCACTCGGCCACCGGACGACGTTCGCCTACGACGAGGCGGGCAATCTGCTCGCGCTGACCCGTCCCGACGGGCGCGCGTCGAGGGCCGAGTACAACGACCTCGGGCTGCCGGTGAAGGTGGTGAACCCGGACGGCACGACCGTCCGCCAGACGTACGACGACCGCGGGAACCGCACGTCGGTGACGGACCCGGCGGGCCGGACCACCCGCTTCGCCTACGACGAGGCCGGCCGCCTGACGTCGGTGACCGACTCCCTCGGCCACACGACCACGGTGGTGTGCGACCGTGCGGGCCTCCCGCTGGAGATCACGGACCCGCTCGGCGCGGTCACCCGCTACGAACGCGACGCCTTCGGCCGGCCCGTCACCATCACGGACCCCACCGGATCGGCGACCCGCCTGGAGTGGACGGTCGAGGGCCGCCCGGCCCGCCGTACGGCAGCCGACGGCACGACGGAGTCCTGGACCTACGACGGCGAGGGCAACTGCACCAGCCACACGGACGCGACGGGCGGCGTCTCCCACTTCGAGTACACGCACTTCGACCTGCTGACGGCCCGGACGGGCCCGGACGGCGTGCGGTACGCGTTCGACCACGACCTGGAGCTGCGGCTGACGAAGGTCACGAACCCGCAGGGCCTGACGTGGACGTACGCGTACGACGCGGCAGGACGGCTGGTCACGGAGACCGACTTCGACGACCGCACGCTGACGTACGCGTACGACGCGGCGGGCCGCCTGGTCTCCCGGGTGAACGCCCTGGGCGAGGTCGTGTCCTTCGAGCGCAACGCGCTGGGGCAGGTGATCCGCAAGGACGCGGCCGGCCGGGTCACGACATACGCGTACGACATGACCGACCGGCTCGCGCAGGCGACGGGCCCGGACGGCACCACGCTGGCACTGCTGCGCGACCGCTTCGGGCGGTTGCGCTCGGAGACGGTGAACGGCCGGACCCTGACGTACACGCACGACGGCCCGGGCCGCCGAACGGGCCGTACGACCCCGACCGGCGCGGTGACGACGTGGTCGTACGACGCGGCGGGCCGCCGCACCGGCATGACGGCCTCGGGCCGCCCGATCGACTTCACGTACGACGAGGCGGGCCGCGAACTGGCCCGCCGCATCGGCGAGACGGTCACCCTGGAGCACGGCTACGACGACCTCGGCCGCCTGACGACCCAGTCGGTGACGGGGCCGGGCGGCCACGCCGTCCAGTCCCGCACCTACACCTACCGCGCCGACGGCAACCTGACCGGCGTCGACGACCAGCTCTCCGGCTCCCGCCGCTTCGACCTGGACGCGGCGGGCCGGGTGACGGCGGTGCACGCGGCGGACTGGACGGAGACGTACGCGTACGACGCGGCCGGCAACCAGACCTCGGCGTCCTGGCCGGCCTCCCACCCGGGCGGGGAGGCGACCGGCGACCGCGAGTACACGGGCACCCGCATCACCCGGGCCGGCCGCGTCCGCTACGAACACGACGCGCTCGGCCGCATCGTCCTGCGCCGGAAGACCCGCCTGTCCCGCAAGCCGGACACCTGGCGCTACGAGTGGGACGCCGAGGACCGCCTGACGTCGGTGACGACCCCGGACGGCACGCGCTGGCGGTACACCTACGACCCACTGGGCCGCCGCACGGCGAAGCTGCGTCTGGCGGAGGACGGCGAGACGGTCGTCGAACAGGTGCTGTTCACCTGGGACGGCACGACCCTGTGCGAGCAGACCACCACGTCGGCCGGACTCCCCCACCCGGTCACCCTCACCTGGGACCACCGGGGCCTGCACCCCATCGCCCAGACCGAACGCATCCTGACGGCCGACGCCCCACAGGAGGAGATCGACTCCCGCTTCTTCTCCATCGTCACGGACCTGGTCGGCACTCCGAGCGAACTCGTCGACGAGCGGGGCGAGATCGCCTGGCGAACGAGGAGCACCCTCTGGGGCACCACCGCCTGGACCACGAACAGCACCACCTATACGCCGTTGCGGTTCCCGGGCCAGTACTACGACCCGGAAACGGGGCTGCACTACAACTACTTCCGGCACTACGACCCGGAGACGGCCCGCTACCTCTCAGCCGACCCACTTGGGCTCGAACCCGCACCGAACCCCGCCACATACGTGGTCAATCCCACCATGTGGGTGGACCCCTACGGCCTTTCCCCTTGCCCTCCGGGGGAGGACCGGCGCGCGCAACCCACCCATGGCACGGGGGAGGGACATGAATGGGCCAAGAGCGTGACACAGAAGGGGAGAACCGATAACTCGCAGGTCATCTCCGGCCACGGTTACTACGAATTCGGAGCGGGAGACCTGACGGTACCTCCCGGAACATGGCTGAAATTCTACGTCAGAGACGGCGAACGCCTGAACGATGCCTTCGCTCACGAAATTGAAACTGGAACAACGCATCCCCCGGTGGAGACTTTCGGCCCAGGAAAGTCTGTGCCGAACTACACCGTCGACACCCCGAAAAACCTGACAATCAGCAGCAAGTCAATCACCGTGAACACTGCCACTCGACTCAGTGAAATCGTCACCGATAGAATGGGAGCCGTTCATGTCCTGATCTGCCGCGAGCACGTAAAGCCCTGGTGAGAAAATGTCACACTTTCCCGACCTGAGCACATACACGTACGACCACACCAATAAGGACATGCTGAACGTAGGCTGGCTGTCCAGGGATCACCGGTACACTACCGGGCCAACGCCGGAAGGTCTGGTGGATGCACTCACACAACTGGCCCGCGAAGCGGTCAACGTTCAGCGCGGAATGCATTTTTGCGAACTGTGCCCCGACTTCGAGACAGCCAGAGAGCACACGTCCCGTGGCGACGTATTCCTTGGCAGCGGGGAAATTCACGTATCGAACAACAACGGAACGATATACGCATCTCCGGCAATGGTCGTGCATTACGTGGAGGATCACAATTACCTGCCGCCGGAGGACTTTTGCACGTCAGCCCTGTCTCAATCCTCCCAACCACCTCAACATCGATGAGGAACCTCAGCCCGGAGGACGCAGACAGCCCCGGGCTCAACATTCCCTTCCCGTAGCCGCACCGTAGGCTGCCGCGCTCCCCCCGGCAGCCTCGCCCACATCCAGGTGCCGCTGCCCGGTTCGCGGAACTCGCCGAAGCCTCAGTCTCCGTCGCGGGCGTGGCAGAAGCAGGCCAGGAGGCGGAGTGCAGCTCGGCGGCGGGTGTCGCAGGCGGTGGCGAGGTGGGGCTGAGTGCAGCAGGGGTGGTCGCCGTAGACGATCACTCGCAGGATGTCCGCGCGGTAGCGGAGGGAGAGGTAGAAGTTGGCGGACTCCGTGAACTGGGCTGCCAACGCGGTCGGTTCGCCCACCGATCGCAGTGCCGGGTCCAGCATGTCGCGCAGGCCGTGGGTCGTGAGGACCTCGCGGGTCGGCAGCACGCACGGACCGGAATTTCTCAGCGGGGAGGCGCAGTTGGCCAAGTACCGTACGCACCTGGACTGGCTGGAGCGCATCGCCCTCTCGCCCGATGCGTCAAGGGACTTCATCCTGGACATCGCCAAAAGCCTGTGCGGAGACGTCAGATGGACGGCATCACCTGGGAGGATCCCTTCTGCGGCGAGGGAGCCAGCTGCTTCCGCCTCGGCACCGACCCCGAGGGCAACGCCTACATCGCCGTAGCCGGGGCCGAGGAGGCCTACCTCACCGACAGCCGGGACGCGTTGCGGACCATGATCCTCGACATCAAGGCGGGGAAGGCCGACCACCTGCTGTGAGTCGGCGTCAGCCCGCCGGGCGGTAGTAGCCGAGGACCCAGGCCAGTTGGGCGAACCAGGTGTGCAGCATGTGCTGTGGCTTGGCGTTCACCATGGCCTCGTAGACGCGGCCGTCCAGGTGGACCACGGCGACCATCAGGGCCTTGCCGTCGGGGCGTGCCTTGTAGTGGACGCTGCGGATCTCGGGCCAGGAGAAGTCGACGACGGTGCCGTACATGTCGAAGGCCACGCCCGACGCGTCGACGAGGACCGAGCTGTGCTTGTCCATCGCCAGGAACTCCGGGGCGTCCGGCGGCGCCTGCGCAGGCGCGGGTGCCGGTACGGAGGGGGCGTACTGCGGCGGGGGCGGGCCGAAGCCGGTGGGGACGGGGGCCTGCGGCTGCTCTGTCACACCGGGAATCTACCCGCCGTGGAGCCGCGCCGGGGAGTGGGGCGGACGGCGAGGAGGGCGATGTCGTCGCCGTTGTCCGCCCCCAGGCCGATGAGGAGTTCGTCGCAGAACACGTCCAGGGGTTCGCGGGCCAGCGCGGCGGCGTGCCGGCGGAGGCGGTCCATGCCGTCGCCGAGGCACTCGTCGCGCCGTTCGATCAGGCCGTCGGTGTAGAGGAGGACGGTCGAGTGCGCCGGGATCGCGTCGCGGGCCCGGGGGCGGGGCAGGTCGGGGTCCAGGCCGAGGAGGACTCCGGCGCCGTCCTCCAGGTAGCGGGTGCGGCCGTCCTCGCTGATCAGGAGGGGCGGCAGATGGCCGGCGGAGGAGTGCACCAGCTCCCAGGGGCCGTCCTCGGGGCCTTTGAGGAGTCCGTAGATGCAGGTGGCGGTGGCCTCCTGGTAGAGGCTGTGGTTCGCCATGTCCAGGCGGCGCAGAACCGTCTCGGGGGGTTCCTGCCGGTCCACGGCGATGCCGCGCAGCATGCTGCGCAACTGGCTCATGGCGATGGCCGCGTCGAGGTTGTGGCCGGCGACGTCGCCGATCACCAGGGCGGTGTCCCCGCTGGGGAGGACGAAGCTGTCGTACCAGTCGCCGCCGACCTGGGCGGTGGTGGAGGAGGCCGCGTAGCGGGCGGAGATCCGGAGGTGGTCGATCTCCGGCAGCGCGGGGAGCAGGGAGCGCTGGAGGCGTTCGGCGATGTTCCGGGTCTCCTGGTAGAGGCGGGCGTTGTCCACCCCCAGGCCGAGGGCGCGCGCCAGATCGTCGATCAGGGGCAGGTCCTCCTCGGTGAACGGCTGTTCCGCACCGCCGCGGGCCACGGTGAGCGCGCCGATGACCTGGCGGCGCGCCCGGAGCGGGGCGACGACGGCGCTGTGCGTGTCCATGCTCCGCAGCAGTTCCGCGTAGTGGGTGTCCAGCGGGCTGGTGGCCCGGCCCGGCGGTGGGGGCTCGGTGAGCAGCAGCGGGCCGGCGCCGCTCAGGGCGCGGGCCAGGGGACCGCGGGCGGCCTGCGACACGGGCGGAAGCCGGCCCTCGTGCTCCTCCGGGTCCGCCGCTCCGGGGCCACGGCGGACGACGCAGACGCGGTCCACCTGGGCGGCGCGCGCGGTGAACAGGTCCACCGCGCACCAGTCGGCCAGCCGTTCGGTGAGGACGCGGGCCACCTGCTGGACGCCCTCGCTGAGGCCGGTGGCGTTGCTCAGCGTGTTCCCGGTGTCGGCCAGGAGTGAGAGCCGCTCCAGCGCCGACATGCCCGCCCCGTCGCCCTCGTTCTGCGGGACGGCCGACGGGGCGGGTCCGCCGGGCTGCTGCGGCGCCGGGGGCCGGGCCCGGCCGGGCGGGTGCGACGCGGCGTCCGGCGCGGCCGCCCTGGGGGTGAGCTGGGCCACGAACACGGTGCGGCCGTCGGGCATCTCCTGGGACTGGACGAACAGCCGGATGGGGACGAGCCGACCGTCGCGGTGCAGTGCGGGGAGCGGCACCGAGCGGCCCAGGATTCCGGGCTGCCCGCTGAGCATCAGGGAGGTGAACGCCGTGCGGTGGCGTTGGCGGAGGTGTTCCGGCATGAGCGTGGTGAGCCGCCGCCCGACGAGGTCGTCCGGGTGCCAGCCGAGCAGGTCCGCCGCCGGTCCGTTCACCACGACGATCGTGCCCCGCTCGTCGGCGGCGATCGTCGGGACCCTGCTGGCCCGTACCTGGTCGGCGTCCCAGGAGACCGGCTCCGACAGGCTGGACCCCGGTTCCCGGGGCACCACCGTCCACGCGGTGGGCGGCTCGCCGGCGAGCTGGCCGATGATCTGGTCGCACAGCCACTCGTGGAAGGCGCGGCCGCGCGGCAGGGCCGGCAGGGTGAGGAACCGTCCGTCGCGGGCCGCCTCCTCGGCCAGGTCGAGCACCGCGCGCAGCGCCTGCGCCGCGGGGCCGGCGTCCGCGGGCACGGACAGCGGCAGGGACCGGATCCCCGCTCCGCCGGCCTGGTGCCGCAGTGCGGCCGTCACACTCGCGCTGATCAGGTGGTTCATGTCCTGGGCGGCGGCGAGTTCCGCCGGTGCGACGCCCAGGACGTGTCCGGCGGCCAGGGCCAGGGCGACCTCGCGGAGCAGCGTGTGCCGGTGCTGCTGGGAGGCGGAGTACAGCGCCCCGGGCACGTCGATGAGCGTCACGGTCGCGCCGGGAGCCGCGTCCGTGCCGGGCCCCGCGGACGTGCCGGACCCCGCAGACGTACCGGACCCCGCGGACGTGCCGGGCCCGGTGCCCGCCGGCGGGGCCGGGGTCCCCCACCCGTCCGGCTGCGCCGCCGTCCCGTCGGGTGTCGCGCCGGGCCCCAGCTCGAACCACACCGTCTTGGTCTCCTCGCCGGTGTCGACGCCGTACCGGGACGCCAGCCGTCCGACGAGGGCCAGGCCCTGCCCGGTGCCGGCGTACGCGGGGTAGGTGTAGGGCACCGGTCCGAGGTCCGGCCGCCGGTCGCTCACCGCGACGCGCACCGCACCGCAGGCCGCCCGGACCTCGACCTCGACCTCGGTACGGGCGTGCAGCAGGGCGTTGGTCACCAACTCGCTGACCAGCAGTGCGGCGGTGTCCACGGCGTCCGGCGCGAGGACGTCCCCCAGCGCGGACCGCACGAACCGCCGGGCCTCCGCCACGCTCCGCGGGCCCCGGCCGAACCGCCGCGACGGCGCGCCCGGAACATGGTGGTCGGCCATGTCCTCAGTCTGCCCCAGGGGGCCCGGCCCCGCGCCCGCGCACGGCTCGGGGGCGGCGGACGGGTGAGGACACCCCCGCTCACCGTGGAACGACCTCCGCTCACCGTGAAACCACTCCCGCTCACCGTGAAACATTTCCGTGGGTCCACCGCATCAGTGAGGTGGGAGCAGCACACGGGGACGCACCGGACTGGGGGAACAGGCATGAGACAGGTCCGCGCGGACGGGTACGCCGAGTTCGCGGCGGCACGGACCGGGCATCTGTACCGGTCCGCGTGTCTGCTCACCGCCGGGGACACGCACCTCGCCGAGGATCTCGTGCAGGAGACCCTCGGCAGGCTGTACGTCCGCTGGGGGCGGGTCTCCCGGGCCGACAACCCCGCCGGGTACGCGCAGACCGTCCTCACCCGCACGTTCCTCGCCCATCGCCGGCGGCGCAGCAGCGGTGAGCGGGCCGTGGACGTCCTTCCCGAGCGGGCCGGCGCGGGGGCCGACGTGCCCCTGCGGCTCACGCTGGTGGAGGCCCTCGGCCGGCTGCCCGCGAAGGACCGGGCCGTTCTCGTCCTGCGGTACTGGGAGGACCGGTCCGTGGAGGAGACGGCCCGTGCGATGAACGCCAGCTCCGCCGCCGTACGGACGCGGTGCGTGCGGGCCCTCGGCCGGCTGCGGGAGCTGCTGGGCGAGGACATCGGCGAGTACGCCCGTCCCTGAGCGTCCCCGCCGTACCCGTAGTCGTACGCACACCCCGTACGCGCACACCCCGTACGCGCACACCCCGTACGCGCACCCCCGTACGCGTACACCCGTGTCCGTCCGTGTCCGGCACCGGGCGGCCCGACCACCCCCACGACGTCCTTCCGACCACTCCGACCCACGGAAACGGTGGTGCGCCATGCCCGTCGACCAGACCCACGACCCCTTCGAGGAGCAGCTCTCCGCCGCCCTGCACCAGGCCGGCGGCGCCTTCGACACCGACCGTGCCGCGCTCGCCGCGGCCGGCGAGGTGCGCGGGCGCCGACTGCGCCTGCGGCGGCGGGCCGCCCTCGCGGGGGGTGCGGCAGGCCTCGCCCTCGTGGGGGTGGGCGGGGCACTGCTCGTACCCTCCGGCGGGGGCGACGGCCCGCGGAACGGATCGGTCGCCGCGACCGGGTCCGGGAAGCCGACGGCCGCCCCCCACGTCGCCGCCGTCTCCGCCGACGACATGGTCCGTACGCTCACGAAGCTGCTCCCCGAGGGGAAGGTGACCCGCGGGGCGGCGCGCGGGACGGACGATCCGCTGGGGCTGCCGCCGCTCGCCCAGGTGGTGTTCGACGACGGCGCGGGCGTGGGGGCGGTCTCGCTGGTGGTGGACCGGGTGGGGCGCGAGGAGGGGACCTTCGATCCGGCGAGCGTGGTGACGCCCTGCCCCGGGATGGAGATGCCCGGCACGGTACCGGACAGCTGCGTGACGCAGAACCTGCCCGACGGATCCGTGGTCACCCTGATCCAGGGGTACGAGTATCCCGACCGACGCGAGGACACCAAGGCGTGGAGCGCCGACCTGGTCACTCCGGCCGGGCAGCGGGTGAGCGTGAGCGAGTGGAACGCCGCCGCCGAGAAGGGCGAGCCCGTCTCCCGGACCGAACCCCCGCTGACCATGGCGCAGTTGAAGTCGCTGGCCGCGGCGAAGGAGTGGCGCCGGGTCGCCGACACCCTCCCGGAGCCGGCCGCGGCGCCGACGGCGTCGGGATCGGGGTCAGGGGAGGGATCGGGATCGGGCTCCGCCGCGGACACGACGGGTCTCGCAGGGCGGCGGATCCTCGCCGCCCTCACCGGCTCGCTGCCCGACGGCATGCAGGTCGTCTCCAGCGACCACGACGAGACCGAGTTCGCCTACGCCGTCGTGGACGACGGCAAGGGCAGGAGCTACGTCCAGGTCAACATGCAGCGCGGCATGTCCGACGCCGCGGGCGAGCTGTACGGCTCCGGTGCCGAGACCCTGGCCGACGGCACCCGTGTCGCGACGCGGCAGGGGCCGGGCGAGAAGGGCGGCGAGGGCGTCGTGATGTGGACCGTGGACACGATGCGCGCGGACGGCAGGCGCGTGGTGGTCAGCGCCTTCAACTCCGGCAGCCAGACGACGGCCGCCACGCGCTCCGAACCGGCGCTCACCATGACCCAGTTGCGCGAGATCGCGCTCAGCCCGCAGTGGGAGGTGCTGGGCGGCTGAACCCGGCCCCACCCCGGTCCCGGTGCCGGCCGCGGTCGACGCGGCCGGCACCGGGGCGAGCGGGCGCCGTCCGCCGGGGTCGGCCGCCGGGGTCGGCTGCCGGGCGGGCGTCGCTCAGAAGAACTCCGACCACGGCTGGTCCGCGACCTGCTTCACGCACAGCACCAGGAACAGCAGCCCGGCCGCCGCGAGCATCCCGTTGCTGAGCCTGCCGTTGCGCCACTCGGCGGGCGTACGGGCCGAGTTGAGCAGCCAGATCAGGGTCAGCGCCAGGAAGGGCAGGAAGGCCGCGCCCAGCACGCCGTACAGGATGACCAGGCGGAAGGGCTGGCCCTGGAAGAGCAGGACCATCGGCGGGAAGGTCAGCCACAGCAGGTACAGGCGGAACGGCCCGGAGCGCTCCCGCCGGCCGGAGGCGACCTCGGCGCCCGTGGCCCGCGCGCCGCCCCGGTGGCGGGCGACGAAGTCGGCGAACATCAGGCTCACGCCGTGCCAGACGCCGATCAGGGAGGTGAAGGAGGTGGCGAAGAAGCCGATGAGGAAGAACTTCGCGGTGGCCGAGCCGTACTCCGCCTCCAGGATGTCGCCGAGCTGCACGAGTCCCTTGTCACCGCTCGCGATGGCCACGTTCGCGGAGTGCAGCAGCTCGGCGCCGACGAACAGCATCGCGACCACGAAGACGCCGGTGGTGAGGTAGGCGACGCGGTTGTCGAGCCGCATCACCTTCATCCAGCCGGTGTCGGTCCAGCCCTTGGCGTTGACCCAGTACCCGTAGGCCGCGAGGGTGATGGTGCCGCCGACGCCGCCGATCAGGCCGAGGGTGTTGAGGACGGAGTCCTTCTCGTCGGGCAGGACGGGCAGCAGGCCCGCCAGGGCGTCCGGGAGGTTCGGCGTCACACGGACCGCGAGGTAGACGGTCACCGCGAACATGACGCCCACCAGGACCGTCATGACCTTCTCGAACACCGCGTACTTGTTGAACCAGACGAACACCAGGCCCACCAGCCCGCAGGCGATGGCCCACCACTCCAGGTCCATCACGCCGGGGAACAGGGCCTGGAGGGGCAGCGCGCTGGACGACATCGCGGCCGCGCCGTAGACGAAGCCCCAGACGACGACGTAGACGAGGAAGAACCACGTCGTCCAGCGGCCGAGGCTCGCCCAGCCGTCGAACAGGGTGCGGCCGGTGGAGAGGTGCCAGCGGCCGGCCGCCTCCGCGAGGGAGATCTTGACCAGGCAGCCGAGGACCGCCGCCCAGAGCAGGGTGTAGCCGAAGTTGCTGCCGGCGATGAGGGTGGCGACCAGGTCGCCGGCGCCGACCCCGGTCGCGGCGACGACGATGCCGGGACCGATGTGACGCCAACTCGACTTACGGGGGGTGGGGTTGTCGCTGCCGGATGATGCCTCGGTGTCAGTGGGGTTTCCCGTGGTGTCCGCCATGCCCCTCAAGAAAGCCGAAGCGGGCGGGTCCGGCAAGGGGCCGTACGCATCCGCACGCGCGACTCACACCCACGGGTGCACTTCGCCGGGGCCCGCCGCGCCGGGGCCGGTCACGCGTATGCCGCGGGGCCGCCGTCGGCGCGGCAACTCCCTTCCGGGCAGGGCCGTTCCGTACGATTCCGGCCATTCGACTCCTTGGCCGCTCTTGACCTGACCATGTCATGCCCCGACGATGAGCGGCACCCCGCACCCGTGCACGGCGAGCACACAGCACCGCAGCACCGCGGACGCACCGCACCGCGGAAGCACCGCACCGCGGAAGCACCGCACCACAGACACACCGACACCGCACCACAGGCGCACCGCACCTCGCACGCAGCTCCACACCGCTCCACACCGCTCCATCCCCCACGTGTCCGGCGATCCCGGACTTCTGGAGAACCGAGGAGAACCCATGCGACTCCGCACACGCGGCGCAGGACTCGTCCGCGGCCGCGGCGGCAGACGAACCGCCGCGCTGGCCGCCCTGATGGCCCTCGCCCTCGCCGCGCCGATCTCGGCGACGGCCACGGACGCGGCGGCCGGCGGCGCCGTCGAGGCGGCACCCTCCGCCGACGACATCCGCCAGTACGAGATCCACGTCCCCCACAGCACGCCCGAGACGCGCACCGCGATCGCCGGGGCCGGGGTCAGCGTGGACGAGGCCGACGAGGAGACCGTCGTCGTCTCCGGCCGCGCGGACCAGATCAGGAAGCTGCGCGCGCAGGGCTACGAGGTCGCCGCGCTGGGCGCCGCCCCGGACCGCACCGCCGAGGGCGAGACCCGGCTCTACGACTTCCCCTCCGCCGACTCGCGCTACCACAACTACGCCGAGATGACCGCGGAGATCGACCAGCGCATCGCGGCCTACCCGAACATCATCAGCAAGCGGGTGATCGGCACCTCCTACCAGGGCCGCAACATCGTCGCCGTCAAGATCAGCGACAACGTCGGCACCGACGAGGCCGAGCCCGAGGTGCTGTTCACCCACCACCAGCACGCCCGTGAGCACCTGACCGTGGAGATGGCCCTGTACCTGATCCGCGAGCTGGGCGCCGGCTACGGCACCGACTCCCGCATCACCAGCATGGTGAACAACCGCGAGATCTGGATCGTGCCCGACCTCAACCCGGACGGCGGCGAGTACGACGTCGCCACCGGCTCCTACCGGTCGTGGCGCAAGAACCGCCAGCCCAACTCCGGCTCCACGGCCGTCGGCACGGACCTCAACCGCAACTGGGCCTACCGGTGGGGCTGCTGCGGCGGCTCCTCGGGCTCGACGTCCTCCGAGACCTACCGGGGTGCGGCGGCCGAGTCGGCGCCCGAGGTGAAGGTCGTCGCCGACTTCGTGCGCAGCCGGGTCGTGGGCGGCGTCCAGCAGATCAAGTCGGGCATCGACTTCCACACCTACAGCGAACTGGTGCTGTGGCCCTTCGGGTACACCACCGCCGACACCGCCACCGGGATGACCGCGGACGACCGCAACGCCTTCGCCACGGTCGGCCGTTCGATGGCGGCCAGCAACGGGTACACCCCGGAGCAGTCGAGCGACCTGTACATCACGGACGGGTCGATCGACGACTACCTCTGGGGCACGCACAAGATCTTCTCGTACACCTTCGAGATGTACCCGGGCTCGTCGGGCGGCGGCGGGTTCTACCCGCCCGACGAGGTCATCGAGCGGGAGACCGCGCGCAACAAGGACGCGGTGCTGCAACTGCTGGAGAACTCGGACTGCATGTACCGCTCGATCGGCAAGCAGGCCCAGTACTGCGGCTGACGGCGCCCGCTAGTCGGCGTCGGGCCCGGCGTCGGACGTGGTGTCCTCGCGGTCGGCCGCCTCCTCGAAGTAGGCGTCGAGGACCGCGTCCAGCTGCTCGTCCCACTCCTTGAAGCGGTCCCTGGCCGTCGCCTCGATCTCGATCGGGTACCAGCGGCGGTCAGGGGTGTGCACCGTGATGGTGAACCGCTTCCCGAACCGCGGGGTCTCCGTCTCGATCGCGCCGATCTCGTCCCAGCGGAACTCGCACTCCTCCTCGTCGAGGCGGAGGCGGACGCCCCGGGCGTCGGCGACGATGCGCGCCCGGCGGTCGGCGGCCTCGAAGACGGGGCCGTCCGGCGCCGCCTCCGGCTCCGGCTCCTCCGACTCCCCGGCCGACGCGGTCACTTCGGCCGGGGCGCCGTCGGAGACGTCCGGGGCGGTGACCGCCTCGTCCGCCTCCGCGCCGCCCTTCGGCCTGGCGTCCTTCGGCTCCGCGGTCACGGGCGACGTGAGCCCGGGGATGAATGCCGGATCGAATCCGGCGCCCTCCAGGGGCTGGCTGCTCGAACCTATGCGCTGCTCCACAGCGGGCAGTATGGTCGACGATCCTGTGCCGGACACAGCCAGCCCCCAACTTCGTTATGAGACGCCTACACGCGAGCAAGCGGCCGTGGCTAGACGAACAGGCTCAATACGGCCGCCACGGCGAAGCCGACGACGGACAGCACCGTCTCCAGCACGGTCCACGTCCGCAGGGTGTCCCGCTCGCTGATGCCGAAGTACTTGGCGACCATCCAGAAGCCGCCGTCGTTGACGTGCGAGGCGAAGATCGAGCCGGCGGAGATCGCCATGATGACGAGGGCGACGAAGGCCTGCGAGTGGTCGCCCCCGGCGAGCAGCGGCGCCACGATGCCCGCCGTCGTCACGATCGCCACCGTCGCCGAGCCCTGCGCGACCCGCAGCACCACCGAGATCAGGTACGACAGCACCAGCACCGGCAGGCCGACGTCGTTGAAGGTGTCCGAGAGGGCCTGCGCCACGCCGCTCGCCTTGAGGACGGCGCCGAAGACCCCGCCCGCGCCGACGACCAGCAGGATGTTGCCGACCGGCTTCAGCGAGGCCGTGGAGACGGTCTCCAGGGACTTGCGGGACCAGCCGCGCCGGATGCCGAGCAGGTAGTAGGCCAGGAGCAGGGCGATCGTGAGGGCGACGAAAGGGCTGCCGAAGAACTCGATCACCGAGCGCGCGGTGGAGGGGTCCAGGGCGATCGAGGAGAAGGTGGCCGCGAGGATCAGCACCAGCGGCGTGCCGATGATGCCGAGGACCGTGCCCAGCGGCACCGGGTCCTCGCGCGGGACGACGCCCTGCGCCCGCTGCTCCTCGACGACGGCCGACCGGGCCTCCGCCGCCGCCTCGACCATGTCCTGCGGCACGGCGACGAAGAGGCGGCGCCCGATCCACGCGGAGTACGCCCAGGCGGCCAGGACCGCGGGGACGCCGCAGACGACGCCCATGAGGATGACCCAGCCGAGGTCGACGTGGAGGAGTCCGGCGGCCGCCACCGGGCCCGGGTGCGGGGGCAGGAAGGCGTGGGTCATCGACAGGCCGGCGAGCAGCGGCAGGCAGTACAGCAGGATCGACCTGCCGCTGCGCTTGGCGGCGGCGTAGACGATCGGCGCGAGGACGAAGATGCCGACGTCGAAGAAGACGGGGATGCCGAAGACGAGGCCGGTCATGCCCATCGCGAGGGGCGCCCGCTTCTCGCCGAAGAGGTGGAGGAGCCGGGAGGCCAGTACCTCGGCGCCGCCGCTGACCTCGAGGACCGCGCCGAGCATGGTGCCGAGGCCGATGATGATGGCGACGTGGCCGAGGATGCCGCCCATGCCCGACTCGATGGTGGAGACGGCGTCCGAACGCTGGACGGTGCCGAAGAGTTCGGTGACGGACAGTCCGGCCGACAGGCCGACGGCTATGGAGACGGCGAGCAGGGCGACGAACGGCTGGAGCCTGACCTTGATGATCAGGACGAGCAGCAGGGCGATGCCGAGGGCGGCGACCGTGAGCAGTCCGGCCGTGCCGTCGACGAGCAGGAGCAGTCCGCCGGTGTGGGGTGGGGCTTCGGCGGCGGCCGCCAGGGAGTGGGGCATTCGGGGGTCCTCTGCGTGGGTGCATGGAGCTTTCGGGCAGGACGGATCGCGGCACGGCGCGCCCCCTGGTCGGGGGCCGCCGTGCCGTCGTACGGGGTGCGGGGTGCGCGAAATGGAGTGCGGGGTGCGCGAAGTGGGCTGCGGAGTGCGGGAGTTCGCGGGTCGTCGGGGAGCCGGGATCGGCCGAGGGCTCAGCCGAGGACGGCGAGCGCGTCGATCTCGACGAGGAGGCCGGCGGGGAGACCGACGTAGACGGTCGTGCGCGCGGCGGGCGGGGCGGTGAGCGCCTGCTCCTCGAAGTAGGTGTTGTAGAGGTCGTTCATCTCGGCGAAGTGGTCCACGTCGGTCAGGTAGACGCGGATCATCATCACGTCGTCCCAGCTCGCGCCGCCCTCCTCCAGGATCGCCTTGACGTTGGCGAGGGTCTGGAGGGTCTGCTCGCGCAGGGTGGGGCCGGCCGGTGTGGGGGGCCTGCCCTCCTCGGCGGGCAGGAAGCCGACCTGCCCGGCGACCTGGAGGATGTTGCCCTTGCGCACGCCGTGCGAGAACTTCGCGGGCGGGGCGGTGTGGGTCTTCGGCGTGAGCGCGGTCTTGGCGGTCATGGTCGTACGGTGTCCTTCGCTTCAGGTCCTGCCGGAGTACTCGCCGCTGATGTCGTCCGCGGTGCGGCGCACCTGCGGGAGCAGGGTGAGGAGTTCGTCGGCGGTGACGACGACGTTCGGCGCGGAGACCGACATCGCGGCGACCACCCGGCCGTCGGCGCCGCGGATCGGTGCGGCGACGCAGTTGATGGACTCCTCGTGGCCGCCGAGGTCGGTGGCCCAGCCCTGTTCGCGCACCTTCGCCAGCTCCCGCAGGAAAGCGGGCGCGTCGGGGGTGGAACGGGCCGTGTAGAGGGGGTAGTCGAGCCGCTCGGCGACCGTGCGCCGCTCGGGTTCGGGCAGGTCGGCCAGGAGCAGCTTGGCGACCGCGGCGACGGTGATGGCGACCGGCTTGCCGATCCGCGAGTACATCCGCACCGGGTAGCGGCTCTCCACCTTGTCGATGTAGAGGACCTCGCCCTCCTCGTACACGGCGAGGTGCACGGTGTGTCCGCAGCGTTCGTTGAGCCGTGCCAGGTGGGGGTGGGCGATCTCGCGGACGTCGAGGTTCTCCATCGCCTCCTGGGCGAGGGCGAAGAGGCGGGCGCCGAGCCGGTAGCGCTGGTCGGACTGGCGGTAGACGAGCCCGTGCTCGTGCAGGGTCCGCAGCAGCCGCAGGGCCGTGGACTTGTGGACGCCGAGGCGGTCGGCGACCTGTCCGAGGTCGGCGGGGCCCTCGGCGAGCAGGGGCAGGATGCTCAGGGCGCGGTCGACGGTCTGGCTCATGGGGTGCGTACCTCCTCGGTGGCCGCCGCGGCCTGCGTCCAGCCGGGGGCGAGTCGAAGTCTCCCCCACGCGTCGTCGTCGAGGGCGGCGAGGCGGTCGGCGTGTGCGAGCCAGGCGGGGCGCGGCGCAGCCGCTCCATGAGGGGCGGTGGTCGGGCGACGGGCGGGCGGGGGCACGGCGAGGTCGCCGGGGACGGTCAGGGCGGCGGCGGCCCAGAGGTGTCCGTGGCGCAGGCGGTCCTTCACCGGCAGGCCGCGCAGGGTGGCGGAGAGGAACCCGGCGGCGAAGGCGTCCCCGGCGCCGACGGCGGCGACGACGTCGACGCGGGGGGCGGGGACGTCTACGCGGGCGGCGGGCGCACGGACGGCCGTCCCGTCGGCGTCCGCCGTCCCCTCGGCGCCCCGGTCGAAGGCGACGGCTCCGTCCGGTCCCTGCTTGACGACGAGGAGGCCCACCCCGGGCAGCGCGTCGGCGACGGCGCGGGCGTCGTGCAGGCCCCAGGCGTCCCGTGCCTCGTCGGCGCCGACGAAGACGAGGTCGGCGCGGCGGGCCAGTTCGAGCAGGACGTGCGGGCCTTCGGCGTCGGGCCACAGCACGGCCCGGAAGTTGACGTCGAAGGAGACGAGCGGCCGGTCCGGCCGGGGTCCGGTCAGTTCCTCCAGGAGGCCGAGGCAGTCCCCCGACAGGGCCGCCGTGATGCCCGACAGGTGCAGGACGCGGCCGGCCCGCGCGGCCGTGAGGTCCACGTTGTCCGTCGTCATCGCGGAGGCCGCCGAACCGGCCCGGTAGTACGCCACCTCGTGGGCGTCGGTCGCCCGGTCCCCGGCGGTGCGGAAGTACACGCCGGTCGGCCGCGCCGGGTCGCGCCGGACGGCGGTGACGTCGACGCCGTACGCCCCGATCGTCTCGACCAGGTGGTCGCCGAACCCGTCGGCGCCGACGCGGCTGACCCAGCGCGCCGGGTGGCCGGCGGCGGCCAGCACGCAGGCCACGTTGGACTCGGCGCCGCCGATGGCCCGGTCGAAGGAGGGGACGTCGGCGAGGCGGCCGGGCCGGGAGGGCAGGAAGGTGACCATGGACTCGCCGAGCGCGACGACGTCCACGACGTCGGGGGCGTTGCGGGGTCCGTCGGCGGTCACGATCGTCATAGCTCCCTGGTCGGTGCGGGTCGGCTCCGTTGACCCCGCGTCGGACGAGATGTTAGACAGCGGTAAGCGGCATACGCAATGAGCGTTGCACATGATGCAACACACCACTTCTGGAGGCTCGTATGGCCCTCGATCCCGGGACCGAAGCGCTCGCGCGGCTCGCGCGGGAGCGCGTCGACCACCGTTTCAAGGGCCTGCCGCCGGACGCCGACGGCCTGACGGTCGGCGAACTGGCCGCCCAGCGCCGCAACCTCTTCACCGGCGGTTTCACCACCCCCGTCCTCGCGCTGTCCGCCGAGCGCCTGGAGCACAACCTGCGGCTGATGGAGACGTACGCGACCCGGCACGGCCTCGCGTTCGCCCCGCACGGCAAGACCTCCATGGCGCCCCGGCTGTTCCGGCGGCAGATCGAGCACGGCGCCTGGGGCATCACCCTCGCCGTCCCCCACCAGGTCCGCGTGGCGCGGGCGTACGGCGTCCGGCGGATCTTCCTCGCCAACGAACTGGTGGACCCGGCGGCCCTGCGCGCCGTCGCGGCGGACCTCGCCGCCGACCCCGGGTACTCCTTCGTCTGCTACGTCGACTCCGTGCGCGGGGTGGAACTGATGGACGCGGCACTGCGCGGGGCGGCCCGCCCGCTCGACGTGGTCGTCGAACTGGCCGCGGGCGAGGACGCCCGCACGGGGGTCCGCACGGAGGCCGGCTGCGCGGCGGTCGCGGACGCGGTGGCCGCCGCGCCGACCCTGCGGCTGGTGGGCGTCGCCGGCTACGAGGGCGAGGTGCCGCGGGCCGACCCGGAGCGCGTGCACGCCTGGCTGCGCCGGCTGGTGGCGCTGGCCGCGGACCTCGACAGGGCGGGGCGGTTCGCCGGCGCGGAGGAGATCGTCGTCAGCGCGGGCGGCAGCGCCTGGTTCGACGCGGTCGCGGACGTCTTCGCCACGATCCCCGAACTCTCGCTGCCGGTGCTGAAGTTGCTGCGCTCCGGCGCCTACGTCTCGCACGACGACGGCCACTACCGGAGGATCACGCCCTTCAACCGCGTCCCCGGGGAGGGCGCCCTGGAGCCGGCGTTCCGGCTCTGGGCGCAGGTGGTGTCCCGGCCGTCCGCCGAGCAGGCCTTCCTGAACGCGGGCAAGCGGGACGCCGCCCACGACCTCGACCTGCCCGTCGCGCAGGTCGTGCGGCGGGACGGCGGCGAACGCCCGGCGGCCGGCATCGACGTCACCGCCCTGTCCGACCAGCACGCCTGGCTGCGGACGGCACCGGACGCCGACCTGGAGGTGGGCGACTGGGTGGGTCTCGGCCTGTCCCACCCGTGCACGTCCTTCGACAAGTGGCAGCTGATCCCGCTCGCCGAGGCGGACGGCACGGTCGTCGACTACATCCGCACGTTCTTCTAGGAGGCCGGTCGTGGAAGCTCTGGTCATCCGGGACGCGGACGTCGTCGACGGCACGGGCGCGGACTCCTACCGCGCCGACGTGGTGGTCGACGGCGGCCGGATCGTCTCGATCGTCAAGGAGGCCGCCGCCGCGGGCTGCCAGCGCCCGAAGGCGGTCCGCGAACTGGACGCCGAGGGGCTGGTCCTGTCCCCCGGCTTCATCGACATGCACGCCCACAGCGACCTCGCCCTGCTGCGCGACCCCGACCACGCCGCGAAGGCCGCGCAGGGCGTCACCCTGGAGGTGCTGGGCCAGGACGGCCTGTCGTACGCGCCCGTCGACGACCGCACGCTCGACGGGGTGCGCCGGTCCATCGCCGGGTGGAACGGCCCCGGCGACGACGTCGACTTCGACTGGCGGTCGGTGGGCGAGTACCTCGACCGGCTGGACCGCGGCATCGCCGTCAACGCCGCCTACCTGATCCCCCAGGGCACGGTCCGCGCGCTCGTCGTCGGCTGGGACGACCGCGAGGCGACGCCCCGCGAACTGGACCGGATGCGGCAACTGGTCGCCGAGGGCCTGGAGCAGGGCGCGGTCGGCCTGTCCTCCGGGCTGACCTACACGCCCGGCATGTACGCCGGGAACGCCGAACTGACCGAGCTGTGCCGGGTGGTGGCCTCGTACGGCGGCTACTACTGCCCGCACCACCGCTCCTACGGCGCCGGGGCCCTGGAGGCGTACGCGGAGATGGTCGGGCTGGCCCGGCGGGCGGGCTGCGCGCTCCACCTCGCCCACGCCACCATGAACTTCGGGGTGAACGAGGGCCGGGCGCCCGAACTGCTGGCCCTGCTGGACGAGGCGCTGGCCGCCGGGGCCGACATCACCCTCGACACGTATCCCTACACCGCCGGCTGCACCACCCTGGTGGCGCTGCTGCCGAGCTGGGCGAGCGAGGGCGGCCCCGGGGAGATCCTGCGCCGGCTGACGGACGAGGAGAGTGCCGAGCGGATCCGGCACGACCTGGAGGCGGTGGGCTCGGACGGCTGCCACGGCGTGCCGGTCGACTGGGACACCGTCGAGATCTCGGGCGTCGGCAGCGCCGCCCTGGAGGCGTACGTCGGCCGCACGGTCCGGGAGTCGGCGGCGCTGCGCGGGGAGACGCCCTGGACGACCGCCCGCCGGCTGCTGGTCGAGGACCGGCTCGCCACGGCGATCCTCCAGCACGTCGGCCACGAGGAGAACGTCCGCGCGATCATGCGGCACCGGGTGCACACCGGCGGCTCGGACGGCATCCTCCAGGGCGCCAAGCCCCACCCGCGCGCGTACGGCACCTTCCCGCGGTACCTCGGGCGGTACGTGCGGGAGTCGGGGGTGCTGTCGCTGGAGAGCTGCGTCGCCCACCTCACCGGCCGCCCGGCGGCCCGGCTGCGGCTGCCGGACCGGGGCCTGGTCCGCGAGGGGTACCGGGCGGACCTGGTCCTGTTCGACCCGCGGACGGTGGCGGCGGGCTCGTCCTACGACGCGCCGCGCACGCCGCCCACCGGAATCCCGTACGTGCTGGTCGACGGCCGGTTCGTCATCGAGGACGGCCGGCGCACGGACGTACTGGCGGGACGGGCGGTCCGTCGCACTCCCGTGTCCGGGTGACGGACGCGGAAGTACGGCGGGCCGCCCCCGCGCGTCGCCCTACGGCTTGGGCAGGGCGCACCCGGCGGCGCTCAGGTTCAGCTGGTTGCCGGTCGTGAAGCAGGCGGGGAACTGGTAGGTCTCCTGGGCGTAGTTGATGCCCTTGCGGACGGTGACGTTGCCGCTCGCGTCGACCTCGCAGGGGTTGTTCACCGTGCAGGACTCGCCGTCCTCGTTGCCGGTGTTGTTGACGGCGACGACCTTGCCGGTGGCCTGGTCGACCACCGGCGAGCCGGAGGTGCCGCCGATGGTCTGGCAGGCGGAGGTGTAGCGGACCGAGTCCTTCCAGGTCCAGTCGCCCTCCTTGATGCGGTACACGAACCCGTCGATGTTGCAGCTGTAGAGCCGCTTCCAGTAGCCGGAGGCGACGGTGATCGCGGTGCCGGCGGTCGGGTGCGTGTCCTGCACGGTGAGCGCGCTGATGCCGTAGGAGCTGCGGATCGTCGCGTACGTGCTGGTGAGCTGGTAGACCGTGGCGTCCGTGTCGGTCATCGTCGAGTAGGCGATCTTGCTGGCGCGCAGGGTCGCGACCCGGGTGCCGGCGGAGTTGAGCAGCCCGAAGGTGCGGCTGGAGGCCCGGTTCACGATGACCTGGCCCGGGGCCGGGAATCCCGTCTCCAGGCAGTGGCCGTTGGTGAGGACCAGTGCCGGGTCGGTGTCCAGGGAGTTCGGGAAGCGGACCAGGGAGCCGGAACAGTTGCTCAGCGCCACGGTCCCGGCCAGGGTGACGGCCCGCAGGGACGGTGACGCGGCCGCCTTCGTGTCCGCCGCGTCCGCGACGGCCGACGCCGTGTTCACGACCGCCGACGCCTCGCCGGTGGGCGCCTCGCTCACGGGCGCCGCGACCGCGGGCGCCGCGCCGGCCCCGGCGATGGCCAGGGCGATGAACGCGGCGACGAGAGGCTTTCTCATGTGGGGGGTCCCCTCTGACGACAGGACGACCGGAGATCTTCCGGCCGCCGGTGCTGTGTCGAGCGCGACGGATCAGGCGCGCTTTTTGTCATGCGCATTGTTAGCGCAGAGGGAGGGGAGGACAAGGATCACTTTTCAGCCGCGGAGGGGGGTGCGGTGGGCCGGGGCGGTGAGGGCCGGGGCGGCCGGGCCCGGCACCACCGGGGGGCGGCGGCCCGGCACCGCCGAGGAATCGGCGAGAGCGGCCGGCCGGCAGCCAGCCGCCGGCGCGAGTCGGCGGGGCCGTCGGCAGTCGACGGGGAGTCGCCCCGGCACCGGTGCGGAACCGCCGGGGACGGCGAGACCGGCCGGGAAGTCGGCGGGGCGCCACCGGAAGCTGCCGCCGGCCGGCGGGAGCGGCCAGGAAGCCGACGGGTGCGGCGCAAGCGGCCGAAGGCCCGACGGACCAGCCGCGAGGCAGCGCCGGTGACCGGCAGGAGCGGCGAGAGAGCCGGTGGAAACCGGTGAGAGCGGCGAGAGAGCCGGTGGGAACCGGCAGGGGATGCGGTCCGGAGCCGGTGGGAGCAGGTGGGAGCCGGCAGGGGATGCGGTCCGGAGCCGGTGGTCGGGAGTGCCGGATGCGGCCGGGAGCCGTGGCCGTCTCAGTGCGGACCGGCGCTCTCCCGGCCCCCTCTACCTCTGCCCTTTGCCCCGCCCTTTGGCGTTCCCCCTGCCGGAGTCGGCCGTCGGGGCGGTCCCCGCCTCGGCGGGTGCGGGGCTGGTCACGGGGGCCGCCGAAGGGGACGCCGCCGCCGCCGGCGGCTCGGACGCCTTGGCGCCCGACGAGGCGGTGGGCCGGGCCGCGGTGGGGGACGCCCCGGCCGTCGGCCCGGTGTCCGCCCCCGGGGTGGGTGACGAGGACTCCTCGCCCTCCCCTCCGGCCGTCTCCACCGGAGCCGACCGGGTGTCCGCCGGCCGCCCCTGCTCCGCGTCGTCCGGCGATCCCGAGAACGCGAAGCCCGCGACCAGCGCGGCCACGGAGACGATGCCGACCGCGCCGACGGCGGCGAGCGCGCGCCGGGGCCGCCGGGCGGCCCGCCGACGGTCCGCGCGGCCGCCGGACGACTGCGGGTCGAAGACCTGCGAGTCGAAGACCTGCGAGTCGTGTCCCTGCGGGCCGGGCACCTCCGCGACGCGCGGCAGCTCGCTCGTCTCGTCGTAGGCGTTCTCCCACCCGTGCGCCGCGGCCGGATCCCGGTACGCCTCGTAGGGCGGGGGGTCGGTCTCGGCGTACGGGAGGTACACGTTCGGCTGAACCGGGGGGTTCGCGCTCTCACCTGGCCTGGACATGGCCGGGGATTGTAGAGAGGCGGGGCCTTCCAGGACAGCGAGCGGCGATATCACCGCAAACCCGACGTCTCACGTGGCGGAAAACACGCCCCGAGGAGCGTTACCGAGCCGTAAGCTCCCAGACATGCAGGTGATCCAGTCGACCAAGCTCAGCAATGTCTGTTACGAGATCCGGGGCCCGGTTCTCGAGGAGGCGATGCGTCTGGAGGCGGCGGGGCACCGCATCCTCAAGCTGAACACGGGCAATCCGGCCGCGTTCGGCTTCGACTGCCCGCCGGAGATCCTGGAGGACATCCTCCGCAACGTCTCCTCGGCGCACGGCTACGGCGACGCCAAGGGCCTGCTGGCCGCGCGCCGCGCCGTGGTCATGCACAACCAGACGCTGGGCATCGAGACGGACGTCGAGCACGTCTTCATCGGCAACGGCGTCTCCGAGCTGATCGTGATGGCGATGCAGGGCCTGCTGGACGACGGCGACGAGGTCCTCGTCCCGGCGCCCGACTACCCCCTGTGGACCGCCGCCGTGGCGCTCTCCGGCGGCACCGCCGTGCACTACCGCTGCGACGAGCAGGCCGACTGGATGCCGGACCTCGCGGACATCGAGCGCAAGGTCACCGACCGCACCAAGGCGATCGTCATCATCAACCCGAACAACCCGACGGGCGCGGTGTACGACGAGGCGATGGTCCGGGGCCTGACCGACATCGCCCGCCGGCACAACCTGCTGGTCTGCTCGGACGAGATCTACGACAAGATCCTCTACGACGGCGCCACGCACACCCCGACCGCCAAGGTCGCCCCGGACCTGCTCACCCTCACCTTCAACGGCATGTCGAAGGCGTACCGGGTGGCCGGGTACCGGGTGGGGTGGATGTCGATCTCGGGACCCCGCGCCCACGCCGACTCCTACATCGAGGGCCTGACGATACTGGCGAACATGCGCCTGTGCGCGAACATGCCGGGTCAGCACGGGGTGGTGGCCGCGCTCAGCGGACGGCAGACCATCGACGAGCTGGTGCTGCCGGGCGGGCGGCTCAAGGAGCAGATGGACACGGCGTACGAGCTGCTGACGCGGATCCCGGGGGTGACGTGCGTGCGGCCGAAGGGGGCGCTGTACCTCTTCCCGCGCCTGGACCCGTCGGTCTTCAAGATCAAGGACGACCGGCGGATGGTCCTCGACCTGCTGCGCCAGGAGAAGATCATGGTGGTGCAGGGCACCGGCTTCAACTGGCCGGAACCCGACCACTTCCGGGTGGTCACGCTGCCCACGGTGACGGATCTGCGGGACGCGGTCGGACGGATCGGGCGCTTCCTGGAGGGTTACGGCCAGCCCTGAGGGCCGTCCCCGGCGGCCGGGCCCGGTCACGCCGGGTGAGCGGCCGCATCCGCTCCTGAGATCAACTCAACTTTAGACGAATTCCAAGCTAGGATGGTTTCCTGTCAGCACACGGGAGGCCATCTCATGTACGAACCGATCCGCACCAAGTCGGTGCACAGCACGATGGCCGGCACCTCCGACTTCCCCCACCGGACGCGCGAGGAGGAGCTGGACATCCAGCTCGCGGGCCATCTCGCGGCACTGCTCGCCGTCACCGACGAACTACGCGCCCGGACCCCGGCCCGCGACCTGGACACCGCGGCCGAACGGCTCGCGCAGCAGGTCGCCCGGCTGCGGGGAGGCAGGCCGCCGGTCCGCACCACGACCCCCGGCACCACCCGGTCCGCGGCCCTGCACCGCCGGGCCCACACCCTCGCCGGACGCGCCCTGGTCGTCGCCGCGTCCCGCGCCGACACCGCCGCGGCGATCCTCTCGGCGGAACGCATGGACGCCCACACCGCGGCCCTGGCGACCGGCTCCCCGGCGGCCGACACCCTGACCGCCACCGCCTGACCCCACCGGGTCCCCCGAACGGCCCCGGTCCGCGTGCACCCGCAGCGACGCGCGGACCGGGCGCCACGACCTCAGTACGCTCTCCGGTCGTGGACTACGCGAAGATGCGCGCGATCGCCGAGCACCTCGACGCCTTCGCCGAGGGGCTCGAGGGGAGCTGGCGCGTCGAGATCGGCCCGTCGGGTCCCGTGCTGGCCATGAGACGCGCGCCGGCACGCCACCACGGCACACTTCTGCGCATCCGCGAGCAGTTGGGCCCCCAGCTCGCCGACACACACCCCGGGTACGCGTGCGCCAACGGCCCGTACGTCGAAGACCTCGCGCTCGCCCGCATGCGTCGCCCCGACGCCGTCGTCGTCCCCCGGCACGTGCTCGACGAGGAGGGTCTCGCGGTCGACGCCACGGCGGTACTGGGGGTCGTCGAGGTCACCCCACCGTCCGGGCCGGGCGGCGATCTCGTCGACAAGCTCGCCGACTACCCCGCCATGGGCATCCCCCACTACCTGATCGTCGACCCGCGCACCGGCACCGTCGAGGTGCACTCGGAGCCCTGCAAGGGCCGGTACACGCGCAAGGACCCCTACATCTACGGCGACAAGGTCCCCTTCGGCCCCTGGACGGTCGACACGGCAGACTTCCGCCGCTACGGCAAGGCCGGGAACAGCGCGAACTGAGCCAGGCCCCCGACGGTCGCAGGTCCACAACAGGAAGGGCCGGTTCCTGTTGCAATCCGGGTCCGGTCCTTCACCCTCCGTTCATCCCGGTCACCCGGGAATGTGCGATTCCGGGAGCACGCTCCCGGCGTGAGACGTATCGCAGGAATCGTCCTCGCGGTGCTGCTGATCGGTGGCGTGGTGGCCGCCGTCGTCGCAGGCCGGGACAACGAGGAGACAGGCACGGCAACGAAGACCGTGCGGATGGTCATCGGATCGGAGAAGGCCGAGTTCTTCGCGGATCCGGACGTGGTGAAGGCCCTCGCCGCCAAGGGCTACACCGTGCGGGCCGAGACCTCCGGGTCCTGGGCCATGGAGGGACTGGATCTCAAGGGGTACGACCTCGCCTTCCCGTCCAGCCAGGCGCCCGCCGCCGAACTCGCCGCCAAGTACAAGGTCACGGGGACCCTCCCCCGCCCGTTCTACTCGCCGCTCGTCGTCGTGGCCCACCGCGGGGCCGCCGAGGTGCTCGCCGGGAACGGGCTGGCCACGCTCGACGGAAAGAACCGCGGCATCCTGGACATGGCCGCCTTCCTCGACGCGGCCGGACACGACCGCACCTGGCAGCAGCTCAAGGGCGCCGCGGCGTACGGGGAGCTGACCGGCACCCTCTACATCTCCAGCACCGACCCGGAGAGCTCCAACTCCGGCGCCCTCTACCTGGCCGCCGCCTCCTACGTCGCCAACGGCGGCAAGGTGGTCGCGAGCGACGCCGAGGTCGCGGGGACCGCGCCGCTGCTGCGCAAGCTGGTCAGCGTGCAGGGCGCCCAGCAGTCCAGCACCGACGCGGCCTTCCGGGACTTCGTCAGCGGCGCCGGCAACCCCCTCGTCCTCGTCTACGAGTCCCAGGTGGCCGCTCTCCTCGACGGGCAGCCCGACCCCCAGGACCTGGTCGTCCTCTACCCGGACACCACGGTCAACAGCGACCACACCGTCGTACCGCTCACCGAGCGGGGCAAGGACGTCGCCGAACTCCTCGGCAGCGACCCGCGACTGCGCAAGCTGGCCGTGCGGCACGGCTTCCGTCCGCAGGGCGACCTCGCCGAGTTCGCGGCGGCCACCGCGCGGCGCACCGCCTATCTCAAGCAGCAGCTGACCGGCGTCCGCCAGGCGCCCGTGCCCACCTCCGCGGTGCTGCACGAACTGGCGCGACGGGCGCGCGGATGAAGCCGGAAACAGGGGGGACAGATCAAGTGAGCACCACCGAGAGCGACTTCACCCTCACCCCACCGGAGGCCGTCACGGCCGTGCCGCGGGAGAGGGCCGGCGGACTCGTGCCGGTCGACGACCGGGTCCGCACCGACATGGCCGCCAAGGCCGCCGCGTACGTCGACGGCCTGGCCGCCCTGGACGCCCGCTCGCCCGAGTTCGCCGGCAAGGTCGGCGAGATCACCGCGCTGGGCGCCGGCGAGATGCGCACCGCGACCACGCAGTCCAACCGGATGCTGGAGCGCACCGTGCGCAGCCTGCCCGACAAGGGCGGGGACGCCTCGTCGAAGGTGGCCGGCTCGCTCGTCGAACTGCGGCGCGTGGTCGAGGACCTGGACCCGCGGGACCTGCCCGCGAGCAAGGGCCGCAGGTTCCTGTCCCGGCTTCCCGGCGGCAACCGGCTGCGCGACCACGTCGCCAAGTACGCCTCCGCGCAGGGCACGTTGAACAACATCGTCGGATCGCTGCGGGGCGGCCAGGACGAACTGCGCCGCGACAACGCCGCACTGCAGACCGAGCGGGTCCGCCTGTGGGAGACCATGGGCAAGCTCCAGGAGTACGTCGTCCTGACCGAGGCCCTGGACGACGCCGTCGAGCGGCACATCGCCGGCGTCGGGGCCACCGACCCCGCGCAGGCCGACACCCTGCGCGCCGACGTCCTCTTCCCGGTCCGGCAGAAGCACCAGGACCTGCTCACCCAGCTCGCGGTGTGCGCGCAGGGATACCTCGCCATGGACGTCGTACGCCGCAACAACGACGAACTGATCAAGGGGGTCGACCGGGCGGCCACGACGACCGTGTCGGCGCTGCGGATCTCCGTGATGCTGGCCTCGGCGCTGGACAACCAGAAGAAGGTCGTCGAGCAGGTCAACGCCCTGCGCGGGACCACCGAGGACCTGATCCGGGGCAACGCGGAGATGCTGGCGACGCAGAGCGGGGAGATCCAGCGCATCGCCGCCGACCCGGCGGTGGGGGCCGAGACCCTGCGGACCGCCTTCCAGCAGATCTACCGCACCCTCGACGCCATCGACACGTACAAGGTGCGGGCCACCGAGGCGATGGCGGTGACGGTGGAGAACCTGACCTCCGAACTCCAGCAGGCGAGCGCCCGGCTGGACCGCAGCCGCTCGCAGGACGCGCTGGAAGGGGGCCTCGGATGAGACGGCCGGCCGCCGCCCTGCTCGCCGCCGTCGCCCTGCTGAGCGCGTGCACGGCCGCCCAGGAGAAGGGGAGGGAGAAGGACGCGGGTGCCCCCGAGCCGGGCACCCTGCGCGTCCTGGCCTCCAGCGAACTCAGCGACATGACACCGGTCTTCGAGCGGGTCGCGAAGGACACCGGGGTCACGCTCCGGCCCACCTACATGGGCACCCTCGACGCCGTGGACCTGCTGGCCACCGGCAAGGCCGACGGCCGCTACGACGCCGTGTGGCTGTCCTCCAACGACTATCTGCGGCTGCGCCCGGACGCGGCGAAGCGGGTCCTGTCGGAGACCCCCGTCATGTCCAGTCCGGTCGCCGTCGGCGTCCGGACCGCCACGGTCGAGAAGCTGGGCTGGAAGCCGGCCGAGGTCACCTGGTCGCAGATCGACCGGGCTGTCCGGGACGGGCGGCTCACCTACGGCATGACCGACCCGGCCCGCTCCAACTCCGGTTTCTCCACACTGATCTCGGTCGCCTCCGCGCTCTCCGGCGCCCAGTCCGCGCTCACCGACGCGGACGTGGCCAAGGCCCGCCCACGGCTGAAGGAGTTCTTCCAGGGGCAGAAGCTGACCTCGGGCTCCTCGGGCTGGCTGGCCGGCGCGTACGCCCGCCGCGGTGACGTGGACGCCCTGCTCAACTACGAGTCGGTCCTCAAGGGCATCCCGGACCTGACCGTGATCCGCCCGACGGACGGCGTCGTCACCGCCGACTACCCCCTCTCCTCCCTCGCCGCCACCGGCACGACGACCCGCGAGGACGTGCGCCGGGTGGCCGAGGCGCTGCGCACGGACGCCGTGCAACAGCTGATCACCGACCGCACCCACCGCCGTCCGGTCGTCGCCTCCGTGCCGCCCGCGGCGGGCCTCGACACCGGCCGGCGGCGCGAACTGCCCTTCCCCGGCACCCGGTCCGTCGCCGACGGCCTGCTCGACGCCTACGAGAACGAGCTGCGCCGCCCCTCGCGGACGGTGTACGTCCTCGACACCTCCGGATCGATGGAGGGCGGCCGCCTCGACGGGCTGAAGGCGGCCCTCACCGGCCTCACCGGCGACTTCCGCGACCGGGAGGAGGTCACCCTGATGCCGTTCGGCTCGGACGTGAAGAGCGTGCGCACGCACGTCGTCGACCCCGCCGCCCCGGAGAAGGGCCTCGCCGCGATCCGCGACGACACCGAGGCCCTGGAGGCCGACGGCGACACCGCGATCTTCACCTCCCTGGAGAAGGCGTACGACCATCTCGGCACCGGCACCGGCACGTTCACGTCGATCGTGCTGATGACGGACGGCGAGAACACCGCGGGCGCCGGCGCGGACGACTTCGACGCCTTCTACCGCCGGCTGTCCGGCGACCGCCGCAACATCCCCGTCTTCCCGATCCTGTTCGGCGACTCCGACCGCGCGGAACTGGAACACATCGCCGAGCTGACCGGCGGCCGCCTCTTCGACGCCCGGCAGGGCTCGCTGGACGGCGCCTTCGAGGAGATCCGTGGCTACCAGTAGGTTCGTGGGCTACCTGGAGTCCCGCAAGAACATCGCCGGCAGCGGGTGCGGGCTGGCCGGCCTGGTGCTGACCTTCACGGGCACGGCGGGGCCGTACTGGCCGGTCGTGGTCGCCGGCCTGTACGGGGCGGGCGCGCTGATCGCGCCGCCGGAACGGCCCGCGCCGCCGGACTTCCCGGACCCCTCCGCGCAGCTCGACGAGGTGCGGGGTGACTTCCGCCGGCTTCAGGGCTATCTCGCGGACGTCGAACTGCCGCCCGCGGCGGCCGGCCGGCTCACCGAACTGACCCAGCTGCTGGCCGCGTTGCTGGACCCGGGCTGGGTCACCGAGATCCTCGCCCAGGACCCGGAGGCGGTGCACGCGCTGTCGCGGGCGGTGCGCCAGGACGTGCCGGAGGCGGTCGACACGTTCGTGCGGACCCGCTGGTGGACGCGGCTCGCACCGGGCCAGGAACCGCCCGAGCGGCACCTGGAGCGGCAGCTGGCGCTGCTGCACGAGGAGGCGGAGCGGCTGGCGGCGGGGCTGCGCGAGACGGAGGCGCGGCGGCAGGAGTCGCACACCCGGTACCTGGAGGACCGCTCGAAGTAGGGCGTGGCAAGGGCGAAGGCCTGTCGTCGCCCGTCCCGTCGGGGCTGACGGGACGGGCGACGACAGGCCCTGGGCCCCCCACGCCGTTGTGCGGGACCTCGCCGGTCGGTGGTGCTGTCACCGCGGCCGGCCGTGACGATGTTGCTGGTCAGGGCTCGATCGGAACCGGCCGCGGCGTAGGGAGGGGGCTGGTCAGCCCAGGCGCTGCACCAGAGCGCGGTACTCGTCCCACAGTTCCTTCGGCGTGTGGTCGCCGAAGGTGTTGAGGTGGTCGGGGATCAGGGCGGCCTCCTCGCGCCAGATCTCCTTGTCGACGGTGAGGAGGAAGTCGAGGTCCTTCCCGTCCAGGTCGAGGCCCTCGGTGTCCAGGGCGCCCGGCGCCGGCAGGATGCCGATCGGCGTCTCGACGCCCTCGGCGCTGCCGTCCAGGCGCTCCACGATCCACTTCAGGACGCGGGAGTTCTCGCCGAAGCCGGGCCAGACGAACCTGCCGTCGTCGTCCTTGCGGAACCAGTTGACGTAGTAGATCTTCGGGAGCTTCGCCTGGTCCTTGTCCTTGGCGACGTCGACCCAGTGGCCCATGTAGTCGCCCATGTTGTAGCCGCAGAACGGCAGCATGGCGAAGGGGTCGCGGCGCAGCTCGCCGACCTTGCCCTCGGCGGCGGCGGTCTTCTCGGAGGCCACGTTGGCGCCGAGGAAGACGCCGTGGTTCCAGTCGAAGGACTCCGTCACCAGCGGTACGGCGGTGGCGCGCCGGCCGCCGAAGAGGATCGCCGAGATCGGCACGCCCCTGGGGTCCTCCCACTCGGGCGCGATGATCGGGCACTGCGAGGCGGGGACGGTGAAGCGGGCGTTGGGGTGGGCGGCCGGGGTCGGCGACTCGGGGGTCCAGTCGTTGCCCTTCCAGTCCGTGAGGTGGGCGGGCGGCTCCTCGGTCATGCCCTCCCACCACACGTCGCCGTCGTCGGTGAGGGCGACGTTGGTGAAGACCGCGTTGCCCCACAGCGTCTTCATCGCGTTGGCGTTGGTGTGCTCGCCGGTGCCGGGCGCGACACCGAAGAAGCCCGCCTCGGGGTTGATGGCGTACAGCCGGCCGTCCTCGCCGAACCGCATCCAGGCGATGTCGTCGCCGATGGTCTCGACGGTCCAGCCGCGGGTGGTCGGTTCCAGCATGGCGAGGTTCGTCTTGCCGCAGGCGCTCGGGAAGGCGGCGGCGACGTACTTCGGCTCGCCGTGCGGCGGGGTCAGCTTGAGGATCAGCATGTGCTCGGCGAGCCAGCCCTCGTCGCGGGCCATGACGGAGGCGATGCGCAGGGCGTAGCACTTCTTGCCGAGCAGGGCGTTGCCGCCGTAGCCGGAGCCGTAGGACCAGATCTCGCGGGTCTCGGGGAAGTGCGAGATGTACTTGGTGGTGTTGCACGGCCAGGGGACGTCCGCCTCGCCCTCGGCCAGCGGCGCCCCGAGCGTGTGCACGGCACGCACGAAGAAGCCGTCGGAGCCGAGTTCGTCGAGGACGGGCTGTCCCATGCGGGTCATGGTGCGCATGGACACGGCGACGTAGGCGGAGTCGGTGATCTCGACGCCGATCGCGGAGAGGTCCGAGCCGAGGGGGCCCATGCAGAACGGGACGACGTACATCGTCCGGCCCTTCATCGAGCCGCGGAAGACGCCCTTCTCGCCGGTGAAGATCTCCCGCATCTCGGCGGGGGCCTTCCAGTGGTTGGTCGGGCCCGCGTCCTCCTCCTTCTCGGAGCAGATGAAGGTGCGGTCCTCGACCCGGGCGACGTCGGTCGGGTCGGACGCCGCGTAGTAGGAGTCGGGGCGCTTGACGGGGTCGAGCTTGCGGAAGGTGCCCTTCTCCACCAGCTCCTCGCACAGCCGCCGGTACTCGGCCTCGGATCCGTCACACCAGACCACGTTGTCCGGCTGCGTCAGTTCGGCGATCTCGTTGACCCACGAGATCAGTTCCTGGTGCTGGGTGGGGATGACGGGGGGAGCCGCGATGTCGCGCGCCACGATTGCTCCTAGATGAGGGATTTTGTTCTCTTTTGCCCCGTGGGGGCCACGACCCGGATGCTTCGCAGCGAGCTGCTGAGCGCTCATCCGGTGCCGACCGCACTCATTTGATCATCCGACGCGCACGTGCATCTGTCCAGAGGGCGTCACAGATGAGCGGCGTGAGGCTCGCCACGTACGCCCCCGCCGACGCCCGCCACCGCCCGCCGCACCCTCGGGCGCCCGGTCGGGGACATGAGACGATGACCACTCGGCGCCGTCCGCCCCACCCCGCCGATCCGTAACTTACGGTTCCGTAGGTACGATGGATCGCATGACTGCGTCCGCCCCCGACGCGCCTATGGACACGCCGGCCGCCGGCCGCGGTCCCGTCGCGCTCTCCCTGCCGCATCCGGTCAAACCCAAGCTGCGCGGCTGGCTGCACCTCGCCATGTTCCCCGCCGCCCTGGTCGCGGGCCTCGTGCTCACCGCCCTCGCCGACTCCACGAGGGGCCGCATCGCCTGCGGCGTCTTCGCCCTCACCGCCTGCCTGCTGTTCGGCGTGAGCGCGCTCTACCACCGGGGCGACTGGAGCCCCCGCATGGACGGCGTCCTGCGCCGCCTGGACCACGCCAACATCTTCCTGATCATCGCGGGCACCTACACGCCGCTGACGATGCTGCTCCTGCCGGGCGCCAAGGGCGAGGTGCTGCTCTGGGGCATCTGGGCCGCCGCCGCCGCGGGGATCGTCTTCCGGGTCTTCTGGGTCGGCGCCCCGCGCTGGCTCTACACGCCCTGCTACATCGCGATGGGCTGGGCGGCCGTCTTCTTCCTGCCCGACTTCATGCGCACGGGCGGGATCGCCGTGCTGGTCCTGGTCATCGCCGGCGGCCTCCTCTACAGCGCGGGCGGCGTGATCTACGGCATCAAGCGCCCGAACCCGTCACCGCGCTGGTTCGGCTTCCACGAGGTGTTCCACTCCCTCACCCTGGCCGCGTTCATCACGCACTACGTGGGCATCTCGCTGGTCGCCTACCAGCACGGATAGCTCCCCGCCCCCTCCCGAAGGGCCACGGCTTCCGAGCCGCGGCCCTTTTCCGTGCGCGGTACCCGGACCCCCGCCCCCGCACCGCCCCCCCGTCCCTGACCTGGTCGCTCCGAAGGCCGATGTCCGACAATGACCACCATGACGGCCGCACGCTCCCCCCTCTCCCCCGCCGACCGCCCCCACCTCGGGCTCCGCGAGCGCAAGAAGATCAAGACGCGCGAGGCGATCCGCTCCGCGATGTACGCGCTGGTCGAGGAGCAGGGGTACGGGGCGACGACGGTCGAGCAGATCGCCGAGCGGGCCGAGGTGTCGCCGTCGACCGTCTTCCGCTACTTCCCGGCCAAGGAGGACATCGTCCTCACGGACGAGTACGACCCGGTCCTGAGGGAGGAACTGCGGGCCCGGCCCGCGGACGAGCCGTGGCCGGACACCGTCCGGCACGTGATGCTGGCGGCCGCGCGGGTCGGCGTCGCGGAGGAACCGCGCGTGGCGCGGCTGCGCACCCGGCTGATGGCCGAGGTGCCGGCGGTGCGCTCGCGGATGATGGAGAGCATGTCGGTCACCGGCCGCACGATCCGCGCCGCGCTCGCCGAGCGCACCGGCCGCGACCCCGACGGCCTGGAGGTCCGCGTCTACGCGATGTCCCTCGTCGGCGGCCTGATGGAGGCCTCCCTGTACTGGGCCGAGAACGGCCACCAGGGTGACTTCGCCGCCCTCGTCGACCGCGCGCTGAACGTCCTGGAACACGGCCTCGGCAACGAAAACCCCTGAGGCCCCGCCGCCTCCCCATGCCATCCTGACCAGGTGAACGCACCCGAGATCCGCGTCGAAGTCGCCCCCGAGCTGGCCCTGTTCGTCCCGCCCGCCCGACGGGCCGGCGCCACCGCCCTCGCCGTCGACGGCGTCTCCACCCTCGGCCATGTCGTCGAGTCCTTCGGGGTGCCCCTCACGGAGGTCGGCGCCCTGTTCGTCGACGGCCGCGAGGTACCGGTCTCGCACGTCCCGGCCGACGGCGAGTCGGTGGACGTGCGCCCCGTCGCCCGCCCCCAGCGGGTGCCGGGCGCCCCGCTGCGCTTCCTCCTCGACGTCCACCTCGGCACCCTCGCCCGCCGGCTGCGGCTGCTCGGCGTGGACACGGCGTACGAGTCGGCCGACATCGGCGACCCGGCGCTCGCGGCCCGCTCGGCGGCCGAGCGGCGGGTCATGCTGAGCCGCGACCGCGGTCTGCTGCGCCGCCGTGAGCTGTGGGCGGGTGCCTTCGTCTACAGCACCGGCCCCGAGGAGCAGCTCCGGGACGTCCTGGACCGGTTCGCCCCCGAGCTGCGCCCCTGGACGCGCTGCACCGCCTGCAACGGGCTGCTGCGCGAGGCCACCAAGGAGGAGGTCACCGACCAGCTCGAGGGCGGCACCCGGAAGTCGTACGACGTGTTCGCGCGGTGCCCGGACTGCGGGCGGGCGTACTGGAAGGGCGCGCACCACGAGCAGCTGGAGGCCATCGTGGAACGCGCCCTTCGGGACTTCGCGGGCGACCGCTAGGGTCTTTCGTCTGGATCAGGCCGGATCAGGGAGCGGGGCCTGGTGCCGTTCATCGCAAGGCGGAGGAGGGCGCCATGGCGACCGACGACAACGCCGCGAGGGACGGCACCAGGCCCCGCGAGCCCGGCATGATCCGAACGAGAGGCCCTAGCGCTGCTTCTCGCGCACGTCACCCTTTCCGCAGGCGATGCCGTCCTTGGTGCGGTCCAGGCCGTGGCGGTCGCGGCCGGAGACCTTCAGGCCGGTGCCGTAGCCCTTCTCCTCCAGCCAGTCGCAGCGTTCGGCGACGGTGTCCGCCTTCTTCGGGAAGGTCCAGGGCACGCACTGGCCGACGGCGCCGTAGGAGTGGTCGCAGCCGTCGAAGCCGGCGGGCATCCGGACGCCCTCGTGGCCCTGGTGGCCGCCGTGGCCGGTGCCCTGCGGCACGGCGGTGCCGGTCTCGCTCGCGGGGACGGCCCGCAGGTCCTCCGCGAAGTCCTGGACGCGGGCCGCCGCGGCCTGGCCGGCCGCTCCGACGCGCACCCACGTCGACACCGACGGCACGCCGTCGGCGTCGACGACCGACAGCATGTACCAGCCGGGCGGGGCCAGGTCGGGATTGCTGGTGAGGCTGAGGTCGACGGTGTCGCCGTCGACGGTCATCGGCAGGTCGACGTAGCGCTGGTTGGGGTCGGAGGAGTGGGTGACGGCCGCCGGACGGATCAGGGAGGCCTTGACCACCGGCTTGTCGACCGTGATGCGCTGGTCGCTGCCGTACGCCCAGGTCGTGCTCGCCACCGAGGTGATCCGCGGGCGGGCGCCCCTGAACAGGTACGGCGGTTCGTAGAGGGACACCCGCTGGTCGAAGGAGCCGTCGCCCGGGTTGTCGCCGACGCTCAGGACGCGGCCGTCGGGCAGCAGCAGGGACGAGGAGTGGTAGGTCCGCGGGACCGGATCGGTCGCCAGGCCGGCCCGGAAGGTGTTGCTCGCCGGGTCGTACATCGACGCCTCGAAGACGGGGTCCTCGCGGTAGGTGTGCAGGGCGCCGCCGGTCTCCAGGACCTTGCCGTCCGGGAGGATGACCGCGGAGACGTACACCTTGCCCTGGTCGCCGGTCTGCGGGGTGCCGTCCCGGTAGTGGCCCTGCGGCAGGTTCGGGCCCGGCACGTACCGCGGCGAGTCGGCCTTCAGGTCGATGACGTCGACGAGCCGGTGCGCGTCGGGCGACACGGTGTGGTTGCCGCCGCCGATCGTGGCGACCTTCTGGTCCTGGGCGGGCGGCAGCAGCACCGACATGGACTGGTCCCGCTCGTCCTTCTTACGCAGGCCCGGCACCTCGGCGACGGTGCCGGCGCCGTAGTCGTACACGGAGGCGCCGGTGCCGGGCAGGCCGTTGCCGAAGACGTGGCTGCCGGTGTAGAAGAGGCGGCCGTCCTGGAGCAGGATCATCGACGGGTACAGCCCCCAGAAGGACCAGGCCTGCTTGGCCTCGCCGAGTGGCAGCCACTTGTTCTGCGCGTAGGAGAAGTGCTCGTTGACGACGGTGCCGGAGGAGTCCTCGGCGAGGCCGCCCAGTGAGATGACGTCGCCGTTGCCCATCGCGGTGGCCGACGGGTACCAGTGGCCCGCCAGCATGTCGTTGACCTTGGTGTAGGTGTTCCGGTCGGGGTCGAAGACGTAGCTGGTGCGCAGGCCCTTGTAGCCGACGCTGCCGTCGGGCGCGGCGTAGTCCTTGTTGCCGCCGACGACCAGCACCCGGCCGTCGGGGAGCTGCACGTGCCCGGCGCAGAAGAAGTCCTCCGGGGTCGGGATGTCCGTGTAGGCGCCGGTGACGGGGTCGTAGAGCGAGGTCCTGAAGGTGCCCGCCTCGAACATGTCGAGGTTGTTGCCGGAGCCGGCGATGAGCAGGACCTTGCCGTTGTGCAGCAGCACCGAGTGCATCGCCCGGACGGGCATCTCGGCGGCCTGGACGGTCCACACGCCCGTGCACTGCGGTCCGGTGCCGCCCGTGGCGCAGGGGTCGGGGCCGGCGGGGACGGTGGCGTCCGTCATCGCGTAGTCGTCGGTGGTGAGGGTGCCGACGCCGTAGAGGGAGGCGCCCCAGGTGATCCGGTCGGTGTTCGGCGGGACGAGCGGGGTGCGGACCTCGGTGCGGGTCCAGCCGGCCGACTGCTCCAGGGTCTTCAGGTCGGTCCAGTAGACCCAGCCCTGGACGGTGTCGTGGCGGAAGAGGGTGAAGGCCACGTCGGGTGTCGTGGACCTGTACCAGAACGACAGGTCGTACTGGTGGGCCGGGGTGACCTGCGGGGCGCAGGCGTTCTCCAGCATCATCGTCTTGCGGTCGCCGTCGGCGCGCCGGGTCAGCTCGATGCGTACGGCCCGGCTGCCGGAGTGGGCGTCGTCGGTGACGGTGAACGAGAAGTCGTTGTCCCCCCAGCCCGACTTCTCGAAGCACCGCGGGAACCCGGACGGCCCGTCGAGGATCTCCAGGCCGGGGTTGTCGATCAGGTTGGTGGCGGCGGTGGCGGGCTGGGCGCCCAGCGGGCCGAGCCCGAGGGCGGCGGCGAACAGCATGAGGGCGGTGAGCAGCAGACGCGGTGTCCTTCCGGGTGGAAGGGTCCGCCGCCCCGGTCGTCTTCGGGCTCCGTACATGGTGGTTCCCCCTTGTTCACGAGCCCCGCATCACGGGTGGCGCGTCACGGGCCCCCGCGTCACGGGCGGCGCGTCACGGGCGTCATTCGTCGTTCTCGATGCGGAGGATGTCGATCCGGCCGCCGCCCTCGCCGAAGGTGGCGACCGGCGTGCCGTGCGCGAACAGGTCCCGCAGGGTGGGGAGGTGCTCGCGCTCGCCGCGCAGGGCCGGGGTGGACACGACGTAGTCGATGTCCTTCCAGCCGTGCGGCAGCGTCCTGGTGACCGCCGGGTCCTGGTCGAGCTTGTAGTGCCAGATGACACCGGTGCCCGGCCGGTAGCCGGCGTCGACCGCGTCCAGCCAGAGCACGCCGTCGGTGACGACGCGCACCCGGTCGCGGTCTCCGACGGGCGTCTCGCGCAGCCAGCGGGCGGCGTCGTGGTACACGCCGTTGTCGTCGGCCCGCACGGCGGCGCGGTCCTGCTCGTACCAGTGCGGTGCGGTGATCACCGCGGCCAGCGCGACGACCGCCAGGGAGGCGGCGGTGCGCGGACCCGGCCGGGCGAACAGCCGTCCCACCACGGACCCGGCGGACCCGGCGGACCCCGCCGCGGGACGCGGCCTGCCGGGCAGCACGCTCACCGCGGCCTCGGCCAGTCCGGCCACGGCGAGCGCCAGGAAGGGCAGGACCTGCACGACGTACATCTGCGGCAGGTAGCCGCCGGGCCGCAGCGCGACCAGCGCAAGCACCAGCACGGCGAGGGCGACGGGCCGCAGCCGGCGTACCGCGAGCGCGCAGCCGGCGGCCGCGGCGCCGCCGATCAGCAGATACGGGTCCCGGTCCAGCCAGCCGGTGAACAGCTGGTGGGCGTCGGTGCCCTCGGCGAACGCCGATCCGCTGCCCTCGCGCCCGCCGAGCTGGAACCTGAGCGTGCCGAGCAGCGAGACGTGCCCGGCGCCGGGGAACAGCTCGCCCTTGAGCAGGGCGTACAGCGGGTAGAACAGGCCGGTGAGGACGAACCCGGAGCCGAAGCCGGCGAAGGAGAACGTGCGGGTGCTGGGGTGACTGCCCTGCCAGAGGGTGACCAGCAGCACGGGCAGCAGGACCGCGACGGTCTCCTTGGAGAGCACGGCCACGGCGAACGCCATGCCGGCCGCGGCGTGGTGCCCCAGGTGGCGGCGCGGCGACAGCGCGAAGGCGAAGGACACCAGGACCCACAGGACGGCGAAGTTGTCCAGGTAGATCTGCCGGTGCAGCACCACGGCGAGCGGTGACAACGCGTACAGCAGCATCGCCGCGGCGGCCGTGGGGCGGGCCAGGCCGAGGCGCCGGCCGATGACGAAGACGAGGACCATCGACGCCGCGGCCACCGGCAGCATGGCGATCCGGCCCTGGACGAACGTGGGCAGGTCGGGCAGCAGCCAGTGGGGCAGCCAGGACACGGAGGCGAGTTGCATCCAGCCGAGCGGCGGGTGGTCGTACCAGTAGGTGTAATGCGCGAGTTCACCGTGCTGCACCGCCCACGCCTGCGCGAGATAGGTGCCCTCGTCATCGTTCGGGAATGGGTAATTGCCGATTCCGAGAATCCTTGCCAGGAGACCGGCGACGAGAACGAGCGCAACCCAGAAATAATCGCGCCGTAACACGCTTTCGCGCGGGGACGTGCGATCGGCCGCGGAATCTCCGGGCACCGGACGGGAAACGGAAGGAGCGCCTTCGGAAAGGTGTGTTTCGGACTCGTCACGCGCACGCGTTTTCGGCACGGCAGTCCCCATGCGGAATCCCCCCACCCACTTCTCGGCCTGACGGCAGCCGCGGGACTCCCCCTTGAAACCCCCCGGAATCAGGCATGCCGGAGCATCATGGCACACGCCTGGGCGGCACATGAGCAGAACCCATGACTCCGCTTGAGGCGGGGATCATCACGCCGAGGCCACATTGCGAGGCAAATGCCGAACCTGCTAACTTCGGCTCTGGTTTGCTCGTGGGCCCGAATCGATCATGCGCGAAAACTCCGCAATATCCGCGATATCCGTGATATCGGAGTGGGAAACCGGCTGGGAACCGGCCTCTCGCCGAGGGCCGTCACACATCACGAGCACCGTACGGAACACCGTCCGCCGGGGGGCCGCAGACGGACGGGTCCTTTCCGAAGAACACCGAAGAACACTGAAGAACACCGAAGAACATCGAAGAACGCCGGACGACACCGGGTTGCGCCCGGGGAAACACCATGTTCCGACAAGGATGACCAAGAAAGACCGAGGGGGGAATTCGTGGTCTCCGCCATTCTGTTCATCGATTCGATCGTCCTCATGGCCGCCGCAGGGATCACCCTGTGGTGGATGCTCCACGCCTGGCGCACCCCGGAGACACTGGAGTCGACGGCCTTCGCCACGCCCGACGGCAGGGCGGACCTGTCCTTCTCCCTGCTGGTCCCGGCCCGCCACGAGGAGGCCGTCCTGCGGCACACGGTCGAGCAGATGCTCCGCATCGACCACCCGGACTACGAGATCCTGCTGATCGTCGGCCACGACGACCCCGGCACCGCCGCCATCGCCCACGAACTCGCCGCCGAGCACCCCGACAGGGTGCGCACGGTCGTCGACACCCACGCCAGGAAGAACAAACCCCGGGCCCTCAACACCGCGCTGCCGCACGCCCGCGGCGAGGTCGTCGGGGTCTTCGACGCCGAGGACGTCGTCCACCCCGAACTGCTCGGCCACGTCGACTTCGCCTTCCGCCACGAGAACGCCGACGTCGTCCAGGGCGGCGTCCAGCTGATCAACTACCGGAGCAGCTGGTACAGCCTGCGCAACTGCCTGGAGTACTTCTTCTGGTTCCGCAGCCGGCTGCACCTGCACGCCCGCAAGGGGTTCATCCCGCTCGGCGGCAACACCGTCTTCGTCCGGTCCGCACTGCTGCGCGACACCGGCGGCTGGGACGGCGACTGCCTCGCCGAGGACTGCGACCTGGGCGTCCGGCTGTCCAGCGGCGGCGCCAAGGTCGTCGTCGCCTACCACGCGGCGCTGGTCACCCGCGAGGAGACGCCCGGCTCGATCAGGGCGCTCTACAAGCAGCGCACCCGCTGGAACCAGGGCTTCCTCCAGGTCCTGCGCAAGGGCGAATGGCGCCGGCTGCCCGGCTTCGGCCAGCGGATGCTCGCCCGCTACACGCTCAGCACCCCGTTCGTGCAGGCCGCGACCGGTGTGATGATCCCGCTGGGCATCCTCTTCGCCTTCGTCGGCGGAGTCCCGCTGCCCTTCTCGATGTTCGCCTGGCTGCCCATGCTGCCGATGGCCGCCATGATCGTCTTCGAGGCGGTCGCCCTGCACGACTTCGGCCGCGAGTACGGCTTCCGCATCAGCTTCGGCCAGTACGCGGGGCTCGTCCTCCTCGGCCCCGTCTACGCCGTGATCCTCGCGGGCGCCGCCCTGCGCGCCGTGTGGCGCGAGTACACCGGGCGCCGCGACTGGGAGCTGACCTCCCATGTCGGCGCACACCTCCCCGCCCCCGCCCCGCAGCCCCAGGAGGCACGGTGACGGCCCTGCCCGCCGACGTGTCCATCGTCGTCCCGACCTTCAACGAGGCCGACAACATCCACGAGCTGCTCGCCCGCATCGGCGCCGCGATCCCCTCGGGGACCCGCGCGGAGGTGGTCTTCGCCGACGACTCCACCGACCACACCTGCGAGGTCATCGAGGAGGCGGCCCGCCGCAGTGCCGTCCCGGTCGTCCTGCACCACCGGCCCGTCCCCGAGGGCGGCCTCGGCGGTGCCGTGGTCGAGGGCGTCGCCCGCGCCTCGGCGCCCTGGATCGTCGTCATCGACGCCGACCTCCAGCACCCGCCCGAACTCGTCCCGCACCTCGTCGCCCGCGGCGAGGCGACCGGCGCCGAACTCGTCGTCGCCAGCCGCTACACGGACGGCGGGGACCGCGGCGGCCTCGACGGCACCTACCGCAGGCTCGTCTCCCGTTCCTCCACCCTCCTGGCCAAGTCCCTCTTCCCCCGCGCCCTCGGCGGCCTCACCGACCCGATGAGCGGCTTCTTCGCGATCCGCCGCACCGCGGTCGACCGCGCCTCGGCCCAGGACGAGGGCCTGCAGCCCCTCGGCTACAAGATCCTCCTCGAACTGGCGGTACGGTGCCGCCCGCGCGGCATCGCCGAAGTCCCGTACGCCTTCGGGGAACGGCACGCCGGCGAGTCCAAGTCGACGGCCCGCGAGGGCATGCGCTTCCTGCGCCACCTGATCACCCTGCGCACCGCCGACCCCCGCGCCCGCGCCGTCGTCTTCGGCCTCATCGGCCTGTCGGGCTTCGTCCCCAACCTGGCCCTGCTCTGGCTGCTCACCAGCCGGGCCCCCGGCCTGCACTACGCCCCGGCGGAGATCGTCGCCAACCAGGCGGGCCTGCTGTGGAACTTCGCCCTGATCGATTCCTTCGTCTACCGCAACCAGCGGCGCCACCACCGGCGCGGGATACGGATCCTGACGTTCGCCGCCGTCGGCAACGCCGACCTGGTCGCCCGCATCCCGCTCGGCGCGCTGCTCATCGGCGCCGCCGGCATGACCGCCCTGCCGGCGACGGCACTCGCCATGGCGATCGTCTTCACGGCCCGCTTCCTGGTCGTGGACCGCTGGCTGTACCGCCGCCCGCACACCGCCCTTCCGCCCCTCCCCCGCGTCACGCCGGACCCGGTCCCCGACCCGGTGCCGGACCCGCTCGGGTGACGGCGGGGCCGAAGCCACGGCCGGCACGAGGCGTGCGGGACGCCGGGGTGAGACCCCGCAACGGCTGAGGCGAGGCCCCGGCCACGGCTGAAGCGACGGGGCCCGGCCACGGCTGAAGCGACGGGGCACGGCCCGGTCGGCCACCGGCTCGCCCCGGTCGGCCACCGGCCGGGCCCCGTCGCCGTGCGAAGTCGGGTCCCGGCGGCGTGCGAAGTCGGGTCCCGTAAACGTCCGAAGTCGGGCCCCGGCGGCCTCCGGGACCGGCGGTGACACGGCCCGCGACCGGCCGGGAGCGGGACCGTCACCTGCGCGGCTCCACCCCGGCCCGCTGAACCACCGGGCCGGGCCCCGTCGGCGGGCGGCCGGCGGCGGCCCGACCGGCGGGGGCGGGGAACAGGAACAACTGAAAGCCCGCGTTCGTCACGGCGGCGGCCCGGCCGACGGGGGGCGGGGCCACCGGGGGCGGGGCCGTCACCCGTGCCGCCCCGCCGCGGGGCGCGACCGGCTCCCGCCGCGCCGCCCCCGCTCCGCAACCGACGCCCCCCACCACCTCACGGGGTGAGCTTCGCGCGCAGCGCGTCCACCTCCGTCACCGGCAGATCGCACACGAACCCGCGGCAGACGTACGCCGTCGGCGCCCCGCCCACCAGCACCCGGTCGGCGAGCAGCGGAAACTCCTCGCTCCCCGGCGTGCCACAGGCGACCACCGCTCCCGGCGCGGTCGCCAGCAGCGCGGCACGATGCAGCTCGCGCGTGGCGGGATCGTCGGGCGAGGGCCCGACGACGGCCACCTCGCGCGGCCCGTCGAGCAGCGCCTCGGCGGCGGCCAGACCCCATCCGATGAACCGCGGCACCCGCGGCCCGAGCGCCTTCACGACCCCCAGCGCCTTCTCCGCCGCGGCGCGGTGCGCCTGCGACCCGGTGTGGGCGGCGTACGACAGCAGCGCCCCGGCGGCCGCCGACCACCCGGAGGGCACCGCGTTGTCGGTCGGGTCCTGCGGGCGCCGGATGAGCTGCTCGGCGTCCGACGCCGTGTCGTACAGGGCCCCCGACTCCGGGTCGGTGAAGCGCGCGAGCACGTGGTCGAGCAGGAACCCGGCGAAGTCCAGCCAGACCCCCTCGCCCGTCACCCCGGCCAGCGCGAGGAAGCCCTCGGCGACGTCGGCGTAGTCCTCCAGGACGCCCGCGTTGGCCCCGGCCCTGCCGTCCTTGCTGGTCCGGGTGAGCCGCGCCTGGTCGTCGAGGTGCAGCCGGACGAGGAGGTCGGCGGCGGCGACGGCCGCGTCCACCAGGTCGGGCCGGTCGAAGCAGGCGCCGGTCTCGGCGAGCGCGGCGACGGCGAGACCGTTCCAGGCGGCGACGACCTTGTCGTCCCTGCCGGGTGCGGGCCGCTCCGCCCGCGCGGCCAGCAGCCGCTCCTTCACCGACGCGATCTTCTCCGCGTCGAACACGCCTTCCCGCTGGGGCAGTTGCAGCACGGAGGCGCCCTCCTCGAAGGTGCCCTCGTCGGTCACCCCGAAGTGGGCGGCGGCCAGCGCCGCGTCCTCGGCGCCCAGGGCTTCGGTGAGCTGCTCGGGCGTCCAGACGTAGTACGCCCCCTCCACGTTCCGCCCGCTCCCGTCGTCGCTGTCGGCGTCCAGCGCGGAGGCGAACCCGCCCTCGGCGGTGCGCAGTTCCCGCACCATGAAGTCGGCGGTCTCCAGCGCGACCCGCCGGGCCTGCTCGGACCCGGTCGACCGCCACAGGTGGGCGTACACCCTGCACAGCAGCGCGTTGTCGTACAGCATCTTCTCGAAGTGCGGCACGGTCCAGTCCCGGTCGACGGAGTAGCGGGCGAAGCCGCCGCCGAGCTGGTCGTAGATCCCGCCGCGGGCCATCCGCTCACAGGTGTCCCGCGCCATCTGCAGGGCACCGTCGGCCCCGGTGCGCGCGTGGTGGCGCAGCAGGAACTCGATCACCATGGACGGCGGGAACTTCGGCGCCCCGCCGAACCCGCCGCGCTGCGGGTCGTACTCCCGGGTCAGGCCGAGCAGTGCCTGCGCCAGCTGCTGTTCGCCGGGCGCCAGGCTGTCCCCGTAGGAGATCTCGCGTCCGGCGAGGTCCCGCACGATCTTCCCGGCGACCTCGGCCACCTCGTCCCGCCGCTCGTCCCAGGCCTGCCGCACGCCCTCCAGCACCTGCCGGAAGGACGGCATGCCCTGCCGGGGCACGGGCGGGAAGTAGGTGCCGAAGTAGAACGGCTCGGCGTCCGGCGTGAGGAACACGGTCATGGGCCAGCCGCCCTGCCCGGTCGCGGCCTGCACGGCCTCCATGTAGACGGCGTCGACGTCGGGCCGCTCCTCACGGTCGACCTTGACGCTGACGAAGTGCTCGTTGAGGTGGTCGGCGGTGGCCTGGTCCTCGAAGGACTCGTGCGCCATGACGTGGCACCAGTGGCAGCTCGAGTACCCGACGCTGAGCAGCACCGGCACCCCCCGCCGGCGCGCCTCCTCGAACGCCTCCGCCGACCAGGGCCACCAGTCGACCGGGTTGTCGGCGTGCTGGAGCAGGTACGGGGACGTCTCATGGGCCAGTCGGTTCGCCATGGGGTCCATCCTGCCGCAGTGCCCTCAGCTCACCGGACAGCACACACAGGCCCACAGACCCGGCGGGTCAACACCTGACGGAGCCGAGCCACCACCGAGCCCGCGATCGGGCTTCCAGCATCGAAACCGAACCCCTACCGGGAACGGGCAGGTGAGACAGGGGTGCCTTCCGAAGCCGAGCGTCCCGGCGTCACCGGACAGTAGGCTGAGCCCAGCAGCGCCGGGACTGCCGATGCTCCTCGAAGGAGGTACACCATGGCCGCCGAGATGGTGGCGCCCGCGTGGATGCATTCGCAGATCAGCGCGGAGCAGTACGACTCCTGGTCCGAGGAGCAGTGTGCCGGCATCGAGATCGTGGACGGAATGGTCGTCGTGAGCCCGAGCGCGTCCAAGCGGCACAACCGGCTGGCCCGGATCCTGGCCAATGCCCTGGACGCCGCTGCGGGCCGGGACTGGAACGCGGACACGGACTTCGACGTCCGACTGCAGGACGTTCCGCTCACCAACCGCCGGCCGGACGTCATCGTCTACCGGGCGGAGACCATCGACCTCACGCCTACCCGACCCGAGCACGTACTCCTGGTCGTCGAAGTCGTGTCGCCCGGTTCGGAGACCACCGACCGGATCGTGAAGGTGGACCAGTACGCCAAGGCCGGAATCCCCTTCTACTGGCGGGTCGAACAGGCCGCCACCGGTGTTCCGATCGTCTACACCTACGTCCTCGATCCCGCCATCAGGGCTTACAGGGACGGCGAGATGTTCACCGGCACGGTGAAGGCCACCGCGCCTTTCTCCATCACCGTCGATCTCGGGGTCGTGTAAGGACGGAGAGGTCTCCCCGCTTTCGACAGCTGACCGGTAGTGTCCGGATAGTCGTTGTTCGCGGACCGATCGGAACATTCCCCACCTCCGGGCCGGATGCACCACCTGCGGATGCCATGCCGGCTCGTAAGCGATCGTTCAGCCGTGCCCGGTCAGGAACTGATCAAGGTCACGTTGGCGGAAGATCACACCAACCGGGGCAGCTACCTACGAAACTGACCCAGGTCCGGGCATCCGGTTTGCGGTTCATCGACGCGAACGGGCCACGACTGCCCCGCTTTGCCATCGACGCCACGAGCGCGCCAGTCGCAGGCCGGAAAGCCATGGCACTACAGGCAGGTACGAGCTGACATGTGCGACCACCAGCCGACCATTCATGCGCGCCACGACCATGAGGTCGAGCGATGTGTCGATCCCAGCACCCCCCGCCGGCGCGCCTCCTCGAACGCCTCCGCCGACCAGGGCCACCAGTCGACCGGGTTGTCGGCGTGCTGGAGCAGGTACGGGGACGTCTCATGGGCCAGCCGGTTCGCCATGGGGTCCATCCTGCCGCAGGCCCCTCCCGGAACGCGTCCGACGCCCTGCGCCGACCAGGCACCGCGGGTGCCCCACCGGTCACTGCCGACCGCCGCCGACCGCCGCCGACCGCGGCCGGCGCGGACCGGCACCGCCGTGGCTCCGGGGGTCGAGGACCGGGCCGCCGCGGCTCCGCGGGCTGGAGCTGTCGTGGCTCCGGGGGCGGGGGCTGTCCGTCGTGGCTCCGAGGACCGGAGCCGAAGCCAGGGCCGGGCCGCCGACGGGCGCGGCCCGCGGCCGCGCGGGTCGGCGCGGCGCAGGACGCCGGCACCGCTGCCCGCGCGGGCGGGCGGCGGTGCGGCGGTCCGCAGGTGCGGCCCGGCTCAGCCCTTGGCGGGCGTGGGCTTCTCCGTGGTGGTCTCGCCGGAGGCGTCCTCCGGGGTCTCCACGAAGTCGACCTTGCCCATGCGGCGGTTCATCGACTTCATCAGGCCCCAGACAGCGATCGCCATCGCCGCGAAGACGATGAAGCCGAGGACGCCGGGGGTGACCTTGTTCTCGTCGACCTCCTTGGCGAGGGGGACGAGGTGCGTCATTGCCAGGCTCACGCTTGCGCTCATGTCAGGCATTGTCGCGGATGCCCGCAAAGAGGTCGTCCTCGGGGAGGGAGGTGTCGACGCGCGACTTCGCCAGCTCGTACTCCTCGGTCGGCCAGACCTCCTTCTGGAGTTCCATCGGCACCCGGAACCAGCCCCCGTCGGGGTCGATCTGCGTGGCGTGCGCGATCAGCGCCTTGTCGCGGATCTCGAAGAAGTCGGCACACGGAACGTGCGTGGTCAGCGTGCGCTCGACCCGCTCGAACTCGCTCCAGCGCTTGAGCCAGTCCCCGTACGGCGACTCCAGGCCGCGGTCGAGCATGGCCTGGTGCAGCGCCTCGGTGCGCGGCCGGTTGAAGCCCTGGTTGTAGTAGAGCTTCAGCGGCCGGTACGCCGGCCCGAACTCGCTCTCCGGGTACTTCGCGGTGTCGTCCGCGCCTTCGAAGGCCACCATGGAGATCTTGTGGGTCATGATGTGGTCGGGGTGCGGGTAGCCGCCGTTCTCGTCGTAGGTGGTGATCACCTGGGGACGGAAGGAGCGGATCTGCTTCACCAGCTCACCGGCCGCCTTGTCGACGTCCTCGAGGGCGAAGCAGCCCTCGGGCAGCGGCGGCAGCGGGTCGCCCTCGGGCAGCCCGGAGTCGACGAAGCCGAGCCACTCCTGCTCGACCCCGAGGATCTCGCGGGCCTCGTCCATCTCCTTCTTGCGCACCTCGTGGATGTTCTCCTCGATGTAGGTGTCGCCCTGGAGCTTCGGATTGAGGATGGAGCCGCGCTCCCCGCCCGTGCAGGTCACGACCAGCACGTCCACCCCCTCGGACACGTACTTCGCCATGGTGGCCGCGCCCTTGCTCGACTCGTCGTCGGGGTGGGCGTGCACGGCCATCAGTCGCAGCTGGTCAGTCAAGACTCAAATCCTCAGTAAGTCGGCGCCCCCGTGGGACGGGGTGCGATCGGCGGCTTCTATAGTGACCGAATCGGGGGGCCAATAATTCCGTGGTCCTGCCCCGGCAGCCCACTTTCGGACCTTCGCCCGACCGGCCGGAGGCCTTGCCGAGAGGACGATCATGAGTACGGCGAGCACGCGACCGCCCGAGGGCCGTTACGGCCGTTCCTCGGACGAGCGTGCGGACCGCACGCTCAAGGTGGCCGGCGCCGTCCTGGGTGCGCTGCTGCTCGCGTTGATCGGCTACTTCGCCTATCACTACGTCGGCCAGAACAAGATCAGCGGCGAGATGATCACCTTCCAGGTCTCGGACGACTCGGTGCGGGTGCACCTCGAGGTCCGCAAGGACGCGGGGGTGAGCGGCTACTGCACGGTCCGCTCGCAGGCCGAGAACGGCGCCGAGGTGGGCCGCGCCGACTTCCGCTTCTCCGGCCCGGACACGCGGATCGACAAGGTGGTCACGCTCCGTACGACGTCCCGGGGCACCACGGCGGAATTGCTGGGTTGTCACGCGGACTGACCATCGCCGCAATACGCCGGTACTGACCTGCGTCGACGTAAGTCTTACGGCTTATGTCCTCCCCTTTGGGCCGCTGAATTGTTAGGCTCGTGGTTTCGCCCATCTGTGGAGGAACATGCTTCCAGGTAGGGCGATGCTTTGTTATTCCCAGTACCGACGAGGAGCACCCTGTGACCCAGACCAGCGAGAACGTCACCTGGCTGACCCAGGAGGCGTACAACAAGCTCAAGGACGAGCTTGAGCACCTTACTGGTCCTGCGCGCACCGAGATCGCCGCCAAGATCGCGGCCGCGCGCGAGGAGGGCGACCTGCGCGAGAACGGCGGGTACCACGCTGCCAAGGAGGAGCAGGGCAAGCAGGAACTCCGTATCCGCCAGCTCACCCAGCTCCTGGACAACGCCAAGGTGGGCGCCGCCCCGGTGTCCACGGACGGTGCGGTGGCGCCCGGCATGGTCGTGACGATCGCCTTCGACGGTGACGAGGACGACACGCTGTCCTTCCTGCTGGCCTCGCGCGAGTACGCGAGCTCCGACATCGAGACCTACTCGCCGCAGTCGCCGCTGGGCTCCGCCGTGCTCGACCACAAGGTCGGCGAGGACGCGGAGTACGAGCTGCCGAACGGCAAGAAGGCCTCCGTCCGCATCCTCAAGGCCGAGCCCTACAACGGCTGACCCCCCTTCCCGGACTTCCCGAACGAAGCCCCCCGGCGCTCCGTGACGCCGGGGGGCTTCGTCATGCCGTCGTCGGACGCGAGGCCCACACCGGGTGCCGCACGGCCCGTGCCACGGACGGCGATCGTCCGGAGTCGGCGAAGATCCATCGACAGTGCTCGGATCCATCGGCAGAACTCGCCGTCCACAGGGAGAACTGGCGCAAACACTCCTGCAAAGCAGTGGATCGGGATTTTCTCGCGCGCTAGCGTGCTCGCGACCACTCGGCATGATCACGCCGGGACCGAGGAGGCGGGCCACCCCACTCCACCCCGCGGATCATGCCCGTACCCAGGTGATTGTTGGAGGGGGAAATGAAGATCCTTCGCAAGTGCGCGCTCGTCGCATGTCTCGCGAGTGCCGGCGTGCTGGCGCTGACCGTTCCTGCCCAGGCCGCGTCCGGCACGGCCAAGGCCCCGTACAAGTCAGGGGCCAAGGTGATCGCGGCGGCGAACCTCAACGGACCGAATCCCGTAGGCACCCAGCTGTGCGTGTATCTCAACGCTCAGCACCCGTTCACCCCGGACGTCAATGTGGCGTCCAAGTGCAAGAAGATCAACGCCGGCACGGTCTCGGTCTCGGTCACGCCGAGTCAGTGCTCGAACTGGACCACGTGGGCGGTGGCGAAGTACAACGGCAGGATCATCTGGCAGGGGTCCTCGAAGTACAACTTCATCTGCCCCTGACGGCGGAGAACGAGGCGATGGGCCGGGGAGGACTCGGCTCGGGTTCCAGGGGTCGCCGCGACGCCCCGGTGCAAGGGGTGCGATGGACTTCGGGATCCGCGGGGTCCGGACGGTTCGGGGGCCGGTGAAGCCGAGCCGGGAGCGGGCGGCACCCTCCCGGCTCGTCCAGCGGGACCACAGCGACGCCGAGGCGTGATCGTCGGTGTCGGTGACCGCACGGGCCGGAAGTGGCACAACGGCCGCAGCGCTCACGGACGACGGACGGCGGCACCACCGATACGTGCGGTGGTGCCGCCGTCCGCGGCGTCCGGATACCCGCGCGAGGACGAGCCGGTCCACATCGCCGGCCGGCCGCGGGAGAGGGCCACCGTGCGGCGGGCGTCGCGGAATCGGGCCGCGGCCCGTCCACGGTCAGCCGGGGGATCCGCCGCAACCACCCCACGGGCACCCGCGGCCGGGACCGGGCGGTGCCCGGTCACCGGGAGGGCGATCTGATCGTCGACAGGGGGAAGTCCGCGATCAGGAGCCTGGTCGCACGTGCCACCGGTCCGGTCGGTCAAGCGTCCGCCCTGCGGTACTTGCGCACGGCCAGCGTGCGGAACACCACGATGATCAGTGCGGACCACAGCAGCGAGGCCCACACCGGGTGCTGCATGGGCCAGGCGTCCGGCACCGGATAACCCGCCGGGAGGTTCCCGAAGAGCTCACGGCAGGCCTGCACCGTGGCGCTGAACGGATTCCAGTTCGCGATGGTCTGCAAGAACGTGGGCATGTTCTCCGGCGGCACGAACGCGTTCGAGATGAACGTCAGCGGGAACAGCCAGATCAGTCCGCCGGAGGTGGCCGCCTCGGGAGTGCGTACGGACAGGCCGATCAGCGCGCCGATCCACGAAAACGCGTAACCGAGCAGGAGCAGCAGGCCGAATCCGGCCAGTACCTTGCCGAAGTTCTCGTGGGTGCGCCAGCCGACCAGGAGGGCGACGATCGCGACGACCACCAGAGTCAGAGCCGTCTGCATCAGGTCGGCGAGGGTACGGCCGGTCAGCACCGCGCCGCGCGCCATGGGCAGCGAGCGGAACCGGTCGATGAGGCCCTTGTGCATGTCGTCGGCGACGCCCGCGCCGGCTCCGGCGGTGGCGAAGGTGACGGTCTGCGCGAAGATGCCCGCCATCAAAAACTCTCGATATCCGGATGCGCTGAGACCCGCGCCCGGGACGCTGATCGAGCCGCCGAACACGTAGCTGAACAGCACCACGAACATGATCGGCTGGATCAGCCCGAAGATGACCACCTCGGGAATCCGGCTCATTCGGATCACGTTCCGCCGGGCGATGACCAGGGAATCGCTCATGCCGCTCACTCAGTCCGCTCCTTCCGAAAGCCGGGCCGGGTGTCCTCGCCGTCGGGCGCGTGCGGTCGCGGCCCTCCGGTGCCGACCGCCGGTCCACTCGGGTCCGCGTCTCGCGTCCACAGCGCGACACCGCTCATTTCCGGGCCACGGCATCCTTCTCGTCCTTCGCCTCGGCATCCTCCTCGGCCCTCGCCTCGGCCGCGTGTCCCGTCAGGGACAGGAAGACGTCGTCGAGGGTGGGGCGGCGCAGGCCGATGTCGTCGATCTCGATGCCGCGGATGTCCAGCTCCCGGATGACCTCGGCGAGGAGCTTGGCGCCGCCGGTGACGGGCACGGTGAGCCTGCGGGTGTGCTCCTCGACGGTGGTGTCGCCCTTGCCGAAGCCGGCCAGGACCTCGACCGCGGTCGGCATGTGCTCGCGGTCGTGCACCACGACCTCCACGCGCTCGCCGCCGGTGCGGGCCTTGAGCTGGTCGGAGGTGCCGCGGGCGATGACCTTGCCGTGGTCGACGACAGCGATGTCGTGCGCGAGGTGGTCGGCCTCCTCCAGGTACTGGGTGGTCAGCAGCAGTGTCGTGCCGCCGGAGACGAGGCGCTCGATCACCTCCCACAGCATCTGCCGGTTGCGCGGGTCGAGGCCGGTCGTGGGCTCGTCCATGAACATCACGGGCGGGGAGACCACGAGTGCGGCGGCCAGGTCGAGGCGGCGGCGCATGCCTCCGGAGTAGGTCTTCGTGACGCGGTCGGCGGCGTCCGCGAGGTCGAACTGGTCGAGCAGCTCGGCCGCCCGGGCCTTCGCGGCCCTCGCCCGCATCTGGTAGAGCTGCCCGACCATCTGGAGGTTCTCGCGCCCGGTCAGGTACTCGTCGACGGCGGCGAACTGGCCGGAGAGTCCTATCGAGCGCCGGACCTCGTGGGGATGCTCGAGCACGTCGAGTCCGGCGACCACGGCCCGGCCGCTGTCCGGGCGCAGGAGGGTGGTCAGGCAGCGGACCGCGGTGGTCTTGCCCGCGCCGTTCGGCCCGAGCAGGCCGAGGACGGTGCCCTCCGGGACGTCGAGGTCGACGCCGTCCAGAGCCCTTACGTCGCCGAAGGTCTTCACCAGGCCTTCGGCATGGATGGCGCCCGGCATGTGAGTCTCCACGTCGTTGGGGATTCTGCAGTTGGGGATTCCGTCGGTGGGGTTTCTCCGGAAAGACTAGTTTTGCGCGTTTCGTTCCGCTCGGCCGGGACGCGGCGAGCGCACCGGCGACATGGCGTGACTCACACCGTAACGCGATGTATCGCGTCTCTCAACGGGCTTACCCGAACGAGTGACAAGAGAGTTCCGGCCCGGCGGACGGCCTCGGCCGGCGCGCGGGACCGGCAGCGGGCAGCGGGCAGCGGGCAGCGGGCAGCGGGCAGCGGGCAGCGGCGTCAGTCTATGACGGTGTAACCGGCCTCGCGCAGGGCCTGGCCGACCTCGGCGCAGTGCACCGGCCCCTTCGTCTCCAGGTGCAGTTCCACCTCCGCCTCCGTGAGTCCGAGCCGCGGGTCGGTCCGTACGTGGCTCACGTCGAGGACGTTGGCGTCCATCGCCGACAGCACCCCGAGGAGCGTCGCGAGCGCGCCGGGCCGGTCCGTCAGCCGCAGCCGGACGGCCAGGTAGCGGCCCTGCGCGGACATGCCGTGCCGCAGGACGCGCTGCATCAGCAGCGGATCCACGTTGCCTCCGGAGAGCACCGCGACCACCGGCCCCTCGAAGGCGTCCGGCGCGCTCAGCAGCGCCGCCACCGGACTCGCCCCGGCCGGCTCGACGACCAGTTTGGCCCGCTCCAGACACAGCAGGAGGGCGGCCGCCAACGCGTCCTCCGACACCGTGCGCACCTCGTCCACCAGGTCGCCGACGATCCCGAAGGGCACGTCACCGGGCCGGCCGACCCTGATGCCGTCCGCCATCGTCGCCGGACTGCGCAACGACACCGGCCGGCCCGCCGCCAGCGAGGGCGGATACGCCGCCGCGCCCTCCGCCTGCACCCCCACGATCCGCACGTCGGGCCGCAGCGCCTTCACCGCCACCGCGATGCCCGCCGCGAGTCCCCCGCCCCCGATCCCGACGACGATCGTCCGCACCTCCGGGCACTGCTCGAGGATCTCCAGACCCACCGTGCCCTGCCCGGCGATCACGTCCGGGTGGTCGAAGGGGTGGATGAACACCGCGCCGGTCTCCGCCGCGTGCTTCTGCGCGGCCGTCAGCGTCTCGTCGACCACCTGCCCGTGCAGGCACACCCGCGCGCCGTACTCCCGGGTCGCGCTGATCTTGGGCAGCGGGGCGCTCGTCGGCATGAACACCGTGGACCGCACACCCAGCAGGGTGGAGGCCAGCGCGACACCCTGCGCGTGGTTGCCCGCACTCGCCGCGACGACCCCGGCCGCCCGCTCCTCCGGCAGCAGGCCGGCGATCCGGACGTACGCGCCGCGCAGCTTGAACGAACCCGTCCGCTGGAGGTTCTCGCACTTGAGGTGCACCGGCGCCCCGACGAGCTGGGACAGGTGCCTGCTGCCCTCCATCGCGGTCGTCCGCGCCACCCCCGACAGCATCTTCTGGGCGCCGCGCACATCGTCGAGAGTGACGGCCCGCAAGGAGTCAGCCGTGCCATAGCTCATGACACCAGCATCGCAGTTCACAGGCGGGAACGACCGCTGTGACCAACCACCGAGACCGGTTTCCGCAGCGCCGGTACGACCCGCCTCCGGGCCGCGTACCCTGTCCCCCAACCCAGCACCCCCTTCATGAAGTGAGCCCCCGGCCATGCCCACAACACCTGAAATGTCGATGGACATGACGACCGTCGGTGACACCGGTCTTCTGGACACGCTGCAGCACGAGGTCGCGCTCTTCGCACGCCGTGCCGAACAGACCCGGCTCGGCGGCGTCGGGCAGGTGCGCAACTCCATGGACCGCGCCGCCTACCTGCTGCTCAACCGCCTCGACAAGGAAGGCCCGATGGGCGTCAAGGCGCTCGCCGCGAGCATGGGCATCGACTCGTCGACCGTCACCCGGCAGGTGGCGCCGCTGGTGGACACCGGTCTGGTCAAGCGCACCTCGCACCCCGAGGACGGGCGGGCCGTGGTGCTCCAGCTGTCCCCGCGCGGGCTGTCCCGGCTGGACGAGGTGCGGTCCTCCAGACGTCAGCTGATGGCCGAGCTGACCGGGGACTGGAGCCCGGAGGAGCGCGAGGCGTTCTGCACGCTCCTCACCCGCTTCAACACCGCCCTGTCCACCCGGATGGCCTCCCCCGGTCTGTCGGGCACGGAGCCCGCACCGGCTTCCTGACCCCCGCGCGCGTCGCGCATCCCGCGCGTGCGCGGCTCTTGACCGACGGCCCGCCCCTGGCCTCATATGAGACCGGGTCCCCGTTCGCCACAGCCGGCCGGGATCCGTTCCCAGGGGGTCGCCGGCAGGCGGGAGGCGCACGGTGCGAGCACGGCATGCGGGCCGGGACGCCCGTCGGGCCAAGGATTTCGAGGCGTTCGTGGCGGGCGCGGGCGGGCGGCTGACGCAGACCGCCACCCTGCTCACCGGGGAACCGTCCGACGACAACCCGCGCGCGCGACGGCTGCTGACGCACGCCCTCGCGCACACCTACGCGTGCTGGGACCGGCTGCACAGCGAGGACCCCTACGACCACGCCCGCCGGCACCTCGCCGTCCGCTTCGCCGACACCGCCTGGCACCGGTACGCCGCCCTGGGCCGGCCCCGCCGGCACCTCACCGGCCCGCTGGCGGGCCTCACCCCGCGGGAACGCCTCATCCTGGTCCTCAGGCTCTACGAGGGCGTCGGCGAGGAACAGGTCGCGGCCCTCCTCGGGCTGCCCGCGGAACGCGTCCACGCCCTCTGCGACCGGGCGACGGCGACCGTCCTGCACCCGCCCCCGCCGCTCCCGCCCCGGCCCTCCGCCGCGAAGGCGACGCCGACGTGAACCGGCCCCAGCGGGAGGCCGCCGTGCGGCAGATCATGGAGCGGACGGTGCCCCGGCTGCCGCCCGAGCTGCACACGGACGCCGTCCGCCGCGGCAGCCGCATGCTCCGCCGCCGCACGCTCGCCCGGCGCCTGCTGTGGCTGCTGCTGTGGGCGGCGGCCGTCGCGTTCGCCGTCTGGGCGGCGGTGGCCGAGCCCTGGGTGGAGCCGCCGTCGGAGACGACCCCACCCCTGACCGGCTGGTGAAAGCCGGCCCGTGGCCGGGTGCCTAGCCGAGGGCCTGCTGGAGGTCCGCCAGGAGGTCCTCGACGTTCTCGATGCCGACCGAGACGCGCACCAGGTCGGCCGGGACCTCCAGGGCCGAACCGGCCGCGGACGCGTGCGTCATGCGTCCGGGGTGCTCGATCAGCGATTCCACGCCGCCGAGGGACTCGCCCAGCGTGAACACCTGGGCGCGGTTGCACACCTCGACCGCCGCCTCCTCGCCGCCCGCCACCCGGAACGACACCATGCCGCCGAACGCCCGCATCTGCTTGGCGGCGACCTCGTGACCGGGGTGGTCCGGCAGCCCCGGGTAGAGGACGTTCGTCACGCGCGCGTGCCGGGTGAGCATGTCGGCGACCTTGGTCGCGTTCTCGCTGTGCCGGTCCATGCGCACCGACAGCGTCTTCGTGCCCCGCAGCACCAGCCAGGAGTCGAAGGGCCCGGCGACCGCGCCCATCGCGTTCTGGTGGTACGCCAGTTCCTCGCCGAGTTCCCGGTCGCCCGTGATCAGCGCGCCGCCGACGACGTCCGAGTGGCCGCCCATGTACTTGGTCAGCGAGTGCACGACGACGTCCGCGCCGAGCGCCAGCGGCTGCTGGAGGTACGGCGTGGCGAAGGTGTTGTCGACGACGAGCCGGGCGCCCGCGTCCCGCGCCACCTGGGCGACGGCCGCGATGTCGGTGATGCCGAGCAGCGGGTTGGAGGGGGTCTCCACCCACACCGCCTTCGTCTTCGGGGTGATCGCGGCCCGTACGGCGGCCGGGTCGCTGGTGTCGGCCACCGACCACTCCACGCCCCACCGGGAGACGACCTTCGCGAACAGCCGGAAGGTGCCGCCGTACGCGTCGTTGGGGATCACCACGTGGTCGCCGGGGCTGAGCAGCGTACGCAACAGGCAGTCCTCGGCCGCCAGTCCGGAAGCGAACGCGAGACCCCGGACGCCGCCCTCCAGGGCGGCCAGGTTCTCCTCCAGGGCGGTCCTGGTCGGGTTGGCGCTACGGCTGTACTCGTAGCCGCCCCGCAGACCGCCGACGCCGTCCTGCTTGTAGGTCGAGACCTGGTAGATCGGCGGGACGACCGCGCCGGTGAGGGGATCGGCGGTGTTGCCCGCATGGATCGCGAGGGTCTCGAAGTGCTGACTGATGTGCCTGTCGCTCATGGGCACCGAGCGTAGTGCGCCGGGGGAGAAGGTGCGGGACGGCGGGGTGCCCGCCGCTCCACCGGGAGGTTTTCCACAGGCCGGCGGAGGAGGTTGGCCAATTGTCCGCGGCGTCTGGAACCCTTGGGGCATGGAAATTCTCTGGGTCCTGATCGCGCTGGTGATGCTCAGCTTCGTGCTGCTGCCGTTCCTGCGGCGCAGGCGCGGCGGGATCGAGCAGGTCCCGGCCGGGCACCCCGACGCCGCGGACCCCGCGGACTACGGCTTCGTCCGCGAGGAGGAGCTGGACATCCGCATGCCCGGCCCCGACCAGGACCTGCTCGACGTCCTGAACGTGGTGCAGCGCACCCAGGACCACCGGGCCGCGCGGCAACTGCTGATGGGCACCGAGACCGAGGGCGAGCGGCGCTGGCAGCGCGTGCAGGCCTTCGCGGGCGCCGCCGCGCTGGAGCTCCAGCAGCGGCCCGGCGGGGTCGGTGACACGCCGGGCGGGCAGTGGCTGCGGGTGTGGCGCGCCGAGGCGCCCGAGGATCCGGGCGGGGCGGCGGTGCACGCCGAGTTCCTCGTCCAGCAGGCGTGGCGCACCTCGACGCCGGGCACGGACGACTTCCGGATCATCATGGAGGAGGCGAAGGACGCCTGCGGGCAGGCGGCGCTGCTCGCCCCCGGCGACCCGGTCCCGTACATCGTCGAGCTGTCGGTGGCCCGCGGTCTGGCCTACTCGCAGCGCGAGTTCGAGCAGCTGTGGCTGAAGATCCTGGACCGTGCCCCCGCGCACATGGGCGCACATCTGGCGGCCCTGCACTACTGGTGTGAGAAGTGGCACGGCTCGCGCGAGACGGCGATGTCCTTCGCGGAGGCCGCGGCGGCGCGCGCACCCCAGGGCTCCCTCCTCGCGGCGATGCCCCTCTTCGCGGTGTTCGAGCACCTGCCCGAGGTCAACCTGGTCACCGGTTTCTACCAGAGCGAGGTCGTGACCAAGGCGATCCACGGCGCCCTGTTCGCCGTCCACGCGGCCCGCCCCGACGACCCCATGCTGGCGCACGTGCGCCACCTCCTGGTCTTCTTCCTGGTGCGCGCCGAACGCTGGTCGGAGGCGGTGAACCAGCTGGTCCACGTCGACGGCCACGTGGGCGCGCTGCCCTGGACCCTGTCCGCCGACCCGGCGGGCGAGTTCGCGGTGTACCGCGCGCTGGCCGTGGCGGGATACGAGGCCAACGGCGGCAGCCCCGCGTCGCTCCCGCACTGAGCCCGGTCCCGGCCCGGGCCTGGGCCCGGGCCACCGGCCTGAGTCCAGGTCCGGGCCGGAATGCGCCGGGGCCCACAAGCGTTGACATGCCCGGACCCCTGATTGGAGACCGCATGTTCCCGCACAGCCGCAAGCCCCAGCTCCCGACCCCCGAGCAGGCTCTGCCCGGCCGCACCGAGCCGGCCTTCTCCGTCCCCGACCGCCACACCGTCCTCGGCACCCCGCTGCTCGGCCCCCACCCTGAGGGCCTGGAGACCGCCGACTTCGGCCTGGGCTGCTTCTGGGGCGCGGAGCGCAAGTTCTGGCAGCTCCCGGCGGGTGTGTGGACGACGCTGGTCGGCTACCAGGGCGGCCACACCGAGAACCCCACGTACGAGGAGGTCTGCTCGGGGCTGACCGGTCACACGGAGGTGGTCCGCGTGGTCTTCGACCCGGACGTCATCTCCTACGAGACCCTCCTGAAGACGTTCTGGGAGTCCCACGACCCCACCCAGGGCTTCCGCCAGGGCAACGACGTCGGGACCCAGTACCGTTCCGCGATCTACACCCACACCACCGCCCAGTCCGCCGCGGCCGAAGCCTCCCGTGACGCCTACCAGCAGGTCCTCACAGCGGCGGGCCACCCCACGATCACCACGGAGATCCTCCCGGCACGGGACCGGACGTTCTACCCGGCGGAGAGCCACCACCAGCAGTACCTCTCCGACGCCAAGAACCCGAACGGCTACTGCGGCCTCGGCGGCACGGGGCTGTCGTGCCCGATCGGTCTCGCCGAGGTCGAGGGCTGAGTCCTTAAATCGGTGGCCGCCCGGACCGGGCGGCCACACGCTGTACGGCATGGAAGAACCGCAACGCCGGATCCGCGCCGTCCACACGGAGTCCACGGTCACCGTCCACCAGGCGTACCCACCGGAGATCGGCGTACCCGCCGCCCGCGACGGCCGCTTCCCCGCCGCGTGGAAGCGGGACCGGATGACCTGGATCAAGCCGTCGTTCCTGTGGATGATGTACCGCTGCGGCTGGGGCGCCAAGGCCGGGCAGGAGACGGTCCTCGCCGTCGAGATCACCCGCGACGGCTTCGACTGGGCGCTGCGGCACGCGTGCCTGTCGAGTTACGTGCCCGGGGTGCACGCCGACCGCGAGGCCTGGCAGCGGCAGTTGAGGCGCGCGCCCACCCGTGTGCAGTGGGACCCCGAGCGGGACCTGCGCCTCCAGCCCCTGCCGTACCGGTCCCTGCAACTCGGCCTCGCCGGGGAGGCCGCACGGCGCTACGCGGACGAGTGGACGGTCGCCGTCCGCGACGTGACCCCGCTCGTCCACGAGATACGCGACCGTGTGACCGGTGGCGACCTCGATGCCGCGGCCCGGCTCCTCCCGCCCGAACGCCCCTACCCCGCCCCGGACGGGCTCCTGGCCGGCCTGTGCGGGTGACCTGTCGGGGAAAGGGCCGTGACAGTCGTCAGTCGGCCAGGTGGGACGCCGCGGTCGGCCGCGGTCGTGCGCACTGCCCGCGCGCAGGCCGCCCACCGGGCGCCGTCCCGGGTGCGCACGACCTTGGCCGGCGGCTCCGGTCAGGTCGTGCCGTGCCACGTGCAACGGGCTTCCCGGAAGGACACGCTCCGGGGATCGAGCCCCTCGGGAAAGTCCGGCCACTCCTCGACCGACGTCATGCCGTGAAGGCAGGAGGAGGCGGGGAGCCGCACAGGGGTTTCGGGCGAGCGGCTCCGACCGTCCGTGGGCAGGCGAGAATTCGATTGCCCACGCCCCCGGTTCCGCGGTCCGGTTGCCCGGCATGACCGACGTGCGGAATTCATCCGGCCACCTGTTCGTCGCTGTTCCCGTGACGGGACGAGCGCGATGCCAGAACCCGAGGAGCACGACCCGATGGTGAAGTGGACCAGTTCGACCGCCTCCGCCGAGCGGCCGGACCCCGAAGCCGGTCTGTCCGCCTACCAGTTGGCCATGCGGGACCGGCTGCTCGCCGCGCCGGTGGTTGCCGCGCCCGCGCCCTGGCGGTCCGTCTTCGGCTCCTGTGCGGCCGTGGGCGGGCTTCTCGGGATCGGGTTCGCCGTGCATCCCGGCAGCGGGAACGACCTGGTGATGGTCGTCTCGCAGGACGGTCACGGGCTCTTCGACGCCGTCACGGGCGAGAGGATCGCCCGCGATCGTGACCCCGGTCCGGAGGGCGGCATGCCCGACGAGTCGGAGGACCTGTCGTGTCCGGGGCTGGGACCGGTCGCCGGACGCCGGGTGCGCATCGCGGGCCTGTTCGGTGGCGGGCTGCACACCGGTACCGCGGACGGCTGGTCGGTGGAGGTGGTCCAGCCGGCCTGGCCGCACGAACGCGTCCTGCTCTCCCGCGGTGACGGACTCCCGCACCGCGGCCCGCACGGCGAGAAGTGGTGGCACGTCTTCCACTCGAACTACTCCACCCTCCGTGCCGTCGGTTTCTCCCCCTCCGGACGCACGCTCGCCGTCGCGACCAGCAGTGACCTGACCCTGTGGAGCCGCGACGGCGACCGGTGAGGAGAGGCCTTCCTGCCTCCGCCCCCGTTGCCGGACCCGTCACCGGACGGCTGTGCGCCGCGAAAATCGGCGGCGCACAGCCGTCCGTTCGTGAGTTACTGCCCCGGGCATCCGGGCCGTCCGTGGGGGCGGCCGTGTCCGTCGACGTCGTAGGCACAGCCCCGGGGGGAATTCCGTATGAGCGGCAGCAGTGATGTGTTCCTGATCGGTGGGGGGCGGGACGAGTCGGCCGCCGGCGCCGTCTACGGCCCCTTCCTGCGCGCCGCCTCCGCGGCCGTGCCCCGGGTGCTGTGCGTCCTCGTCGACGAGGGCGACGGCGCCGACCTGTTCGCCCGGTACGACACCCTGCTGCGCAAGGCCGGTGACTGCGCGCCGGTGCCGCTGCTGCTGCCGCTCGGGGAGCCGTTCGAGCCGGGGGCGCTGACGGCGGACGTGGACGCGCTGCTGGTGTGCGGCGGGCTGACACCGGCCTACCAGGAGGCGTTCGCCGACAGCCGCGACACGCTGCCCGCGCTGCTCGCCGAGCGGGGTGTGCCGTACGCCGGCTACTCCGCGGGGGCGGCGATCGCGGCGCGGGACGCGGTGGTCGGGGGCTGGCTGGCGGGCGGGGTGGCGGTGTGTCCGCCGGACACCGCGGAGGACCTGGAGGAGATCGAGGTGCGGGCCGGACTGGGGCTGGTGCCGTTCGGGGTGGACGTGCACGCGGCGCAGTGGGGGACGCTGGCGCGGCTGGCCGCGGTCGTGGCGGACGGGCGGCTCGCGCACGGGGTCGCCGTCGACGAGAACACCGTGGTGCGGGTGGCGGGCGGACGGGCGCGGGTCGCGGGACTCGGCCGCGCCCACTCCGTACGGCCCGCGCCGGCCGGCGGCGCGCTCGTGCGGTCGTACGGCGCCGGGGAGTCCTTCTCCGCGGGCTGACCCGAGAGGCCGGGCCGGCGGAGGACGTACGACGCGGGCCCCCGGCGCGTGCGGCCGGGGGCCCGTCGAAGGCGACGTGGGACGCGGGACGCGGGACGCGGGACGCGGGACGCGGGACGTCAGATGGTCGCCGTGTCGATCACGAAGCGGTAGCGGACGTCGCTGGCCAGCACCCGCTCGTACGCCTCGTTGATCTCGGAGGCGCTGATCAGCTCGATCTCGGCGCCGAAGCCGTGCTCGGCGCAGAAGTCCAGCATCTCCTGGGTCTCCTGGATGCCGCCGATCCCGGAGCCGGCGAGGGTCTTGCGGCCGCCGATCACCGAGAACAGGTTGAGCGCGACGGGCTCCTCGGGGGCGCCGACGTTGACGAAGGCGCCGTCCGTGCGCAGCAGGGCCAGGTAGGCGTCCAGGTCGAGCGGGGCGGAGACGGTGGACAGGATCAGGTCGAAGGTGCCGGCCAGTTCCTTGAAGGTCTCCGGGTCGCTGGTGGCGTAGTAGTGGTCGGCGCCCAGCTTCAGGCCGTCGTCCTTCTTGCGCAGCGACTGGGAGAGCACCGTCACCTCGGCGCCGAGGGCGTGCGCGATCTTGACGCCCATGTGGCCGAGGCCGCCCATGCCGAGGACGGCGACCTTCTTGCCGGGGCCGGCGTTCCAGTGCTTCAGCGGGGAGTAGGTGGTGATGCCGGCGCAGAGCAGCGGGGCGGCCACGTCGAGGGCGAGGCCGTCGGGGATGCGGACGACGAAGTTCTCGTCGACGACGATCTTCTCCGAGTAGCCGCCGTAGGTGGGCTCGCCGTCCTTGCCGACGGCGTTGTACGTGCCGACGCTGCCGCCGGTGCAGTACTGCTCCAGGCCGGCCTTGCAGTTGTCGCACTCGCGGCAGGAGTCGACGAGGCAGCCGACGCCCACGCGGTCGCCGACGGCGAACCTGGTCACACCGGGGCCGACCTCGGAGACGACGCCCGCGATCTCGTGGCCGGGCACCATCGGGAAGATGGCCTCGCCCCAGCCCTCGCGGGCCTGGTGGATGTCGGAGTGGCAGATGCCGGCGAACTTGATGTCGATCAGGACGTCGAACTCGCGGACCTCCCGTCGCTCGATCGTCGTGCGCTCCAGCGGAGCCTTGGCGGAGGGTGCGGCGTACGCGGCAACAGTGGTCATGCCGGGGTTCTCCTAGCAGTCGTACGCCCGGTCGGCCTTCGGACCGGGCACGGCGTCCAGCCTGCCCCGTATCGCGGCGTCCACCCAGGCCTCACTTGTGCCTACGTCCGCCGTGCCTACCACTGGCGGGGTCAGGTTCGCCTGCGTACGACCGTGAATACTGGACGCATGGACGAACAGGCCGATGCCGTACCGCAGCCCGGCGGGCGTCTGGACCGGCGTGCCGAACTCAGCGAGTTCCTGCGCACCCGGCGCGCCCGGCTGAAGCCGGGGGACGTGGGGCTGCCCGACTTCGGGCGGCACCGCCGGGTGCCGGGGCTGCGGCGCGAGGAGCTGGCGCAGCTGGCCGGGGTGTCGGTGGCGTACTACACGCGCCTGGAGCAGGGCAACGGGCGGAACGTGTCCGCGGAGGTGCTGGACTCGATCGCCCGCGCGTTGCGGCTGACCGACGCCGAGCACGCGCACCTGACCCATCTCGCCAAGCCGAAGCAGCACAAGAAGAGGCCGGCGGCGCGGGGCCGGCAGGTGCGTCCGGCGCTGCGGGAGCTGCTGGACCAGATGGACGGGGTGCCCGCGTACGTGATCGGGCGGCGGTCGGAGATCCTCGCCTGGAACCGGATGGCGGCGGCCGTGTTCGGGGACTGGGGCGAGCTGCCGGTCGCCGAGCGGAACTGGGCGCGGCTGGTGTTCCTGCGGCCCGACTACCGCGATCTGTTCGTGGACTGGGAGCAGAAGGCGATCGACATCGTGTGCGCGCTGCGGATGGACGCCGGCTGCTATCCGGACGACCCGCGGCTGTCGGCCCTGGTGGGTGAGCTGTCGGTGAAGAGCGACGACTTCCGGCGGCTGTGGGCGACCCACGACGTCAAGGACAAGGCCTACGGCGTGAAGCTGCTGCGCCATCCCCTGGTGGGTGAGCTGTCCCTGAACTTCGAGGGGTTCCGGCTGCTCGGGGAGAGCGAGCAGACGATGGTGACGTACCACGCGGAGCCGGGGTCGCCCTCGGCGGAGGGGCTGCGGCTGCTGGCGAGCTGGGGGACGGACGCGAGCCGGGTGGGGACGGGCTCCTCCTCGTCGGTGTGAGGACGCCCGCGCCGTCCTGAGCCGGGCGCGGACGGCCCGCCGGAAGCCGCTGCTCCGGGGAGCCGGTGTTCCGGGGGCCGCCCGCTCGGCGCGTCGGGTCGCGGGGACGCCGTACCGCGTGGGGCGCCGTACCGCGTGGGGCGCCGTGTCGAGGAGCGCCGTACCGCGTCAGGAGACGGCGTTCTCCTTGACGGTGATCTTCCCCTTGCGGATGGTGGCCACGCGCGGGGCCTTCTTCGCGATGGTGGAGTCGTGGGTGACCATGACGAAGGTCAGGCCGTGCTCCTTCCACATGGTGTGCAGGACGTCCATGATCTCGTCGCGCATGCCCTCGTCGAGGTTGCCGGTGGGCTCGTCGGCGAGCAGCACCTTGGGCTGCTTCACCAGCGCGCGGGCGATGGCGACGCGCTGCTGCTGGCCGCCGGACATCTCGCCGGGGAGGTGTCCGAGCCGCTCGCCGAGGCCGACGGACCGCAGGGCCTCGGCGGCCCGTTCGCGCCGCTCCCCGCCCTTCACGCCGAGCGGGACGAGGGCGGTCTCGACGTTCTCCTGCGCGGTGAGCGTCGGGATGAGGTTGAAGGCCTGGAAGACGAAGCCGATGTTCTCGCTGCGCACCTTCGTCAGCCTGGCCTCGGACAGTGCGGCCAGGTCGGTGCCGTCGAGGACGACCTCGCCCGCGCTGGGCCGGTCGAGGCCGCCGAGCATCTGCAGGAGGGTGGACTTGCCGCCTCCGGTGGGGCCCTGGATGACGAGCCGGTCGCCGTCCGGGATGGTCAGGTCGACCCCGTCGAGGGCGTGGACGACGTCCTTGCCGCGGGTGTAGCGCTTGGAGACGCCTCTGAGTTCGTACATGGGGACAACAACTCCTGGGATGGATGGGGTGGGCTGGCTACTCGACGCGCCGCAGCGCGTCGGCCGGCCGCAGCCGGGACGCCCGCCAGCCACCGAACGCCCCCGCGATCAGACCGCCGGCGACGGCGAGTCCGACCGCGACGGCCACCGTCGTGACACTCACCGGCGCCGTCAGCGCCACGTCGAGGGTGCGGGCCGCGGCCTGCCGGCCCGGACCGCCGAAGCCGCCGCCGACGGGACCGCCCTGGCCGCCGCCGGCGGAGCCGCCCGTCTCGGCCTGGAGGGTGGGGCTGACGGCGGTCACGGCGTAGGCGCCGCCGAGGCCCAGCGCGATGCCCAGGGCGCCGCCGAGGAGGCCGTTGACCATGGCCTCGCCGACGACCTGCCGGGTGACCCGGCCGGACTTCCAGCCGAGCGCCTTGAGCGTGCCGAACTCGCGCACGCGCCGGGACACCGCGGAGGAGGTGAGGAGTCCGGCGACCAGGAACGCGGCGACGAGGACCGCGACGGACAGCCACTTGCCGACGCCGGCGGCGAGCGAGGAGGCCGTGGAGAGGGAGCCGGAGACGGTGTCGGCGAGGTCCGCGGAGGTCGTCACCGTGGTGCCCGAGACGTTCTTCTGGATCGCGGACTTGACGCTGTCGATCTTCTGCGAGTCGGCCGCCCGGACGTAGATCGTGGTGACCTTGTCCTTGGCGTCGGCGATCGTCTGAGCCTGCGTCAGCGGGAGGTAGACGTTGGCGGCGGAGTCCCCGCTGTCGGCGGTGGCGATGCCGATGACGCTGAACTCGACGCTCTTGACGGTGAGCTTCGAACCGGCCTCGAGCTTCTTCTCCTTGGCGTAGGCCGAGTCCACGACGGCGACCTTCGCGTTCGCCTCGGTGGTCCTGAAGGTACGGCCGCTGGTGATCTTCGAGGAGGTCAGCGGGCCGAGGGCGGGCTCGGTGACGTCGGTTCCGTAGACGGAGTAGTTGTCGACGTCGAAGTCGGCGCCGCCGCCCTGGACTTCGCCCTGCGGCTGACCGTCGCCGCCACCGGGTCCGCCCGGCCCGCCGCCCTCGCCCTGCTGGAACTGGCCGCGGGTGAACTGGCCGTTGACCTTGACGACCGTCAGGCTCAGTCCGCCGACGGCGTCGGAGACGCCGCTCTGCTTGCCGACCTCGGTGACGGTGGCGGCCGACAGGGTCTGGAAGCCCTGGACCATGACGCGGTCGCTGCTCTGCTCGGCGTCGGAGTCACCGTCCTGCGCGTCGAACCGGAACCGGGGACGCTCGGAGGTGCCGGCGGTGGGCTCGGCCGCCTTGGTGACCGTCATGTCCGTGCCCAGGCCGTAGAGGGACTGGAGGACCTTGTCCTGGGCCTTCCCCATGCCGGCGGACACGGAGGTGACGACGATGACCAGCGCGATGCCGAGGGCCAGTCCGGAGGCGACGACGAGGGCCGCTTTTCTGCGGCGGCGCAGTTCGCGCCTCAGGTAGGTGAAGAACATGGCCGCAAGCTAGGTACGGACCGTGATGAAGGCGTAAGGCTGACATAAGAGAAGCATGAGAAGGCTGTGCCCGGCCCCGGAAACACCGGTGCCGCCCCTGGGGGCGGCACCGGTGGACTGTGGGCGGGATGTGCGTCAGGCGGCCGAACCGGCCTTCCACTGCGCCCAGTCCATGTTCCAGCCGTTGAGGCCGTTGTCCGGCGAGACGGTCTTGTCGCCGGTGTTCTGGACGACGATCACGTCACCGACGATCGAGCTGTTGAAGAACCAGGCGCCCGGGGTGTTCGGGTCGTCGGCGCCCTTGGTGTCGGACAGGCCGACGCAGCCGTGGCTGGTGTTCACCGAGCCGAAGATGGACTTCGCGCCCCAGTAGTTGCCGTGCACGAAGGTGCCGGAGTTGGTCAGGCGCATGGCGTGCGGCACGTCCTTGATGTCGTACTCGCCCTTGCCGTCGTCGTCGGTGAAGCCGACCGTCGCGCCGTTCATCCGGGTCTCCTTGAACTTCTCGGAGATCACCATCTGGCCCTCGTACGTCTTGTTGTCGGGCGAGCCGGCCGAGATCGGGATGGTCCGCACGGTCTTGCCGTCCTGCGTGACCTTCATCTGCTTGGTCTTCGCGTCGACGTACGTGACCTGGTTGCGGCCGATCTTGAAGGTGACGGTCTTCTGCTGGACGCCGAAGACCCCGTCGGCACCCTCGACCCCGTCGAGCGCGAGCTTCAGCGTGACGGTGGAGTTCTCCTGCCAGTAGTCCTCGGGCCGGCAGTCCATGCGGGTGGCGCTGAACCAGTGGCAGGCGACTTCCTGACCGCTGGTGGTGTTGACCGTGACGCCCTTCTGGACGGCGGCCTTGTTGGTGATCTCCTTGTTGAAGTTGATGGAGACCGGCATGCCCACGCCGACGGTCGAGCCGTCCTCCGGCGTGAAGTTGCCTATGAAGCTGTTGTCGGGGGAGACCGTGGTGAAGGAGGAGTTCTCGTGGGCCTCCAGGCCCTTGGAGTCCTTCGCGGTCGCCGCCAGCTTGTAGGTGGTCGAGCGCTCCAGCTGTCCGCTGGGCTTCCAGCTGGTCTTGTCGGCGGACAGCTCGCCCGCGACCTTGCCGCCGTCGGCCGTGGTCATCGTCACCTCGGTGAGCGTGCCCTTGCTCACGGTGACGGTCGCGGAGTTGTTGATGGAGGCGTTGTTCGAGCCGTCCGCAGGTGTGATCTTGATCTGGGCCTCGGAGGACTTCTGGGCCGCCGCCTCGTCGGCCTGGGCCTGTGAGGAGCCGCCTCCGCCGTCGGCCGCGTCACTGTCGCCGCTCGAGCACGCAGAGAGCACCAGAACACCACCGAGCAGGGCGGACGCAGTCATGAGACCCCTGCGCCGCCTACCGTCCGTCATCACACGCTTCTCCATCGTCGCCGATTCCCGGTAACCCCCGGGAGTCCCCGTCAAGACCTTCAACGCTACGACCGGTTCGTCCCGTTCCACATATGCCTGATGTGTGGGCCACACCACGTCCGCGGGCGCTCGGTCCCCCCCGGGGCCCCTGATGCGGGTGTCGGTCGGTGCGTCCCCTGAGACGACGAAACCCCGGGCGGCGGTTGCCCCCCGGGGTCATGAATTCCCCGGGACGCTCAGCCGATGCCGCCCGCGCGGCCGTCCTCCCCGGCGTCCGCCGCGCCGTCGTGGCCGTCATCATCCTCGTCGAGGTCCCAGTCCGGCGAATCGGGGTCGTACTCGACGGGCTCGGTGGACCAGGAGGCCTGCTGGAGTTCGATGCCGGGGATCTCACTGACCAGGTCGAACGGATCCACGAGGCAGGCGAGGGCCTCGGCCGTGTCTTCCGTCACAGCACTCTCGGCCTGCGCGCGCTCACTCTCCGGAATCTCCGGGTCCGCGGCCTCCTCCGCGAGCCGTCGCAGGGCGGCCGCGGTCAGGGCGTCCACGTCGTCGATCTCCAGGACGAGTTCAAGTCGAAGGCGGACAAAAGGGGATGTCTTTTCGGTAGTCACCCCCGGAGCGTACGGCTACCGGCGCCCGCGGCTTTCCCGCGACCCGCGCCGTTCATTAGCATCGGGGCACACGGCCAATTCGCCAGCGCCACAAGGGGATCGATATTCCGTGTCATCCGCTCGCCGTCCGTTGCTGACCGCCACCGCCGCGGGAACCCTGCTGGGTGCCCTGTGGTTCGTCCCGAACGCCCAGGCGACCCAGGACGAGCCCACCAGAACGGCCGTGACGACGCAGGTCACCACCCAGGCGCGGGCCGCGTCCGCGGACTTCACCGCCACCGCTCTCACCGCCGACACCGCCGACGTCTCCGATGCCTCCGACGTCTCCGATGCCTCCGACGGCACGCGCCTCGCCGACACCGGAAGCTTCGACACCACCCCGTACCTCGCGGGCGGGACGACCCTGCTCGCCCTCGGCGCCGGTTTCGTGGTCTATTCCGTACGCCGGGAACGTCTGGGTTTCTGAATTGATTTGACGCTTACTTGACCCGACCTTCATAGTCCGCTCATGAAGAGATCATCGGGGGCGCGGCTGTGCGCCACGGCCGCTGTCGGCGCACTGTCGCTCGTCCTCATCACGGGCTGCTCGGACGAGGGGTCGAAGAAGGACTCCAAGGGATCCTCGAAGGGTTCCGGTTCCTCCTCGTCCTCGGCCCCGGCCGCGAAGGCGCTGACCGCGGCCGAGCTGGAGAAGCTGCTGCTGGCCCAGGGCGAGGTCAAGGGCTACAAGGTGGACGCGGGCGACGCCAGTCTGCCGAAGTCCAAGAGCGCGGTGAAGGTCGACAAGGCCGCGTGCGAGCCGCTCGTCTACGCCATCTCCGCCCTCCCGCCGGGTGACACCGACGTGAGCGCGCGCAACACCGTCACGGAGGACAAGTCGGCCCAGGCCGCCACCAAGTCGCCCGAGGACATCAGCGAGTCGGACATCGAGGACGCCTTCAACGTCACCACCACGCTGGTCGGTCTCTCGTCCTACGAGGGCGACGGGGCCGAGAAGGCCATGAAGGCCGTCACCGACAGCGTCACGGCCTGCTCCGGCGGGTTCAGCATGACGGCCGACAGCGAGACCCAGAAGGCCACCAAGGTCACCTCGGCCAAGGCCTCGGGGCTCGGCGAGGAGTCCGCGGCCTTCACCGTGGTCGCCGACATGGACGGCGAGGGCACGGCCAACTTCCAGGTCGAGGTGGTGCGCAGCGGCAGCACGGTCGCCACGTTCTACGGCATCAACCTCGGCGCGCTGGCCAAGGGCGGGGACTCCCAGGTCCCGGCCGCCGTCTCCCAGGCACAGGTCGCCAAGCTCAAGTAGGCACAGCACACCGGGCCCCGCCGCACGCACGCGCGTACGGCGGGGCCCTTCCGTTCGGCTAGCGGAGCGGCCCTGTCACCGTCTCCACGGCCGCGACCAGCCGTCCGTCGCGCACGACGGCGTCGGCCGCGGCGAGGTCGGGGGCGAGGAAGCGGTCCGGACCCGGGCCCTGGACTCCCGCCCCGCGTACGGCGTCGAGGACCGCGCGGGTCGCGGGCGCCGGCGTCAGCCCCTCGCGCAGTTCGACGGCGCGGGTGGCGGCGTACAGCTCGACGGCGAGGACGCGCGTGAGGTTGTCGACGGCGGTGCGCAGCTTGCGGGCCGCCGACCAGCCCATGGAGACGTGGTCCTCCTGCATCGCGGAGGACGGGATGGAGTCGGCGGAGGCGGGCACGGCCAGCCGCTTCAACTCGCCGACCAGCGCGGCCTGCGTGTACTGGGCGATCATCAGGCCCGAGTCGACACCGGCGTCGTCGGCGAGGAAGGGCGGCAGGCCGTGGCTGCGGTTCTTGTCCAGCAGCCGGTCGGTGCGGCGCTCGGCGATCGACGCGAGGTCGGCGGCGGCGATGGCGAGGAAGTCGAGGACGTAGGCCACCGGGGCGCCGTGGAAGTTGCCGTTGGACTCCACGCGGCCGTCGGCGAGGACCACGGGGTTGTCGACGGCGGAGGCCAGTTCCCGTTCGGCGACGAGGCGGGCGTGGGCCATGGTGTCCCGTCCGGCGCCGGCGACCTGCGGGGCGCAGCGCACGGAGTAGGCGTCCTGGACGCGGGGCGCGTCGTCCTGGTGGTGCCCGGTCAGCTCCGAACCGGCCAGCACGGCCAGCATGTTGGCGGCGGAGTCGCCCTGGCCGGGGTGCGGGCGGATGGCGTGCAACTCGGGCGCGAGGACCCGGTCGGTGCCGAGGAGTGCCTCCAGCGTCAGGGCGGCCGTGACGTCGGCGGACTTGTAGAGGCGGTCCAGGTCGGCGAGGGCCATGATCAGCATGCCGAGCATGCCGTCGGTGCCGTTGAGGAGGGCCAGGCCCTCCTTCTCGCGCAGTTCGACGGGGGCGATGCCGTGCTCGGCGAGCAGCTCGCCGGCGGGCCGTACGGCCCCGTCCGGGCCCTCGGCGTCCCCCTCGCCCATGAGGGCGAGGGCGCAGTGGGAGAGCGGGGCGAGGTCGCCCGAGCAGCCGAGGGAGCCGTACTCGTGGACGACCGGGGTGATGCCGGCGTTGAGGAGGTCGGCCATGGTCTGCGCGACCTCGGGCCGTACGCCGGTGTGTCCGGAGCAGACCGTCTTCAGGCGCAGGAACATCAGGGCGCGGACGACCTCCCGCTCGACGCGCGGCCCCATGCCGGCGGCGTGCGAGCGGACGATGTTGCGCTGGAGCTGAGCGCGCAGTTCCGGGCTGATGTGCCGGGTGGCGAGGGCGCCGAACCCGGTGGAGACGCCGTAGACGGGCTCGGGCTTGGCCGCCAGCGCCTCGACGATCCCGCGTGCCGCGGCGAGGGCCGCCACCGCCTGCTCGGAGAGCTCGACCCGGGCGCCGTCGCGCGCCACGGCGAGCACGTCGGACGCGGTCACGCCGGACGTCCCCACCACCACAGTGTGCATATCCATATTCAAAAGCGTACGCAGTGAAGACGAAGATGTCACCAGTGGGGGCGGGCTTCGCCCCTTACCGGTGCGTCGCGGCCGCTCGGTGCCGCGTCGCAGCCGTTCACCGGTGCGTCGCGGCCGCTCGGTGCCGCCCGCAAAGGCGCCGCCGCTCAGTGCCGCCCGCGGAAACGTCGCCGCTCACCGGCCGGACCGTGCGGCGGCTCGTCGGCGAGGCGGACCACCGGGTCGTCGGGCCCCTGCCGCCCCGCGACGACCGGCCGGGCGGCCCGGACGGCCTTGGCACGGTACTGGGCCGCGTCCGCGAGCCGGAAGAGACGGCGGGCCGACCGTACCGGCCCGATCGGGTCCCCGGTGGAGGCCACCCCGCAGGCCACGCCCTCGCCCAGCTCCAACTCGGCCGCCCGGCGGCACAGTTCGTCGGCGACCTTCACCACCTCGTCGGCGGCCGGGCCGACGGCGAGCAGACAGAACTCGTCCCCGCCGAGCCGGGCGGCCAGCCCGCCGGGCAGCATCGCCCCGCACAGCGACAGCACGGACCCGAACCGTTCCAGGAGCCGGTCGCCGACGGCGTGCCCGCAGGTGTCGTTCACCCGCTTGAGCCCGTTGAGATCGCACACGACGAGACTGACCACGTCCCCGTGCGTCCGGTGCCGCTCCACCGCCTCCTCCAGGCGTACGTCGACGGCGCGGCGGTTGGCCAGGCCGGTCAGGGAGTCCGTGAAGGCGAGCCGGCGGGCCTCCTCCAGCCGCTCGGTCTGCGCGAGCCCGGCCGCGACCACGGCCGCCAGGACGGTCGCGAAGTCGGCGTCGCCGCGGTCGAAGACGGGGGTGCCGGAGGAGCGGGCCACGTACAGCTCGCCCCACGCCCGGCCGTGCAGCACGATCGGCGCGACCACGCAGGAGCCGCGCCCGCGCCGGCGCAGGGCGGCGACACGCTGGTGGCAGTAGCCGGGGCGGCCGGCGGCCGGCCCCTGGGCCGTCTCCACCCAGGCGTCGGGCTCGCCGCCCGCCATCCAGCGCTCGTGCAGGAACTCGGTGATCTCCGGGAACCGGTGCACCGGATAGGCCTCGTGCTCCGGGAACTCGTCCTCGTCCGGCGCCCGGTCCCCCACGTTCACGAGGACGCGCAGCCGCCCGAGGTCGCGCTCCCAGACCGACAGCGCGGCGAAGCCGCCGGCCAGCGCCCGGCAGGCGCCGAGAGCCGCGGCGCGCCACGACTCGCGGGGCGTGCGCGCCGCCGCCATCCCCTGCGCCAGCGCCACCACGGCCGCGAGGCGTCTGTCCTCACCCATCTCCCCAGGCTAGGGACATTCAGTAACAAAGGGGACTCGGGATGGTGCCGGGAGTGACGGCCCCGCCCCCCCCGGACCGGCTCACGCCTCATCGCCCCCGGACCGGCTCACTCCCCCGGCCACTGCGGCTTCCGCTTCTCGTTGAAGGCCGCGACCCCCTCGGCCCGGTCCCCCGAGAAGGCCACCGTCCGCCAGGCCGCGTCCTCCACCTCCAGCCCCGCCCGCAGGTCCAGCCCCTGCCCCAGCCGCAGGGCCCGCTTGGCCGCCCGCAGCCCCACCGGCGAGTTCGCCCCGATGCGCTCCCCCAGCGCCAGCGCCTCCTCCCGGTCGCGCCCCTCGTCCACCAGGACGTCCACCAGCCCCAGCTCCCGCGCCTCGGCGGCCTCGACCCGCCGCGCGGAGAAGATCAGCTCGGCCGCGCGGGCCGCGCCCACCCGGCGGGGCAGCAGCTGGGTCCCGCCACCGCCCGGGATCACCCCGACCGACACCTCGGGCAGCCCCACCACGGCCGTCCGGTCGGCCACGATCACGTCGCAGGCCAGCGCCAGCTCGAAGCCGCCGCCCAGCGCGAACCCGTGCACCGCCGCGACCGTCGGCACGGGCAGCTCCAGCACACCGGTGTACGCCCCTCGCGCGACCGGCCGCTGCCGCACCAGTTCGGCGTCGGAGAAGGAGTTGCGCTCCTTGAGGTCGGCCCCGACGCAGAAGGCCCGCTCGTGCGTCGAGGTGAGCACGACCACCCGTACGTCCCGGTCGTCGCCCAGCGCCGCGCAGGCGGCCCCGACGGACCGGGCCATCTCGGTCGACACGGCGTTCATGGCCTTGGGCCGGTCCAGGGCCAGCTCCGCGACATGCCCGTCCCCGTGCCGCCGCACCAGCACGAACTCCCCGAACCGTTCCTCACTCATGACACCCTCCGGGTTAACGCGGGTTAACAAATCTGGCTCGCCGATCATCGCAGCCGCGCCGCGCCGGGGAAAGGCCCGGCCGCGTCCCGCCCGCGTCGCGCTCGCCCCCGCCCACCCGTTCGAGTGACATCCCGCCCGACTCCCCTCGCACCGCCCGAGGGAGCGCATAACGTGCGTCCGCCACGGCGCAGAGGGGGCGCGACGACATCGGGAAGGGCACGCGATGACGACCACACCGGTGAGGACCCGGGCCGGAAGCGCGAGAGCGGACTGTGCCGAGGAGGCGACGGAGGCGACGGAGACGACGGAGACGACGGAGACCCGCCTCGGGCGGCTCCGCCGCACCCACGGGCGGCATCGCCGGCCCCGGCCCCGGCCCAGGAAGGCGCTGTTCGCCGCGGGCGGGTTCGCGCTGGCGGTGGGGGCCCTGAGTCTGCTGCGGCCGGGCTCGGACTCCGGCGTGGACACCGCCGAGGCCGGACCCCGGCTCCAGCCCACCGCGGACACCAGGCCGGAGACGGCCACGGGCCACCCGGCCGGCGCGACCGGCGCGGTCTCCCCGGCGCCCGGGCCGACGCCCACCGCCCCCGTCCCGATGGGCGGCACCCCCGCTTCCCTCGCGGCCCCCGTCTCCCCCGCGGTCCCCACCGCCTCCCCGACCTCCGCGGTCCGTGCCCCCAGCGGCCCCTACGGCCCGCGCACGACGCCGTCGGCCGGGGCGCGCCCGCGCACACCGGCACCCACGTCCTCCCGGAGCGCGACCCCCCGGCCGCCGCGCGATTCCGGGCCTTCCCGCCCTTCCGAGTCCACGGCGCCCGGCCCGGCCACCGCCCCGCCGCCTCCCGGACCGACGGGCGGTCCCGGACTCTGCCTGCCGGTCGTCGGACTCTGCGTGGACACACTGACCGGTCCGGCGGACTGAACCGGGAGCGGGTCCGGCGGACTGAACCGGGGAGCGGACCCCGGAACCGGTCCGCCAGACTGAACCGAGGAGCGGACCCCGGAACCGGTCCAGCAGGTCGTACCGGAGACGCGGAACCCGGAGACTCGGAACCCCGGAGCCGGTGCGCCGGATCGCGTCGAAGACGCGGGGTCCGGCACGCCCTCCTCCGGACACGCCCTCCTCCGGAGGGGTGCCCCAGCCCGGACAGGTGCACCGGCGGCGCCGTCCTCGGTCGCCCTGCTCCCCCACGCCCGGTCGCGTCCACGCGAGGGCCCTACCGCGAGGGCCCCACCGCGACAGCGGGCTCCTCCGCCGCGCAGCCGGGCGTACCGGGCCCCGCCCACCCGGACCGGAAGGCGCCGCCGGTTCCTCCGCCTCGATCCGCCGGTTCACCCGGCTCGGTCCGCGGGAGCGGCCCTACGCGCCGCCGCCGTTGCGCCGCGTGAGCAGCCAGGGCTCGACCACGCCGAGCCCGCGCACCGGCCGCTGCCACATCGGCTGGAGCGCGAACCGGTACCCGGGCGGCTCCTCGCCCTCCTTCTCGGCGGCGGCCGCGGCCTCGGCGGCCTCCGCCTCCGAGGCGGGCGCGTCGCCGGTGCGGACCAGTTCCTCGGCGAAGGCGCTGTCCACGAGCACGGCGTCCCGGGGCGCTATCGACGTCAGCCGGGAGGCCAGGTTGACCGTCGTGCCGAAGACATCGCCCATCCGGGTGGTCACCGTGCCGAAGGCCATGCCGACCCGCAGCTCGGGCATCGTCGGGTCGTTGCTCATCGTCTCGACGAGCAGCAGCGCGATGTCGGCGGCGGTGCCGGCGTCGTCGGCCGCGTACAGCACCTCGTCGCCGAGGGTCTTGATCAGCCGTCCGCCGCGGGCCGCGACCAGGTCGGCGGCGGTGGTCTCGAAGGCCTCGACCAGTTCGCCGAGCTCCTCCTCCTCCATGCGGCGGGTCAGCCGCGTGAAGCCGACGAGGTCGGCGAAGCCGACCGCGAGCCGGCGGTCGACCATCTCGTCGTCGTCCGCGGCCTGCACGACCCGTCCCGCCGAGGCGGCGAGCTGCCGGCGCCACACGTAGACGAGGAACTCCTCCAGTTCGGGCAGCAGCAGCTCGACGATCGGATACGTCACCTCGGTGCGGGTCATCCCCGGCTCGGGCGGCTCGGTCAGTCCCTCCAGGAAGGAATCGATCTGCCACTCCGCCAACCGGGCGGTGGTCTGCCCGGTGGACCGCGCGACCTGCACCGCCATGGCCTCGCTCAGCAGCCCCGACTCGACGAGACCGGCGAGGCGGCGCAGGGCCAGTACGTCGGCCTCGGTGAGCGCCTTGGCCTGCCCGATGTCGGCGAAGCCCATGGCCCGCCAGAAACGGGAGGCCAGCTCCATGGAGACACCGGCGCTGCGGGCCGCCTGGAAGGGGGTGTAGCGGCGCTCGGCACCGAGGATGAGGTGCTCGAGGCGCAGGGCGAGGGGGTCGTCACCGGGGTCGGCGGCCGGATCGTCAACCCGGCCGTCCGCGCCCTCGTCGGAGCCCGTGTCGTCGACGGTCACGCCTGCTGCCCTTCCGATCTATCGCGGTCAGGTTTCGACCGGGCCCAACTCTACGGCAGGTGTGCGCCAGCTCACTCCGTTCGGAGAAGCGGCCCGTCCCGCCGCCGACCGGGCCGGCCGGCCGGCGCCGGCCGGGTGTCCCGGTCCGTCCGGGGCCGTCCTCCCGGAGGAGTTCGGGACGAGGCCGTCCGGGCGCGGCTCACGCCGGTCGCAGGTGCACGATGTCGCCCGCGCCCACCGGCTCGCGCACCCCTTCCCCCGTGGCGATGACCAGCCGCCCGTCCCCGTCCACGGCCATGGCCTCCCCCACCACCGAGCGCTCCCCGGGCAGCTCCGCCCGCACGGTCCGCCCCAGCGTGGCGCACCCCGCCGCGTACGCCTCCTGGAGCCCGGACAGGGACGGGTCACCGCCGGCCCGCCGCCACCGCCCGTACCACTCCTCCAGGGAACGCAGCACCGCCCGCAGCAGCGGATCGCGGTCCGTGCTCACCGCCCCGGCCAGCGCCAGCGACCCCGCCTGCGGCACCGGCAGCTCCCCGGCCCGCAGGGTGACGTTGATGCCGACGCCCACCACGACCCCGTCCGTCCCGGCCCGCTCCGCCAGGATCCCCCCGGCCTTGCGCTCCTGGCCGCCGACGGTCACCAGCAGGTCGTTGGGCCACTTCAGCGCCGTGTCGACGCCCGCCGCCCGGGACAGGCCGGTGGCGACCGCGACGCCGGTCAGCAGCGGCAGCCAGCCCCAGCGCGCCACCGGCACCTCGGCCGGCCGCAGCAGTACGGAGAAGAACAGCCCCGACCGCGGGGGCGCCGTCCAGCGCCGGTCCAGCCGTCCCCGGCCGGAGGTCTGCTCCTCCGCCACCAGGACGGTGCCCTCGTCGGCCTTCCCGGCGGCGGCGAGCGCGACCAGGTCGGAGTTGGTGGACCCGGTGCGGGGCACGATGTCGACCGCCGTCCACAGCCCGCCCTCGCGGAGGAGTCCGCGCCGCAGCGCGACGGCGTTGAGGGGCGGACGGTCCAGGTCGGACCACCGGCTGCTGCCGTGTCCTGGATTTCCTGGGGTTCCGGGGTTTCCTGCTGCATCTCGCGGCGTCATGCAAGCCACCCTAGGTGTGGTAAATGCCGCACTGCCGATCGGTGGGGCCGCCACTACTCTACGAATGAGTAACCGTCCCCCCTTTTGAGCAGGCAGGGAGCCGCATCCCGATGTCCGAGTCGGAAGAGATCGACATCCACACGACCGCGGGAAAGCTCGCGGATCTCCAGCGCCGCGTCACGGAGGCGACGCACGCCGGCTCCGCACGCGCCGTCGAGAAGCAGCACGCCAAGGGCAAACTGACGGCCCGTGAGCGCATCGAACTCCTCCTGGACGAGGATTCGTTCGTGGAGCTGGACGAGTTCGCCCGGCACCGCTCCACCAACTTCGGCCTGGAGGACAACCGCCCGTACGGGGACGGTGTCGTGACGGGGTACGGCACCGTCGACGGCCGGCCCGTCGCCGTGTTCTCGCAGGACTTCACCGTCTTCGGCGGCGCTCTCGGCGAGGTCTACGGCCAGAAGATCGTCAAGGTCATGGACTTCGCGCTGAAGACCGGCTGCCCGGTCATCGGCATCAACGACTCCGGCGGCGCCCGCATCCAGGAGGGCGTGGCCTCGCTGGGGGCGTACGGCGAGATCTTCCGCCGCAACACCCACGCGTCCGGGGTGATCCCGCAGATCAGCCTGGTCGTCGGGCCGTGCGCGGGCGGCGCGGTCTACTCGCCCGCGATCACCGACTTCACCGTCATGGTCGACCAGACCTCGCACATGTTCATCACCGGTCCGGACGTCATCAAGACGGTCACCGGCGAGGACGTCGGCTTCGAGGAACTGGGCGGCGCGCGCACCCACAACTCCACGTCGGGCGTGGCCCACCACATGGCGGGCGACGAGAAGGACGCCATCGAGTACGTCAAGCAGCTGCTGTCGTACCTGCCGTCGAACAACCTCTCCGAGGCCCCGTCGTTCCCGGAGGAGGCGGACCTCGCCGTCACCGACGAGGACCTGGAGCTGGACACGCTCGTCCCGGACAGCGCCAACCAGCCGTACGACATGCACACGGTGATCGAACACGTCCTGGACGACGCCGAGTTCTTCGAGACGCAGCCGCTGTACGCGCCGAACATCCTGACCGGCTTCGGCCGGGTGGAGGGCCGTCCGGTCGGCATCGTCGCCAACCAGCCGATGCAGTTCGCGGGCTGCCTGGACATCAAGGCCTCCGAGAAGGCGGCCCGGTTCGTGCGCACCTGCGACGCGTTCAACCTCCCGGTCGTCACCTTCGTGGACGTGCCCGGCTTCCTGCCCGGCGTGGACCAGGAGCACGACGGCATCATCCGCCGCGGCGCCAAGCTGATCTACGCCTACGCCGAGGCGACCGTCCCGCTGATCACGGTCATCACCCGCAAGGCCTTCGGCGGGGCGTACGACGTCATGGGCTCCAAGCACCTGGGCGCCGACCTCAACCTGGCCTGGCCGACCGCCCAGATCGCGGTGATGGGCGCGCAGGGCGCGGTCAACATCCTGCACCGCCGCACGATCGCCGAGGCGGAGTCCGCGGGAGACCTGGAGGCGACCCGCGCCCGGCTGATCCAGGAGTACGAGGACGCGCTCCTCAACCCCTACATCGCCGCCGAACGCGGTTACGTCGACGCGGTGGTCATGCCGTCGGACACCCGCCGGCACATCGTGCGGGGCCTGCGTCAGCTGCGCACCAAGCGGGAATCCCTCCCTCCGAAGAAGCACGGCAACATCCCCCTGTAAGGAGCCGCTGTGATCAAGGTCGTACGGGGCAATCCGACCCCGGAGGAGCTGGCCGCCGCACTGGCGGTGGTGCGCGCCCGCGCCGCGGCGGCGACGGCCGAGCCGTCCGGCGCGCAGGACGCCGGGGACTCCTGGTCGGACCCCTCCCGCATCGCGGCCCGTCGCCTGCCCCGTCCGGGCCCGGCCGCCTGGGGCCGCACGTACTGGCCCGGTTAGGGCCTGTCCGGTCTCCCGCCCGTCACAGGCGGGCGGCCGCGGCCTCGGCCATCACCGCGTATCCCGCGTCGTCGGGGTGCAGGTGGTCGCCGGAGTCGTACGCGGGGTGCAGCCGGTCCGGGTCCGCCGGATCGGCCAGGGCCCGGCGCAGGTCCACGACCGCGTCGTAGGCGCCGGAGCCGCGCACCCACGCGTCCACCTCGCGGCTCACCCCGGCCGCGTGCCCGCCCCAGTGGTCCGAGCCCCCGAACGGCAGCAGGGTCGCCCCGATCACCCGCAGGCCCCGCCCGCGCGCCTGCCGTATCAGCTCCCGGTGCCCCGCGATCAGCTCGTCCGCCTCCACCACGGGGGCGGGCTTGTACGTGGGCTGCTCGTCCGTCTCGCCGAAGCCGATGTCGTTGAGGCCGAGGAGCACCACGAGGGTGTCCACGCCCGGCTGGTCCAGCACGTCGCGGCGCAGCCGGTGCAGGGCCTTCTCGCCGTACCAGGCGGAGTCGTTGAGCAGCAGGTTCCCGCCGATCCCGGCGTTGAGGACGGGACGTCCGGTGCGCCGGGCCAGCTGGTCGGACCAGCGCCGGTCGGCGCCGGGCGTCGAGCCGAAGCCGTCGGTGAGGGAGTCGCCGAGGAGGGCGATGCCGTCCGTCCGGCCCGCGTCGGTCTCGACGGCGGTGAGGAAGTACCAGGACTCGCTCCTCGCGTCGAAGCGCTCCCCGCCCGCGTCCGCCGTGAGGTCGCCCTCGCCGCGGTGGCTGGTCGTGAAGGCCTGCGCGTGGAAGGTGGCGGGGCCGGTGACCGCGTCGAAGTGCAGGGTCAGCGTCAGCGCCTGTCCGGGGGCCACGGCGAGGGGGGCCGGGTCGCTGAGCAGGTGGCCCCGGGCCGGAATCACCGCGGGCCCAGCGCCGTCGAAGGTGAGGCGGGTGACGGAGTCCGGCTCGACGGCGGCGCCCGCGGCCGCGCGGGCCACCGTGGCGGCGGCGACCCGGACCGGGGAGGTGCCGTAGGCGTTCGACAGCCGGACGCGCACCCGGTCGCCGCCCGCCGTGAGCCGGACGGTCTGGCGCACGGACTGGCGCCAGAAGCCCTCGCGGGACCAGTTGGGGGTGAAGCCCTCGCTGGGGAGCTGGGGCGGGGCGGTCCAAGCGGTGGTGAACACGGGCGTGTCCTCTCGTCGGCCGGCACGGTGCGTGCTTTAATGAAACCACAGTCCCATTTAAGGAAGTTGAGTACGCGTACTCAGGCATCCGGCATCGCGTCGTCGCAGGCTGGACGGCATGCTGTGGTCCGACCCCGAGAACGAACCGCCCGAGGAACTGCGCGACATGCAGGAGATGTTGCGGCGGCTCGGGGTCCTCATGGCGCTGGCCATGGTGCTCGCGATGATCGTCATCGGCCTCGGGTGACCGGGATGAACGCGGCGCGGCACGCCGATACCCTGACCGCATGACCGATCAGCCGCGCCGCCGTCTCGTGCTCGCCTCCCAGTCCCCCGCCCGGCTGGGCCTGCTGCGCCAGGCCGGGCTCGACCCCGAGGTGATCGTCAGCGGGGTCGACGAGGACGCCGTGACCGCCCGGACCCCTGCCGAACTGGCCCTCGCCCTCGCCGAGGCCAAGGCCTCCGTCGTGGCCGCGAAGCCCGAGGTCCGGGGCGCCCTGGTGATCGGCTGCGACTCGGTCCTCGACCTGGACGGCGAGGCCCTCGGCAAGCCCGCGGACGCCGAGGAGGCCACCGCCCGCTGGAAGTCCATGCGCGGCCGCGTGGGCACGCTGCAGACCGGCCACTGCGTCTACGACACCACGACCGGGCGCTACACCTCCGCCGTCGCCTCCACCGTCGTCCGCTTCGGCGAGCCCACCGACGAGGAGATCGCCGCGTACGTCGCCTCCGGCGAGCCCCTCCACGTCGCCGGGGCGTTCACCCTGGACGGCCGCTCGGCGCCCTTCATCGACGGCATCGACGGCGACCACGGCAACGTGATCGGCATCAGTCTGCCGCTCGTACGCCGACTGCTGGCGCAACTGGGCGTGAACATCACGGAGTTGTGGGCGCCGGCGGACCACTGACCGGGGCCGGCCCCTGGTCCCGCGGCCCCTCGTCCCGGGGGTCGGCGGCGGGCGTGGCGGGCCCGTCGTGGCGGTCGTACGTCATCAGCAGCAGCACGATGAGCGCGAGCACGACGACCATGAACAGGAACGCGGGCCACCCCACCAGCCCCCACGCGACGGCGGCCAGCAGTCCGTGCACCACCGCCGCACTGATCAGCAGGACGCGGCCGAGGCCGGCCGGCGGCCGGTCGCGGACCGCCACCAGCAGGGCGACCAGCCCGCAGAAGGCGAAGTAGAGACCGAAGACGATCCCGCCGGCCTTCGACGACGTCGACATCATGTCCGGGTCCAGGCCCGCCAGGGACATGTCCTGACGGTCGACGACGATCCCCAGGAACCAGTTCAGCGCGGCGACGCCGACCGCCTCCAGGACGAGCACGACCGCCACGACGACTGCCACCGGTCTGCGCACCACCGGTCCCACCCACTTTCGACCCGGCCCGTACGGGCCCCCTGGTTACCCCGAGCAGTGCCCGCCCGCCGCCCGACCGCCACCCCTCGGGGAGGCCCCTCGGGCCGCCGGGCCCTCTTCGGCGTCCCGAACGCTACTAACGGGTAAACCAGGGGACAAGGGTTCTGCCGGCGGCAAAGAATCATTGGGCCATTCGTAGGGACTCCACAAAGAATCGGAGTGGGCCGCAGCACGTGCTCACAGAGACCTTGGCCACAGTGGAGGGCTAGGGTTTCCGGAAGGAGTGCTGCGTACGGCGGTGCTGCAAGGGATTTCGCAATCGAGTGAGCCTGACATCACGCTGTGTGTGGGAAAGCTCACCATCGAGGACGGGTCGATCAGTCGTGTCGGCAGTCCCTAAACTCGGCTTGTTTCAAGGAGGGAGCCTCAATCGTGCGCAAGGTGCTCATCGCCAACCGTGGCGAAATCGCAGTCCGCGTGGCCCGGGCCTGCCGGGATGCCGGTATCGCAAGCGTCGCCGTGTATGCCGAACCGGACCGGGACGCTCTGCATGTCCGCGCCGCGGATGAGGCGTTCGCCCTGGGCGGTGACACTCCCGGCACCAGCTACCTCGACATCGAGAAGGTGCTGAACGCCGCCCGCGAGTCCGGGGCGGACGCGATCCATCCCGGCTACGGGTTCCTCTCGGAGAACGCGGAGTTCGCCCAGGCCGTCCTGGACGCGGGCCTCATCTGGATCGGCCCGCCGCCGCAGGCCATCCGCGACCTCGGCGACAAGGTCGCCGCCCGGCACATCGCCCAGCGCGCCGGTGCGCCGCTGGTGGCGGGCACGCCGGACCCGGTGTCGGGCGCCGACGAGGTCGTCGCCTTCGCCGAGAAGCACGGCCTGCCCATCGCGATCAAGGCCGCCTTCGGTGGCGGCGGACGCGGCCTCAAGGTCGCCCGCACCCTCGAAGAGGTCCCCGAGCTGTACGACTCGGCGGTCCGCGAGGCCGTCGCCGCCTTCGGCCGCGGCGAGTGCTTCGTCGAGCGCTACCTCGACAACCCCCGGCACGTCGAGACCCAGTGCCTCGCCGACACCCACGGCAACGTCGTCGTCGTCTCCACCCGTGACTGCTCCCTGCAGCGCCGGCACCAGAAGCTGGTCGAGGAGGCCCCGGCGCCGTTCCTCTCCGACGAGCAGATCGCCGAGCTGTACTCCTCCTCCAAGGCCATCCTCAAGGAGGCCGGCTACGTCGGCGCCGGCACCGTGGAGTTCCTCGTCGGCATGGACGGCACGATCTCCTTCCTGGAGGTCAACACCCGTCTCCAGGTGGAGCACCCGGTCACCGAGGAGGTCGCCGGCATCGACCTGGTGCGCGAGATGTTCCGCATCGCCGACGGCGAGGAACTCGGCTACGACGACCCGGCGTTGCGCGGCCACTCCTTCGAGTTCCGCATCAACGGCGAGGACCCGGGCCGCAACTTCCTTCCGGCCCCCGGCACCGTCACCAGGTTCGACGCCCCTTCGGGGCCGGGTGTGCGGCTCGACGCGGGCGTGGAGTCCGGCTCGGTCATCGGCCCGGCCTGGGACTCCCTGCTGGCCAAGCTGATCGTCACCGGCCGCACCCGCAAGGAAGCCCTCCAGCGGGCCGCCCGCGCCCTGGAGGAGTTCCAGGTCGAGGGCATGGCCACGGCCATCCCCTTCCACCGCACGGTGGTGAGGGACCCGGCGTTCGCCCCCGAACTCACCGGCTCCGACGCCCCCTTCACGGTCCACACCCGCTGGATCGAGACGGAGTTCGTCAACGAGATCAAGCCCTTCGCGGCCCCCGCGGACACCGAGGCCGACGAGGAGGCGGGCCGCGAGACGGTCGTCGTCGAGGTCGGCGGCAAGCGCCTGGAGGTCTCCCTCCCGGTCTCGCTCGGCATGTCCCTGGCCCGCACGGGCCTCGCGGCGGGTGCCAAGCCCAAGCGGCGCGCGGCGAAGAAGTCCGGCCCCGTCGCCTCCGGTGACACCCTCGCCTCCCCGATGCAGGGCACGATCGTCAAGATCGCGGTCGAGGAGGGCCAGGAGGTCAAGGAGGGCGACCTGATCGTCGTCCTGGAGGCCATGAAGATGGAACAGCCCCTGAACGCGCACCGCTCCGGCACCGTCAAGGGCCTCGCCGCGGAGGTCGGCGCCTCGATCACCTCGGGCGCCCCCATCTGCGAGATCAAGGACTGACCCACCCGTCCCACCTCGGAGCCCCGCACCCCGGAAGAGGGTGCGGGGTTCCGTCGTCACACACCCCCGCCGGTCGGCCGACGGCACCCATGCCCACCCCAGGGGCGCGGGGCCGTACAGCACAGCGGCTCCGCCGAGCGGGCGCGCCCTCACCGGCAGGACACGGTGACCGATCAGCCGGCGGCACCCCCTAGGTCCTGTCGTCAAATTCCTGCCGTCCGCCTGGAGGGCGGGCTCTGCGGCGTCAGGTGCGTGCTCTCGGCGTGCCGGGCCCTGATCCTCG
>NZ_JBIRNP010000009.1:31078-306886 GCF_044331705.1 Streptomyces sp. NPDC017202 | reverse complement strand
GCGCGATCCCCGCAACTACCTGGCCTTTCTCGGCCTCGCCGCCGCCCTCTGCTGCTACAAACGACTCATCCGCCTCACCACATAGGACACGGTCTTAGGGCTTCGGCGCGCCCGTCCGTGCTCCGGTGTGTCCTCCCCGTGCACCTGTCGTACGGGCTCGGCGGGAATGGCGTGGCGGGGGCACGGGCATGCTCTGGACGGGGTCACCTCCGGTGGGCCGTGCCGGAACCGGAACGCGGTGCCCTTCCCCTTTCCCCGCCCGCGTCGCACGAAGGACATCCGGTCTTGGCTCAAACGTTCCCCGAGGCGCCGTCAGCCCGCCGTCCCGGCCGCTCCTGGACCATTCGCGTGGTCGGGCACCGGGACCGCACCGCGTCGGTCACCTGTTCCTCCGCGTGCGCGATGCCGTCGCGTTCGCGCGATCTCGCGGCCCTGCGCCGCTTCGCCGAAGCCCACGCCGCCGCGCACGCCCGAGCGGCGTCGGTGCGCCACGACGCCGCCTGCGGGTGCCGGCGCGAGCGGTGCGCCCTGCACGAGGGCACGCGGGTCGCCTGCGCGGGCGCGGTCCTGCTGGTGCTGCGGCACGACCCGGCCGTGGGCCAGGTGTGGACGCTCAGCGAAGTCTGCTCCGCCTGCGCCGCCTTGATGCCGCACACCCGGGTCATCGGCCGTGCGACACCGCCACCGGCCCACGCCGGCAGTGCGGGCCCGACCGGCACCCGCGCGGTGGAGGTCGGCCCGCCGTCGGCCGCGGCCGCGGTATCGCCGCGGCTGGTGCCCGGCGGCTTCAGCGCGCCCGGCGCGAACCCGGGCGGCGCGGAACGGGTCGTGGGCCAGCGGCGCGGCGCCGACCGCCGCCGGGGACGGGCGGGAGGCGGCGGCGCGTAGAGCTGCTCCGTGGTGCGGGGGGGGGTGAGGGGCGCAGGCCCGCCTCGCGGTGCGGTCGGCGGCCGGTTCAGCCGCCGTGCTCCGGACCCCGCTGAGGTCTGAACTGCCGGGGGATGCGCATCGGCAGGGCGCCCAGGGCACGGTTCTCGGGTGGTGGCGGGACGGTGGGAACGGCCGGGTGTGCCGGTTCCGGTGTGGGCCCGGCCGCCATCAGGCCGGCGATGTGGGCGCCGCTGCGCCGGCCTTCGAGGTGCAGGCGGCCGACGTTGGCGCGGTCGTCGGCGAGCAGGGTGAGGACGGCGGTGGGGCCGGCCGCGTACGTGGCGACGTATCCCCCGGTCCCGCGCACGAGGAGTTCGCAGAACTCGCCCCGCGCCGTGAGGTCCACCAGGCGGTGGCCGACACCGAGGGCGGCCGCGGTGAGGGCCGCGAGGCCCTCCGGCTGGACGCCGGGCAGGTCCTGGGCGAGGACGAGTCCGTCGACGCTGGCCGCCACCGCCCCCGTCAGCTGGGGCATGCGGGTGCGCAGCCGGTGCAGTTCGTTCAGGACCTCGGCCTCGACGGGCATGACCGGTCTCCTTTCGGCGCGAGTCGACGGCACGGCGCTCACCGGCCCGGCGGGCCCGGCAGCGGGCGGCCACCGAGGGCGTGACCCCGAGGTTACGGAAAGTGGCGGTCCCGGGTGGATGCTTTGGCATTTTCCTCTGGAACGTGCGACCCGGTCCGGGGGACGGTCCGCGGGCTCCGCGGGAGGGCTGTTCCGGGCACGGGAACAGGGCCCGCCCCGACGCGGATGGTGGGCGAGCCCTGTCCGCCGGGTCGATTGTCGGCGGCCGCCGCGGCGGGGACCACGGGTGCGCGTCCGCGTCCGGTGGTGAACGCCGCACACCCCGTGTGCGGGCCGCGCGCGGTCGGGGTGGTACCGGGTCGGTGTACCGGCCGGACCGGACCGGCCGGACCGGACCGGCCGCCCACGCGCCACGCGCCGCCCGTCGCCGCGGAGGCGGAGGCGGAGGCGAACGGCGGCGGGCGGCAGGCGGCGAGCGGCGGGCCGAGGTGGGCGACACGGCCGGTGATCTCCTCCGGTTCGACGGACCGGTGCGGCAGCGACCGGGGGTGCCGCTCGCGCGCGAAGGCGCGCCGGGCCGACGGTGATCGCCGCGCCGATACCCCGGGAGGGCCCGGCACCGGCGCGGTCCGTCCTGTGAGACCGGGTTCCACCGGTGCGTTCCTCCTGCGTACGGTCGGCCGGGTGCCGCTGCCCGCCCCCGCCGGACCGGTCGCGGGCGCGCGGCGCGGGGGTCACCCGGGTGCCCCGCTCCACGCGTGACGCGAGGCCCGGGTGGGAATGCGCACCACGACCTGTTTTGCACCGACCCCCGCTCGCTCACCCGCCCGCCGCGACGGCGATACTGGCACTCCCCCGTCGCCCTCGCTCCTCACGAAGGGACTCATGCTCACCTCCCCGACCGTCCCGGCCCCGACGCCCTCCACGGTGTGGCTGACCCGCGGCCGCCACACCGGGCCGACCGCGCCGGACGTCCTGCGCAAGAACCTCCGGTCGCTCAAGGACGCCGGCACCCTCCAGGACTTCCTGGAGGTCCCCGACGCCGACACCACCGAAGGCGAACTGGTCCTCGAAGCCCGCTGGCAGGTGCCCGGGGACGTCACCGTGCGGGCCCGGCTGACGCTCGGCGAGTGGTCCGGGCGCGGGCAGGAATGGACGCTGGTCGCGGAGGCGGAGCGGCCGTGGGACCTGCGCTGGCCGTCGCCGGCCGCCATGTTCTGGCCCTGGGACGAGGACGCCCCGTGGGGCCAGGAGACGGTCACCGGCGGCCGCTATGCCGACGTCAGCGCGCTCCCGGCGGACGACAAGGAACTGCGGCGGGTGCTGCGCGGCGCCCAGCGCGACACCTGGACCATCGACCTGCTGGTGCACGAGGCCATGACCCCCGACGAGCGGGGCCGCCGCTCCCTGGTCCCGCTGCTGCCGCCCGGACTGCACCACCGGGTCGTGGAGCACCGTGCGGCACCGCACCAGCTGCGGACCGCGAACTGGGCGCTGCGCGAGTTCGGCGTGGAGCTGCCCCGCGGCGGCGCCCTGGTGCTGCCGGGGTCGCCGGCCCCGGCCGGGTACGAGGCCGCCGACTTCACGGTGCGCAGCGTCTTCCTGGACGGCACGCACCCCACCGAGCTGCTGGACGCGGTGACCCGGTTCGCCGCCCTGCCCAAGCCGCTGCCGGACGGCGGCGAGGCCGCGCTGACCGCGCTGCGGGACGAGTGGCAGCTGCTGACGCTGGAGGAGGAGCTGGCCCGCGAGCGCAGTCTCGTGGTCAGGTACCGGGAGGCGCTGGAGGCGATGACGCAGTCCCGTGACCTGTACCGGGAGGCCGCCGAGCAGGCGCACGAGGCGCTGAAGGCCTACCGGGAGGCGGCCGGGCCGGGCGAGCCCGCGCAGCCGGCCGCCCGGCCCGCCGGCTCGCCGTTCCAGCAGCTGGGCCGGACCCTGGAACGCCTCCGCGAGACGGCGAAGGGCCTGCGCCCGGCCAGCGCCGAGAGCCCGCGGGAGCGGGAGCCGGCCGGCGACGAGGCCGGGTAGCCCGGCCCGGCCCGCGCGCCCCCGGTGCGCCCCGCGGCCGTTTCCCGCCCCGCGGGACGTGTCGAGCGCCGTCCGCTGGATACGCGGTCCCCACGGCACGACGGGTCTTCGAAGGGATCCACGAGCGAAGGGGTCCACGACATGGGCAGCGAGCAGCAACCCGCGCACGGCGCCGGCGCACCGCCTCCGTACCGCTCCGAGACGACGCTGCGGGTCAACGGCAAGCCGCACACCCTGACGGTGGACCACCGGCGCGTCCTGCTGGACCTCCTGCGGGAGGACCTGGACCTCACCGGTGCCAAGAAGGGCTGCGACCACGGCCAGTGCGGCGCCTGCACGGTCCTGGTCGACGGCCGGCGGGTGAACAGCTGCCTGCTGCTCGCGGTGGCCGCCGACGGCTGCGACGTCACGACCGTCGAGGGGCTGTCGGGTGACGGCGAGGAGCCGCACCCGCTCCAGCGGGCCTTCCTGGCACGCGACGCCTTCCAGTGCGGCTACTGCACACCGGGGCAGATCTGCTCCGCGGTCGGCGCCCTCGCCGAGGCGGAGGCCGGCCACCCCTCGCACGTCACCGGCGCGGGAGCGGTCCGCGGTCCGGTGCCGCTCGACCGGGAGGAGATCCGCGAGCGGCTCAGCGGCAACCTGTGCCGGTGCGGGGCGTATCCCCGCATCGTCGACGCGGTCGAGGACGTGATCCGGTGAAGCCCTTCGCCTACGTACGGGCCGGCAGTCTCGCCGAGGCCGCCGACGCCTACGCCTCCCACCCCGGCGCCCGCTACCTGGGCGGCGGCACCAACCTCGTCGACCTGATGAAACTCGGCGTCGAGCGGCCCACCACGCTCATCGACGTCACCCGTCTGCCCATGGACGGGGTGACGGAGCTGCCGGACGGTTCGCTGCGGGTCGGCGCGCTGGTGCGCAACAGCGACCTGGCGGCGCATCCGCTGGTCCGCGAGCGCTACCCCGTCCTGTCGCAGGCGCTGCTCGCCGGTGCCTCCGGTCAGCTGCGCAACGCCGCGACGACCGGCGGGAACCTGCTCCAGCGCACCCGCTGCCCCTACTTCCAGGACGTGTCCAAGCCCTGCAACAAGCGGGAGCCGGGCACTGGCTGCGGCGCGCTGGCCGGCGTGCACCGCGATCACGCGGTGCTCGGCCACTCCGAGCACTGCGTCGCCACCCACCCCTCGGACATGGCGGTCGCCCTGGCCGCGCTGGACGCCGAGGTCGAGCTGTACGGCCTCGCGGGCGTACGGCGGGTGCCCGCGGCGGAGTTCCACCGGCTGCCCGGTGACCGGCCGGAGCGGGACTCCGTGGTGGAGCCGGGCGAGCTGGTGACCGCGGTCCTGCTGCCGGCCGCCACGGCCGGGGTGCCGTCCGCGTACCGCAAGGCCCGCGACCGGGCGTCGTACGCCTTCGCGCTGGCGTCCGTCGCGGTGGTCCTGAAGGTGTCGGACGGCGTGGTCGCGCACGCGGGGATCGCGTTCGGGGGGCTGGCGCACCGGCCCTGGCGGGCCCGGCGGGCCGAGGAGGCGCTCGTGGGGGCGGCGCCGACCGGGGCGGCGTGCGAGCGTGCCGTCGGCCTCGAACTGGAGCAGGCCCGGCCGCTGCCCGGCAACGCCTACAAGGTGCCCCTCGCCCGCAACCTCGCCGTCGACGTCCTCGGGCGGCTCGCGCACGGCGGCTCGGCACCGCACGGGGAGGACGCGTGAGGTCACCCGCCACGGGCGCTCCGGCCGAGCGCCGGGAAGGCCGCGAGAAGGTCACCGGCACCGCCCGCTACGCCGCCGAGTTCCCCGCCCCCGGGCGGCTGTTCGCCCGTCCGGTGCCCGCCGGGGTGGCCCGCGGCCGGGTGACGGGGGTGGACGCTTCGGCCGCGCTCGGCCTGCCCGGCGTCGTGTCCGTGCTCACCCACGAGAACGCGCCGCGGCTCGCCGAGCCGGACGATCCGATCCTCGCCGTGCTCCAGGACGCCCGTGTGCCGCACCGGGGCTGGTTCGTCGCCCTGGTGGTGGCGGACAGCCCGGAGGCCGCGCGGGCCGGCGCCGCCGCCGTGCGCGTCGACTGCTCGGCGGAGCCGCACGACGTCACGCTGTCCGAGACGCACCCGGACGCCTACGAGCCCGAGGAGGCCAACGGCGGCCATCCGGCGGTCCGCGAACGCGGCGACTCCCGGCGGGCGTTCGCGTCCGCGGCCGTCCGGGTCGACGTCGGCTACCGGGTGCCGCCCCTGCACAACCACCCCATGGAGCCGCACGCCAGCACCGCGCACTGGGACGGGGAGCACCTGACGGTGCACACCTCCAGCCAGGGCACCACGACCGTACGGGACGTGCTCGCCGCTGTGTTCGGGCTGGCCGGGGAGCGGATCACCGTCGTCGCCGAGCACGTCGGCGGCGGCTTCGGCTCCAAGGGGACGCCCCGGCCGGACGTGGTGCTCGCCGTGATGGCCGCGCTGCGGCACACCGGGCGGCAGGTCACGGTCGTCCTGCCACGCCGTTTCCTGCCCTCGGTGGTCGGGCACCGGGCGCCGACCCTGCACCGGCTGCGCCTGGGCGCGGACGCCGACGGCCGGCTGACCTGCCTGGACCACGAGGTCACCACGCACACCTCCCGCGTGAAGGAGTTCGTGGAGCAGGCGGCGGTACCGGGCCGCGTCATGTACGCCGCCCCGCACAGCCGTACGGCGCACCGCGTGGTCCCCCTCGACGTGCCGAGCCCCTCGTGGATGCGGGCGCCCGGGGAGGCGCCGGGCATGTACGCGCTGGAGTCGGCCGTGGACGAACTCGCCGTGGAACTGGGCATGGACCCCGTCGAGCTGCGGGTGCACAACGAGCCGGAGACGGAACCGGACAGTGGCCGGCCGTTCAGCAGCCGTCACCTCGTGGAGTGCCTGCGCGAGGGGGCGCGCAGGTTCGGGTGGGAGCGGCGCGATCCGCGTCCGCGCTCCGGCCGGCAGGGCCCGCTGCTGGTCGGGACGGGCGTGGCCGCCGCCACCTACCCGGTGCTGGTGTCGCCGTCGACCGCGGCGGCCCGTGCCCTGCCCGACGGGAGTTTCCTCGTCGAGGTCAACGCCACGGACATCGGCACCGGGGCCCGTACCGTCCTCGCGCAGATCGCGGCGGACGCTCTCGACGTGCCCCTGGAGCGGGTCCGGGTCCGGCTCGGCAGCAGCGACCTGCCGTCCGCCCCGCTGGCCGGCGGTTCCTCCGGTACGGCGTCCTGGGGCGGGCCGGTCCACGAGGCGTGCGTCCGGCTCGCGCACCGGCTGGCCGCCTTCCCGGGGCCCGTGCCCGAGCACGGCCTGGTCGAGCACGCCGACACCGCCGGTACCGCCGACGCGGACTCCGGGTACGCCCGGCACGCGTTCGGGGCGCACTTCGCGGAGGTCGCGGTGGACACGGTGACCGGCGAGGTGCGGGTGCGCCGGCTGCTCGGGGTGTACGCGGCGGGGCGCATCCTCAACGCCCGCACCGCCCGCTCCCAGTTCGTCGGCGGCATGATCATGGGTCTGGGCATGGCGCTGACCGAGGGCAGCACGATGGACGCCGCGTTCGGCGACTTCGCGGAGTCCGACCTGGCGTCGTACCACGTGCCCGCGCACGCGGACGTGCCGGACGTCGAGGCGCACTGGGTCGAGGAGGACGACCCGCACCTCAACCCCATGGGCAGCAAGGGCATCGGGGAGATCGGCATCGTCGGCACGGCCGCCGCGGTGGGCAACGCGGTCCACCACGCGACCGGCGTCCGTTTCCGTGAACTCCCCCTCACCCCGGACCGGGTGCTCACCGCGCTGCCGGAGTCCGGCCGCTGAACCGGCGCCCGCCCCGGCCACGCGCGTCCGCGCGGGCGGGGCGGGCGCACGGGCGTGTCGAACGACACCCGGTCGGCGCGATTTCCCTCCCCCGGACGGGGCATTCGGCAGACGAGAACGGGGAATCGACAGTCGGGGAACCACCGGACACCGCGCGACGGACCGCGCACAGGGAGGGCCCGTGGATGCGACCACCACGCTCGTCACCGCCGCCGCGGTAGTGGCGGTGGCGCTGTTCGCCGTGGCCGCCACCGTCATGGTGCGGCTGGTGCGGGCCCGGCGCGGCCTCCGGCAGGCGGGCCTGCCGACCGGGCCGCGCTGGGTGTTCTGGGGCGCGGTCGCGTACTTCGTCCTCCCGGCCGACCTGCTGCCCGACCCGGTCTACCTCGACGACATCGGCGTCCTGCTCCTCGCCCTGCGCTCGCTGCGCCGCGCCCCCGGCCCCGCGGACTCCGCCAACTGACCGCTCGGGAAGACGTTTTCACTCCGCACGAGGCTCATCGCCCCTGCTCAGCTCCCTGTGCCCGGCCCGCCCCGGCGGCGATCACGGAGAGTGAGGAAACCAACCACCCGTTCGATTCGTATAAGTGACTGAAGGTCGCACCACAGCAGCGGGCCCGAGTGACGTCGCACGGTGGCACCGCTTGATCGACGCAGTACCGACGAGGGAGAGACGATGCAACCGTTCGCGCTCAACTACGCACGCCCGGCGGCGGAGTTGGAGTTCACCACTCCGTACGCCTATGACCCAGGAATGCAGTTGAACGTGCTCCTCGACGGCCGGATCGCCGCCCGCGACCACGCCCTGCTGAGAGAGCTCGGGACGACGACCTCCACAGCGGGCTCCAAGACGCACTTCGACGACTGAGCGCGGCGGCCGAGATGACCGTGCTCATCCTCACCAGTGAAGAGGACGTCACGGCGGACATGGTGGTCGTGCACCTGAACGCCGCCGGCGTCCCCGTCGTGCGGCTCGATCCCGCCGACCTGACCGGTTCCGTGGCGCTCTCCGGGGAGTACGTGCACGGCGCCTTCCGGGGCCATCTGTCGTCCGCGGGACGGCTGGTGGGCATCGACTCGCTGCGTTCGGTGTGGGTCCGCCGGCCCGGCGCGGCGGCGGCCCGCGCCCCCGACCCGTCCGCGTGGCTCACGGAGGAGGCCTCGCAGGCGCTGTACGGGATGCTGCGCGGCGGTGAGGCGCGCTGGATGAACCATCCGGACGCGTCCCGCCGGGCCCGGCACAAGCCGTGGCAGCTGCGGCTGGCCCAGCGCAGCGGGCTGCCCGTGCCGGCCACGCTCATCACGACGTTCCCGCAGGCGGCGCGGGACTTCGCCGAGCGGTACCCCGACCTGGTGGTCAAGCCGGTGTCCGGGGCGCATCCGCAGGACCCGCCCCGGGCTGTGCCCACCACCCGGGTCCCGCCCGGGGCCGACTTCGCCGCCGTCGCCTACGGCCCGACCCTGCTGCAACGGCGGGTCGCCAAGCGGGCCGACATCCGGCTGACCGCGGTGGGCGAGCACCTGCTGGCCGCCCGCAAGGAGGCCTGCGGCGACGGCGACCCGGAGGTGGTGGACGTGCGCTTCGCGCCGTCCACCGCGCCGTGGCGCCCGGTCGACGTCCCGCCGCGCCTGGCCGAGGCCGTGCGGACGTATCTGCGCGGGGCGGAACTGGCCTACGGCGCCTTCGACTTCGCGGAGGACGCCGACGGCACGTGGTGGTTCCTGGAGTGCAACCAGTCGGGCCAGTTCGGCTTCGTCGAGGTGGACACCGGCCAGCCGATCGCCCGCACCATCGCGCGGTGGCTGGCCGGAACTCCCCCGCGAGGGCCGGCCCGGGACGCGGACCGCTGTGGTTCGGCGGTCTGAGGCCGGGGACGGCCTCAGACCGCCAGGGACAGGCCGCTCTCCTCGTCCCGCTCGCCGTCCCTCGTCGTGACGTCCTGCGCCGCGTCCGTCTCCTGCTTCGGCAGCCGGGCCGCCGGCGGCCGCACCTCGGCGGCGAGCAGGGCGTCCGCGGCGGCGACCGCCTCACGGACGTCGGACGTGGCCATGAGGACGCACAGCGTGTAGGTGACGTCCTCCAACTCGCGAGCCGTCTGCGGTGTCTCCCGCTCCGCCTGAGCGATCCTCAGCGTCGCGTAACGGGTGAGCAGCGTCCTGACGGTCTTCGGGTCCGGAACGATCACGAGCGCCCCTTTCTCCAGGTGTGGTGGGCGTCGTGTGCCCGGACCCGGGTGATTCATGCACGGATGGGGCGCGTGTCACCCTCCGGGGGTATGTTTTTCGCCATCCGGCCCAGTGGTCCCCGGGCACCGGGCCTGTCGTGCCGATCCCGTGCCGATCCCGTGCCGCCCCGGCGGGCGGCCCCGTGGCGTCAGGCCACCTGCCCGCTGTGCAGGGCCGCGTAGGCGCCGCCCCGGCGCAGGAGTTCCTCGTGCGTGCCGGTCTCCAGGATCCGCCCCTCCCCCATGACCACGATCCGGTCGGCGCCGCGCACCGTGGACAGGCGGTGCGCCACCACGAAGGTGGTGCGTCCGTGCAGCAGCCGGGCGAGTGCCTGCTGGACCAGGGCTTCCGAGCGGGTGTCGAGCGCGGACGTGGCCTCGTCCAGGATGAGCACCTTGGGGTCCCGGATCAGCGCGCGGGCGATCGCCAGCCGCTGCTTCTGTCCTCCCGACAGGCGTGCCCCCCGCTCGCCGACCAGGGTGTCTAGTCCCTGGGGCAACCGGTCGACGAACTCGAGGGCGTTGGCGTCGCGCAGGGCCGCGCGGACCGCTTCCTCGTCGGCCTCGTCCTCCATGCCGTAGGCGACGTTCTCGCGGACGGTGCCGTCGAAGAGGATCGACTCCTGCGGGACCACCGAGACGAACCGCCGGTAGGTGCGCAGGTCGAGGGTGTTCATGTCGGTGCCGTCCAGCAGCAGCCGGCCCGCGGTCGGCCGGATGAAGCCGATCACGAGGTTGAGCACGGTCGACTTGCCCGCGCCGGAGGCGCCGACCAGGGCGACGGTCTCGCCCGGCGCCACGGACAGGGTGAAGTCGCGCACCGAGGGCCGGCCGCCGTCGTAGGCGTGTCCGACGGCCTCGAAGTCCACCGCGCCGTGCAGCGCGGTCAGTTCGGCCTTGCCCTCGTTGTCCTCCAGTTCGGGCGCCTGGAGGACCTCGCCGACCGAACGGACCGACTCCAGGCCCTTGGTGATGACCGGTGCCAGGCCGGTCAGCGTGGTCGTGGAGTTGGTCAGGGTGGTGAGGAAGGCGCTGAGCATGACGACGTCACCGGGGGTGACGCCCCAGACCTCGTAGTACGACACGAGGGCCGCGCCCGCCAGGACCAGCACGCCGACCACGTTGAGCACGACCCAGGAGATCGAGCCGAAGCGGCCGTTGACCAGGTCGAGGCGCATCCCGGAGGTCAGCAGGCGTCGCAGGGTGCCGTCCATGCGGGTGATGGCCTTGCCCTCCAGGCCGTGGGCGCGGGTGACCGGGATCAGCCGGGTCATCTCCGTGACGCGTGAGGAGAGGGTCTCCACCTCGTGGCGGAAGTGCTCGTTGTGGGCGCGCAGCCGGGAGCGCAGGCGGGCCACGACGAACGCGGCGACGGGCACCACGATCAGGAAGACGGGCACGAACTCGGGGGTGCGGACGGCGATGATGACGAGTCCGCCGGTGAGCACGGTGATCGCGCCGAGCCCGTTCTCCGCGGTCTGCTGCACCATCTGCTCGACGGCCTCGACGTCCCGGACGACCTTGGCCTGGAGCACTCCGGCGCTGACCCGCGAGTGGTAGCCGATGGACAGTTGCTGCATGCGGGTGCACAGGGCGGAGCGCAGGGTGGTGCCCATGCGGCGGACGCTGCCGTACAGGAGGCGGACGTAGAGCAGGTGGAGCGGGTAGTTGACGATCAGGATGAAGAGGATGACGCCGGTGCTGGTCCACAGGCGGCCGATGGGCTGGTGCTCGACGACGGTGTCGATGATGGACGCGGTGATGAGCGGCAGCAGCCAGATGGGGCTGTGCTTGACGGTGAAGACGACGACCGCGCCGGCCAGCCGGTGCCGGTCGGCGCGGAAGAGGTAGGCGAGCGTGCGGATCGGGTGCTCGTCGCGGTAGCGGTGGTCGAGGGGTCTGTCGAGCGACGACGCCATCGGCGGTGGTCCTTCCCCGGGTTCGGGATGCGGGAATCAGGTGGGGGTGCGGGTCCCGAGCGTAGAGCAAGCGCTTTCTATCCTGGTCGACAGGACCGCACCCGGGTGGCGTGCCCGGCGGCACGACCCGTTCCCGGGTCCCATGCCCGTTCCCGGGTCCCGTGCCCCGGCGGTGTGCCCCGTCCCGCGTCCCGTCGGCGCGCCCGGTCAGGCCGCGTCCAGCTCCGCCAGCTCCTCCGCCGTGAGGACCAGCTCGGTCGCCGCGGCCGAGTCGCGGATCGTCTCCGGGCGGCTGGCGCCCGGAATGGGCACCACCACCGGCGACTTGGCGAGCATCCAGGCCAGGCACACGCGCTGCGGGCTCACCCCGTGCCGCTCGGCGATCCGGGCGAACGGCGCGTGGGCGGAACCGAGTTCACCGGCGCGGGAGATGCCGCCGAGCGGGCTCCAGGGCAGGAAGGCGATGCCCAGCTCGTCGCACAGGCGCAGTTCGGGCTCGCTGGAGCGGAAGGCGGGCGAGAACTGGTTCTGCACGGAGACCAGCCGGCCGCCCAGGATGTCGTTCGCCAGCCTGATCCGGCCGGGGTCGGCGTTGGAGATGCCGGCCGCGAGGATCTTTCCCTCGTCGAGCAGTTCGCGCACCGCGCCGACCGAGTCGGCGTACGGGACGCGCGGGTCGGGGCGGTGGAACTGGTAGAGGCCGATCGCCTCCACGCCGAGCCGGCGCAGCGAGGCCTCGCATGCCTCCTTGAGGTGCCGGGGGCTGCCGTCGAGGGTCCAGCTGCCGTCGCCGGGGCGCAGATGGCCGCCCTTGGTGGCGACCAGCACGTCGGCGCCCCGGTCGTGGGAGGCGAGGGCCTTGGCGACGAGGGTCTCGTTGTGGCCGACCTCGTCGGCGTGCAGGTGGTAGGCGTCCGCGGTGTCGATCAGGGTGACGCCGGCGTCCAGCGCGGCGTGCACGGTGGCGAGGGAGCGTGCCTCGTCGGGGCGGCCCTCGATCGACATGGGCATGGCTCCCAGCCCGATCGCGCTGACCTCGACGTCACCGATGCGGCGGGTGTGCATGGCTCGTGACCTCTCTCGGCGGTGGGGCGTGACGAAGTCCGGTGCACCGGAAGGTGAGCGCGGTGCACCGGACGCGTTCCAGCCTGGCCCCGGCGGGCCTTTGAGGTCCAATGGAAGAAAGCGAACGCATTCAGCAGCGGGGCCGCTGAATGCGGGCCCGGTTCAGGACTTCGACGTCAGGTACTCCTCCACCCCCGGCGCCTGGTGCGCGTCCTCGACGCCGACCACGCCGCCAGCCGCCTTCGCGTCCGGCTTCAGCACGTACGTCGACAGCGCGGCGGGCCGGTCGACGTCGGTGAAGTCCTGCGGGCTGCCGAGGCCGGTGTCGACGTTCTTCTGCGAACGGTGGGCCTTCACCACGTCCTCGCGGGCGAGGCTGCCGCCCTCGCAGGCCTTCTTCAGGTCGGCGCCGAGGAGCTGGGCCGCGTTGTAGCCGGAGAGCGCCCCGGAGTCGACCGGGGAGGCCGGGTACTTCTTCGTGTAGGCGGTGACCATGTTCTTGACGCCGGGGATGTCGGAGCTGACGGCGGGGGCGCCGCTGACGATGCTCAGCATGGCCGTCAGGGCCGGCGCGGCGGGGGTCTTCATCAGCTGGGGGGCGAAGCCCGGCGCGCTGCTGACGACGGGGACGCGCAGGCCGCGGGAGGCGGCGACGCCGACCAGGGAGGCCGTCTGGGCGGGCCCGGCGCTGATCAGGATCGCCTTCACCCCGTCCTTCTTCAGTGCCGTCACCTGGGCCGAGAGGTCGGTGTCCGTCGCCTTGATCTTCTGGCCCGCGATCTTCAGCCCGGCCTTCTCCGCCGCCCAGGTGGAACCCTGGAGCGCGTTGGCGCCGTAGTCGCCCTCGAAGTAGACGTGCCCGACGGTGTCGCCCTTGGCCAGGCCCTTGGTGCGGGTGAGGAAGTCGACCGCGGCGATCATGTCGAGGTCGTAGGTGGTGGCCATGACCTGGACGGAGTCCTTGCCGAGCAGGGAGGCGGCCCAGGCCTGGGGGTAGGTGAGCAGGTGGTCGCGTTCGATGTCGTCGAGCAGGGCCGCGACGACCGGGGAGCCGATGACCTGGGGCAGGGCGACGACGTCCGGGGAGATGTCGGCGTAGGCGGTGACGGCCTTCTGGACGTCGTAGCCGTGGTCCTTGACGACGATCTCGACCTTGCGGCCGCAGATGCCGCCCTTGGCGTTGGTCTCGTCGGCCCACATCTGCTGGGCCTGCACGATGGACTTGCCGAGGGTGGCATAGGGGCCGGTCAGGTCGGTGAGGGCGCCCAGTCTGATGGTCTTGCCGGTCACTCCGGGGCCGGACGTGACGCCGTCGGCGCCGTCGGAGGTGGTGCCGCCGTCCGCTTTGGAGCTGCAGCCGGTGGCCGCGATCAGCAGGGCAGCCAGTGCCGCGGTGAGGGCGGTGCCGCGGGTGCGGTGCTTGGGGTTCACGGGGTGTGCTCCTTGGCTCGTGCGGGTGAGGCGGGTGAGTCCGGTGAGGCGGGTGGGGCGTCGGTGCTGGTCGGCGGGGGCGCGGACGGGGTCCCGCCGGGTGGGCGGGCGGGCCGCAGGCGGGCGCGCACGCGACGGGTCAGGCCGTGCAGTCCGTCGGGGGCGTACAGGAGGATGACGACGATCGCGGCGCCGTAGAGGTAGCGGGCGGCCTCGGTCGGGCCGATGGCGCCCTCGCCGCCGGTGCCGGGGGCGGCGACCAGCGGGAGCTGGTCGGCGTACCGGGTCATCAGCAGGGGCAGCGCGGTGACGAAGAAGGCTCCCGCGGTGGCTCCGGCGACGGAGCCGAGGCCGCCGATGACGATCATGGCGAGGTAGTCGACGGACAGGGCCAGGCCGAAGTAGTCGGGCACCACCCGGCGGAAGGAGAGGGCCAGCAGGACCCCGGCCAGACCGGCGTACATCGACGACACGACGAAGGCGGCCGAGCGGTAGCGGGCGACGTTCACGCCCATGACGGCCGCCGCGGTCTCGCTGTCGCGGACCGCCGCGAGGGCCCGGCCGGGGCGGCCGCGCAGCAGTCCGCGCGCGGTGAACCAGGTGAGGGCGAACAGGGCGAGACCGAGGTACCAGAGGCGTTCCTCGGCGCCGAACGGCACGCCCAGCACGGTGAGTTCGGGGTCGTCGGCGGTGAAACCGAAGCCGCCGAGGGTGAGCGGCGGCACCGAGCGGCCGTTGAAGCCCCCGGTGACGGAGTCGGCGGTGAGCAGCAGGTGGTGGCCGAGGAAGACCAGCGCGAGGGTGGCGATGCCCAGGTAGATGCCGCGCACCCGTCCGGCGACGGGGCTGAACAGGCCGCCCGCCGCACCGGCCAGCAGCACGGCGAGGACGGCGGCGAGCGCCGGCGGCAGGGCCGGGCCGGGGTCACCGGCCAGCCAGGTGTAGCCGTAGGCCCCCACGGCGAGGAAGAAGGCGTGGCCGAGGGAGAGTTGGCCGGCGGTGCCGCTGAGCAGGCCGAGGCCGACGGCGCCGATGGCGGCGGCCAGCGAGAACAGGCCGATGCGCAGCCAGAAGGCGTCGAGGTAGAAGGGCAGCGCGCACAGGAGGAGGGCGGGCAGCAGCAGCCTGGCCCACTTCGGGACGAGTTCAGACACGGACCGCTCCCTTCGCGCCGAACAGACCGGTGGGCCGCACCAGCAGGACGACCACCATCACGGCGTAGGGCGCGACGTCGCCGAACCCCTCGCCGAGGACGTGCAGTTCGGACTGGTAGCCCGCCACGAGGGCCTCGGTCAGGCCGATCAGCAGGCTGCCCGCGAGGGCGCCGGGCGGTGAGGCCATGCCGCCGAGGATGGCCGCGGGGAAGGCCTTGAGGGCGATCTGGCCGGTGGTGCGCTCCAGGCCCGGCGCCGGGAAGGCGGCGAGGAACACGGCGGCGAGTGCGGCGAGCGCGCCGGCCAGGCACCAGGCGAGCATGCGGACCCGGCTCAGCCGTACGCCCATCAGGGCGGCGGCCTCCACGTCCTCGGCCGCCGCGCGCAGGGACAGACCCCAGGGCGTGAACCGGAAGAGGGCGAAGACGGCGGCGATGACGACGGCGGAGACGGCGATCGCGGCGAGCCGGCTGTCGGCGACGGTCACCGGGCCGAGGCCGGTCACCGCGTCGCCCCACGGGTCGCCGAGGGTGAGGAGGTCGCCGCCGATGCGCCGGGACAGGTCGGTCACCAGCACGATGTCCACGCCGATGGTGACGATGGTCTGCACGTGGGCGGCCTTGGGGTCCGGGTCGCCGCGTTGCAGCAGCAGCCGGTCGAGGGCGCCGGCCACGGCCCCGGTCGCCAGGACGGCCACCGCGAGGGCGCCGGCGAAGCCGAGGTCGTCGTGGAGGACGGCGACGAGGTAGCCGCCGAGCAGGAGCAGCGAGCCGTGGGCGAAGTTGAGGACGCCGGAGGCCTTGAAGATGACCACGAAGCCGAGGGCGACGAGGGCGTAGACGGCGCCGAGGGCGAGGCCGTTGAGGAGGGTGTCGAGGAGGGTGGTCACTGAGCGTTCTCCCCGGGGGGTTCGGTCACGTCGGTCTTTTCGCGGGTCTCGGCCGTGTCGGTGGCCCCGGGGGGCGTCCCGCCGGCCTCGTCGGGGGCGCCGGCCTCGTCGGGGGCGCCGGTGCCCAGGTAGGCGCGCAGCACCTCGGGGTGGCGGCGGATCTCCTCGGGTGTGCCGTGGGCGAGCCGGCGGCCGAAGTCGAGGACGGTGACCTCGTCGGCGAGGCGCATGACGAGGCCCATGTCGTGCTCCACGAGGACGACGGACAGGCCGAGTCGTTCCCGGACCGTGCGGACGACGTCGGCGGTGGCGGCGCGTTCGGCGCCGTTCATGCCGGCCACCGGCTCGTCGAGCAGCAGCACGCGCGGTTCCAGGCAGAGCGCGCGGGCGAGTTCGACGCGTTTGCGGTCGCCGTAGGACAGCAGGGCCACCGGGGTGTCGACGTGGGCGGCGAGGCCGGTGAGTTCGGCGATCTCGTGGACCCGGTCCAGGTGGGCGCGCTGTTCGCGCACGGCGCTCGGCAGGCGCAGGGCGCTGGCGGCGAAGCCGGCGCGGGACAGGGCGTGCCGGCCGAGCATGAGGTTGTCGGCGACCGTGCCCTCGGTCGTGACGATGTTCTGGAAGGTGCGGGCCACGCCGAGCGCGGCGATCCGGTGCGGGGCGAGCCCCGTCAGGTCGGTGTCGCCGAGCAGGACCTGGCCGGCGGCCGGGCGGCACAGGCCCGACAGGACGTTGAAGCAGGTGGACTTGCCCGCGCCGTTGGGTCCGATCAGGGCGTGCACCGAGCCCGGGGCCACGGTGAAGGAGACCGTGTCGAGGGCGGTGAGACCGGCGAAGCGGACGGTGACGTCGCGGACGTGGAGCGCGGGGGGTGCGGCCGGGGAACCGGCGGTGGCGCGGGCGGCCGTACGGCCGGTGGTGCGGATGTTCACGCGGCCCCCTGGTCGCCGGCCGGTTCGTCGGCGCTCTCGCCGAGGTAGAGGCGGCGCACGGCGTCCGTGCGGGCGAGTTCGTCGGCGGGACCGGAGAGCCGGATCTCGCCCACCTCGAGGACGTGTGCGTGGTCGGCGAGGGACAGGGCCATGCCGGCGTTCTGCTCGACCAGCAGCACGGCGGTGCCCTGCTCGTTGATCTCGCGGACGACCTCGGCGATGCGGAACACCATGCGCGGGGCGAGGCCGAGGGACGGCTCGTCGAGCAGGAGCAGGCGGGGGGCGGCCATCAGGGCACGGCCGATGGCGAGCATCTGCTGCTCGCCCCCGGACAGCAGGCCGGCCGCCTGCCGGCTGCGTTCGGCGAGCACGGGGAACAGGCCGTACACGCGGTCGCGGGACTCCCGGACCAGCGCGGGGGCGCGCCGGCCGAGGCCGAGGCCGCCGGCGCGCAGGTTCTCCTCGACGGTGAGGCCGGCGAAGACCCGTCTGCCCTCGGGGACCTGGACGACTCCGGCCCGTACCGCGGCGACCGGGTCGCGTCCGTCGAGTTCCGTGTCGCCGTAGCGGACGCGGCCCGCGGTGACGGTGCCGCGGTGCAGGCGCAGGGTGCCCGAGACGGCCCTCAGCAGCGTGGTCTTGCCGGCGCCGTTCGCGCCGAGCAGTGCGACGACCGCGCCGTGCGGAACGGTCAGGGACACGGAACGCAGGGCTGACAGGGCCCGCCCGTACATGACGTCGAGCCCTTCGACGCGCAGCGCGGGCGGATCCTGCGGTGGTGCTTCGGGCATCGCGGCTCCTCGGGTCCGTGCCGGCCGGTCACGGCACTTCGGGGGACGGGGGCGCTCACCACAACACGGGGCCGAGGGGCCGGTACAGGCGCGGGGACGGGGTCGCTGCGCGGGCCCAGTGCGGGGGGCGGGGGCTTGTGCGGGTGCCCAGGCGGGGAACACGTGCCGCCGCGGCGGCGGGACGAGGGGATGTGCGGGTCAGCGGGTCAGCGGGTCAGCGGGTCAGCGGGTCAGCGGGTCAGCGGGTCAGCGGGTCATGGTCACGGGTGAGTGGCGGTACGGCCCGCATCACCGCACCGCCTCGCCTCACCGCCGCCTCGCCTCACCGCACCGCTTCGCCCCGGCCGAGGGCCGGGGCGCGCACGCGGGGGCGCGGGCGCGGGTCCATGACGGGGCGGGGCCCGCCTCGCCGCCGCGCCGCCCAGCCCCGCCGCCCCGCCGTGGCGCCCGTCAGTGGGCGGGCCGGGCCGCCAGGGCGAGGGTGATCTCGACGACGTCCGTCGGGCGGGAGAGGCTGCGGCCGGTGAGCTGTTCGTAGCGGCGGAGGCGGTTGAGGACGGTGTTGCGGTGGCAGTAGAGGCGTTCGCCCGCCCGCTGGGCGGAGCCGTCGCAGGCCAGCCAGGTGGCGAGGGTGTCCAGGAGGACGGCCGCGTCGGCGGGTTCCAGGGTCCGCAAGGGACCGAACACCCGGTCGGCGAGGGCGGTGGCGAGGTCGGGCGCGGAGATCACCAGGGCCGCGGGGAGGTGTTCGGTCAGGCGTATCGTGCCGCCGGTCCCCGGGCACATGCGCAGCGCGGTGTCCGCGAGGCGGCGGGCGTCGCCGACGGCGGCCAGGCCCGACACGGCCGTACCGACGCCGACGCGCGCGCCCGAGGGCGGGCCGCCGTCGATCGCCGTCCCGTCCTGGCCGTCGCCGAGCAGGACGATGCCGTAGTCCACCTCGACCCCGGTGTGCCAGTGCACACGCGCGCCGCGTCCCACCGCGGCCCGTGCACCGGCCGCCTCGGACGGGGAGCCGCCGGACACCGCGACGACGACGTAGCGGCCCTGCTCGGGCAGGTCCAGGGCCTGTGCGGCCTCGGGCAGGTCGGCGATGCGGCTGGTGCCCTCCAGGAGGGCGGCGGCGAGCAGCCGCAGCCGGTTCTCGCGCCGCCAGGCGAGCTGTCGTTCGACCTGCCGGTAGGCGTCCGCGACGAGGGTGCAGTGTTCGTCGACGAAGTTCCACACGTCGGCGGCCACGTGCACGAGGAGGCGGACGTCCTCGGGGGCGGAGCGGGAGGTCTCCTCGACCAGGCCCTGCCAGACCAGGGAGCCGCCGAGCCGGAAGGCGTGCAGCAGGGCGTCCAGGGGCAGGCCCTGTTCGGCCCGGGTGGCGCCGATCTTCCAGGAGCAGCGGCGGGCCGCGTCCCGGTTGCCGCGCGGGTCGAGGAGCGAGTTCACGCTGTGCCGCAGGGAGCGGTGGACCTCCTGCCAGGTGGCGGCGGGGTCGCTCTCCACGGCGGTGCGGTAGGCGGGCTCCTGGTCCTGGAGGGCGGCGACGAGCCGGTCGGTGAGGTCGGGCAGGTCGTCGAGCAGCACCCGCGCGGCGCGGTGCAGCACGCGCAGGGCGTCGGCGTCGATCAGCGACCGGACGCGGGGCCGCGGCCGCGGGCCCGGTCCTGCGGGCCCCGCCGGTGCCGGGCGCACCGCAATCCGTGACCGAAGGGCGTGCTGCATCGCGGTCCTCCCCAGGGGTCGGTGACCCGGCGGCTCCCGCACGGCGGTGCCCCGTCCGGCTCCGGGCCGGCCGTGGAGGTCCGCACGGGTCCCGCCGGCCGGCGGGTCCTGCCCCGAAGGATGACATACCGTCCGGTCGGTCCCTAGGGGTGTGCACCGGTCTTTTCCGCCTGCTCGACCAGCCGGGCCAGTTCCAGCCGGGACCGCACACCGAGTGTGGCGAACACCCTCCGCAGGTGGTAGTCGACGGTGCGGGTGCTCACGGACAGCGTCAGCGCGACCTCCCGGTTGGTCGCGCCCTCGGCGACCCGGCGCGCGATGCGCAGCTGCTGCGGGGTCAGTCCCGCCAGGTCGGCGGGCCCGTTCGGGCGCGCTCCGCCGGCCGCGGCGCCGCCCGCGCGCAGCTCGTCACGGGTCTGTTCGGCCCAGGCGCGGGCCCCGCACCGTTCGAAGCCGACGAGGGCGGCGCCGAGCCGGTCGCGGGCCTCGCGCAGGCGGCGCCGGCGGCGCAGCCACTTGCCGTGGAGGAGTTCGGTGCGGGCCCGCTCGAAGTCGCCGCCGGCCGATTCGTGGAGGTCGAGGGCGTGCCGGTAGAGGGCGTCGGCCCGGTCCTGCGGGGCCAGCAGGGCGCGGCAGCGCAGGAGTTGGGCGGGCGCCTGGGGATCGGCGCCGAAGACCGCCCACCGGGCGAAGTCCTCGACGACGGTCCGGGCGTCCTCGGGCTGCCCGGCGGAGACGGCGGCCTCCACGTAACAGGGAATGGCGAGCATCCACAGCGCGAAGTGTCCGCGCCGGGCGCCCGGCCGTACCAGGGGCCCGAGCCGGTCCGCGGCCTCCTGGGGCCGGCCGCACCCCAGGTCGGCGCGGGCCGCCGCCCACTCCGCGAGCGTCGCCGCCTGCGCGAGGCCGTGCCGGCGGGCGGTGCCGAGCGCGGCCGCCACGTGCGCGGCGACCCGTTCGGTCTCCCCCTCGATCGAGGCGGCCAGGGCCAGTACGGCGTGCTGGTGGGCGGCCGTGTTGCGCTGCCCGGCCCGGTGCGCGGCGCGCAGTCCCTCCTCGGCGTGGGTGCGGGCGAGCGCGTGCCGTCCGGCGCGCAGTTCGACGTAGGCGAGGTACTCCCGTGCCCGGGGCACGACCGCGACGGCGTCCAGGGTGCGGGCGGCGGCCAGGGCCCGCGCGGCCGCCCGGCGGGCGCCGGCGAGGTCGCCGAGCATGAGGGCCGCCGCGGCGGCCCGCAGGCCGTCCTCCGGGACGTCGGGGCCGTCCGGGGCCGGCACCACCCGCCGCAGCCGGACCGCGGCCTCCTCGAACCGCGCCTCCAGCAGGGCCCGCAGCCCCAGCCGGTAGTCGGCGCGGGGATCGTCCGGGGCGAGGTCTGCCGTGACCCGCCCGCAGCGTTCGAGTGCGGCGAGGCACCCCGCCGGGTCGCCCGCCGCCCACGCCGCGTCGCAGGCGGCCAGTGCGGCGGCCGCGGCGTCGGCCGGGGAGCGGTCGGCGAGCAGGGAGCTGGCGAGCAGGAGGGAGGCCTGGGCCTCGTCGACGGGTCCGTCGCGCAGCGCCGCCGTGCCGCGCAGCAGTGCGGCACGGCCGCGCACGCCGGCGGATGCGCCGCCGGTCCGGGCCGCGTCGAGGAGCCGCAGCGCCTGGTGGGAACGTCCGTCGAGCAGGGCCTGGCCGGCGGCGGCCGTGTACCGCTCGGCGCGCCGCGGGCCGTCCTCGCACAGCTCGGCGGCGCGGGTGTACGCGGCACAGCGCAGCCGGCGGGACGGCAGGTCCCCGGCGACCGCCTCCAGTTCGTCGCCGCGCACGGCTCCGGCCCAGGCCCGGTGCAGCACGGCCCGCGGGTCCCCTCTCTCCGGGGCCCCCGGGGCCCCCGGGGCCTTGGAGTGCTCCAGCTCGCGGGCCAGCGCGAGGTGGACGGCCCGCCGCCGTTCGTCCGGGGCCGCCGCGTACACCGTTCTGCGCAGCAGCTCGCTGTGGAAGCGGACCTCGTCGTCGGCGGACGCGAGCAGATCGGGCAGCGGTACGGCGCCGTCGTGCCCGAGGTGCCGGACCGCCCGCAGGACGAGGCCGAGGCCGACGCCCGTGTCCTCGTCGTCGCGGGCGGCGGCCGCCGCGGTCAGCAGCAGGTCGCGGCGGTCGCGGGTGAGTCCGTCCAGGTACCCGCCGGCCAGGCCCGTCAGCACCTCGGCGCCGGGCAGCGGGTGGGGCGGGGGACGGTCCCCGCGCAGCTGGGCGGGCGAGAGGCGCCGGACGAGGGCCAGCAGGAGGGCCGGGCTGCCCTGGGCGGCGTCCACGATCGCGTCCCGGACTCCCCCGTCGAGGGCTCCGCCGGTGACCTCGTCGAGGAGCGCCACCGCCTCGGGCGGGGTGAGCGGGTCCACCCTCACCACCGGCAGTCCGGCGAACTCCGGTGCGGGCGGGCGGTGTCCGGGGACCGTGAGCAGCAGGCGCGCCGCCGCCGTCGTACGGCACAGCTGCCGGGCGGCGTCGCCCAGCACGGTGCGGGAGACCGGGTCCCACAGGTGGGCGTCGTCGACGCACACGAGCAGCGGGGCCGGACCGGCGGACAGCGTGTCGAGCAGGGCCGGTCCGAAGCCGCCGGCCGGCGCGTGGCCGGTGGCGTCGCCGAGCGCGCGCAGCAGGGTGCGCAGGCCGTCGCCGGGGACGGCCGACCGGGCGGGGTCCGCCCGTACCCGCACGACGGGCCCGGCGAAGGCGCGGGCGGCGCGTTCGAGGAACCGGGTGCGGCCGCAGCCCGGTTCGCCCGTGACGACGTGCGCGCCGCCGTCGAGCCGGTCCGCGGGGGTGCTCGCCCGGTACGGCGTCGGGCCGGGGGGCGCGGTCGTCTGTCCGGTCATTCCCGTGACGTTACGCACGCGTAACGTGAGGCGGAAGTCACTCGTCCGGGTGGGTGCGGGCCCTATTCCGGCCCGCCACCTGGGCGTTCGCGGGTGGAGCCGGGTGTGCGGGCTTGTGCCGGTGCCCAACCGCCGCCCGTCCGCGCCGTGATCGCGCACAACGACGACGGCGGCGGCGGTCGCGCGCGGATGGGCGCGACCGCCGCCGCCGTCGTACGGCTTCGGGGAGGGTCAGGAGGTGTGCGGGCAGTTGCCCCGGTACTCCTCGATGGTCGAGCTCGGGCTCGGCAGCGGGCACAGGAACTGCTCGTAGCGGGTGTCGTTGTCGATGAACCGCTTCAGCCAGGAGACGCTGTACTTCGCGATCGTCGTGTTCGAGCTGGTCGGGGCGGAGTGGGTGGCGCCGTTCAGCTCCAGGTAGGCCCGGTCCAGGGACGACGGCAGCGAGGTGTAGAAGGGCTCGGCGTGGCTGGCGACGGGGGCGACGGTGTCGCCGTCGGCACCGACGATCAGGGTGGGCGTGCCGACCTCCGGCCACGTCTTGTCGGTGTTCCACGGCGTCAGCGGGATGGCCGCCTGGAGGGAGGGCCGGGTCTTGGCGGCCTCGAGGCTGCCGCCGCCGCCCATCGAGTGGCCCATCACGCCGAGCCGGGTGCCGTCGACGCGGGTCCGGACCGAGCTGCGGCCGGTGAGGTAGTCCAGGGCCGCGAGCAACTGCTTGCCGCGCGAGGCGGGTTGGTCGAGCGTCGAGGTGGTGTCGATGGTGAAGACGACGAAGCCCTGGGAGGCGAGCCGCGGGCCCAGCCAGGAGACGGAGGACTGGGTGCCGGTGAAACCGGGCGAGACGGCGACCGCGCCGAAGGTGCCGTCGGCGGTGCTGGTCGGGTAGTAGATCGTGCCCCCGCCGAAACCGGTGACGGCGGTGGAGGAGACGGTGGTCTGCGAGACGGCGTACGGACCCCGTGCCGCCTCGATGCTCGACGTGGTCGGCGCCGGGCCGCGCTCGTAGGGGTTGTCGGCGGCCTGCGCCGCGGGCTGGCCGAGCGTGGTGAGGCCGACGACCGCGGCGATCGCCGTCACCAGGCCGGCGAACCGGCCTCGTGCGCGGTGGGGGGAACCGGCGGACACCCGGTGGGCGGCGCCGGTGCGCGCTTGCTGCTGCACGACGAGTCGTCCTCTCTGTCGTGGCGGCCCGCCCGGCCGGGCGGGCCCTCGTGGGGGATGGCCGTGCCACTCTGGGGCAATGTCGCCGCCCTGGGACCGGCAATGTCGCCGGTCTCGTGCGGCCCGCCCCGCCGCCCGCGGCGTCGTCCGCGGTCGCCGTACTCCCCCGCGCGGGACGAAGCTGGAGGTGACCGCCGGTACCCGGCACCGCCCCGCCCCGCCCGGCACGCCCCCGCCCGGCACCGAAGGAGGCCCTCCCGTGGTGCTCCCCGCCGACGACGACACCCGCGCCACCGGCGCCGACCGCTCCGCCCGCGTCCCGGCCGCCCTGCGCCGGGCCGTCGCCGACGGGCTGATCGGCGAGGACCGGCCACTGGCCGCCTTCGTCGACGTGCAGGGGGTGCGCGACGGCGTCGCCGCCCTGCACGGGGCGTTCGCGCACGTCCCCGACGTGCTGCACACGTTCGCGGCGAAGGCGTGCGCGCTGGTGCCCGTGCTGCGGCTGCTCGCCGACGCGGGGATGGGCTGCGAGGCGGCGAGCCCGGGCGAGCTGCGGCTGGCGCTGGACGCCGGTTTCGCACCGGCCCGCATCGTGCTGGACTCGCCCGCGAAGACCCGCGCGGAGATCCGCGAGGCCCTCGCCCTGGGCGTGGCGCTGAACGCCGACAACCTGGCCGAACTGGAGCGCGTGGACGCCCTGCGCCCGCCCGGCTGCGCCTCGGTCCTCGGGCTGCGGGTGAACCCGCAGGTCGGCGGCGGCACCATCGGCCCGATGAGCACGGCGACGGCGCACTCCAAGTTCGGTGTCGCCCTGCGGGACCCGGGGGCCCGCGAGCGCGTCGTCGAGGCCTTCGCGCGCCGCCCGTGGCTGACCCGGCTGCACGCGCACGTGGGGTCGCAGGGCTGCCCCCTCCCGCTGATCGCCGAGGGGGTCGCGGCCCTGCACGACCTCGCCGAGGAGATCGACGCCCGGTCCGGCCGCCGGCAGGTCACCAGCCTCGATCTGGGCGGCGGTCTGCCGGTGAACTTCGACGGTGACACCGTCACCCCCACCTACGCCGACTACGTGTCCGCGCTCACCGCCGTCCGGCCGGCCGTGCTGGACGGCCGCTACCGGCTGGTCACCGAGTTCGGCCGTTCCCTGCTCGCCAAGAACGGCTTCCTCGCGGCCCGCGTCGAGTACGTCAAGGACGCCGGCGGCCGCCGGGTCGTGCTCACCCACGCCGGCGCCCAGGTCGCCACGCGCACGGTGTTCATGCCCGGGTCCTGGCCGCTGCGGGTGTCCGCGTACGGCCCGGACGGCACGCCGAAGGACGCGCCGCGGCTGCGCCAGGACGTGACCGGGCCGCTCTGCTTCGCCGGTGACGTCGTGGCGCACGACCGCCCGCTGCCCGAACTCGCCGAGGGGGACCTGGTCGTGCTGCACGACGCGGGCGCCTACTGCTTCTCCGCGCCCTGGGCCTACAACAGCCTGCCCCGGCCGGGGGTGTACGGCTTCGTGTTCCGGGCCGGCGGCGTCGGGTTCGTCACGGTGCGGCCGGCCCAGACCCTGCGGGAGGTGTCGCAGGAGAGCGGGCTGGCCCAGGCGGACGCGCTGCTGGACGGTTTCACGGATCCTTCACGTCCCTGACGGCGTTCCCCGGGCGTCCGCACGCATCAACGGCGTGCATCGGTGCACCCGGAGCGGGTCGCCGGACGAGGAGGGACGCCGTGTTCTGGGTCGCCGTACTGCTGCTGCCGACGTTGTCCGCCCTGCTGGTGGTCCTGGACCGAGTGGAGGACCGGGTGCTCTCCCCCGCCCGGCCCAGGCGGCGGCACGCCGGGCGCAGGAGGCATCTGCACCTGGTCCGGGACACGTCGCGGGGCACGGGGACGGCCGCCCGCAAGGGCGCCCACAAGGCCGCGGCGGGCACCCGCGCCGCCTGACGGCCGGGTCACGGCCGCCGTGATCCCTCCGAGGGGTGCGTTCCGGCGCCGTTCGTGTGCGAGGCTCGGCGCGCACGGCGTCCGGCGCGGCGTGCGACGTCACCCCGACCGGCAGCAGGGAGAGTCAGCGGCATGCGTATCGGTCTGCTCGGCACCGGCCCCTGGGCGCGGACGGTCCACGCGCCCGCTCTGAGCGCGCACGAGGGTCTCGGCCTCGTCGGGGTGTGGGGCAGGCGTCCCGCCGCGGCGAAGGAGCTGGCGGACCGTCACGGCACCCGGGCCTTCGACGACGTGGACGAGTTGTTCGCGGAGGTCGACGCGGTGGCGGTGGCGCTGCCGCCGGACGTGCAGGCGGACCTCGCGGTCCGGGCCGCCGGGGCCGGTCGTCATCTCCTGCTGGACAAGCCGCTCGCCGCGACCGTGGCGGGGGCGCGTGACGTGGTGCGCGCCGTGCGGGAGGCGCGGGTCGCCTCGGTGGTCTTCTTCACCACCCGTTTCCTCCCCGAGCCGGAGGCATGGATCGCCGAACAGGCGGAGGCGGGCGGCTGGTTCACGGGGCACGCGCAGTGGCTGGGTTCGGTGTTCACCGGCGGGGACCATCCGTTCGCCACCCCGTGGCGGCGGGAGAAGGGCGCCCTGTGGGACGTCGGCCCGCACGCGTTGTCCGTGCTGCTGCCGGTCCTCGGCGACGTCCGCCGGGTGGCCGCCGCGGCTCCGGGGCCCGGCGACACCGTCCACCTGGTCCTGGACCATTCCGGAGGGGCCTCCAGCACGCTGACGCTGAGTCTGACCGCCCCGTCGGCGGCGGCCGGTTCGGGCGTGGAGATCCGCGGGGAGAGGGGGGTGGCGCGTCTCCCGGAGAGCGCCGCGGACGCCGCCACAGCACTCCGCCGGGCCGCGGACGCGCTGTGCGCCGCGGCCCGTGACGGGCGTCCGCATCCGTGCGACGCGGGGTTCGGCCTGCGGGTCACCGAGATCCTCGCCGAGGCCGAGGGCCTGTCGGCCTCCGACTCGGGCTGAGACCACGGCCGCGAAGGGCCGGTCAGGCGTGCCGGTGGGTCCGCTTGTTGCCGGTGACGGCCCGGTAGAGGACCAGCAGGATGAGCGAGCCGACGATCGCGGCGATCCAGGTGGACAGGTCGAAGAAACCGTCGATCGAGTCCACGCCGAAGATCACCTTGCCGAGCCAGCCGCCGAGCAGACCGCCGACGACGCCGATCAGCATGGTGACGATGATGCCGCCGGGGTCCTTGCCGGGAAGGAGCATCTTGGCAATGGCACCGGCGAGCAGGCCTATCAGAATCCAGGCGATGATGCCCACGGTTCCTCCCATCTCCGTTGAAAGCGTCTACGTCTTCCGAATGCACGCCGAGGGGCGTCGCAAACCTGCCAGTGTGCGTGAGCCCTCCTCCAAGGGCTCCCCGCTCCACCGGAACCAGGCCCGGTCACCCCCGGAGCTGCGGCGGGGAAGCCACCCCGGCCGGTCGCACCGGCGGTGAACTCCGCGCCGCGGGCGACGGGATGGCGGGTGCACTCGGCGACGGCCGTGCGGGCGCGGACGTCGGGGGTGACGGAGCGGATGCGGCGCGGGGCGGGGCGTCGAGGAACACGGCGTCGTCCGGTTCGGGGCCGGAGGTGCGGTCACGCCGCGGGGGCTCCCCCGCCGGGCCGTCCGTCGCTCTTCCCGGCGGCCGTCGCGGGTCGCTCCGGCGGGGTCGTCTCCACCGTCCCCTCGCCCTCGGCGTCGATGTGCGGCAGGATCCGGTCCAGCCACCGCGGGGTCCACCAGGCGTGCCGGCCCAGCAGGGTCATCACCGCCGGGACCATGAGCAGCCGGACGACGGTCGCGTCGACGAGCACGCTGACCGCGAGGCCCAGGCCGAGCATCTTCACGACGATGTTGTCGCTGACGATGAACGCGGCGAAGACGCTCACCATGATCAGGGCGGCGCAGGTGATGACCCGGGCGGTGATCTCCAGGGCGTGGGCGACGGAGGCCTTGGCGTCCCCGGTGCGCAGCCAGGCCTCGTGCACGCGGGAGAGCAGGAAGATCTCGTAGTCCATGCTCAGGCCGAAGATGATCGCGAACATCATCATCGGCACGTAGCTCTCGATGGGCACCGTGCCGGAGACGCCCAGGGCGGGCCCGCCCCAGCCCCACTGGAAGACGGCGACGACGACGCCGTAGGAGGCCGTGATCGACAGGACGTTGAGGACGGCGGCCTTGACGGCGACCAGGAGGCCTGGGACTGGACGCCCGGCAGGGAGAAGTCGTCGGAGTAGGTTCCGCCGTAGGTGCGGCTGAGTACCTGGAGGGCGACGAGGGCGACCAGCCAGCCGACGATGACGACGAGGAAGTGGCGGGCACACCAGGTGCCGAGCCGCCGGAGTGCGCCGCCTCGCGGCGTCCCGCTGGAGTGCATGGGCCGCGCCTTCGCTGCCGGAGGTGGTTCACCGTGCCCCGATACGGCCCATTAGACGCCGGTCGGCCGGAGCGGGCATCCGGGACGGACGGGCCCTCGCCCGTCCCCGCCCCTCTCCGGCCCCGGCTCGGCGCTCCGCCCCGGACCCCGCTCCCCGAACGCCGCAGGGGCTCGCCCGCGGCCCGTCCGGTGGGCGTCCGGGCCCCCGGGATGCACACTTCGCTCCCGCGATGAATGGTGTTAGTGGACCCGATGACCGCACCGGGGCCGCAGCAGCCCTCCGGACCGAGGAGCCGTGACCATGCCGACCACCGAGCCCGATCCCTCCCGGCCGCCCTCCGAGCGCGCCACCCCGGACAACCTGCTCCACACCCGCACCGGCACCGAGGTGTCGCCCGAGGACATGGTCCTGGCCACCGGCCGGGATCTCACCCCGCGCAACCTCGAGTGGGCCCGGCGCAAGCTGGAGGCGGAGGGGCCGGACTGCATCGAGAAGATGCTTCCCTGACCCGACTCGTTCGACCCGACCCGACCCGACCCACCCCCCGACCCGCCCGACTCCGTGGTGGACCGGTTGCCGCCCGGCGCCGGGACGCAACCGGTCCACCCCCTTCCGCACGGGCTCTCCGGGCCGCCGGACCCGGAGGCGCCCGCTTTCGGTGTGCCCGCTCCCGGAACCGGCGGCGGGAGCGGGACCCCGCGAGCCCGGCATGATCCGAACGAGGGACCCTGGGGGAGGTCGATCCGCACGAGGGACCCTAGGGGAGGTCCCGGTCGTCCACGACGTGCACGGCGGCCTCCTCCGCGCCCGCGGCGCCGCCGTCGATGCCGACGTCCTCGGCGATCTCCTCCTTGGTGGCGTCCGGATGCGCGCCCTCGTCCGGCGCGACCAGGCGGCCGGCCCGGGCCCCGCCCGCCTCCGGGTCGACCGGCTCGCCCTCGCCCCGCGGCAGGTCGCCGACGCCGTCCCCGTCGGGCTCGGACACGTCCGGGACCTCCTGCGCCAGGCGCTGGTCGAGGCTCTCCCCCTCGTGCTGCTCGGCGGCGGTGGTGCCGTACTTGGTGACGCCGAGCGGCTTCTCCGGCGGGGAGTAGCCCTCGTCCAGCATGTCGTCGTAGGTGCGTTCGTCGAGGGCGTCCTGGAGGTCGAGCGGCGCCGCGTCCTCCTGCTCCTCGTTGGTGCCGGTGGGCTGGTAGGCGTCGTCGGCGGTCGTCTCGGGCTCCGTGCCCATGAATGCCTCCCGGGGCTGTCACGGCTGCTCTGTCCCCGTCCGCGTATCCCGTCGCACGCGCCCCAACCGTGGCACCTGCCCGCCGCACGAGCGGACGCGGACGTCACCCGCCCGTCCTGACGGACCGGCCGGCGGGGCGGTGTCCCCGTCCCCCACGTCCCGTCCCCCACGCCCTCTCCGCCGGCGTCGCGGGGCCGTCCCCCGCCGGTCGGCGCCGGCGGCGACCCGCTCGGAGGTCATCGTGTCCGGTCGCCGGGCGGCGACGGCGCGAGGTGCAGGTCGAGTCCGGCGGACGGACGGGTCCGCCAGCCGCGGGCGTACGGCGGCGGTGGGCCGCCCGGCGGGGAGAGGGCGGCGGTGGGGATCCGGTCGGCGGTGCGCGCGATGCCCGCCTCGGTGGTGTTGGCGTTGTGGCCGCGCGGGTTGGCCGAGGCGCAGCCGGCGTAGTAGGCGACCGGGACGGCCTCGGTGCCGGTGACCAGGCAGGGCGGTCGTACGCCGAACCGGTGCAGGTCGGCGGCGGTGCGGGCCCAGTCGCGGCGGTCGGCGGCGGTCCGGTCCACGACCCGGTCCAGGACGACGTACTGCACCGCGAGGTGTCCGGCGAGGCCGAGTGCGAGGAGCCCGGCGGCGACCGGGCGCACTCGGCCGCCCGGCGCGGTGACCAGGTGGGACAGCGCGTCGGCGACCGGGACGGCGAGCAGCGCGTACACGGGCAGCAGGAAGCGCGGGGCGGCGTAGCCGATCAGGAAGAGGTACGGCACGGCGGCGGTCGCGGCGCAGGCCAGCGGCAGCAGCGTCGGCGTGGTGCGGCGGGCCCTGGCCGCGACGGCGAGAGCGGCGGCGGCCGCCAGGGGCAGCAGGCACCACCAGGCGACGATCACCGGGTCGGGCAGGGGGCCGGTGCAGGGGCGGCACAGGGTCCGGCCGACGAGGCCGCGCAACTGGTCGTCGACGGCGACGTGCCAGCCGAGGCCGCCCTGGATGCGGGAGGCCTCGGAGAGCCGTCGGCCGAGACCGCCGTGGCTGAGGTACGCCTCGGCGATCCACTGGCCGCCGCCGGTGGCGAGGCCCGCGAGCAGGGCGAGGGCCAGGCGGCCGCTCCGGGCCGGGATCAGCAGGACGAGCAGCGGGAGGGCGGTCCAGACGGCGTCGGTGGGACGCATCCAGGCCATGAGGGCGGCGCCCGCCGCGACGCCCCACAGGGCCGTCCGGTCGGCGCGGTCGGCGCGGGCCCGCAGGAAGCAGCCGACGCAGGCGAGGGCGCCGATCGCGACCCAGAGGTTGGGCATGGCCGCCGGGCCGTAGAACAACGTCACCCACAGGGACGCGAACAGGGCGCCCGCGGCGGCCAGGACGCGGGGCGGGAAGAAGGGGCGCCAGACCCGCAGGGCGAGGTGGAGCCCGAGCCCGGACAGCACGGCGAGGTGGACGCGCAGCAGTTCGGTCGAGGTCGACCAGGACGTCACCGGCGCGACCAGCAGGGAGACGCCACGGGCGCGCGGCGCGCTGAAGAAGGCGGGCGGGGCCTGGGCGGAGATCTGGCTGACGTACACCGTCTCGTCCCAGCCGAGGCCCAGGCCCGGCCCGACGAGGACCAGTTGGGCGACGGTGAAGGCCGCGGCGACGGCCGCGAGCGGCCGGGAGCCGTGCGCCCACCGGGCCGCGCCGGACCCGCTCGTCGGCGCGCCCCGTCGCGCAGCCCGTCGCGCGCCGACGAGCGTGGCGTTCCTGTCGTCGGCCATGTCCGTCCCTTGCCCGTCGCTCGCCCGTAACCGGAAAAACATGGCCAAACTAACGCGCGGGGAGCGGGCACGCAGGGTGGTGTACGGCCAGGTGCGCGCACGGTCGCCGGGCCGGGCCCGGTCGTCGCCCTCCCGCCGTCGCCGCGGAGGCGGGAAGGGCGGGAGGGCGGGGAGGGCGGTGACCGGAGCTAGCGGACGTGCGGGCGGCGGTGCCGCGGCTGTTCGGGGGCCGGGCGGTCGGGGGCGGGCGGGACGGGCCGCACCGCGGGTCCGTCGCCGTTGAGGTGGACCGGCGTGCCGTGGTGGTCGATCGTCAGCGGCGGCCCGGACAGCAGGGTGTACGTGGCCTTCTCGGGGCCTATCTCCACGTGCAGGCGGCGGCCGAGGAACTGGAGGGAGAAGGCCAGGCGGCTGAACGCCTCCGGGAGCCGGGGCGAGAAGTACAGGGTCCGGTCGCCGTCCCGGCGCAGTCCGCCGAACCCGGCGACCAGCGCCATCCAGGTGCCCGCCAGCGAGGCGATGTGCAGCCCGTCGCTCGTGTTCCGCTCCAGGTCGGCCAGGTCCATGAGGGCGGCCTCGGCCGTGTAGGCGTAGGCCAGGTCCAGATGGCCCGCCTGGGCGGCGACGACGGCCTGGCAGCAGGCCGAGAGGGAGGAGTCGCGGACGGTGAGCGGCTCGTAGTAGGCGAAGTTGCGGGCGATCTGCTCCTCGTCGAAGAAGTCGCCGCAGGTGTACATCGCCAGCACCAGGTCGGCCTGCTTGACGACCTGTTTGCGGTAGAGGTCGAAGTAGGGGAAGTGCAGCAGCAGGGGGTACTGGTCGGGGCGCGTGCCGTCGAAGTCCCAGCGCTGGTAGCGGGTGAACCCGGCGTGCTGTTCGTGGACGCCGAGTTCCTTGTTGTAGGGGATGTGCACGGCCGCCGCGGCGTCCCGCCAGGCCGCCGACTCCTCCTCGTCGACGCCGAGCCGGGCCGCCTCCTCCGGGTGGCGCTCGACGGCGTCGGCGGCGGCCAACAGGTTCGCCCGCGCCATGAGGTTGGTGTACGTGTTGTCGTCGGCGACCGCGCTGTACTCGTCGGGGCCGGTGACGCCGTCGATGTGGAAGACGCCGTGCGCGTCGTGGTGGCCCAGGGAACGCCACAGGCGGGCGGTCTCCACCAGCAGTTCGACGCCGGTGTCCCGCTCGAACGCGGTGTCCCCGGTCGCCGCGACGTACCGGACGACGGCGTCGGCGATGTCGGCGTTGACGTGGAAGGCGGCGGTGCCGGCCGGCCAGTACGCCGACCCCTCCGAACCCTCGATGGTGCGCCAGGGGAACGCGGCGCCGCTCAGTCCGAGCTGGGCGGCCCGCTCGCGGGCGGCGTCCAGGGTGCCCTGCCGCCAGCGCAGGGCCTCGGCGACGGCGTCGGGCGCGGTGTAGGTGAGGACGGGCAGGACGAAGGTCTCGGTGTCCCAGAAGGCGTGGCCGTCGTAGCCGGAGCCGGTGAGCCCCTTGGCGGGGATGGCGCGCCGCTCGGCACGGGCGCCGGCCTGCAGGACGTGGAAGAGGGCGAAGCGGACGGCCTGCTGGATCTCCTCGTCGCCGTCGACCTCCACGTCCGCGCGGGCCCAGAAGTCGTCGAGGTAGTCGCGCTGTTCGTCGAGGAGGCCCTGCCAGCCGCTGTGTCCGGCCGCCGCGAGTGCCGCCTCCACCTGGTCGCTCATCGCGGGCCGGGAGCGGGTGCCGGACCAGCCGTGCGCGACCAGTTTCTCCACCCGGAGCGTCTCGCCGGGCTCCAGCACGGAGGTGACGGTGAGACGGGAGACGTCCACGTTGCTCTCGCTGTCGGTGGTGGTGCTGCCGGGGCCGGTGATGGTGTGGTCGGCGGCGACGGCCACCCGCAGTCCGCTGCGCCGGGTGCGGTGCACCAGCCGCAGCCGGCGGCCGACGGCCACGTCCTCCTCCGGTTCCAGCGGCGACTTCAGCGCCCGCGCGGCCCGCGGGTCGGCGGCGGGCTCGGGCAGGCTCTCGTTGGCGACGAGTTCGGACTGGACGACGACGCGGCAGCGGCTGTCGACGGCCTCCACCTCGTAGGCGACGGCGGCGACGGCGCGCTGGCTGAGGGAGACCAGCCGGGTGGAGCGCACCCGGACCGTCGAGCCGGCCGGCGAGGTCCATTCGCAGGTGCGTTCCAGGACGCCCCGGCGCAGGTCGAGGACGCGTTCGTGGGAGACGAGCCGGCCGTAGCGCAGGTCGAACGGCTCGTCGTCGACCAGCAGCCGCAGGATCTTGCCGTTGGTGACGTTGATGACGGTCTGGCCGGACTCCGGATAGCCGTACCCCGCCTCGGCGTAGGGCAGGGGGTGCAGTTCGTGCACGCCGTTGAGGTAGGTGCCGGGCAGGCCGTGGGGTTCGCCCTCGTCGAGGTTGCCGCGCCAGCCGACGTGCCCGTTGGACAGGGCGAACACCGACTCGCTCCGGGCGAGGGCGTCGAGGTCGAGGTGCGTCTCGCGCACCCGCCAGGGCTCGACGGCGTAGGGCCGGTCGGCTGTCACTTGTGTTCCCCCAGTTCCCCCGGCCCGGCCAGGTCGGCCAGGTCCTTCACGACGACGTCCGCGCCGTGGGCGTACAGGGCGTCGCGCTGCCCCACCCGGTCAACGCCCACGACGTACCCGAAGTGCCCGGCGCGGCCCGCGTCCATGCCGGCCAGCGCGTCCTCGAAGACGGCGGCCCGGTCCGGTTCGACGCCGAGTTCGCGGGCGGCGGCGAGGAAGGTGTCGGGGTGCGGCTTGCCCGGCAGGCCGCGTTCGGCGGCGACCACGCCGTCGACGCGCACCTCGAAGAGGTCCTCGGCGCCGATCGAGCGCAGCACGTCACGGGTGTTGGCGCTGGAGGAGACGACCGCCGTGCGCAGGCCCCGGGCGCGGGCGGCCCGCAGATAGCCGAGGGTGCTCTCGTAGGCCTCGACGCCGTCGGTGCGGATCTTCGCCAGGAGCAGTTCGTTCTTGCGGTTGCCGAGCCCGTGGACCGTCGCCGCGTCCGGCAGGTCGTCCGGGGAGCCCTCGGGCAGGTGGATGCCGCGGGAGGCGAGGAAGGTGCGGACGCCGTCCGCGCGCGGGCGGCCGTCGACGAACTCGTCGTAGTCGTGGGAGGAGTCGAACGGCCGGTGGTCCGCGTCGTCGCGTTCGCGGAGGAACTCGTCGAACGTCTCCTTCCAGGCCGCCGCGTGCACCACGGCGGTCCGTGTGACGACCCCGTCGAGGTCGAAGAGGCAGGCCTGGATCGTGTCCGGAAGACCGAGCGTCGTCGTCATACAGGTCCCGTTCCCCTTCAACGGGTTCCCCACCGGGTGGCGCGCGCCACACGGTGCCGCGGCTCGTCCGGTGTCCGGTCCGGGATCCCCGTCCGCGTCGGGCTCAGTCGTGCGGGAACGAGTGGTGCTCGTGGGCGATCACCCAGCGGCCGCGCCGCTTGCGCAGGCCGAACGTCAGCCGCAGCCGCAGGGTGGGCCGTTCGGCCAGTTCCTCGGGGGTGCCGCAGCGCAGCAGGGCGTGCGCGAAGGCGACGTCCGGGCCGGCGGTGACGTCGAGGACGTCGATCTCGAACAGCGCGCCCCGGGACTGCCAGGCGAAGAACGGCGGCCACAGCGCCCGGTAGGCGGCGAGTCCGCGGATGCCGTCGTCGGGCGGGGTCACGTGGTACAGCCGGAGGTCCTCGGCGTGGTCGGCGACCACGGCCTCCAGGTCGCCGTGGTGGACCGCGTCGGCCCAGCGCGTGATCAGCGCGCGGATCCGCCTCTCGTCCTCCGACATGTTCCGTCCCGCTCCTTTCCCCGCCCGGCCCCTCCGGGTTCCCCGCCGGGCTGCGACACTCTGCCGTGTGTTCACCCATGACGACCTGCTGCCCCGCGCGCGTGCGCTCACCCGGCCGGGGCGGCGCGCGATCCTCGGCATCGCCGGCGCTCCCGGCTCGGGCAAGACGACGCTCGCGGAGCGCCTGGTGCGGGAGCTGAACGGCACCGGGGAGCCCTGGGTGGCGCACGTGCCGATGGACGGCTTCCACCTGGCCGACGCCGAACTGGACCGGCTGGGCCGCCGCGACCGCAAGGGGGCGCCCGACACGTTCGACGCGGCCGGGTACGCGGCTCTGCTGCGCCGGCTGCGGGAGGAGGCGGACGGCGACGACGTCGTGTACGCGCCCGGCTTCGAGCGGGTCCTGGAGCAGCCGGTCGCGGGCGCCGTCCCGGTGCCGCCGGGCGCCCGTCTCGTGGTGACGGAGGGCAACTACCTGCTGCTGGGCACGGGCGCGTGGGCGCGCGTGCGTTCCGAGCTGGACGCGGTGTGGTTCTGCGAGATCGACGAGGAGGAACGCGTCCGCCGACTGGTCGCCCGCCACGAGGAGTTCGGCAAGTCCCACGCGGAGGCGGTCGCCTGGGTGCGGGGCCCGGACCGGCGCAACGCCGACCTGGTGGCGGCCACGCGCGACCGCGCGGATCTGGTCGTGCGGGGGTGGTCGGGTGGCGTGGGGCCGGGCCGGACCGGAGCGCGGTCCGGCGACTGAGTGCCGTGCCCTGCCGCGGCGGGCGGCCTTCCCCACGGCACGGCGGGGCGGGGTCCGCCGGGCCCGCCCGTCCGGCGACGCCGCTCGTCCCCGGCGCCCTCGAGTTCGGCGGTCCCGCTGTCGGTGCCTCCGCCTAGGGTTCCCACCATGAGTGACGGAATCGTGTGGTTGGTCGACCGTGAGCACTGGATGTCCAGCGTCGTGTTCGCCCGGGGGATCACCCCCGAGGAGCTGGCCGTGCGCATGGGTGGCGCCCCGGACGGCGCGACCGGGCCGTTCACGGACCTGGAGGTGGAGCACCTCGGGGTGTGCTGGTACCGGCCCGGTGATCACGGGGACGGGGTGGTGCGGGTCGGTGAGTGCGGCGGCTGGTCCTTGGCCGTGGAGTACGGCGACTCGACCGGTGGTGACCTGCTCGCGGAGATGTCGCGGGACGGCGTCGAGGTCGTGCGGTACGTGCCCGTGCAGGAGCATCCGCCCGCCTCGGTGGACTACGCCCACGACGGCGTCTTCCTGTGCGGCTTCGGACTGCGCGAGGAGGTGTGGCGGTGGGGGCGGGAACCCGATCTGCTCCTGCCCGACCTCGTCGCGGCCGGAGTCCTCTCCTCCGACGGGAAGACGTACCTGCCGTCGGAGGACGAGGACTACCGGACCGGTTACCGTCGCGGTCTGGGCGTCGTGGAGCGGCGGTTCGGGCTGTCGCTCCCCCGGGAGTACCTCGAAGACGCGCGGCTGCCGGCCTACGCGGTGCGCGGGACACCACGGATGACGCTCGACGCCTGACCGCATCCGCGGTCAGGCCGGGTGCACGGCCAGTTCCGGTTCTCCGTGGGCGTCGTCGCCGCCGAGGACGGCCGTGAAGGCGGTGGTGCGGACGACCAGGCCCGACCGGTCCCGGGTGACGGTCACCGTCAGCGGGTCGGACGAGCCGTACCGCACGGCGAAGACGTGCAGGTCCTCGGGGGTGTCCGGGACGGGGCCGGCCTCCAGGGCCGTCGAGTCGACCAGGTGCCGCCAGCCCTCGTCCGGGTTGCCGTAGCCGCGCGGGTCGGCGGCGAGGGCGAACGCGGCCTGTTCCTGGGTGAGTTCGGCCCGGGCGTCGAAGTGTTCCGGGCCCTCGGCGCGCGGGTGCGTCAGGCGCAGGGGGCCGGCCGAGGCGGCCTCGCCGTGTGCCGTGCGCCGCACCCGGTCGCCGTCGTCCTCGGCGTACGGCAGGCCGGCCAGCAGGTACGGCGTGCCGTCGAGGCGTTCGACGGTCACCGTCGTCCACAGCAGGGTGCCGTCGGTGACGTACAGGGAGCGGACGTACCGCAGGACGTGGTCGCGGCCGACGACCGGCTTGGTGACCAGTTTGGCCGTCAGGCCGCCGGCGCGGACGTCGCGGACCCGGACCTCTCCCATCGGGCGGCACAGCAGGAAGCCGTCGGTGACCGGGCCGAAGCCGTGCTGCCGGGCGACGGCGGCGGGCAGCCAGTAGGTGCCGCCCGCCTCGATGAGGGAGGGGGTCATCCGGTCGTCGAAGGCCACCGAGACGGTTCCGGAGCGCAGTTGGTGGCGTGCGGTGCCCTGCGCGGGCGCGCGGTGCCAGCGGGTGGTGTCCTGGATCTGCCAGACCAGCATCCACGCGAAGTGGCCGTCGACGCCGCCGTCGGCCTTCACGGCGTGCCGGCCCCAGCGGGTGTCGCCCCGGTAACGGCCGAGGTCGGAGCCGATCCGGTGGCCGAAGTAGCGCAGGCCGAGGACCGACTCGAAGCCGGAGTGCTGCTCGCTGTAGCGGGGGCCGCCGTGGTCGAAGCCGCCGTTGGCCAGCCGGGCGTCGAGGTAGCGGGCGAGCGCGTCGCCGTCGTGGGCGAACACCTCCTCGCCGCTGACCCGGTGGGCCTGGGCGAGGAAGGACAGGGAGATCGGGCCGTAGTTGTTGTCGTAGGCGCCGCCGTGCTCGGGGGGCAGCAGGGCGCCGCGGTCGCGGACGCGGTGGGCGCGGATCTCCCGCTCGTACAGTTCCATGGCCCGGGCGCGCGCCGACTCGCCGTCAGGGCCGGGCAGCTGCCGGGCCAGCATGAGGCCGCCGACGACGCAGCCGATGGCCTGGTTGGCGGCCTCCTGCGGGTTGAAGAAGGTCGCCTCGGTCAGCCAGCGCCAGTAGCCGTGCGCGACCCGGAGCAGTTCGTGCCGCGGTCCGTCGTCGAGCAGGCCGGCCGCCGCCTCGGTCACGTTCACCGCCTGGAGCAGCGCCCAGACCGTGCTCGGCCAGTCCCCGACGGGGTGCGCGCCCGGCGCGAGGGTGTAACGGGCGTACGGCAGGCCGGAGTCGCGGATCCTCAGGTTCGGGTAGCCGGGGTTGTCCTCGCGGTAGACCCGTTCACGCAGGTGGAAGTCGACGCTGCGGCGCACGGCCGCCGGCAGGCGCGGGTCCCCGGAGCGCTGCCAGGCCAGGGCCAGCAGGGAGGTGATGCCGAGGGAGGTGTCGCCGATGTCGTCGGCGCAGTCGGGGTGTTCGAGGCCGCCCTCGGGCGTCAGCCGGGCCAGGGCCTGTTCGGTGACGTCGGCGAGGACGGCGTCGTAGGCCTCGGGGGTGTCCGGGAGGTCGTGCAGCGGGCCGCGCTGGTGCGGGAGGTGCATGTCCGCTCAGCCCTTCATGCCGGAGGTCGCCAGGCCTTCGACCAGCCGCTTCTGGAAGATGAGGAAGCAGATGAGCGTCGGCAGGAGGGCGAGTGTCGACATGGCGAACATGGCGCCGTAGGAGGAGCCGCTGGTCTGGTCCAGGAACAGGGTCAGGCCGAGGGGGACGGTGAACTTGTCGTTCTGCTGGAGGTAGACGAGTTGGTGCAGGAAGTCGTCGTAGGTCCAGATGAAGGTGAAGATGGTGGTGGTGACCAGGGCCGGCTTCATCAGCGGCAGGATGATCTTCCAGTAGATCTGCCAGGGGTTGGCGCCGTCCATCATCGCCGCGTGGTCGAGTTCGCGGGGGATGGAGCGGATGAACTGGACCATCAGGAAGATGAAGAAGGCGTCCACCGCGAGGAACTTCGGGACGATCAGCGGCAGGTAGGTGTTGATCCAGGTCAGGTTGTAGAAGATCGTGTACTGCGGGATGAGGACGGCCTGGGTGGGCAGCATCAGCGTGCCGAGCATCAGGCCGAACCAGATCTTCTTGCCGCGGAACTCGAAGCGCGCGAAGGCGTAGGCGGCCAGCGAGCAGGAGATCACGTTGCCGATCACCGCGCCGATCGTGACGATCAGCGAGTTGGTGATGTAGAGGGAGAAGGAGTTGCCGGACCCGCTCCAGCCGTCGGCGTAGTTCCGCGGGTTCAGGTCGTTCGGGATCAGCCCGGGGTGGGTGAAGATCTCGGTGTCGGGTTTGATCGAGCTGCTGAGCATCCACAGCAGCGGGTACAGCATGACGACGGCGACGCCGACGAGCAGGGTGTGGAGGAAGATCCGGCGGGCGCCGGTGGCCGAGCGCAGCTTCTTCAGCGGCGAGGCGGCGGGGGTGGTGACGGACATGGTGGGAAGGACTCCTCGCTCGGACGCCGGGCGTCAGTCGTCGTAGTGGACCCAGTAACGGCCGGCGATGAAGTTGACCGCCGTGAAGCCTGCGATGACCAGGAACAGCACCCAGGCCAGGGCCGAGGCGTATCCCATCTGGAGGTCCGTGAAGCCCTTCTTGTACAGGTAGAGGGAGTACAGCATCGTCGAGTTCAGGGGTCCGCCGCTGCCGTTGCTGATGACGAAGGCGGGGGTGAACGTCTTGAACGCGTCGATGATCTGGAGGACGACGTTGAAGAAGACGATCGGGGTCAGCAACGGCAGGGTGATCCGGAAGAAGCGGGTGGCGGGTCCGACGCCGTCGATCGCGGCCGCCTCGTAGACGTCCTTCGGCAACTGCTTGAGGCCGGCGAGGAAGATGACCATCGGGGTGCCGAACTGCCAGACGGCGAGCAGGATCAGCGTGTAGATCGCGGTGTCGGGGCTGGAGATCCAGTCCTGTCCCTCGATGCCGAACCAGCCGAGGAAGTCGTTGAACAGGCCGTCGCCGCCGAAGACCTGGCGCCACACGATGGCCACGGCCACCGCCCCGCCGAGCAGCGAGGGCAGGTAGAAGGCGGCCCGGTACAGGCCGATGCCCTTCAGGTCCCGGTTGAGGAGCATCGCCACCCCGAGCGCCAGGGCGAGCTTCAGCGGGACCGACACGACGACGTAGAGGAGGGTGGCGTGCACCGTGTCCCAGAAGACCGGGTCGTCGGTGAACATCCGCTCGTAGTTGCCGGTGCCGGCCCACTGCGGCGGCGTCAGCAGGTCGAAGTCGGTGAAGGACAGGTACAGCGAGTCGAGCATCGGGTAGATCGTCAGGCCGAACAGGCCGACGAACCAGGGGGCCAGGAAGACGTAGGGCCACCAGCCCCCGCCCCGCTTCCTGGCGAGGCGGCGTCGCATCCGTTCGCGCTCGCGCTGGTCGGAAGGGGTCGCCGGGACCGGCGTCTCCTTCACGACCGCGTCGGACTTCGCGGTGGTCATACTCATCTCCCTGACCCTCTCCCGGTCTTCCTGCGTGCGGTGCGGGTTACGCGGACAGGACGCCCGCCGCCTGGTCGAAGAACTCGCCGGACTGCGCCTTGATCGACTTCTTGCCGAAGGCGACGGCGAGGTTGGACTGGAACAGCAGGTCCCAGACCTGGTCGGCGCCCTGCGGCGGCGGCACCGGGTTGGGCAGCGCGTCGGTGGCCTTGGCCACCCGCTGCGAGATGTAGTCGGCGTTCGCCATGTTCAGCTTGTCCGTCTCGGACAGGCCGGCGGAGATCAGGTTGCGGGCCTTGTCGGTCGGCGGGATGCCGCGCAGCAGCTGGAAGTCCTTGATGGCGGCGTCGTCCTGCGCGATGAACGAGATGATCTTGACGGAGTCGGCCACCCGCTTGCTCTTCTTCGTGGCGCTCAGCAGCACACCGCCGTTGACGAAGTTGCCCTCGCGCGCTCCCGACCAGTCGCCCTGCGGGGTGGGCAGGAAGTCCAGCTGTGCGTCGGTGATCGAGCCGCCCGCGCCGTAGACGCCGGAGTCGAAGGTGAACAGGGCCTTGCCGATGACGACCGCGTTCTTGGTGAGGTCGTTGTGCGCGGCGGAGGTGACGGCCGGCGGCGGGCAGGCGTTCAGCTTGCGCATCTCGGCCCAGTACTCCCACCACTCCTGGAGGGTGTCGGCGGTGAAGCCGATCTTCTTGCCGTCCTCGGAGAAGAAGGTCTCGCCCTTCTCCCGGGCGAAGATCTCGAAGCACTGCAGGGTGCCGCCGCCGCCGTCGTCGACGCCGTAGGTCTTGCCGCCGCTCTTCTTGTGGACCTGCCGGGCGACTTCCTTGAGGTCGGCCCAGGTCCACTCGCGGTCGGGCAGCTTCAGGCCGAGCGCCTCCAGGCCGCTGCGGTTGACGGTGAGCTGGTTGACGCCGATGCCGGACGGGACGCCGTAGAGCTTGCCGTCGACGGTGCCGTTGGCCAGGAGCGTCTTGGAGAAGCCGGTGAGGTCCAGGTCCTTGCCGACGTACTCGTCGAGCGGGGCGAGGACCCCCTTGCGGGCGTACTGGGCGACCAGCGCGGTGTCCATCTGCATGAGGTCGGGCGCGCTGCCGCCGGCGACGTTGGTGTTGAACTTGTCGAAGTACCCGTCGTACCCGGAGTAGGTCTCCTGGATCTCGATCTTCGGGTTGGCCTTCTGGAATGCAGCAAGCGCTTTCTTGTAGGCCGCGTGCCGCTCGTCACTGCCCCACCAGGTCATGGTCAACTTGCTGGTGGTGCTGCCGGCCCCGGTGCCGCCGGAACAGGCCGCGAGCGAGCTGCCGAGCGCGCCGGCGACGGCGAGACCGCTCGCGGTGCGGAAGAGGGTTCTGCGCGAGATCTGGTGACCCACCGGGTCCTCCCTGAGGTGCGTGATGGACGTCCCGGCCGGTCGATGCGGCACGGGCATGCTGCTCGGAATGACGCCTTCCGGAAGTGCGGCCTCGCCCGGCCGCGCCATCCTGACGGGTGGGGATCCCCGGCTGCCATGGCCGTCGTCACACGAGCACGCCCTCGTGCGGCTGCCGTACCTCGGGTACGGGCGGGACGCCTCCCCCAAGTCGGCGTCCCGGCCGACTTAGAAAGCGCTTGTCCGGACATTGGCAGACCGAGTCGGAGGCCGTCAATCCTTCGTCCGCGCCGCCTCGGTCACGGTTTGGACTCCCCGGGCCACGGCGAGCCGGGCCGCGCCGACGACGGTGCCCAGGTCACCGATGGTGCTGCTGACCACCTCGGTGGGCCAGCTCAGCCGCTCCACCTCGGCCCGCACACCGGGCAGCAGCCGCGGGTCGGCACCGGTGCTGCCGCCGAGCACGACCAGCCCCGGGTCCAGTACGGCGATCACGGCGGCGGCGAGCCGCCCCACGTCCACGGCGTGCCGGTCCAGGACGGCGCGGGCCGGGGCGCTGCCCTTCCCGGCCAGGGCCAGCAGCCGGTCCGTGGTGCGCGGACACGGCCCGTCGTCCTCGCCCCAGACCTCGGCGGCGCGCCGCAGCAGGGCGCGGGCGCCCAGGTACTCCTCCAGGGCCTCGTGCCGCGGCTCGCGGCCGTCGGCCCAGGGGTAGGGCAGCCGGGCCAGCTCTCCGGCGGCCCCGTTCGCCCCGCGCAGCACCCGTCCGCCCACCACGATGCCGAGGCCGATGCCGACCCCGATCCGCAGGTAGCCGAAGGTGTGCCGGCCCCGCGCCGCACCCTCGTGCAGCTCCGCCAGCGCGGCGCAGTTCACGTTGTTCTCCAGGTGGACCGGCACCCCCGGCGGCAGCGCCACGGCCACGGCGTCGAAGACCGGACCGGCCTTGGCGGTCGCCGGGCGCATGCCGCCGCCCCGCCCTCCGGGCGCGGTGACATCGCCCACGGCGACGACGATCGTGCGCAGCGGGGCGTCCGCCGGCAGCGCGTCGAGCGCCTCCCGTACGACGTCGGCGGCGTCCGCCCGCGGACCGGTGGCCTCCGCGAGCGGCGTGCCGTCCAGGGCACAGCCGCGCACCCGGGTCAGGGCCGGACCGAGATCGACGGCGAGCACGGCCCCGGCGGCGGGACCGAGCCGGTACACGGCGGCGGACCGGCCCGTACCGCCGGAGGAGGTGCCGGAGTGGGCCGCGAGGCGGACGCCCTCCAGCTCCGCGACGGCGGAGGACACCGTCGGCTTGGACAGGCCCGCCAGGGTCGCGAGCTGCGGCCGGGTGGCGCTGCCCGCCTCGGCCAGCACGGCGAACACCGCACCGGCGCTCTCGGTCAGGCGGGGGGCTCTTGCCACGACGTGTTCCACGGTTCCCCCAGTCAAGGTCACGGGCCACTCAGGTCACGGGCCGCGCTCACGAAGGCGATCATCCCTGTGATCGGCCCCGTGGAACACGGCCGGGGAAGGGCCGGCGTCACGCGTCCCCGGCCCGGCCGGAGCACGCCCGGACCCGGGCGCGCGACGACTCTTGACGCACTGTACTTCGTTAGTTAACTTCCTAACGAACAGCACGGTACTCGCCTGCCGTGCTCCGCCAGAGGCCCGTCCCGGGGCTTCGCCACCTTCCCCTTCTTCCGCTTCTCCTGCTTCTCTCCTGTCCCCAGGACACGGTTCGCCCGCCGTCGCAGCCCCGCGCAACGACGAAAGAGGATCCGTGCAGGAATCCCCTCCCGCGTGCCCCCTGCTGGTCGGCATCGACGTGGGCGGCACCAAGACGCATCTCCGCGCGCTCGCGGGCGGCGACCTCGTCGCCGACCACGTCCGCGCCAGCGGCGGCTGGCGGCCGCACGACCCGGCCGCCGCCGCGGGCTGGCTGGCCGCGCTGGTGCGCGACACACTGCCCGCCGGCGCCCGCCCGTCCGCCCTCGCCGTCGGCGCCCACGCGTGCGAGACCCCCCGCCAGGGCGCCGCGATCGGCGCCGCCGTCGGCACGCTCCTCGACGTTCCCGCACGGGTCGTCGGCGACGCCGAACTCCTCGTCCCCGCCGCCGGACTCGACAAGGGCGTCGGCCTCGTCGCCGGCACCGGCTCGGTGGCCGTGGGCCGGCTGCCCGACGGCACCGCCGTCCAGGTGGGCGGCTGGGGCGCGGTCCTCGGCGACGAGGGCGGCGCCGCCGGTCTGGTGCGGGAGGCGGCCCGCGCGGTCCTGGCCGCCCACGACCGCGGGGAGCCTCCCGAACGCCTCGCGCGCGGGCTGCTCGACTCGCTCGGGGTGCCCGAGGTGCCGGCGCTCGGCGCGGCGCTGGAGGCCGCCGCCGACCTCTCCGCCGAGTGGGGCGGGCACGCCCCCGCCGTCTTCGCGGCCGCCGCCGACGGCTCCCCGCTCGCCCGCACCGTGATCACCGGGGCCGGCGGGGCGCTCGCCGCACTGGTCGCCCGGCTCGCCGCCCGTGGGGTCGTCGTGGACGACGTCGTGGTCGCGGGCGGGACCGTGCTCGCGCAACCGGCACTGTTCGAGGCGTTCACCACGGCACTGGCGGAGGCCGTGCCCGGGGCCCGGGCGAGAGCACTGCGGGTACCGCCCGTGCAGGGGGCGATCGCGCTGGCCCGGGGGCTGTCGTGACGGGGGCTGTCGTGACGGGGGCTGTCATGACGAGGGCTGTCGTGACGGGGGCTGTCGTGACCGGGGCTGTCGTGACGGGGCGTGCGCGCTCCGGCGGTGGCCGCCGTCCTCGCCGCGGCCTCGTCCCCGCAGTCCCCCGGTCTCCCGATGCGCCTCCTGCGCGCCTCGCCCGCACGCTCGCGGGCCGGGGACACCGGCACCGCGTTCCCCCACCCGCGCACGCCCCGGGACACCGGCACCGCGTTCACCCGCGGGACATGCCGCGGTCGCCGGAGCCTCGCCGACGGGACACGACACGGCCGTAGATCTTCGCACGTACGCACCGATCGGCTCACGGATCGACACGACCGCTCAGACCGCACCCGATCGTCCGACCTCCCCGGCCGCACGGCCGAACCATCCGAGAGAGGCACCTCCATGCCGTCAACCGCCGGGCCCCGCACGCCGTCCGCCGTGAACCGACGCGGCTTCCTCAAGGCCTCGCTGGGCGGCTCCGCCGCGCTGCTCGCCGCCCCCACCCTGGTCTCCTGGCTCGCCGCCGCCGACGCCAAGGCCGCCACGGCCGCACCGGCGTTCGTCGACGACTACCAGAGCAACGTCATGGCGAACCTGACGTCCGAGACCAACGCCGTGGTGCGCGCCCTCGGCGGCATGGCGCGGGTCTGGAAGACGGGTGCGGCCTGGGACACCGGCACGGCGCTGCGGCCGGACGTGCTGCGCGCCAACATGCGCTACTGCGCCCGCGTCACCGCCACCCGCACGGAGGCGCAGGCCAGGGAGGCGTTCGTCCACGACCGCCAGCACCAGAGCTACGCGATGATCGGCGCCCTGGGCCCGCTCGCCGACCTCTACCGCGCGGGCGCCAGGGCGGTCACCTCGATCACCACCGCCCCCGACACCACTCCCCCGACCACGATCAGCGACGCCGTTCCCGCCGACGCCCCGGCCGGTTCCGCGCTCGGCGCCGGGTCCTACACCTCCGACCTCGGTCAGGTGGCCAGGCTCGTCGACACCGTGCGCGGCCCGTTCGCGTCCGGCAACCCCGGCAAGTACGCCTTCCAGTACCCGCGCCCCTGGCGCATGAACGAGGACAGCGAGGTCGTCGACACCGGCCGCACCGACGCCCTCGGCTACCCGGTCTACGACTCGGAGGTGGTCGTCGTCACCCAGCTGCTGCGCCAGCGCAGCACCTCCCCCGTCGACGACGGCGGCTTCCCCAGCGGGCACACCAACGCCTTCCACCTGGCCGCGCTGGCCTTCGCGTACGCGGTGCCCGAGCGGTTCCAGGAGCTGGTCACGCGCGCCTTCGAGCTGAGCCACACCCGGATCGTCTCCGGCATGCACTCCACCGTCGACGTCATGGGCGGGCGCATCATGGCCACCGCCCTCGCCGCCGCCGCGCTGGCCGACCCCGCCAACGCCGGACTGAAGAAGGCCGCGCGGGCGCAGGCCCTGGCCTACTTCACGGAGCGGACCGGCACCACGGCCGACACCCTGTACGCCCACGCGCACTCCGACGCCGGCGACCGCTACGCCGACCGGAGCGCCAACCACCGTGCCGTGCGGGACCGGTTGACGTACGTGCTCACCCGCGAGGGCCGCGACGAGCCGCTCACCGTGCCCAAGGGCGCGGAGGTGCTGCTGGAGACACGGCTGCCGTACCTGACCGCGGCCCAGCGCCGCGAGGTGCTGCGCACCACGGCGCTGCCCGCCGGGTACGTCCTGCTGGACGGCTTCGAACAGTGGGGCCGCCTGGACCTGTTCACCGCCGCGGACGGCTACGGCTCCTTCGACACGGACGTGGCGGTCACCCTGGACGCGGCGGCCGGCGGCTTCCGGGCGGCCGACGCCTGGCGCAACGACATCGGCGGCCGGGGCGCTCTGACGAAGGACGGCACCGGCACGCTCGCCCTGACCGGCCGCAACCGGTACACGGGCGGGACGGTCGTGCGGGACGGCGTGCTGGTGTCGGCGTCGGCGCACGCGCTGGGCCACGGGGACGTCCGGGTGCTGGGCGGGACCCTCCGCGTCGACGAACCGGTCCAGGTGCACGGCCTGTTCGCCCAGGAGTCCGGCACGCTGGCGCCGACCCTGCGCGCGGGCCGGCACAAGGCGGTCCTGACCGTGACGCGCCGGGTCGTGCTGGGCGCGGACAGCGTGCTGTCGCTGCGCCTGGACGGGGAACGCCCGCCGGCCGTGGGCAGCACCGTCCGCGTGATCGACGCCCCGGCGCTGCGCGGCCGCTTCGACCGGGTCGAGCTGAGCGCGGGCTCCGACCGCCTGCGGGCCGTGCCGGTGTACACGGCCGACGGCCTGTCCGTGCGCATCGAGCGGCGCTGACGCCCTGACGGACGGGAGCGGTCAAGCGGCGGGCCCAGCCCGCACCCATGGCCGCACCTGCACCTGCACCTGCACCTGCACCTGCGGACCGCTCCCGCCCGTACCCCGCCGCTCCCCTCCCCCCGCACCTGCCCGCCCCTCTCCCCCGGCTTCCCCCGGCCTCCTCCCGCCCGCGCGCCCCGCCTCGTGCCGCGGCCCGCCTCCCTCCGCTCCGCCGCCCTCTCCCGGGCCCGTTCCCGCTCCTCCGCGCACCCGGCCGGGCACGGCCCGTGGGCTATGTTGAGCCTCGTGGGAGAACACGGAGGAGGACCGGTGCCATCGCCTCAGCAGGCACGCGCACAGGCGACCACGATCACCTCGGGCAAGACCGATCCGGAGGCGGAGGCGTCCGCGACCTCCCGGCTCAGGGCGCTTTTCGACGGGCCCCATCTGTCCCCGGGGCAACGGCGCATCGCCCAGTACCTGATCGAGCACCTCACCGAGGCGGCGTTCCTGTCGATCACCGACCTGGCCGAGCGGGTCGGGGTCAGCCAGCCCTCGGTGACCCGGTTCGCGGCGGCGGTCGGCTTCAGCGGTTATCCCGCGCTGCGGGAGAGGCTCCAGGCGATCGCGCTCGGCACGCTCTCGGGCGGTCCGGCGGCGGCCGAGGAGAACCGGGGCAACGAACTCCAGGCGGCGGTCGACGCGGAGTTGGAGAACCTGGAGAACCTGCGCCGCGACTTCGCCGACCCGGACCGGGTCATCGACGTGGGCCGGCAGCTGTCGGCCTCCACCCCGCTGACCGTCCTGGGCCTGCGCATCTCGGCCTCGCTCGCGGAGTACTTCGCCTACGCGGCCCGCCGCATCCACCCGGACGTACGGCTGGTGACCCGGGGCGGCAGCGTGGCGTACGACGCCCTGCTGCAGTCGCGGGAGGCGGGCGGGACGTGGGTGCTGGCGTTCTCGATGCCCCGGCACGCGCAGGAGACGCTGACCGCGGTGCGGGTCGCGCGCAGCGCCGGCCTCAAGGTCGCGCTGGTCACCGACCTGGCGCTGGGTCCGATGGCCGACGAGGCGGACGTCGCGTTCGCCACCGGGACCGGCTCACGGCTGGTGTTCGACTCCTACGCCGCCCCCGGTGTGATGGCCGCGGCGCTGCTCCAGGCCATGACGGACGCCGGTCCGGAACGGACCCAGGCGCGGCTGGAGGAGTACGAGCAGATCGCCGAGCAGCACCAGTTCTTCCTGCGGGAATGACCCGGCGCCGGCCACCGGCTCCCCCACCCCCGCCCCTCGGAACCGCCGGCGGATCATTGCGAACAAATCGAGCATGAATGTTTTCATACGTCTTGCAAAGCAGACGGCATATATAAATACTGCTCACGGCCGCACCCGCCCGCCAAGGGCACCAGAACGAGCACCCGAAGCCGCCGTCACCCACCCGCGTCGGCGCCGAGGGCGCTCGGGGCCTCGCCGGAACGAGCGCCCGCGGCGGCCCCGGTCATCCCCTGGGCCGGGGCCGCCCAGAACCGTCGGACCACCCGTCACGACGACAGACACCCGGAAGCGATCACCATGCCTCTGACGACGACGCGCATCAGCCCGGACTGGCCGTGCCAGGTCAAGACCCCCGGCAGCTACGACTGGGAGCGCTCCGCTGCCAAGTGGCTGCGCGAGCTGGTACCGGCACGCTATGCGAGCTACCCCGCGCTGCTGCGCCACCCGGTGCTGCTCGCCCGCCACGCGCAGATCCAGGTCCAGCACGAGATCCGGGTGGCCCGCACCGCGCTCCAGACCGCCCGCGCGGACCTGCCGCGCCTCGGTCTGCCCGAGTCCGTCATCGAGCACACGATCAAGCTGTACGCCGCCGAGGTGATGCAGCTCCAGCACATCGCCCGCAGTGTCCGCGCGGTCTCCGAGGCGCTCGTGGAGAGCGGCCCCAGACACTGAACGACACCTTCCGTTTCCCTGCTCCACCCGGCATCACCGCTGGCGGGAGCGATGCCGGAAGCCCCTGCCCGGACCCTGGCCGGTATGCGATGCTCAAGACGTGACGAGCGAAGCCGCCCGGCCCTCCGAGACCGGTGCCGTACCCGATCTGGCCGCCCTGGCCAAGGTCGTCGCGCGTCAGCGCGCCGAGCTCGACCGGCTCCAGGAGACGGCCGCGACCTCGGTGGTACTGGAACGCGCCAAGGGCGCCCTCATGGCCCGCACCGGCTGCTCCCTGGACGCCGCCCACGAGGAGCTTCAGCACCGGGCCAAGGCGGCCGGGCGGACCCTGCTCGAGGAGTGCTGGATCACGCTCGGGGGCCTGGCCCCGTCCGGCAGCACTGCCGCGCTGCCGCCCCGGGCCGACGACGTCGCCGACCGCCCTCCGTCACCCGCACCGCCCGGCGCGGAACCCGACGGCGAGGCCCTGGCCCGTTTCGCCCGGGCGCTGGTCCGGGTCGGCGGACCGCGGGACCTCGCCCGCTGCCTGCTCGACCACCTCCCCCCGGACATCGGGGCCGAGGCCGTGATGATCTACACGCGGCTGCCGGCCGGCGGACTCGAACTCGTCGGACACGCGGGCGTGGACGACGTGCTCGTCGAGCAGTGGCGCCGGGTGCCGCCACTGAGCGGGATCGCCGCGCTGGACGTCCTCGACTCCGGTGAGGCGCGCTGGCTGGAGAACACACGGGCGGACCGGTGGCGCTACCAGCTGATCGGGGAACCCGCCGAGCGGTGGCCGACCCGCGCCTGGCTGCCCGTGACCGACGGGGGAGGGTCCGCCGACGTCGCCATCGGCGTCTTCCGGCGCCGCGCGGAGCCGTTCGCCCCCGACGCCCGCCGGCACCTGCTCTCCGCCGCCCGGCTGTGCGCGGGGCCGTTGCGGATGTTCGGCATCCGGCAGCACCCCGCGACCGGCGCGGACGCGGACGCCGTGCGGACCGTGTTCGACCGGCTCCCGGGCACCTCGGTCCTGCTCGCCCCGCTGCGCTCCCCGTCCGGGGACGTCGAGGACTTCCGCATCGACGCCGCCACCGCGGACACCTCCGACACCGTCGGCCGCCGCGGCCGGGAACTGCTCGGTCTGCGCTTCCGGGAGTGCTGGCCGGCGACGGCCGGGGAACCCCTGTGGCAGGGCTGCCTGGACACCCTGGCCTCCGGACGACCGTACGAGAGCGAGCCGTTCGCCCAGCAGCAGGTCGTGGCCGGGGTCGGCGAGCTGGCCACCTACTCGGCGCGGGTGGCGCGGCTGGGCGACGGGCTGGTCCTCAACTGGATCCGGCACGCCCCCTCGGACCGGCAGGAACAGCGCCTCGCGGACGTGCAGCGGCTCGGCAACCTCGGCTGGGCCAACTGGCACCTGGTCACCGACGAGGTGAACTGGTCCTCCCAGGTCTTCGCCATCCTCGACCGCGATCCCGCGCGGGGCGCCGTGCCGCTGGCCCAGCTGGCGACCCTGGCGCTGCCCTCGGACATGCCCGCGGTGGCCGGCGCCGTCACGGACCTGGTGCTGGAGGGCCGGCCCTGCGACGTGCCGTTCCGGATCGCCACCCGCGACGGGGCCCGGCACCTGCGGCTCGTCGCCGAGGCCGTGCCGGACGACCGGGGCACCCCGGTCGAGGTCCACGGCTTCGTCCAGGACATCACCGCGCAACGCAGCGCCGAACTCGCCCTCGTCGCCAGCGAACGGGCCATCCTCACCCAGCACGGCGTGCTGCAGGCCGAACGCACGATGGCGGCCCGGCTCCAGGACGCGCTGCTCCCGCTGCCGAAGCAGCCCGTACGGCTCTCGGGACTGCGGGTCGACATCGCGTACCTGCCCGCGCAGTCGGGCCTCAACGTCGGCGGCGACTGGTTCAGCGCCATCGAACTGCCCGACGGCGACGCCCTGTTCGTGGTGGGCGACGTGGCCGGGCACGGCGTCGACGCGGTCGCCGCGATGGCCCTGCTGCGCTTCACCGCCAAGGGCATGGTCATCACCGGCTCGTCGCTGACCGGCGCGCTCGCCCGGCTCAACGCCCTGCTGCTGCACTCCCGCGATCCGCAGGGCACGGCGACCATGGTCCTGGCCCGCTACAACCCCCGCGAGGGGCGGCTGGTCTGGGCGCAGGCGGGCCATCCGCCGCCCCTGCTGGTGCGGGACGGCAAGGCCCGCTACCTCGACCGGCCCTTCGGGATGCTGCTCGGCGCGACCGACACCGCGCGCTACGAGGAGTCCGAGTGCCGCCTCGCGCCCGGCGACCGCCTGGTGCTGTACACCGACGGCCTCGTCGAGCGGCCCTCGGAGTGCATCGACCGCGGCCTGGAGCGGCTGGCCCGCGCCGCCGTGCTGCCGGGCAGGGACGGCTCGGCCCCGCTGGACCGGCTGCTCGGGGCACTGCTGGAGGCGGAACGGCGGGACGACGTGTGCGTGCTGGACATCGGGGTCCCCGGCGAGAGCGAACAGCCCGCCTGGGCGCCGTCCCCCGAATGACCTACGGCGTGCCGGCCGGCGCTGTTTCCCCTCGTCCGCCGACGGGGGTGAGACCCCGGAGGCGGGCGAAGGCGTGGGCGGCCGGGGTGTTCTCGAACCCGGCGGAGGGTCCCGGGCGTCGTCCCGTCAGCCGGTGCGTGATTCCAGATCACGGCGGGTGTCGTCGCCGTAGACGCCGCTCTCGTCGCCGCGGATGCCGTACCAGAGCTGGAAGCGGGCCACGGCCTCGGTGAGGACGGTGTCGTAGCGGCCGTCGGTGGCGCCGCCGTCGTAGACGTCCGGGATGCGCCGCAGGCGCTGCTGGAGGTCGGTGACCTCGGGGCCGGTGGCGCCCTCGCGCAGGGTGCCGGGGCCGTCGGGGTCGGCCGGGGGCGCGGTGCTGACGGGCACGGTGGTGACGGGCGTGGTGGCGCCCGGGAGGGTCCGGGCGGCGGTCTCCCGGCCGTCGTCCGGCAGCAGGAGGGCGCAGCCGAACCCGACGAGCGCCGCCACGAGCACGGCGGCCGCGGCGACGGCGGCCCGGCGCGGTCCGGGGCCGCGGACGGCGGGCGGCTCCGCGGCCGGCACCGGCGGGAGTTCCTGGGTCCGTTCCCCGGCCGGCAGGGGGACGCTGTCGTAATCCTCGGTGTCCTCGGTGTCCCCGGTGAGCTCGGTGAGCTCGGTGAGCTCGGTGAGCTCGGTGAGCTCGGTGAGCTCGGTGAGCTCGGTGAGCTCGCGGAACAGCTCCGCGAGGGCGTCGGTGTTGCGCGGTCTGAGGACCCGGACGGGTTCCAGGACCGGGCGTTCGTGCGGCTTTCCGGGCTCGTCCGCTGTCGGCACGCTGCTCTCCCTCCGTACCGGGTCCGGTACCGGTCTCCCCGCGTTCCCGGGGAGAGATACGGGCGCGGGGGCGGCGGGGTTCAGCCGGCGAGGAAGTGGTGCAGGGAACGGGTCACGGCGGCGACGAAGGCGTCCCGCGTCCTGTCGTCCAGGACGTCCAGGGAGAGGTACGGGTTGAGGTCCTCCAGCTCGACCAGCAGCAGTTCGCCGTCCGGGGCGCGGCAGGCGTCGACGCGCTGGATGCCGTGCGGAAGGCCGTTCCAGTCGACGAAGCGGCGGGCGAACTCCAGGTCCCGCGCGGTGGCGTCGTACGGCTCCAGCTGCCAGCGCCGGTCGGGGTGCGGGGCGTACAGGGCGTACTGGAAGTCGTCGTCGACGAAGTAGAAGGAGATCTCGTGGGCGAAGTCGACGCACGGCTGGACGAGGGTGGTGCCGTCGGCGAGGTCCGGCAGGGCGTCGGGGGCGACGATCCGCAGGCCCAGGGAGTCGGCGCCCAGCTTGGGCTTGACCACATAGCGGTCGGACGCGGGCAGCCGATGCAGGTCCTCGGGGCGGTCGACGGTGGGGATCACCGGGAGACCGGCGGCGCTCAGGTCGAGGAGGTACTGCTTGCCCGCCATGTCGGCGCGGCCCGTGAGCGGGTTGTAGACGCGGGTGCCGGCGCCCAGCGCCCGCTCGCGGAAGGCCTCGTACTCCTCCCGGTAGCCGAGGACGGGGCCGCTGTTGCGGACGACGACGGCGTCGAAGGCGTCCATCAGCGCGGCCGCCTCCCGGGGGTGGCACAGGGCGAGGTCGAAGTGGGCGCGCAGCCGGGAGGTGAGGAAGACGTCCTCGTCGCCGTAGCGGCGCCCGCGGGCCTCGTAGGCGAGGTCGGTGACGTAGAGGAGACGGCGGCGGACGGCGGACATGCGGGACTCCTCGGCGGTGCGGGCGGTGCGGGCAGCGTACGTCGGAGGCCGGGAGGGGGTGCGCGCGGGGCCCGGCGGCGGAGTCCTCGCCGGGACGGCCCCGGGGCGGGCGGGACGTACGATGAAAGGGTCGGGTATCGGATCGTCCGACCGGTCCGGGACAGCGTCGTCTTCCCCGTCGTCTCCGCTGTACGTCTTCGGTACTCCTGAAGGGCTCGCGACTTTCGTGACCACCGCAACACTCCTGGACGGCAAGGCCGCCGCGGCCGACATCAAGAACGAACTCGCCCTGCGCGTCGAGGCGTTGAAGGAGCGCGGCATCACCCCGGGGCTCGGCACGATCCTCGTCGGCGACGATCCGGGCAGCCGCTCCTACGTCGGCGGCAAGCACCGCGACTGCGCCCAGGTCGGCATCGCGTCGATCCGCGTCGAGCTGCCCGCCACCGCCTCGCAGGCCGACGTGGAGGCGGCGGTGCTGCGGCTGAACGCCGACCCGGCGTGCACCGGGTTCATCGTGCAGCTCCCGCTGCCCGCGCACATCGACACGCACGCCGTGCTGGAGCTGATCGACCCGGTGAAGGACGCCGACGGTCTGCACCCGGCCAACCTGGGCCGGCTGGTGCTCGGCATACCGGCGCCGCTGCCCTGCACCCCGCGCGGCATCATCGACCTGCTGCGCCGCAACCACGTGGCCATCACCGGCCAGCAGTTCTGCGTCATCGGCTGCGGGGTGACGGTGGGCCGGCCGCTGGGCCTGATGCTGACCCGCAGTTCCGAGCACGCCACCGTGACCCTGTGCCACGAGGCCACCCAGGACGTCGCCGCGCACGCGCGCGTGGCGGACGTGGTCGTCGCGGCGGCCGGTGTCGCGCACATGGTGACGCCGGACTGGATCAAGCCGGGCGCGACCGTGCTGTCCGTCGGTCTCACCCGCACCGTCGAGGGCATCCTCGGTGACGTCCACCCGGACGTGAGCGGCGTCGCGGGGTCGTTCGCGCCGCCGGTCGGCGGGGTCGGCCCGATGACGCGGGCGATGCTGCTGACCAACGTGGTCGAGGCGGCCGAACGGTTCTGACGGCGTCACCCCGGCGACTGCACTCGGTTCCCCGGAAGAGGGAACTGAGTGCCATCGTTGTCGGCCGGGTGTTACGTTCCCTGCCATGAGCTCCCGTGACGGCGCCGAGGCGGCCGGCCCCAAGCCTCCCATGCGGGACGCCCTGGTCGCGGCGGCCTTCCGGCTTTTCCTGGAACGGGGCTACGAACAGACCACCGTGGACGACATCGTGGCCCTCGCGGGAGTGGGACGGCGGTCGTTCTTCCGCTACTTCCCCTCCAAGGAGGACGTGGTCTTCCCCGACCACGAGCGCTGCCTGGCCGACATGACCGCCTTCCTCGCCGCGAGCGACGAGGGACACGAGCCGGTGCGCCGGGTGTGCGACGCCGCCCGGCTCGTGCTGCGGATGTACGCGGAGAACCCCTCTTTCTCCGTGCAGCGCTACCGGCTCACCAAACAGGTGCCGGGACTGCGCGCGTACGAGTTGTCGGTGGTGTGGCGCTACGAGCGCGCCCTCGCCGAGTACCTGCGGGGCCGCTTCACCGGCCGGCCCGACGGGAACCTGCGGGCCGAGGTGACCGCGGCCGCCGTGGTAGCCGCCCACAACAACGCGCTGCGCTCCTGGCTGCGTTCGGACGGCACGGGCGACGCGAGCACGACGGTGGACCACGCCCTCGGGTACGTGCAGTCCGCGTTCGGCGCTCCGGACACCTCGCCGCCCCCGGAGCGTCCGGGGCGCACCGAACGCTCCGGGGGCGGCGGGGACCCCGAACGCCCGGAGGACGTGGTCGTCGTCGTGTCGCGGCGCGGAGCGCCCCTGTGGCGGGTGGTGCAGGAGATCGAGACGACCCTCGGGCGCGGGTAGGACGGCAGCGGGACCCCGCCAGATTGGGGGTACGCAGTGCCTTTACGGGTGGCACTGAGTGCCATACCCTGTGGGCGTGCACGGTGGCACGGCGAACCGCGCACGCCCGTGCCCGGGTGAGCCGCGCACGGCGCATTCCGGCCGAAGTGCAGGGAGTTGACCAGCGTGTACCACCACTCAGGAAGCGCCGTTCAGCAGGCGGCGGGCACCTCGGCGAGCCTTCTCGACCGCAGGGCCGCAACGGACACGGACGCGATCCTCTTCCAGCGCTGCACCTGGTGCGGCACCGCCATGTACCACCGGCTGCTGTGCCCGGTGTGCCAGGGCAGCGACCTGCGCACGGAGCGCAGCGAGGGCACGGGGACGGTCCGCCACGCGACGGTGGTGCACCGCAACACCCCGTCCGCGCGCAATGTGTCCCTGGTCGAGATGGCCGAGGGCTTCGTGGTGCGCGGCCGGGTGACGGGCCCGCTCATCGGCATCCACAGCGGCGACCGGGTCCGGCTGTCCACGGCCAAGGACCCGGTGCGGGGCGAGCCGGTCTTCCAGCTGCTCGACGAGCCGTACCGGGCCTGGCACTGACCCTTCGCTCCGCCACTCGCGGACGAATGACCCTTCGCTCCGTCACTCGCGGACGAATCGGTCACGTACGTTGACGGCACGGGCAGTTGCGGGTGACCGAATTCCTGTCCCGCGCGGGCGGAACGCGACACCCAACGGTCGGCACAGGCAACCCACAGGTCCCCTTTCCCTTCCTTCGTGGCGTGAGGGGCTCCGGATACGGACGGGGCTCCCGCGCTCCGAACGTTGAGGAGTGGACCCTTGATCCGTGCCCGGCGAATAGGTGTCACCGCCGTGGCCGCGCTCGCGGCCCTGGCGGGAACACCGGGACTGGCACAAGCCCAGCAACCGTCCGAGACAAGAACGACCGAGACGGGAACGTCGACCACGTCCTCCGACAGCGCTCTGCCGCCCGGCTGGCGGATCGGCGGCGGGAAAGCCGCGCGCGAGCTGGTGTGGCGTTCCCCCGTCCCCGTGCCCATGGGCGACGCCCGCGTGGAGTTCCGCGCCGGCGAGCGGGTGCTCGGCGCCCCGGAGCGGGAGGACGACGGCCGCACGTTCCGGCTGCCCCTCGACGCCGTCGGCGACGCGCGGCTGAGGGACCTCCAGGTCCTGTCGGGCGGACGCCGGCTGGACGCGCCGGCCGGGCAGGTCGCGAGGCGACACCGCGACGCGCTGTCCGCCGCGAGGCCCCCGGCGGCGCTCCCGGCGAACCCGGTGGACCCCGGCAGGCCGGGCGCGTACCGCACGCTCACCGGCGAGTACGGCCTCGACCCGGTGAAGCTGCCCGGCTTCGCCGCGCCGGTCGAGATGCGGGCCGTGGTCGTGGCGCCCCGGGGCGCCACCGGCAAGCGGCCCCTCGCCCTCTTCCTGCACGGCCGTCACGGCACCTGCTACAAGCCGGGCACCGACGACGTGACCGGCGACTGGCCCTGCCCGGCCGGGACGAAGGCGGTCCCGAGCCACCGGGGGTACCTGAAGGACCAGCAACTCCTCGCCTCCCAGGGCTATGTGACGGTGTCGATCTCCGCCAACGGCATCAACGGCCAGGACTGGGAGGCCGAGGACGGCGGCGCACAGGCCCGGTCCTCGCTGGTGCGGCAGCATCTGGCGAAATGGGCCGGCTGGGCCGCCCGCCCCGGCACCGCCCCGGCGGCCGTGCGCGGCGTCCCGACGGCCGACCTCTCGCGCGTCCTGCTCGTCGGGCACTCCCGCGGCGGCGAAGGCGTCAACCGGGCGGCGATGGACAGCCTGTACCCGCCGCCGGCCGCCCAGGACGGCTACCGCGGTCCGGTGCGCTGGAAGATCCGCGGCACCGTCCTCGTCGGACCGACGGTCTTCGGCCAGAATCCGGTCGCCGACGTGCCGTCCGCGACGATCCTGCCGGGCTGCGACGGCGACGTCTCCGACCTCCAGGGCGAGGTGTACGTCGACGGCACACGCGGCGTCAGCCGTGGCACCGCCCTGCACAGCGCCGTGTACGTGATCGGCGCGAACCACAACTTCTTCAACACCGAGTGGACGCCGGGCCGGTCCGAGGCGCCCTCCTCCGACGACTTCTGGGACGACCCGGAGCAGCCCGACCCGGTGTGTTCCGCGGGCACCCGTACCCGGCTGACCGCCGACCAGCAGCACCAGGCAGGCGCCACCTACATCGCCGCCGCGGCCCGGCTGTTCGTCGCCGGTGACGACCGGGTGCGCCCGCTGCTCGACGGCTCGGGGCGGCGCGCCCCGTCCGCGGACCCGGCCAGGGTGCTGACCCACGCCGTCGGCGCCCGCCGCACGGCCGGGTTCCTGCCCGACGGCGGGGTGCGGGTGACCGGCGGCAGGCTGTGCGCGGCGGTCGACCCCGACCCCGCCGAGGCCTGTCTGCCCGAGGGCACCAAGGGGTCCTCGCCCCACTTCGCGTGGTGGCAGACCGACGAGGAGGCCGGCCGCGGCGCGGTGGCACTGGACTGGACGGCACCGGGCACGGCGACACGCGTACGGCCGGCCGCACCGCTCTCCCTCACCGGCGCCGGGAGCCTGGCGCTGCGCGTGTTCGTGCCGCCGAACACGACCGGCACCGAGCTGGACGTGTCGGTCACCGACTCCGCGGGCCGTCGGGCCCGGCTCGGCCGGATCACGGTCGACGGGCTGCCCGGCAGCGAGCGCACCGCCTCCTACTGGGCGCGCGAAGTGCGCGTCCCGCTGACCGCGGCCACCCGCGCCGGACTCGACCTCGGCCACGTCAGGTCGCTGGAGCTGACCCCGCGTTCGGCGTCGGGGAAGGCCTGGCTGATGGACGCCTGGGGCTGGGCGCCCGGTAGTCCCGCGGTGCGGGCGGCGGCCCTGCCGCGCGTCGACATCGGGCGCCTCACCGTCAAGGAGGGCGACTCCGGGACCCGGACCTACCACATCCCGGTACGGGTCTCCGGGCACGGCAGCGGCACGGTCCGCTTCTCCGTCCTCGACCCCGGCACCGGCCGGTCCGTCGACCGGCTCGTCACGGTACGGCCCGGCGCCACCCCGGTCGACGTGCCGGTCGAGGTGCGGGGCGACACCCGCTTCGGCTACGACGAGCAGCACGACCTCCTCGCGAAGGCCGTGCGCGGCGCTGTCGTCGGCTCCTACCGGGGTGGCGTCACCGCGCAGAACGACGACCCCGAGCCCGAGGTCACCTTGACCCCGGTCACGGACCGGGTCACCGAGGGCGGAACGCTGGCCTGGCGGCTCTCCCTGTCCGAACCCGCGGAGGCGGAGTTCTGGCAGCCGGTGCGGGTGCTCGCGGTCACCGAGGGCGCCGAGCTGTCCACCAAGGACGTCGACCCGCGGTGGCTGATGGACCAGACCGGTGAACTGCCCGACCCGGAGCGCCCGTTGTCACAGGCGGGTCTGTGGTTCTGGGTGAACGTCCCGGCCGGGACCACCACCGCCGACCTCACCGTGGTGACGGCGGCGGACGAGGTGGCCGAGCCGGCCGAGTCGGTGCGCCTGGCGCTCACCGACGACGAGGGCGAGCCCCTGCCCGGCCGTCCCGTCCGGACCGGAACGGTGACGGACGCGCCGTAGCCCCCGCGGCCGCGGGGGCTACGTGGCCCGCGCGGGCGGGAGGGGGCGGGGGCCGGACGGTCCCCGCCCCCTCAGCCGTCGAGGGTCACGCGGATCCCGACCGTGCCGTCCGAGCCCCGCCGAAGCCTGCTGCCGAGCAGCGTGAGGCGGCCGAGGACGCCGTACTTGCGGGCGAGCAGGGTGCGGTAGCGGGCGGTGGTCCGGGCGTCGCAGATCTCGGCACGGGCCGGGACCTGCTCCCCGGTGGGGTTGCCGCGCACGTCGCAGGGACCGACCATGACGTCGCCGCGGGCCCTGATCCGCTTCACCTTCCAGGAGTCGGCGACCGTCCAGACCCCGAGGGCGTCCCCGTCGCGCACCACCCACACCGGGGTGGCGACCCCGGTCCCGTTCTTGCGGTAGCTGGTGATCAGCAGGTATTTCCCTGCTCCGAGCCGGTCGAGCGCCTTGTCGTCCATGCCCGCAGTGTAGGCACGCGCGCCGGGGGTCAGCGCAGTGCGGCGGCCATCCTGCGCACCCCCTCGGTGAGGATGTCGGGCGAGGTCGCGAGGTTCAGCCGTACGTGCCCGGCGCCGCCGGTGCCGAAGTCCGGGCCGGGACTGAGCGCGACCCGGCCCCGCTCCAGGAAGACCCGCGCCGGGTCGTCGCCGAGACCGAGCGCCCGGCAGTCCAGCCAGGCCAGGTACGTCCCCTCGCCGGGCCGGTATCCGACGCCGGGCAGCTGGTCGGCGAGGAGGCCGGCGAGCAGGCGGCGGTTGTCGTCGAGGCCGGTGAGCAGGGCGTCCAGCCAGGCCGTGCCGTCGCGCAGGGCGGCGGTGTGGGCGAGGACGCCGACGTGTCTCGGACCGTGACCGACCTCCTCCGGCAGCCGCGCCAGGTCGGCTCCGGCCGCGGGGCCCGCGACGGCGAGGGCCGCCTTGAGCCCGGCCAGGTTCCACGCCTTCGACGCCGACATCAGCGACAGGCCGCCGTCCGCGCCGGGCACGCTCAGGTACGGCACGAAGTCGACGCCGGCGGCCGTGAGCGGGGCGTGGATCTCGTCGGCGACCACCCGGACGCCGTACCGGTCGGCGAGGGCGGCCACGGCGGCGAGTTCGCCGGCGGTGTGGACCGTGCCGGTCGGGTTGTGCGGGCTGCACAGCAGGTGCGCGGCGCGCCCGCCGCCCGCGGTGGCCCGCCGGTAGGCCGCTTCCAGGACATCGAGGTCGAGCCGCCCGTCCGCGCCGAGCGGCGCCTCGGCGATCCGGCGGTCCATGTGCTCGACGAACGCGAAGAACGGCGGATACACCGGCGGGTTGACGACGACCGGGTCGCCGGGCCCGGTCACGAGCCGGAGCATCTCGACGACGCCCAGCATCACGTCGGGCACGATCGCCGTCCGCCCGACCGCGAGACCGTGCCAGCCCCACCGTTTCGCGGCGAACGCGGCCAGCGCCTCGGCGTAGCCGCTGCCCGCCGGATAGCCGGTGTCGCCCAGGGTCATCGCGTCGCCGACCGCCCGGACGACCGGCTCGGCGAGCGGGACGTCCATCTCGGCGACCCACAGCGGCAGGACGTCGTCGGGGTAGGTGCGCCACTTCATGCTCGTCCGGCGTCGGAGGCGGTCGAGGGTGAGGGCGCGCAGCGGATTCGGTTCACCGGACGACGCGTGCGGGATCCTGGTCATGGGCCCAAGATAGAGGGCCGTCACCGGCGGCCGGCTGCCGCGGCGCAAAGCGGCGGACCGGGCCCGGAGGCCAACTGACCGGTCTAGATTGCTCCTTGACCCGGAACAACCGCAGACACCAGGCATCCCAGGAGCAGCTCCGTGACCGAGAACCCGCCGGCCGTGGACAAGGCGGCGCAGTCGCTGCGCGACCGCATCAACACCGACCAGCCGCACACCGCCCGCATCTGGAACTACTGGCTGGGCGGCAAGGACAACTACGAGGTCGACCGCGCGGCCGGCGACCAGATCCGCCGGCTGCACCCCGGCATCGGCGAGTACGCCCGCGCCGACCGCCTCTTCCTGGGCCGTGCCGTGCGCCACCTGGTCCACGACGTCGGGATCCGCCAGTTCCTCGACATCGGCACCGGCCTGCCCACCGCGGACAACACCCACGAGGTGGCGCAGGCCGCCGCCCCGGACGCGCGGATCGTCTACGTCGACAACGACCCGCTGGTCCTGGCGCACGCCCGCGCCCTGCTCACCAGCACGCCCGAGGGCCGTACCGACTACCTCGACGAGGACCTGCGCAACGTCGACGCGATCCTCGAACACGCCGCGAGGACACTGGACTTCAGCGAGCCCGTGGCGCTGATACTGCTCGGTGTCGTCATCTTCGTCGGCGACGAGGAGGACCCGTACGCCCTGGTGCGCCGGCTCGTGGACAGGCTGCCGGCGGGCAGTCACCTGGTGCTCTCGCACACCGTCACCAGCCCGTCGATGCCGGACGTCGACGAGGCCGTCAGGTTCTGGAACGAGCACGGCACGCCGAAGCTGACCCAGCGCACGCCGAAGGACGTGACCCGCTTCTTCGACGGTCTGGAGCTGCTGGAGCCGGGCGTGGTGTCCTGCTCGCGCTGGCGGCCGGAGGAGAGCGGCGGGGCGGAGCCGGCGGAGGTCGCCATGTTCGGCGGGGTGGCCCGCAAGCCGTGAGGTGATCGTTTCCGGGCTGAACGCGGCCGGGTCCCGGCACGTAAGGAAGTGAGGGTCCTCGACGACCGGAGGACCCCGCGGTGTCGTACCGCGCGTTCGCTGTTCCCGGGAGCCAGGCATGAGGCACGTACGACGACGGATCGTCAGGCGAGCGACACGGCTGGCGGCCGTCGGCGGGCTCCTCCTGGGGGGCGCCATGGTCACGCAGGCCGCCATGGCGAGCGAGACGCCCGCCACCACGACCGTGCCGGGCGGCGCGGCGCGGTCCGTCGCGAGCACCGGCGCGGATCTGGTGAAGCGGCTCGGCACCTCGCGGACGGCGGGCACCTGGGTCGACTCGGCGGGGCGTCCGGTCGTCGCGGTCACCGACGAGGCCACGGCCGCGGCGGTCCGCGCGGCGGGCGCCGAGGCGAAGGTGGTCGGGCACAGCATGAACGAGCTGAAGTCGGCTGCCGCTGCGCTGCGTTCGGCGCCCCGGGTGGCCGGCACCGCGTGGGTGATGGACTACCGGTCCAACCAGGTGGTGGTGCGCGGCGACAGTACCGTGTCGGCCTCCGACTGGGGGCGGATGACGGACGTGGCGTCGGGCCTCGGCGGCTTCGTCCGCATGGAGCGCACCGAAGGCGCCTTCACCACCCGGCTCAACGGCGCCCAGCCCATCCTGTCGACCGGCGGGCGCTGTTCGGCGGGCTTCAACGTGACCAACGGGTCGGACGACTTCATCCTGACCGCCGGACACTGCGGCCCCGCCGGGGCGAGCTGGTTCGCGGACAACCAGGGCACCCGGCAGGTGGGCCGGACGGTCAACTCGACGTTCCCCGGCTCCGACTTCTCGCTCGTGCAGTACGCCGGCGGGGAGGCCGGCCCGGGGGCGGACATCGTGGCCATCGGCGACGGCAACGGCGTGCGGATCACGGGCGTCGGCGACGCGGCCGTGGGACAGCGGGTGTTCCGCAGCGGCAGCACGACGGGCCTGCGCGACGGCGAGGTGACCGGCCTCGACGCGACGGTCAACTATCCGGAGGGCACCGTCTCCGGGCTGATCGAGACGAACGTGTGCGCCGAGTCCGGCGACAGCGGCGGGCCGATGTTCTCCGAGGGCATCGCGCTCGGCGTCACCTCGGGCGGCAGCGGTGACTGCACGACGGGCGGTACGACCTTCTTCCAGCCGGTGACGAAGGCGCTGGCACAGCTCGGGGTGCAGCTGATCGTGGCGGCACCGTCCGACGCCGCGGGAAACGGCGCCTCGCCCGCGCCGTCCGAGGGCGCTCCCGAGCCGTCGTCGTCACCGACGCAGGCGGCGGTGGCCCCGGGGTCGGTCACGCCGGGCTCGACGACGCCGGTGACGGGCGGCACGGACGCGGTGTCGCTGGCGGCGCGGCTCACCGATCCGCGCAACATCGGGCCCGGCCTGCTGGTGATCGCGGGCAGTCTGGTCGCGCTGGTGGCGACCCGGTACATCCGGGCGGAGCAGGACCGCAAGGCGTACCAGCGGCAGTACTCGGCGAGCTGGGGGTGAGGTGGCGTCGGGCGCCTTCGGTGACGCGGGGCGCCTTCGGTGACGCCGGTCAACGAGAAGGGCACCCGCGAGGGGTGCCCGGACGGAGGTGCGGAGGCGGAGCTGCGAGGCGGAAGGCCCCGCGGCCGGACGGCTGTCAGGCCGCCTCGACCGATTGCGGGGCCACGGCGGCCCACTCCAGGACGAGCCGCCGGTACTCCTCGCGCTGCTCGCCCGTCAGTGTCCCGCCCGACCGGAGCCACAGGGCTCTGATCTCCTCGTTGACCTCCGCGGCCGATCGCGCCGAGCGCTCGGTCAGGTGTTCAACAGTGGTGGACATGGTGTGAATCTTACGGCGCCCGGGGTGAAGGCGACGTGAGCAATACACGAGCTAAACGGACAAAACGGACGTGTCACTGATCACGTCCGTTCCGCCGTGTCCGCTCGCGCGCCGCCGGTCGAGTGTCGGTCAGGTGCCCGGCTTGCGGCCGTACACGAAGACGTCGTCGCCGGTCTTGAGCAGGGACCAGTACTTCTTCGCGGTCGTCTTCGTCATGTTGACGCAGCCGTGCGAACCGGGCGGGTTCCACATGCTGACGCCGACCGAGTGGAAGGCCTGGCCCCCGTCGAAGAACTGGCTGTACGGCATCGGCACGTTGTAGATGCTCGACACGTGGTCGATGTTGCGCCAGTAGACCTTCTTCAGGCCGGTACGGGTCTCGTAGCCGTCGCGTCCGGTGCGGACCGGGACCGGCCCGTAGACGAGGCGGCTGCCGTCCTGGATCCAGCTGATCTGGAGGGTGAGGTTCACGCAGGCGATGCGGCCCTTGTTGGTCGGGCACTTGCCCGCCTTGTTGGGCTTGGTGCCCACCGCCTTCTGCTTGTTCATGAGATCCATCACACCCCAGGTGACGGGTCCCGCGTAGCCGATGTTCGGCGTGATGCCGTGCTTGTTCTGGAAGGCCTGGACGGCCTTGCAGTCGGCCGACGACTGCTTCCCGTCGACCGGCCGGCCGAGGAACTTCTCGACCTGCTTCTGGTACGGCCCGGCCTGCGTGGTGCAGCTCGCGGCCTGTGCGGGCGCCGCGCCCAGCGCGAGCGTCAGCGGCGCGATCAGCCCCGTGACCCCGAGCACGACGGCACCTCGTCTGCGTATGTCCCCCATGACTGCCACTGCCTCTCCCTGGCCCGATTCCGGCGACTCCACCCACTAGACCCGTTCACCGGCGCTTCGGTTGTAGTGCCGCCCGTTCTGTGACGAAACGGTGAACTTCCCCGCGGTCCGCTTCCTCCCGGGTGGACCGGGTGCGACGGCCCGCCGCTTGCCCAGGGGCTGTCCGGCGGATCGTGCCGCAGACGCGGGGGCCGCCCTGACGCGGGCGGTCACCGAGTCCAGGGGGACCCTCCTGACGCCGACGGTGTACGGCGGGGTACCGGGGCTGCGGGCGGCGTTCGGCAACTGGCGTACGACGGAGGAGGACGGCGAGCGGGTGCTCGCGGCGCTCGCCGCCGCACCGGCCGGCTGATTTCGGCCGCGGCCGGGAAGCGCGGCACGGGCCGGCGTCCCGGCCGGGATCGGGGCCGGCCGCGGGAGCGGCTCACCGGTAGCCCGTCGTGTCCGCCGGCCTGCCCGCGTCCTGGACCTCGACGAGGTAGCGCCAGGCGTCGGGGCGGCTGCCGTCGAGGTCGGTGAAGCCGTACTCGGGGGCGAGCGATCCGCTGGACAGCGACTGCCCGTTGCGGCGGGCGACGTCGGGGTCGGCGGCGAGGGCGGCGACGGCGCGGCCGACGTAGCGGGGCGTCTCGGAGATGGCGAAGTGCGGGACCGCCTTGAGGGCGTCGCGCCAGTTGTCCTCGCGCACCCCGAACTGGTCGAGCATGATCTCGGAGCGCATCCAGCCGGGGGTGAGCGCGAGGGCGGTGGCGCCGCGCGGGCCGAGTTCGTGGGCGAGGGCGAAGGCCATCCGCAGGACGGAGGCCTTGGCGAGGTCGTAGAAGAAGTTCACGCGGTAGGTGTCGCGGTTGTACTCGGCGGTGCCGTCGGTGACCTCGACGACCAGGCCGCCGGGCCGGCGCAGCAGGAGCGGCAGGGCGTGGTGGCTGGTGATCGCGTGGGTCTCGACGGCGAGCCGCAGCAGCCGCAGGCCGTCGTCGAGGTCGTGCTCCCAGACGGGGGTGTCCCAGGCGAAGAGGTTCTCGCCGCCCCAGATGTCGTTGACGAGGAGGTCGAGGCGGTCCTGCTCGGCGGCGATCCGGTCGACGAGCGCGCGGACCTGGGCGGGTTCGAGGTGGTCGGTGGGTACGGCGATGCCGTGGCCGCCCGCCTCGGTGACCAGGTCGGCGGTGTCCTCGATCGTCTCGGGGCGGTCGTACTCGGAGCGGCGGGCGCGGGTGGAGCGGCCGGTGACGTAGACGGTGGCGCCGGCCGCCCCCAGTTCCACGGCGATGCCCCGCCCCGCTCCGCGGGTCGCCCCGGCGACCAGGGCGACCCTGCCTTCCAGCGGACCGGACATGTGCGACCTCCTGTGGGTGTCTTCGTCGACGACGTCATCGCCGTCGATCGAGGATCACGTGGAAGCCGGACATCTTCTGTCGCCTTTTGCGGCGGGGTCGCCCGGTCGGCCGAGGGCGGTGCCGGGCGGGCCGGTCAGTGGCCCCGTGCGATCCACTCCTGGAGGTGGGGGACCTCCGCGCCGATGGTGGTCGGGTCGCCATGGCCGGTGAGGACCTTCGTCTCGGGCGGGAGGGTCAGGAGACGGTCGCGGATGGAGTCGATGATGGTCGGGAAGTGGGAGTAGGAGCGGCCGGTGGCGCCGGGGCCGCCCTGGAAGAGGGTGTCGCCGGTGAAGAGGACGCCGAGCCCCGGCTCGTACAGGCAGACCGCGCCGGGCGCGTGGCCGGGCGTGTGCAGCACGGTGAGGTCGGCGCCGGCGACCTCGATGACCTGGCCGTCCACCAGGTGGGCGTCGGGCTCGCGGTCGGGGTGGGTCATCCGCCACAGCGGGAGGTCGTCGGGGTGCAGCCAGATCGTGGCGCCGGTCGCGTCGGCGAGGGCGGGCGCGGCGTCGATGTGGTCGTTGTGGGCGTGGGTGCACACGATGGCGGTCAGCCGGCGGTCGCCGAGGGCGGCGAGGACGGCGTCGGCATCGTGGGCGGCGTCGATGACGACGGCCTCGTGGTCGTCGCCGACGATCCAGACGTTGTTGTCGACGTCCCAGGTGCCGCCGTCGAGGCGGAACCGGCCGGAGGTGACGACGCGTTCGATGCGGGTGGCCATCACAGCACCACCACCGAGCGCAGCACGTCGCCGTGGTGCATCCGCTCGAAGGCCTGCTCCACCTGATCGAGTCCGATGGTCTCGGTCACGAACGCGCCGAGGTCCAGGCGGCCCTGGAGGTGCAGGTCGATCAGCAGGGGGAAGTCGCGGGAGGGCAGGCAGTCGCCGTACCAGGACGACTTCAGCGCGCCGCCGCGTCCGAAGACGTCCAGCAGCGGCAGTTCCAGCTTCATCTCCGGAGTGGGCACCCCCACCAGCACCACGGTGCCGGCCAGATCGCGGGCGTAGAAGGCCTGCCGGTAGGTCTCCGGGCGGCCGACCGCCTCGATCACCACGTCCGCGCCGAAACCGCCGGTCAGCTCGCGGACCGCCTCGACCGGATCCGTCTCCTTTGCGTTGACGGTGTGGGTGGCGCCCATCGTGCGGGCGGTGGCCAGCTTGCGGTCGTCGATGTCGACGGCGATGATCCTCGCCGCGCCCGCCAGGTTCGCCCCGGCGATCGCCGCGTCACCGACCCCGCCACAGCCGATGACCGCGACGGTGTCGCCACGGCCGACGTTGCCGGTGTTGATCGCGGCACCGATCCCGGCCATCACGCCACAGCCCAGCAGCCCGGCCACCGCCGGCGACACGGACGGATCGACCTTGGTGCACTGCCCCGCGGCGACCAGCGTCTTCTCCGCGAACGCGCCGATACCCAGCGCCGGGGACAGCTCCTGCCCCGTCGAGGCGAGAGTCATCCTCTGCGTCGCGTTGTGGGTGTCGAAGCAGTACCACGGGCGGCCCCGCCGGCAGGCCCGGCACCGGCCGCACACCGCCCGCCAGTTCAGGATCACGAAGTCGCCGGGGGCCACGTCGGTGACGCCCTCACCGACCGACTCCACCACACCGGCCGCCTCATGGCCCAGCAGGAAGGGGAAGTCGTCGCTGATACCGCCCTGCTTGTAGTGCAGATCGGTGTGACACACCCCGCACGCCTGGATCTGCACCACCGCCTCCCCCGGACCGGGGTCGGGGACGAGAATCGTCTCCACCCGCACCGCTTCGTCCTTGCCCGGTGCGATCACTGCGCGCACTTCCTGCGCCATGGTGCTGTTCCTTTCGTCGGCGGCCGACCGTCCGCCTCCGACCCTACGCGTGAGTGATCGGTACGCACGCACGACGAGCCAGGTCACGGGAGGGAAGGCCGTCCCGCGGCCGGTCCCGGCGGGCGGCGACGTAGCCTGAACGCCGCAACCCGACCGGCATCGAGGAGCCTCGTGAGCATCGCAGAGACGGCCGCCGTCCAGCCCCCGTGGCGGCTGCTGCTCCACTACGTCAGACCGCACCGCTGGACGCTGCTGGCGGGGGCGCTGCTCTCGCTGGTCACCGGTGCGACCGGGCTGCTGCTGCCGCTGGTGGCCAAGGGGTTGATCGACGACCTGTCCCACGACCGGGCGATCACCGGCGCGTTGGTGCTGCTGTCGGTCCTGGTGATCGCCAACGCGGCGGTGGGCGCGCTGGGTTCGTACGTGCTGCGGCGCACGGCCGAGTCGGTGGTGCTGAGCGCGCGGCGGGCGCTGTCGTCGTACCTGCTGCGGCTGCGGATCGCGGCGGTGGACCGCAGCGAGCCCGGTGACCTGATGGCCCGCATCACCTCGGACACGACCCTGCTGCGGGAGGTCACCACCGACTCGCTGGTCGGCCTCGGCACCGGCGGGCTCACGCTCGTCGGGACGGTGGTGCTGATGGGGGTGGTGGACCCGGTGCTGCTCGGGGTCACCCTCGCGGTGATCCTGGTCGCCGGGACGGTCATCGGGGTGATCGTGCCGCGCATCAACCGGGCCAGCCGCCGGGCGCAGGACGCGGTGGGGATGATGGGCGCCTCGCTGGAGCGGGTGCTGGGCGCGCTGCGCACGGTGAAGGCGGCGGGTGCCGAGGACCGCGAGGAGGAGGCGCTGCACGCGGCGGCGGAGGACTCGTGGCGGCAGAGCGTGTCGGCCGCCAAGTGGTCGGCGGCCGCGGGCAACACGGCCGGTCTGGCGATGCAGAGCGCGTTCATCACGGTGCTGGCCGTCGGCGGGGCGCGGGTCGCCACGGGCGCGATCGACATCGCGACGCTGGTGGCGTTCCTGCTGTACGTCTTCTACCTGATGTCGCCGATCCAGCAGGTCATCGGCGCCGTCGTGCAGTACCAGGCGGGCTCGGCGGCGCTCGGCCGCATCCAGGAGACGCTGCTGCTGCCCGCCGAACCGGCGTCCCGCCCCGCCGCCCTGCCCTCGCCGGCGGCCGAACCGGCCTCGCTGGCCTTCACCGACGTCCGTTTCCGGTACGCCGACGATCTGCCGTACGTCCATCACGGGGTGACGTTCGACGTGCCGGCGCGCGGCATGACCGCGTTCGTCGGCCCGTCCGGCGCCGGCAAGACGACGGTGTTCTCGCTGATCGAGCGGTTCTACGACCCCGGCTCCGGGACGATCACCTTCGACGGCCGTCCGCTGCCGGACTGGGAGCTGAGCCGGCTGCGCGCCGCCATCGGCTACGTCGAGCAGGACGCCCCGGTGCTGTCGGGGACGCTGCGCGACAACCTGCTGCTGGGGAACGCGGAGGCCGACGACGACACCGTGCGGCAGGTGCTGAAGACGACCCGTCTGGACACGCTGGTCGGCGGTCTGCCGGACGGGCTCGACACGCTGGTCGGGCACCGCGGGACCAAGTTGTCCGGCGGTGAGCGCCAGCGGGTGGCGATCGCCCGTGCCCTGCTGCGCAACCCGCGGCTGCTGCTGCTGGACGAGGCGACCTCCCAGCTGGACGCGGTGAACGAGGCGGCCCTGCGCGACACCGTCGCGGACGTGGCCCGCACGACCACCGTCCTCGTGGTGGCCCACCGGCTGTCGACGGTGACGTCGGCCGACCGGATCGTCGTCATGGAGGCCGGGCGGGTGCGGGCGGTGGGCACCCACCGTGAACTGGTGGCCGCCGACCCGCTCTACGCCGAGCTGGCGGCGACGCAGTTCCTGGCGACGGCGGGCTGACACGCCGGTGGGGCCGCCCGTGCTCCGGGCGGCCCCACCGGGCCTGCGGGATCCCGCGGCCGTGCGTCAGGTCCGGACGGCCGGCACCAGGCCGGTGACGGGGGCGACGAGGCCGGTGATCTGCTGGAGTTCGTTGAGCTGCCGGAGCCCCTTCACCTTGTTCAGCTCGCCCAGCCGGCCCGAGACCGAGGGCAGTTCGCCCCGCTGCTCGGCGGGGACCTGCGCCTCGGCGAGCGAGTCCAGGGCGCTGAGCGGGTTCAGCTTGCCCGCGGCGGGGGCTTCGGCGGCGCTCGCCAGGGGTGCGGCGAGGCCGGTGATCCCGGCGGCGAGAGCGGCGACGGCGACGATGCGACGAGTGGAGATCATGCCTGCAGCAACGCGCGGGGCGGCCCCGCGGACACGGGTGCCGGGCGGCGCTCACCCGACGGACGCAACGGGGGGCCTGCGCTTGCCGAGCGCGGTGCGGCGGAGGAGTCTCGAAGGGTGAGGGCCCGCCGGGCCGTCCCCCGCGGTCCGTGGTCCTCGAAGGAGGTCACCATGGGCACCGCGACGGGTTCCGCCTTCGACTCCGAGACCCTGCGCAGGGGCATAGAAGGCCAGACACCGGCGACGCTGCTGTCGCTCTACGCGGACGACGCGGAGATCCGCGTCGTGGACCGCAACACCCAGCCCAGCCACCCGGCGGTCCTGCACGGCCGCGACGAGATCGCCGCGATGCTCGAGGACGTGTACAGCCGGGACATGTCCCACCGGCTGGAGGACTGCGTGGTGCAGGGCGACCACGCCGCCTTCAGCGAGTCCTGCGAGTACGCGGACGGCGTCCGCGTCCTGTCCGAGTCGATGATCACCCTGCGCGACGGCAAGATCGTCGGGCAGACGATGATCCAGGCGTGGGACGAGTAGACGAGCAGGAGGGCGGCCGGCGGCGGACGGGACGAGGGGCGGGGTGAGGAGGGGGCGGGGTGAGGAGGTCGGCACGACGGCCGGTGCGCCCGTGCGGACCGGCCGTCAACAGGTCCCTTCCGGGCCTCCTCGCGGGCTGCTTCGCGGGTTCCATTCCGCGGGCCGCAGGATGCCCAGCAGCTGCCGCACCAGTTCGTCCACCACCTCGTCGAGGGTGGCGTCCACCCAGCCCGCGCTCCAGTCGTGCAGGAGGCCGTTGACGCTGCCGATGAAGGCCGTCGCGGCGAGACGGTAGTCGCGCGGGGCGGCCTCGCCCCGGCCGGCGGCGGCGTCGGCCTCGGCGCAGATGAGCTCGACCCAGCGGGCGCGCCGCGCGAGGCGCTGCTCCTCCATGCGGGCACTGACGCCGACGATCTCGACGAAGGTGATGCGGATGCGGCGCGGGTCGGCGGTGAGACTGCCGGCGTAGGCGCGGAAGAACGCGGCGACCCGCTCCGCGAGCGGCAGGTGCCGGGCGGCGGCGAAGGCGGCCACGACCGCTTCCTCGGACCGGTCGTTGACCTGGAGGTGCAGTGCGGCCAGGACGTCCTCGAGGGTGCGGAACTCCTCGTAGAACTGCCGTGTCGACAGGCCGGCCGCCTCGCTGAGCGCCGCGACCGTGGTGTTCCGGTAACCGGGGGTGCCGCCGAACAGCCGCAGCGCCGCGTCCAGGAACCTGCGCCGCCGCTCGGCCTGCCGCTCCGCGGCGGACTTGCCGGCGTAGCGGCCGGTCGGCGCCCTCAGCCTGCCCGCCACGGTTCCTCCCTCGTCGCCCGGTCTCCCGATTTTGTCGTGCACGCGCCTTGTGGCGAAGGGCACCCCTTCCTTACTTTCCAGTAAGTCAACTCTGAACGCTTGCGTGTTCAGATTCGGGACCTCCCTGCACAGCTGCCCGCACGTGCCCCCACCCCAGAGGAGAGAGCAGTCATGGCTGCCTTCAGAACCAGGCACCTTTGCTCCGTAGCCGCCGCCCTCGTCCTGACCGTCACCGCCCCCACCGCCGCCGCCACCGCCGCGCCCCCCGCCACCGACGCCGCCGCGCTGCGCCAGGTGCTGCTGGTCGCCAACAACTGGGACGGCACCGCGGACGTCATCAAGTCCACCGGGGACTACGCGAAGATCGGCCGGATCAACGTCGTTCCCGACAAGGACCAGCGGATGGCGGAGATCAACGCCGACCCGATCCGGTGGATCGCCTTCATGACGATCCGCAACAGCGTCGGCGAGGGCCACGACCAGTTCGTCGACGACATGTACTCCACGCCCGACGGCGCCTCCGTGGTGGTCTCCCGGCCCAGCTTCGCCGACGTCGTCTCGATCGACGTGGCGACGGGAGCCGTCGAGTGGCGCTTCCCGGTGTCGGGTTACCGGGCCGATCACATGGCCGTCTCCCCCGACGGCAAGCGGGTCGCGGTCTCCGCGTCGACGTCGAACACCGTCCACGTGCTCGACATCGACACCGGGAAGCAGCTCGGTTCGTACGCCACGGGCGACAAGCCGCACGAGAACGTCTTCACCCAGGACGGCAAGTACATCTGGACCATGTCGATCGGCGACGTGACCACCGCCCTCGACGCGCCGTGGCTGGACTGGACCAAGGGCGACCGGCGCATCACCGTCGTCGACGCGACGACGTACCGGCCGGTGAAGACGATCGACATGCGGCAGCGGCTGGACGCGATCGGCCTGTCGGACTACTCCGACGCCGTGCGCCCGGCCGCCTTCTCCCCCGACGAGTCCAAGCTGTACTTCCAGGTCTCGTTCTTCAACGGCTTCTTCGAGTACGACGTCGCCACGGACCGGATCACCCGGACCAAGACGCTGCCGAAGAACCCCGCCACGAACGACGACCGCACCACGTTCGTCAACGACTCCCGGCACCACGGGCTGACGATGCGGCCGGACGGCAGCAAGCTGTGCGTGGCGGGCACGATGGACGACTACGCGACCGTCGTCGACCGCGCCACCCTCCAGGAGGGCCCGCTGGTCCCCGTCTCCAAGCCGTACTGGGCGACGGTCGGCGGCGACGGCAAGGACTGCGTCGTCTCCGAGAGCGGGGCCGACCAGGTCACGGCGATCGACTTCGCCACCGGCCGCAAGGTCGTCTCGGTGCCGGTGGGCGACCACCCGCAGCGGGTGCGGCTCGGCCGTGTCGCGGCCGACTGGACGTCTCCGGCGGGCTGAGCCGGGACACCCGCCCGTGCGCGGGGGCCGGACGGGCCCGGCGCACGGGCGGGCCCGTCACCCGCCGATCCGCCGCGCCGCCCACGCGGCCAGTTCACCGCGGGCCGCGGCCAGCAGGGCCGGGGCCGGGGCGGTGGCGCCGTTGGTCACCAGGGCGTAGTGCACGGTGCCCGAGTCGGTGTCGGTGAGCAGCAGTCGCCGGCTTCCGGTGCCGCCCGGCTCGGCGGCGACACCGACCGGGCCGGTGGCGGTGTACGCCGGCGGGGCGTGGACGGTGCCGAGGTCGGAGACCACGGTCGTCGACGCGGCCGGGAACGAGGCGGGCAGGTGCAGCTCGGTCGGTGCCGAGCCGCTGCCGGAGCGCCACACGAGCAGTCCGTACTGTCCGGAACCCACGAGCTGCGCCACGCCGGGCAGCGAACTCGGCACCGGGTTCCAGGTGAGGGTGGTCGAGCCGTCGCGGGAGCGGTCCTCGTAGGTGAAGGCCAGGGTGGTGCCGGAGGTGGCGCTCGGGTAGATCCGGTCGAGCAGCCGCGCGTCCTGACGGAGCGTCACCTTGCCGCCGTCGTCGAGGCGTACGGCGGAGAGGTCCTCGTCGTTCCAGGCGTCGCCGGTGGTGAGCACCTTGTCGGGGTTGCCGTTCATCAGCTCGTGGTGGCGGCCGTGGTGGATGTCCCACTGCCACTGGCTGCCGGACAGGACCGGTCCGGAGCCGGCCGGGTCCGTCCACCAGGCCGCGCCCTTCACCCGCGAGTCGAGGGCCTGGTACATGGCCTTGAGGACGGTCGGCGCCTTGTCGGAGACCGTGCCGGCGAGGGGATGGCCGAACTCGCTGACCACGGCGGTCGTCCCGGCCGCCGCCGCCCGGTCGCGGACGGCGGCGAAGTCGGTGGCGTACTGGCCGTCGGCCGCCTTGCCCCACATCAGGATCGCGGAGATGGCCTTCTGGTCGTAGAAGTGGGTGTTGAAGACGTAGCGGGAGCCGAGGGTGCCCGCGTCGAGGAGGCCGCCCTCCTGTTTCTGGGAGGCGATGTTGGCGTTCCAGAACATGTTCGGCTCGACGAGGGCGGGCTTGTCCTGCCAGCCGGCCGCGTCCATCCGGGCCCGGAACCTCACGTAGAAGGGCCACAGCAGATCGCGTTCCCAGGTGCGGCTGCCCTGGCCGGAGTCGTAGGTGCCGGCGTAGGGCTCGTTGTAGGGGTCGAAGCCGATGACGCCGGCGAACTCCTCGGCGCTCAGGTGCTGTCGGACGTACGTCATGGTCTGCTGGGCGGTGGCGAGGAAGGCGTCCTGAAGGCCGTGGGCGTTGTGCCAGAAGTCGTGCTGGGCGGCCTTCACCGCGCCGTTCTGGGTGATGTTCTGGCCCCAGAACAGGCAGATCCCGCAGGACTCGTCGGGGTAGTCGCCGAGTTCCACCGCCCACCGGGGGGCGCCGTCGCCCGTATACCAGCTGTCGGGGTCGAAGAGATGGCGGGAGTAGAGGTCCTGGTGGAAGTCGGGGTAGACGCGGATGCCGGCGTCGAGGAAGGCGCGCAGCTGGTCGGTGGCGGCGGCCAGGTAGGCGGTGTCGACCTGGCCGCGCACCGGTTCGGCGTAGGCCCAGGAGAGCAGGAAGCGCACGGAGTTGCCGCCGCCGAGGGCGCGCAGGGCCGTCGCCGACTTCTTCGCGTCGGCGACGGAGGCGAAGGGCAGGCCGCCGTTCTCGGCGAGCTTGGTCTCGCCGGAGACGTTGTAGCCGCGCAGCACGACCTCGCGGCCGGTGCCGTCCACGAAGCGGCCGCCGGACACGGTGAGCGCGGTGCCGTCGAACGGGAGGGAGTCGGGGAGGGGGGCGGCGGTGGCGGCCGGGGTGCCCGCCACCGTCAGGAACCCGCAGAGTCCGCAGAGGACGACCAGAACAGCGAGCAGACGTGCCCGAATATTCGGCATGTCCACTACAGTCCGATCTTTCCCGGACACCGTCAATAGCTTCTGACCCAGGAGTAAGGTGCCCGCGCTCCAGCGTTGCCCGCGCCCCGGCGGTGATGCCGCGCGGGCGTTCCGGTGCGACGACGGGGGCGGTCCACCCGCCACGCGCCGCGCGGTAGCCGCCCGCGTCAGCGGGGCGGCAGCCGGTGCAGGACGACGTCCGTCAGCCGCCCCCCGTCCACGGCGGCCGTCAGGTAGGTGTGGTGCGGCTGACGCCGCCGGTCGGTCGGGGAGCCCGGGTTGAGCAGCCGCAGCCCGCCGGGGGCGGTGGTGTCCCACGGGATGTGGCTGTGGCCGAAGACCAGGACGTCGACGTCGGGGAAGCGGGCGGCGCAGCGGGCCTCCCGGCCCCGCGCGGGGCCGGTCTCGTGGACCACCGCCAGGCGCAGTCCGCCGAGGTCGGCGTACGCGGTCCCGGGGAGGCGGGCGCGCAGTTCGGGACCGTCGTTGTTGCCGTACACGCCGATCAGCCGGCGGCTGCGGCGCTCCAGCAGGTCCAGGGTGGCCGTGTCGGCCCAGTCCCCGGCGTGCACGACGACGTCAGCCTCCCCGAGCGCGTCCAGCAGCGGCGCGGGAAGCGCCTTGGCCCGCCGGGGGAGGTGGGTGTCGGACATCAGGAGCAGGCGCACGGCCGCGGCGTGGGGCGGCGGGTTCCCGCGGGGTCCTCTCAGTCCTCACCCCTGACGATGTTGCCCTCCGGGCCGCCGCGCGCCGCGGGCGCGGCGGCGGGGGGTTCCACGGCCGGTACCCAGGTGCGGAGCCCGGCCCTGGCGCCGCGCAGGCGGCGGGCCGTGGCCCAGCCCGTCTCGGGTCCGTGGGCGGCGGGTCGGTCGGCCAGGGGTGAGGTCGTCACGGTCGTTCATCGCCTTTCTGCGTCACGGTCAGCGGGCACCGGGGCCACCGCTGCCGAAGGAGCCGCCGGAGCCCGAGTCCCAGCGGGGGCGGCTCTGGTCGTCGCTCTCGCGGCTGCCGGTGGTCCGCAGCTCGTGCGGGGTGAGGCGCTCGCCGTTCTGCGACCGCGGCATCTCGTTGGGCTCGCGCGTCCCGTGGCTCTCCCGCACCGGGCCCGACGCGGGCATCCGGGGCTGCTCCTCGGGACGCGGCGGGGCGGGCTCGCGGCTGCGGATCCTGGCGCCGAGCCGGAAGGCCCAGATCAGACCGCCGACGAGCGCGACGCCCACGACGACGAAGGCGACGGTGGCCAGAGCCGACTTTCCGGAGGCCGCCAGTACGGCGGTGGCAAGGGTGTTCATGGACGCCGGGTACCCTGCGCGCGCCCGGGAACACCCGGAGTGCCGCCGGGGCTCCTTTGGCCCGTCCCTCCCGCTCATCCCTCCGTCAGCAGCTCGCTCCACACCTGCTTGCCGCCGCTGACCGGCAGCGTTCCCCAGGTGTCGGACACGGCTTCCACGAGGAGGATGCCGCGGCCTCCGGTGGCCTCCCAGCCCAGGCCGGTCGGTTTGACGGGCGTGCGCGCCGAGGTGTCGGTGACGGAGATGCGCAGCCGGTGGCCGACGAGCACGAGGTCGAGGCGGACCGGGCCGTCGGTGTGCACGAGGGCGTTGGTGACGAGTTCGGAGACGACCAGCAGGGCCGCGTCCGTGGCGTCCGCCGGCACGCCCCAGGCCCGCAGGCTGCGCCGGGTGAAGCGGCGGGCGTGCCGGGCGGCCTCGGGGACCCGCCACACCGTCCAGCCCTCGCGCAGCGGCAGTACGGCCATGCCGTCGTAGCGCATCAGGAGCAGGGCGACGTCGTCGTCGCGGTGGGCGTTGCCGAGCAGGGCGTCGGCGACGAGGCCCAGGTGGGCGGGGTCGGACACGGACAGTTCGTGCGCGAGGCGGTCCATGCCGGTGTCGATGTCCATGGCGGCGGACTCCACGAGCCCGTCCGTGGTCAGGGCGATCACGGTGCCGGGCACCAGCCGCAGCGGGGTCATCGGGAAGTCGGCCTGGGTGACGACGCCGAGCGGGGGGCCGCCGTCGGACTCGGCGATCTCCGTTGCGCCGTCCGGGTGGCGCAGCACGGGCGGCGGGTGCCCGGCGCGGACGCACCAGGCGGTGCCGGCCTCCAGGTCGACCTCGACGTAGCAGCAGGTGGCGAAGAGGTCCGTCTCCAGCTCCATCAGGAGCCGGTTGGCGTGCGAGACCACCACGTCCGGCGGATGCCCCTCGGCCGCGTAGGCGCGCAGGGCGGTGCGCATCTGGCCCATGAGCGTGGCGGCACCGGTGCTGTGCCCCTGGACGTCGCCGATCACGAGGGCCACATGGTTGTCGGGCAGCGGGATCACGTCGTACCAGTCGCCGCCGACCTCCAGGCCGGCGGTGGCCGGCAGATAGCGGGCGACGGCGACCGCGCCGGGGAGTTTCGGCAGCCGGCGGGGCAGCAGCTGGCGCTGGAGCATGCCGACGAGTTCGTGCTCGGCGTCGAAGGCGTGGGCGCGCATCAGGGCCTGGCCGACGAGTCCGGCGGAGGCGGTGAGCAGGGCGCGTTCGTCGGGCCCGAAGTCGTGCGGGGTGTCCCAGCCGATCAGGCAGGCGCCGGCCATGCGGCCCCCGGCGGACAGCGGCAGGACGGCGAGGCCGCCGGGGCCGACGTCGGCGAGGGCCGGCTCCAGGGGGGTGCCGGCGGGCCAGATCCGGGCCCGCCCCTCGCGGAGGGCGGCGGCGAGGGTGGGCATGGTGCGCACGGGCGCGTCCGGCCACTCGGTGCGCCACTCCAGCCGCCACAGTTCGGGCCAGGACTCGGGTTCGGGAGGGTCGAGGACGGTCACGACGAGGCGGTCGTTCTCCAGTTCGGCCAGCGCGATCCGGTCGGCCCGCAGCGGGAGCCGCAGCGCGGACACGACGGCCTGGCTGACGTCACGGACCGTGCCCGCGGTGGCGAGGGCGGCGGCCAGGCGTTGCACGCGGGCCACGTCGGTGACGCCGGAGCGCACGGTGGAGACGTCGGCGACGGTCCCGGCGAGCCGGGCCGGGTGCCCCTCGGCGCCGGGCAGGAGACGGCCGCGCAGCCGCAGCCAGCGGGGCGGGCCGCCGTCGGCCCGCAGCACCCGGAACTCCAGCTCGCGTTCGCCGATGGACATGTGGTCGGCCTCGACCACGGACATCAGCGCGGGCAGGTCGTCCGGGACGGTGTGGCCGAGCAGGGTCTCGACCCGGCCGTCGAAGTCGTGCCGGCGCAGGCCGAACAGGTCCAGGATCTCGTCGCCGACCTCGACCCGGCCGGTGTCCATGGCGAGGCTGAAGGAGTTGGCGCGCAGCTCCTCGACCTCGTCGGGCTCGCCGGGGACGGGCAGGGAGACGGCCTCGGCGACGAGTTCCAGACAGGCCCGGTCGCCGGTGTCGAAGCCGCGGGGGTGCTCGCTGACGGCGATCAGGCAGCCGCCGTCGCCGTCGCCCACGGGCAGGGCGGCGAGGTGGACGTCCCCGGCGGGCATCCGGCGCGAGTCCGGGCAGTCGGCGAGCTGCTCGGGGTCCAGCCACAGGGGAACCCCGGTGCGGTGGACGTCGGCGGCCGGGGACCGTCCGTCGAGGGGGTAGCTCTCCCGCAGCCCGTACAGGGTCCTGGGGGCGCCGGCCGACTCGATCAGACAGAGCAGGTCGCCGTCCTCGCCGGGCGTGTAGACGGCGGCCAGGCTCGCGCTCGAGAAGACCAGGGCCTGTTCGAGGACGCGCCGCATCCGTTCCGGTGAGGCGGGGCCGCCCAGGACCGTCCTCAGGGCAACTTCGACACGCAGGGCTCTCGCCTTGCGCTCCGCAGCACCCTGACTGACCACGACCGTAATTACAGCGCTTATGGGACGTTCCCGCAGCCCTTGCGACGACACCGAGAGGTCGCCGGGGACGGGAGGCCCGCGGACGCGTGCGCGGCCCGGCCGCCCGCCCTGCTCCGGCCCCTTCCTCCCCCGCCCTGCCGGTCCGGAGCGATCCGGAGCGGGCCGGACTCCCGGGTCTCGTACCGGTCGACGGCGTACGGCCGCTCGACCGTCGGCACCGCTCTCGCCGTGCGCTCGCGGTCGCCAGGGGGCAGATTTGATTGCCCGGGATCGTACGGCCGGGCGAGGAGGTGGGCGCCGTGTCCGAGGGACAGCGGTCCGGCCGGGCGCCCGGGGATCCGGTCGGACGGGCGGTCCTGTCGCCGGCGCTGACGGCGATGATGGACGCCGTCGGGGCGCACTCCGGTGCGGTCTACCTGCTGCCGGACGACGAGCCGGTGCTGGAGATGGCGGTGATGGCGGGGCTGCCCCGGTCGTTCGCGGCGCCCTGGCAGCGGATGGGACTCGGTGCGCAGATCCCGGTGGCCCGCGCGGTGCGGGAGCGGCGGCTGGTGTGGGTGGGCGGCGAGGAGGAGATGGCCCGCTCCTATCCGCGGGTCGCCATGGTCCTGCCGTACCCGTTCGCGATGGCCGCGCTGCCGCTGGCGACCGGTTCGAAGGTGTACGGCGGGGTCTTCGTGACCTGGCCCGGTTCGCACCCGCCGGAGCTGTCCGACCGGGAGCGGCGCGAGCTGCGGACGGGCTGCGAGCGGCTGGCGCTGCGGCTGGAGCGGGCCGCCGCCGAGAACCGTCCGGTGCGCGCCGAGGCCGATCCGTCGGTCGCGGGGCACGCCGGGGTCGCGGACACGCTGGGCACGGTGGAGGCGGCGCGGCTGGTGGCCCGGCTGCCGTACGGGCTCTGCTCGCTGGATCTGACCGGGCGGGTGGTGTTCGCCAACCCGGCCGCGGCCGACCTGCTCGGCGTCCCGGTGGACGAGCTGCTGGGCGCCCCGCTGTGGGCGTCGGTGCCGTGGCTGGCCGATCCGATGTACGAGGAGCGCTACCGGGCCGCGTTGATCAGCCGGCACGTCACGTCCTTCGTGGCACTGCGCCCGCCCTCGGACTGGCTGTCCTTCCGGCTGTACCCCACCGCCACGGGGACCACCGTGCGGGTGGTCCGGGCGCGGGCGGTGTCGGTGACGACCCCGCCCGCGGCCGTGCGCGGCGACGACACCCCGCCCCCGCTGGTGTCGATGTCGCAGGCGCTGAGCCTGGCCGGGGCGCTGACCGAGACGGTGAGCGTGCAGGACGTGGTGCGGCTGGTGGCCGAGGAGATCGCGCCGGCCGTGGGCAGCGGGGCCCTGGCACTGCTCGGCGCGCGGGCGGGCCGGCTGCACGTGCTCGGGCACCACGGCTACCGGGACCCGCACGTGGTGGAGCGGTTCGACGGGATGCCGCTGGCCTCCCCCACCCCCGGCACGCACGCGGTCACCCACGGAGTGCCCGCGTTCTTCGCCTCCCGCAGCCAGGTGGAGCACCTCTACCCCGCGCGGCAGTTCGCCTCCGACGGCTTCGCCGCCTGGGCCTATCTGCCGCTGATCGCCTCGGGCCGCCCGGTGGGGGTGTGCGTCCTGGCCTACGCCGAACCGCACGACTTCTCCACGCACGAACGCGCGGTCCTGACCAGCCTGGCCGGGCTGGTCGCGCAGGCCCTGGACCGGGCCCTGCTGTACGACGCCAAGCACCGGCTCGCGCACGGCCTCCAGGCGGCCCTGCTCCCGCACTCGCTGCCGTCCCTGCCCGGCATCGAGGCGAGCGCCCGCTACCTGCCGGCCTCCCACGGGATGGAGATCGGCGGCGACTTCTACGACCTGGTGCCCTCGCAACCGCTGCCGGCGGCCGTGATCGGGGACGTGCAGGGGCACAACGTGACGGCGGCGGGCCTGATGGGGCAGCTCCGCACGGCCGTACGGGCGTACACGACCGTGGGCCAGGAGCCGGCCGAGGTGATGAGCAGCACCAACCGGCTGATGATCGACCTGGGCACGGACCTGTTCGCGAGCTGCCTGTACCTGCGGCTCGACCCGGCGCGCGGCCGGGCGGTGATGGCGCGGGCCGGGCATCCGCCGCCCCTGCTGCGGCGGCCGGACGGGCGGGTGCGGGTCCTCGACCTGGCGGGCGGGCCGCTGCTGGGCATCGACCCGGAGGCGACGTACCCGACCACGGAGATCGAGCTGTCACCCGGCTGTGTGCTCGCCCTCTACACCGACGGGCTGATCGAGTCGCCGGGGGTGGACATCGAGGACGCGGTGGCCGGCCTGGGGCGGCGGCTGGGCGAGGCGGGCGACCTGCCGCTGGAGGAGCTGGCCGACGAGCTGGTGGGGCACGACACGGCGGCGGAGGAGCGGATCGACGACGTGGCGCTGCTGTTGCTGCGCGCGACGGCCCATGACGGGGACTGACGGTTCGCCAGGAGGGTTCTCGCGGCGGTCCGGGCGGTGGCCGACGGGCCGTCGAGGGGGTTTCGTGGCGGGGGGACGCCACGGCCCGACCCTCCGGGGGGGGGAGGGTCGGACCGTGGCACCGGCCGGACCGGTGGGAGCGTCCGGCGGGTGGTGCCGGGCGCGCGGGTCGAGCGGTGCGTCAGTGGGTCCCGGTCAGCCCGGAGTCGTCCTGGACGCCGCCGTCGTGGCCCTCGGCCCCGGCATCAGCACCGGCACCGGCACCGGCACCGGCGTCACCGCCGGCCTCCTGGCCACCCGCTTCCTGACCGGCCTGCTCGCCGGCACCGGCACCCGCGCCCGCGTCGGCCCCGTCACCAGCAGCGTCACCAGCGCCGGCGCCCGCGCCGGCCTCCTCGCCGCCGACGCCGTCCTCGGCACCGATCCCCGCGCCGGCCCCGCCGTCGCCGAAGGTCGCGCCGACCGCTTCCAGGGCGGTGGTCACCGGCTGGAAGAAGGTCTCGCCGCCGGCCGTGCAGTCGCCGCTGCCGCCGGAGGTCAGGCCGATCGCGAGGCCGTCCTGGGTGAACAGCGAGCCGCCGCTGTCACCGGGCTCGGCGCACACGTCGGTCTGGATGAGGCCCGTGACGGTGCCCTCGGGGTAGTTGACGGTGGCGTCGAGGCCGAGGACCTGTCCGTCGGCGAGACCGGTGGTGCTGCCCATCCGGAAGACCTGGGTGCCGACGGTCGCGTCGGCGGCCCCCGAGATCTGGACGGTCCGGTCGCCGAGGTCGACCTCGCTCGGGGCGACCGTGGCCGGGTCGTCGTACTTCACGAGTGCGAAGTCGCCGTCGCCGGGGAAGACGGCCTGGTCGACGGTGGCGATGGGCTCACCGGCCGCGGAGTCGGACCAGGCCTCGGCCGCGACCCCGCAGTGACCGGCCGTCAGGAAGGCCGGGGAGCCGTCTCCCGCGGTGACGTTGAAGCCGAGCGAGCAGCGCGCTCCGCCGGCGAAGATGGCGTCGCCGCCCGAGGCGAAGGTCTTGAAGGTGCCGGCCGACTTCTTGATGGTGGCCGTTTTGTCGCCGAGGCCGCGGACGGTCGACTCCAGCCGGTCCCACTTGCCGCCGGTGACCGTGGAGTCGGCGGTGACGAGGATCTTGTTGGTGCGGGGGTCGACCGCCCAGGCGGTGCCCGGGATGGTCGCGTCGGCCCTGAGGGTCTTGGCGGCGGCCTCGAGTTCGGCGGTGCTGTTCTCGACCTCGCGTATCTCCGCGCCGGCCTTCTCGGCCTGGGCGATGGCGTCGTTCCGGTCGCCGGAGACGTCGGCGACGTTCACGACGAGCTGCTTGCGGCCGGTGTCGTAGTACGAGCCCGCGAAGGCTTCGCCGAGCAGGGTCCGCAGCTGGGAGGCGAGGTCCGAGGCGTCCGCCGCCTTCAGGGTCTTCGGCGCCGCGGCGGCCGTGCCGCCGCCGTCCTGGGAGGCGTTGGCGTGCGGAAGCAGGAGTGCCGCCGCTCCGAGCGCCGCGACACCGCCCAGCGCTATCGCGGCCTTGCGCTTCGGAATTCGCTTGTGACTCAAGAAACTCGACCTCCTGGGGGGACGGGGTCCGGCTGCCGGGGGTGGCAGCTCCGTACAGCGGCGCCTGCTTGCCGATGGGTACGCAGGGGGCGCGTGGTGCGTTCAACGCTGTTTGCCAACTTCCTTTGCGAACACGTGAATCGGCCATGACCGGCAGCCCGGGACCGGCGGCCGGGGAACCACCGCCCGCACCTCGACGGTGATCGCCGCCCCGGCGGCCCGGGGCGGCACCCGAGGTGACCGGCCGCTGACGGAACGTGCCGGTCCGGGAGCGGAATCCGCGCTTCAGGGAATCTGCACACCGATTGCCCAAGCGGGTCACGGGACGCGGAGCTTCTGCACAACCCGGCAGGCCCCGCCGCGGCATTGGGGCGGGTGTGCCGGATTCGCCGCGAAGGTGCGCGTCACTCGTCGGAGCGATCCCGGCCGGGGCTGTGAAGAAGTCGCCGACAAGGCGTGGCCGCACCTGCACGCTGTGACGCCGTTGTGACGCGAGTGCCCTGGTGAGAGCGGTGATTGATTGGATGCGCCGACGGCGGACCTGCTTTGATCCATCGCACCGCCGGGTCCGCCGGGGTCCGTGGAAACGGGCCTTCGGCGCCCGCGGTCGCGGCCGTCATCTGTCACCGGAGGGGGCCGCTCCCCCCTTGTGAGACATCCATACGAAGGGAAGTTCCCCCATGAACTCCACCCCCCAGGTCCAGACCGCCGAGATCACCGACGCCGACCTCGACAACGTCTCCGGCGGCCTGTCCGTGAACGCCGTCGGCACCGTCACCGGCCTGGTGGACGGCATCGCCCCCGTCTCGGGCCTGGTCGACACCGTCGTCGGCACCGTGGAGGGCACGACCGGCCTGAGCACCGCCCCGGTCACCAACCTGGTCGCCGGTCTCTGATCGCAGCCGCGTGACCCCTTGAGTCCCGGAGCCGGCACCCGGTTCCGGGACTCTTCGGCGCCGTACCGCCCCAGTCGGGGCAGTGCCCGCCAAGTCGGTGCCGTACCCGCCGAGTCGGTGCCCTACCGACCCGAATCGGTGCCATACCCGCCGAATCGGTGCCGTACCCGCCGAATCGGTGCCGTGCCCGCCGAATCGGTGCCATACCCGCCGGTCGGTGCCGTGCCCGCCGAGTCGGTGCCGTACCCGCTGAATCGGTGCCATACCCGCCGGTCGGTGCCGTGCCCGCCGAGTCGGTGCCGTACCCGCCGAATCGGTGCCCTACCGACCCGAATCGGTGCCATACCCGCCGAGTCGGTGCCGTGAAACCCCGAGGGAGGACCCGTGCAGTTCCGCCAACAGGCCCTCACCAAGCTCCGGTCGCCGGAGGAACTCGACCTGCCGGTGCGGTTCGCCCGCCCCCAGGGGTGGCTGGTGCTGTCCGTGACCGTGGCCGTCATGGCCGCCGCGTCGGTGTGGGCGGTGACCGGTTCGGTCGCCTCCACCGTGAGCGCGCCCGCCGTCCTCACCCACGGCGAGGGCAGCTACATCCTTCAGAGCCCCGCGGCCGGCCAGGTCACCGCGGTCCTCGCGGAGGAGGGCGAGCGGCTTCCCGCCGGCTCCCCCGTCCTGAGGGTGCGGACGGCCGACGGCGAGACCGTGGTGCGCACGGTCGCCGCGGGCCGGATCACCGCGCTGGCCACCGCCCTCGGGCAGATCGTCGCGACCGGCGCGGACGTCGCCGCCGTGGAGAAGGTCGCGGACGCAGGCGCCCCGCTGTACGCCACGGTGTACGTCCCGGCGGAGAACGCGGGCTCCGTCCCCGCGGACGCGGCCGTCGACCTGACCGTGCAGACCGTGCCGTCCCAGCGGTACGGCGTGCTGCGCGGCCACGTGAAGTCGGTGGACCGGGCGGCGCAGTCGGCACGGCGGATCGCCGCCTTCCTCGGTGACGGCCAACTGGGCGAGCAGTTCACGAAGGAGGGCCGCCCGGTGGCGGTCCTGGTCCGTCTCGACACGTCCTCCGCGACGACGAGCGGCTACCGGTGGTCGTCCGCGGACGGGCCGCCGTACGCGCTCACCTCCATGACCCTGGCCACGGCGTCGATCCGGCTGGCCGACCGGCGCCCCCTCGATTGGCTGCTCCCGTGACCGCGACCGGCACCCGCGGCAGACGGCGGGCCGCGCCGCCCCGGCGTTCGCTCCCCACGGGCCGGACGAAGACCGTCCGCACGCCCACCGTGCTCCAGATGGAGGCCGTGGAGTGCGGTGCCGCCTCCCTCGCCATGGTCCTCGGCCACTACGGCCGGCACGTCCCGCTGGAGGAGCTGCGCATCGCGTGCGGGGTGTCGCGGGACGGCTCACGCGCGAGCAACCTGCTGAAGGCGGCCCGGAGTTACGGCCTCACCGCCAAGGGCATGCAGATGGACCTGGCGGCTCTCGCCGAGGTGCGGGCGCCCGCGATCCTCTTCTGGGAGTTCAACCACTACGTCGTCTACGAGGGCCTGGGCCGCCGCTTCGGCCGCCGGGGCGTCTTCGTCAACGACCCCGGCAAGGGCCGCCGGTTCGTGCCGATGGAGGACTTCGACGGCAGCTTCACCGGTGTGGTCCTGGTGCTGGAGCCGGGCGGTGACTTCGAGCGCGGCGGGCGCAGACCGGGCGTGCTGGGCGCGATGCCGGCCCGGCTGCGCGGCACCGCGGGCACCCTGCCGGCCGCCGTGCTGGCGAGCCTGCTGCTGGTCGCCGTGGGCGCGGCCGTCCCGGCGTTGAGCCGGACCTGGATCGACATGTTCCTGATAGACGGTCAGACCTCGCTGCTGGACGTGCTGTTCGCGTCCATGGGCGCGTGCGTGCTGCTCACCCTCGCGCTGACCTGGCTCCAGCAGGCCAACCTGCACCACGGCCGGATCGTCTCCTCGACCCTGTCCAGCGCCCGCTTCCTGCGCCATCTGCTGCGGCTGCCGGTCACCTTCTTCTCCCAGCGCAGCCCGGCCGACCTGGTGCAGCGCCTCCAGTCGAACGACGCGGTGGCCGAGACCCTGGCCCGCGACCTCGCGTCGGCGGGCGTGGACGCGGTGGTCGTCGTCCTGTACGCGGTCCTCCTCTACACCTACGACCCGCAGCTGACGTTCGTCGGCGTCGGCGTGGCCCTGCTGAACCTGGTCGCCATGCGGGTGGTGATCCGGCTCCGCGCGACCCGTACGGCGAAGCTGCGCGCGGACAACGCGCGACTGACCAACACGGCTTACACCGGACTCCAGTTGATCGAGACCATGAAGGCGACCGGCGGTGAGGACGGCTACTTCCGCAAGTGGGCGGGGCAGCACGCCACCACGCTGGAGGAGCAGCAGCGGCTCGGTGTGCCGAGCGCCTGGCTGGGCGTGGTCGCGCCGACCCTCGCGACCGTCAACAGCGCGCTGATCCTGTGGATCGGCGGGATGCGGGCGATCGAGGGCGCCGTCTCGGTGGGCCTGCTGGTCGCCTTCCAGTCGCTGGTCGCCCGCTTCACCGCTCCCCTGACCCGGCTCAACGGCGTCGCGGGACGCATCCAGGACTTCGCGGCGGACGTGGCCCGGCTGAAGGACGTGGAGAACTTCCGGGCCGACCCGCTCTACGACCGCCGCTCCGGCGGCGACTGCACCCGCCGGCTGCGCGGCCACGTCGAGCTGGAGAACGTCGGCTTCGGCTACAGCCCGCTGGACGAGCCGCTGCTGACCGGCTTCGACCTGAGTGTCGGGCCGGGGCAGCAGGTGGCGCTGGTGGGCGGCTCGGGCAGCGGCAAGTCGACGGTGTCCCGGCTGATCTCGGGGCTGTACGCGCCGTGGGAGGGCGTGATCCGCATCGACGGACAGCGACTGGAGGACATCCCGCGCGGGGCGCTCGCCGCCTCGGTCTCCTTCGTCGACCAGGAGGTGTTCCTCTTCGAGGGCACGGTCCGCGACAACGTGGCGCTGTGGGACCCCTCGATCCCCGACGACGCGGTGGTGGAGGCGCTGCGGGACGCCGCCCTGTACGACGTCGTCGTGCGGCGGCCCGGCGGCATCCACGGCCGGGTGGAGCAGGACGGCCGCAACTTCTCCGGCGGGCAGCGCCAACGCCTGGAGATCGCGAGGGCGTTGGTGCGCCGGCCCAGCGTCCTGGTGCTGGACGAGGTGACCAGCGCGCTGGACGCGGAGACCGAGCAGATCGTCATGGACAACCTGCGCCGGCGCGGCTGCGCCTGCGTGGTGATCGCCCACCGGCTCAGCACGGTCCGCGACAGCGACGAGATCGTCGTCCTCGCACACGGCACGGTCGTGGAGCGCGGACGCCACGAGGAGCTCCTCGCGCGCGGCGGGGCGTACTCGGCACTGGTCAGGGAGCGATGAGATGACGGCCGTACCCGAAGGCGATGTCGTCCTGTCGGCGCTGGGGCGGACGGGCACGCGGGTGGACCGCGCCGGGACCGGCCGGCTCGACCTGGAGGGCCCGCAGGTGCTGTGGCTGGTCGCCGCCGGCGCGCTGGACCTGTTCGCGGTGGACGCCGGGCAGCAGGGCCACTGGCACCACCTGGGCCGGCTGGAGGCGGGCGCACTGCTGCTCGGCCCGGTCGCCGGCCCCCGGCACACCCTGGTGGCCCGCCCGCTGCGCGACTGCGTGGTCCACCGGATCGCCCTGCGGGAGCTGTACCAGCCGGCGGACACCCGGGCCTGGTCCTGTGACGAGTACGGCAACCCCTCGCACGTACCGCCCGCGTCGAGCCCGCTGGAGTACGCCCTCGCCCTCGGCGTCGGCCGCGGACTGGCCGTCCTCTTCCAGGCGCCGACGGCCGACGGGCGGCCCGCGGAGGACGGGGCCGCCGCGGCGCGGGCGCGGGCGGGCGCGCGGGACGACGACGACGTGTTCTGGATGCAGGTGCCGCCCGGCAGTGTCCGGTACGGCTCGCTGTACGGGGCGGAGGCCGCCGCCGACCTGCTGATGGACCCGGCCCTGTGGCAGTCCGTGGTCGACCAGCAGTACCGCCTGCTGACCGCCCTGGACCGCTGGATCGAGCAGTTGGAGGACACCCACGAGACCCGCACGGCCGCCGGCATCAAGGCCGGTGAGGCGGTGCGCGCGCAGGCCGACCGGACCCTGCTGGCGTCGATCGGCCAGAAGGCGGGGCCGCGCGCGACGGCCGCCGACGCGGACGCCACGTTCGCCGCCTGCCGGCTGGTCGCGCGGGCGGCCGGCATCGCCCTGGTGGAGCCCGCCCGGACGGGCGCCGGCGACGACCGTCTCGACCCGGTCGAGCGGATCGCGCTGGCCTCCCGCGTACGCACCCGCGCCGTGCGGCTGGACCGCCGCTGGTGGCGCGACGACGTCGGCCCGCTGGTCGGCCACCGGATGCTGTCGGGGGCGCCGGTCGCCCTGCTGTGGCGGCGCGGCGGCTACGTCGCCGTCCATCCCGCGACCGGCCGCGAGACACCGGTGGAGAAGGCCAACGCGGCCGAGTTCGCACCGCGGGCCGTCATGTTCTACCGCCCGCTGCCCGAGGGGCGGCTCGGTCCGCTGGGACTGCTGCGGTTCAGCATCCGGGGCACCGGCCGCGACCTGACGAACCTGCTGCTCAGCGGGCTCGTCACGGTGGCGGTCGGCGCGCTGGTGCCCATCGCCACCGGCAAGGTGCTCGGCGAGTACGTGCCGAGGGCCCAGCAGGGGCCGATCGGCCAGGCGTGCCTCGCCGTGCTGGTCGGCGGCGTGGTCGCGGCGGTGTTCATGCTGCTGCAGAACATGACGATCCTGCGGCTGGAGGGCCGCATCGAGGCCACGCTCCAGCCGGCCGTGTGGGACCGGCTGCTGCGGCTGCCGACGAGGTTCTTCGCCGAACGCTCCACGGGTGAGCTGGCGAGCGCGGCCATGGGCGTCAGCGCGATCCGCCGGCTGCTGGCGGGCCTCGGCCCGTCGGTCGTCCAGTCCGTCACCGTCGGCGCCGTGAACCTGGGCCTGCTGCTCTGGTACAGCGTCCCGCTGGCACTGGCCGCGATCGGCATGCTCACCGTCGTCGCCGCCGTGTTCCTGGGGCTCGGGCTGTGGCAGGTGCGCTGGCAGCGCAGGCTGGTCACGCTCTCCAACAAGCTGAACAACCAGGCGTTCCAGACCCTGCGGGGCCTGCCGAAGCTGCGGATCGCGGCCGCCGAGAACTACGCCTACGCCGCCTGGGCCGGCCGGTTCGCCCGCAGCCGCGAACTCCAGCAGCGGCTCGGCCGGATCAAGAACCTCAGCACCGTGCTCGGCGCGGTCCACCTGCCGCTGTGCTCGCTGCTGATGTTCGTGCTGCTGGCCGGTCCGGCGCGCGGCGCGCTGTCGGCGGCGGACTTCCTCACCTTCCACACGTCGATGACGATGCTCCTCACCTCGGTGACCTCGCTGACCGGCGCGTTCGTGTCGGCGGTGGCCGCGCTGCCGCTGTTCGAGGAGATCCGGCCGGTGCTGGAGGCCACCCCGGAGGTGCGGGCGACCGGCGCCCGGCCGGGTCCGCTGTCCGGCGCGGTGGAGGCCCGCCGGCTGTCGTTCCGCTACTCCGACGACGGCCCCCTGGTCCTGGACGACGTCTCCTTCGAGGTGCGGCCGGGCGAGTTCGTGGCGATCGTCGGCCCCAGCGGCTGCGGCAAGTCCACCCTGCTGCGCCTGCTGATCGGCTTCGACCGCCCGGTCTCGGGCAGCGTGCTGTACGACGGGCAGGACCTGGCGGCCCTCGACCAGTCGGCCGTGCGCCGGCAGTGCGGGGTGGTGCTCCAGCACGCCCAGCCGTTCACCGGCTCGATCCTGGACGTCATCTGCGGCACCGGTTCGTACACGCCCGAGGAGGCGATGGCGGCGGCCGCGATGGCGGGGCTCGCGCAGGACATCGAGCGGATGCCGATGGGGCTGCACACGATCGTCTCGGGCAGCGGCTCGGTCTCGGGCGGTCAGCGCCAGCGGCTGATGATCGCCCAGGCGCTGATCCGGCGGCCGCGGATCCTCTTCCTCGACGAGGCGACCAGCGCCCTGGACAACGAGACCCAGCGCACGGTCATCGACAGCACCCGGGGGCTCGACGCCACCCGTGTCGTCATCGCCCACCGTCTGTCGACGGTGCTGGACGCCGACCGGGTCGTGGTCATGGAGGACGGCAAGGTCGTCGAGGAGGGGCCGCCGTCCCGGCTGCTCGCCGACACCGGCGGCCGGCTGCGCGAACTGGTGCGGCGGCAGCTGGCCTGAGGCGGCGGCACCCGCCGTCGGGCCGCCCGGTCCCCGGCGCCCGCGGCGTCCGTGTGAGGAAGTCGGCAGCCGCGGCGTGACGTAGGGGGCGGCTGTGCCGGGTACTCGCCCGGCCATGAGAATCAGCGTGCTGGACGTGGGGTCCCACACCGTGCGGCTGGTGGTGGCGGACGCGCAGGACGGCGTGCCGCTGCCGGTGCACACGGCGAAGTGGCGGCTGCGGCTGTCCGAACGGGTCGAGCCGGGCGAACCCATACCCGACGAGGCGATCGAGCGCCTGGGCGACGCGGTCGCCGCCGCGAACCGTACGGCGGCCCACTGGGGCGCGACGAGCCCGCTGGCCTTCGCGACGGCCATGGTGCGCAACGCACCGAACCGGCGGGAGGTGCTGCACGCGGTCACCGCGCGCGGCGGTGTCCCGCTGTGCACCCTGCCGGGCGAGGTGGAGGCCGAGCTGACGTTCCTCGGGGCGCGGCGCTGGATGGGCTGGCGGGTGGGGCCGCTCGCGCTGATGGACATCGGCGGCGGCTCCTTCGAGGTGGCGTTCGGGCGGGGCCGGCTGCCGGACTTCGTGGCGTCGCTGCCGCTGGGGGCCGGACGGCTGACCCACGAGTTCTTCGCGGACGAGGACCCGCCGCCCCCGCACCGGGTGCGCGAGCTGCGCCGCAAGGTCCGCCACCAGCTGCGGGACGTGGCCGCCCGGATCCGCTGGGAGGGGCCGCGCACCGCGGTGGTCACCTCCCGTACGTTCCAGCAGCTGGCCCGGTTGTGCGGGGCGCCGCCCGGCCGCCACGGCCCGTTCGTCGCCCGCACGCTGAACTCCGCCGATCTGGGCGAGGCGGTGGTCCGGCTGGCGCGGCTGCCGGTCGCGGCCCGTGCCGAGCTGCCCGGCATCTCCGCGCCGCGCGCCGCGCAGAGCCTGGCCGGGGCGGTCGTCGGGCACACGGCGATGAAGCTGACCGGCCTCAAAACGGTCACCGTCTGCCCGTGGGCGATCCGCGAGGGCGTCCTGCTGCGGCACATCGAGGACGGCCCGTCCTGGTGGGCAAAGGTGATCCGGCTCTCGGAGGAGCCGGCGCCCTCGGAGCCGGTGCCCGTGCCCGTGCCCGTGGAGCCGGTGCCCTTGCGGGTCGCGGCCGCCGCCGCGAACTGAACGAAACCGGCCGGGCACCGTGCGGAAGCGCGGTGCCCGGCATCGAGAGGAAGGGAGCCGTCCATGTCGAAGGACGCCGAGCACCCCGGGGACCGGCCCGGGCCCGAGGAGCGGGACAGCGGCAAGGACCGGCGGGACCCGCCCCGGACCGCGCTCGAAGAGGTGCTGCGGGAGATAGAGGAGGCCGAGCGCCGCGCCGACGAGGAGCGGGAGAACCGCCGCGGCCGGGGTGAGGCCGGCGAGGCCATCACCCCGAACCCCCGCGCCCAGGAGGATTCCCGCGGGGACTGACGACACCGTGGGGCCGAAGCCGCCGGACGACGCCCCGGCGCGGGTCCGGGACCCGGCCCCGGAAGGCCGCAAGGCCGCAAGGCCGGCCTGGCGGCTCGACCGGCGGCTTCGGCCGACGGGCTCGACCAGGGGCGACCCGACGGGGTCGGCGCGGCACCTCGACCGGACGGACGCCCGACGGGGGCCCACCCGACCGACTCGACCGGCGGGCCCGGTGGCGGGCCCGGTCGGCGGGCCCGGTGGCAGGCCAGGTCGGCGGGCCCGGTCGGCAGGCCAGGTCGGCAGGCCCGGTGGCAGGCCCGGTCGGCAGGCCCGGTGGCAGGCCCGGTGGCAGGCCCGGTGGCGGCTCAGCCGGGCGGTGCCCCCGGGGCCGCCCGGCGAGCGCCCGCGTGACCCGGCCAGGTGGGCGCCCGTCGCCCGCCCCGTGCAGTGCGACCGGTCCCGGCCCCGCCGGTCGTCGAGGTGGTCGGGGCCGGCTCCGGGGCCCGGGCTCCCGCGGTGCCGAACACCCCTCCGGGCTCGCTCGACTCCGGCGGGTGACCGGCGGCCAGGGGGGTACCCGGCGCCCATGGCACACGAAGGACCACGGCTGCCCGCCGCCCGCGGCCCCCTCTCCGCGGCTGTCCGGGAGTACCTGCTGGGCGCGGGCCCCCTGCCGCCCGCCGGGGCGCCGACGGGCACGCCCGCGTACGGTGACGACCTCCAGCTGGCCCTCTACCTCTGCTACGAGCTGCACTACCGCGGCTTCGCCGGGGTGAGCGCCGACCTGGAGTGGGACCCCGACCTGCTGCGGCTGCGCGCCGCGCTCGAACACCGCTTCCTGACCGCCCTGCGCGCCGACACTCCGGTTCACGACACCGTCGAGGACGCGCTCGCGGAACTGCTGGTCGAGCCGGTGGACGGCAGCGGTGTCTCCCACTTCCTGCGCGACGAGGGCGAGTTGTGGCAGCTGCGCGAGTACGCGGCCCAGCGTTCCCTCTACCACCTCAAGGAGGCCGACCCGCACGCCTGGGTGCTGCCGAGGCTGTGGGGGCGCGCCAAGGCGGGGATGGCGGCGGTGGAGTTCGACGAGTACGGCGGCGGCCACCCCGACCGGGTGCACGCGCGGTTGTTCGCGGACCTGATGGCGGACCTCGGCCTGGACACCACGTACGGCCGCTACCTGGACGCGGCGTGCGCCGAGACGCTGGCCACGGTCAACGTCATGTCGCTGCTCGGCCTGCACCGCGGTCTGCGCGGCGCGCTGGTCGGTCACTTCGCGACGGTGGAGATCACCTCCTCTCCGGGTTCCCGGCGGCTCGCGGAGGCGATGCGCCGCGCGGACGCCGGTCCGGCCGCCGTGCACTTCTACGACGAGCACGTCGAGGCCGACGCGGTGCACGAGCAGGTCGTACGGCACGACGTGATCGGCGGTCTGCTGGAGGAGGAGCCGCATCTCGCCGCCGACGTGGCGTTCGGCGTCGGCGTCACCACCTTGCTGGAGGACCGGCTGGCGGCACGGCTGCTCGCCTCCTGGCGCGCCGGCCGTTCCTCGCTGCGCACGCCCCTGCATTCCGAAATAGCTCATATTTCTTGATTGCCGGGGTACTCGGCGGCCGTGAATCCGCTGGTGCTTCCGGGCGTGTACGCCCCTCAGGAGGACACCGACCTGCTGGCCGGGGCGTTGTCCGAAGAACCTCTGTCGCCGGGTGCCGACGTCCTCGACGTCGGCACCGGCTCCGGCGCACTGGCCCTGGAGGCCGCGCGGCTCGGGACCCGCGTGACCGCCGTCGACGTGTCCCGGCGAGCGGTGTACGCCGCCCGCTGGAACGCGCGGCGGGCCGGGCTGCCGGTGCGCGTACTGCGCGGGAACCTCTTCGAACCGGTGCGCGACCGGACCTTCGACCTGGTCCTGGCCAACCCGCCGTACGTGCCCGCTCCGGCCGGCGGCCGCGCGCCGCGCGGACCGGCCCGCGCCTGGGACGCGGGCGGCGACGGCCGGCTGGTGCTGGACCGGATCTGCCGCGAGGTGCCGGGGCTGCTGCGGCCGGGCGGGGTGCTGCTGCTGGTGCACTCCGCGCTGAGCGATCCGGACCGGACCGTCCGGCATCTGCGCGCGGCGGACCTGAAGGCGTCCGTGACGCGCAGGCGCCGCATTCCGTTCGGGCCGGTCCTGCGCTCGCGGGAGGAGTGGCTGCGGCGGCGGGGCCTGCTGTCCGGTGACGAGGACAACGAGGAACTGGTGGTGGTCCGTGCCGAACTCCCCCGCTGACCGGCCGTGTCGGCTCCGTGTGCAGCGCAAGGGGCCCCTGCTCGTCGAGGGGCCCGTCGAGGTGGAACTGGAGGACGGTTCCACGGTCGTCTCCGACCGTTTCCGGGTCGCCCTGTGCACCTGCCGGCGCAGCCGCCGTTACCCGTGGTGCGACACGAGTCACCGCGACCGGGCCTGATCGGGACGAAGGACCCCGGTCCGCTCCGCGGTGCTTCGCACCCATGTGCCAGGGGCCGGCGGGCGGCCCCACTCCGCCCGGCCGGCCCCTGGTCGCGGGATCGCCGTGGTTGTCCGTGTCAGTGGCTCGCACTCCCCACGTCACGAGCCGTTCGCATTGCCCACGGAGCCACGCGACCCCGGTCTCAGAACGCGAAGAGGACGCTCCCGGAGGAGTTCTTCACGCATTCGTTGGAGAAGGTGCGCTCGTAGGAGACGCGCTTGCCCTGCCACACGCCGTCGACGGTGACGACCACCGGGTCGTACTCCCTGGTGCACCAGGCGTCACCCGGGTCGGCCAGCACCTCGAGGTCGCCGGCCGTCGCCCGCAGTTCGGCGCAGGCCGGGGCGGGGGCGGGGTGGCTGCCGGAGGGTCCCGGCGCACAGGTGAGGGTGACGGCACGGGCCGGGTTGACGGCGGCGGCGCTCTCTCCGTGGCCGAGGGTCAGCACCAGGGCCGACGGGGCGTAGAGCGAGGCCGGGGCGGCCGGGGCGGCGAGCGCGGACCCGGTGAGGGGTCCGCAGACTGCGGTGGCCGTGAGGCCGAGGGTCGCTGCCCAGCGCGCGGTGTTCCGCATTGTGTGCATCCTTCCGCTCGTTTCGAGGGTGTGCCGGTCCGGCTCGGTCGGTGCCGAACGCGACGAGCGCGAGTCTGCCGACTCCGCGGCCGGAACTCACATCGACCCCACGGGTTTCAGTAACCTTGCGTGTTGAATCAGTGGCGCGAAGTAACGGAATTCGAACGTTCCAACCGTCCGGGTAAGCGCTTCATGATCCCTTCACCGGCCGGGGTGTCCGGTTTCCGTAGGCTCGTCAATCGTCCGGAAACGTTCCCCGCGGACCGGCGCGCCTCCTCCGCGAGGCGGCGGCCGCCGGCCCCCGGGCCCTGTCCGGCGCCCTCCGAGCCGTCGTCCGCCCCTCTCGTACCGGCCGGTATGGTCGCCGTGGAGCGCGGCTCGACGACGAGAGGCGGGGCGTACGGATGGCCAGGCACTGGGCGGACTTCCAGTACGAGATCTATCTGAACGGCATGACGGGCGCGGTGCCCCGGCTGCCCACCGACCTGGGCCGGCTGGAGGAGCTGACCGAACGGCGGCTCGGTCCCGGACCGGTGGGCTACGTGGCGGGCAGCGCGGGTGACGGCAGCACCGCCCGTGCCAACCGGGCGGCCCTGGAGCGCCGTCGGATCGTGCCGCGGATGCTGCGGGACGTGGCCGAGCGCGATCTGTCGGTGGAGGTGTTCGGGCGCTCGCTGCCCGCGCCGGTGGCGCTGGCGCCGGTGGGCGTGCTGTCGATCGTGCATCCGGAGGCCGAGCCGGCGGCGGCGCGGGCCGCCGCCGCGCAGGGCGTGCCGTTCGTCCTGTCCTCGGCGTCGAGCACGCCGATGGAGGAGGTCGCGGCCGCGATGGGGGACGCCGAGCGCTGGTTCCAGCTGTACTGGTCCAAGGACCGTGAGGTGGTGCGGAGTTTCCTGGGCCGGGCGCGGGCGGCGGGTTTCTCGGTGCTGGTCGTCACCCTGGACACTCCGCTGCTCGCCTGGCGGCCGCGGGACCTCGACCGGGCGTACCTGCCGTTCCTGCACGGGGTGGGCACCGCCAACTACTTCACCGATCCGGCCTTCCGGGCGGGTCTGGCCAAGCCGGTGCGGGAGGACCCGAACGCGGCGGTGACACACTTCGTGAACCTGTTCGCGGACCCCGGCAGGACCTGGCCGGACCTGGCGTTCCTGCGGGAGCACTGGGACGGGCCCATCGTGCTGAAGGGCGTGCTGCACCCGGACGACGCCCGGCTGGCCGCCGACGCCGGCATGGACGGCGTGGTGGTCTCCAACCACGGCGGTCGGCAGGTGGCGGGTGCGGTCGCCGCCGCCGACGCGCTGCCGCGGGTCGCGGCGGCGGTCGGCGACCGGTTGGACGTGCTGTTCGACAGCGGGGTGCGCGGCGGCGCCGACGTGTTCAAGGCGCTCGCGCTCGGCGCCCGGGCGGTGCTCCTGGGCCGGCCGTACGTCTACGGCCTCGGTCTGGACGGACAGTCCGGCGTGGAGCACGTGATCCGGTGCCTGCTCGCCGAACTGGACCTCACGCTGGCCCTGTCCGGTCACGCCGGCCCGGCGACCGTCGGCCCGGCGGACCTGGAGGAGAGCGCCGGGTGACGGCCGGGGGTCCGGGCCGAGGTCCGGCGGGCACGTCGCTCAGGCGGTGCCGTCCGGCAGTTCGACGGGCCGTGCCGCGGGCTGCCCGGTGCCGGTGATCGACAGCGAGCCGGTGGCGGCGGGGACCGCGTCGGTCTGCCAGCGCTGCCCGTCGGAGCGGTCGCGGACCTTGACGACGACGTCCGCACCGGGGTCCGTGCCGGCCGGGGCGAGGGCGAGGGAGTCGCTCCAGCGGGGCAGCAACTCCCCCCGCGGCGTGAGGTCGTAGCGGACGTCGTCGGCGCGCGGGGCGTCGGCGCCCGTGCACGCCTCCAGGATGACGACGCCGGCGTCCGCGTGGGAGTCCACGCACAGCTGCGGCTCGGCCAGGCTGCGCAGTTGTCCGTCCTCCTCGTACGACCACTGCTGGGACCGGTCGCCCGAGCAGTCCGCCAGCTCCAGGGCGGCGCCCGCCCTCGCCTCGCCCCGGACGTCCAGGCACAGGTCGGCGGCGAGGTCGCGCAGCCGGGTCTGCCGCGGGGCGCCGGGGAGTTGGGCGGCGTCGGGGCCCGAGGGGACCGTGGGGGCGGCCCGGGACCCGGCGTCGGAGGAGGCGGTGCCGCCGACCGGGGAGGCGGCCGGGTCGGCGGTGCCGTCGTCGGTCCACAGGCCGGCGGCGAGCAGGGTGGTGAGCAGACCGGCCCCGGCGAGGCCGACGCCCGTGACCAGGGCTCGTGGGGAACGCGGGCCGGCGCCGGGTTCGCGGCGGCCGGACCCGGGGGTGCGGGTGAACAGTGCTGCGGCGCGGCGCGTGCCGCGGGGGCGGCCGCCGCGGTGCCGGGCGGAGCCGCGCAGGCGCACGGGCTGCCGGTCGGCGCGGCCGGGCCGGGACTCGACGTAGCGGCGGGCTCCCCAGCCCAGGACCGCCTCGGCGAGCAGGATCCCCAGGTCGCCCTCGAAGTGACCGAGTTGTTCCGCCGCGGCGCGGCAGTAGCGGCAGGCGTCCAGGTGCCGGCGGACGTCCGGCAGGAGGTCGCCGCCGCGGCCTATGGGGACGTCGAGGAGACGGTTGTAGAACCGGCATTCCTTGCCGGGCGCGAGGTCCCGGTGGGCGCGGACGCAGCCTTCGCGCAGTTTGTCCCGGGCCTGTTCGTGGACGGCGGTCACGGTGTCGGTGTCCATGCCGAGCAGGCCGGCGGCGACGGTGACGCGTTCGGCCTCGACCTCGGTGTGCCAGAGCACGCAGCGGGCGACCGGGGGCAGGCCCTCGAAGGCGCGTTGCGTGAGCAGCCGGTTCTCGGGGGTCAGGGAGCCGGCGGCCTTCATCCCCCGGGCGCCGGCCGGCTTGCCGAGGTCGGGCAGGGCTCCGGAGAGCGCCTCGTCGGCGGCCCACCGGCGGACGGTGTCGCGCACGGTGAGCAGGAGGCGGGGGCGCAGCGCGGTGCCGGGCTCGCCCAGCTTCAGCCGGTCGAGGACCTGGTGGAAGGCGGCGGTGGTGACCATGGAGGCGACGCCGGTGGACGAGGCGAGGCAGATCACCGCGTAGTCGTGCACCGGCTGCCAGTGCCGCGCGATGAGCATCGCGACGGACCGGGCCACCTCGTCGTCCGTCCCCCCGCGGGTCCCCGCGGCGAGGGACTCGTCGGATTCCCCGGGTCCCGGGCCGGGCGGGGGGTAGGGCGGGCGAGGGGGCTGGGGGGTGAGCACGGTGCGGCTTCCTTCGGTACGTACCTGTCCGGCGCGGCGGGAGCACGTGTTCGCCTCCGCCGGCGAACACGGGACACCCGGTCCCGGCCCCCGCACGAGTGGCTCACCTTCGCACAACCGAGTCGCGCGCAACAAGCCGCCGGAGGTTCCCGGCCACTGTTGAAAAGATGTCGACAGGAGGCGCCCGTTGCATCCCGCTTTCGCCGGTTCCGGCTGTCCCGGTGCGCCGCCCGCTTTCACCGGTCGCGGCTCTCCCCTCCCCCGGCCGGCGCGTCCTCCCGGGTCCCGTGCCACCGCGCGCCCCGTGCGAAGCGCGCGCACGCGGCGGTGCGGCGGACACGTCCCCGGCGTGCGCGGCGCGTGGTGGACCGGGAGCGGCCCTTCCTCGGAGGCCACGCGCGGGACGGCGGCTCTCCTCGCGCGAAACGGCCGCCGGCCCTGTTCCTCCCGCCCTCGGCCGGCGGGTCCGGGAAGGCCCCTCCCTCAGATCTGCCAGGACCGCAGCCGGTCGGCCGCGCCGTAGACGTCGGTCCTGCCGTCGATCAGGTCGCGGGTCAGGTCGACGAGGGCGCCGTAGGGCGGGTCGATGCCGACGCCGCTGACGAACATGTAGGCCACCGCCGTCGCGCTGGCGAAGCGGGCGTTGGCCGAGGGCAGGGGCTTGAGCAGCGCGAGGGTGTGCAGCAGCGCGGCGGCCCGCCAGGCCGGGTCGGAGTCCACGCCGAGCCGCGGCGGGTCGACCCGGTGGCGGGCGACGGCGGCGACGAGGGCGGAGAAGTCGTTGATGGTCGGCTGGTCCGGGAGGACCTCTTCGTGGCGCTGGAGCAGCCAGGGCACGTCGATGTGGATGACTGGGGTCATCGGTCAGGCGACCCGCCCCTCGCCCCTGACGGGCGCCTCGTCGTCGGGGAACGCCGCGGCGAACTCGTCGGCGTGGGTGGCGAAGAACCTGCGGAAGGCCTCCGCCCCCTCCTGGAGCGCCCGGTGCCTGGCTATGTCGGCGGCGGCGGCCTCCCGGACGAGCGCCTTCATCGACGTACCGCGTTCCTTGGCGATCTGCCGCAGGTCCTCCAGCTCGCGATCGCTGAATTCCACATTGAGGGCTGGCATGTCCTTCACGGTACCGCTCGGGTACTGACGCGTAAATATCCCCTGGTCGAACCAATGGGAAGGCGGTACCGAACGGTGTCCGAGCGATCCTGTCACCGGTCTTTTCCGGGCAGGCTCGGACACCGTTCGGTCGCACGCGGTCGGTCCGCGGCCTCTCTCGCCGGCCGCTATCCCTGGTCGGCTCTCGCCGCCCGCTATCCCTGGTCGGCCACGAAGGAGGCCATCCGGGCCAGGGCCGCGTTCCAGTTGATCGCCGTCTCGTTCGTCGACCAGGACTGGATGTCGTCGATGTAGCAGAACTGCCCGACGCAGCCCCCCAGTTTCGCCTGGGCGAGAGGGTCCTGGATGCTGGAGTTCGGACCGCCCGCGAGCGTGCCGTCCGGGGGGCTCGGCAGCTTGGGGTCGAGCTGGTGGGCGTACCAGCGGCTGTGCTGCTGGTGGGCGGCGACATCGCCGTAGCCGGTGACGTAGGAGATGTTCAGCGCGTTGCGGCCGAGGATGTTGTCCATCGCCTGGACGGCTCCGTCGCGGTACTTCGAGGCGCCGGTGATGTCGTAGGCGGTGGCGACGACCACGGCGTTGTTGAGGACCTGGTGGGCGGAGCCCCAGTCGTAGCGGTTGTCCTCCGGCGCGTACGGCATCCCGTACGCCTGGCCGCGCAGCGTCGCCAGGTAGGCGTCCGCGCCCTTGACGACCGAGCGGCGCACCGCGTCGCGGCCGGGCAGGCGGCTGGGGACGGTCGCGAGGTCGAGGCGGGCCGCGGCGGCGGTCCTCGACCAGTCGAAGCCCCGGGGGACGAAGATGTCGGCCGTGTGCACCGGGGAGTTCAGGACGTGGTCGGCGAACTGCCGCTCACCGGTGGTGAGGTACAGCTCCGCGGCCGCCCAGTAGAACTCGTCGGTGACGTCGTCGTCGTTGTAGGCGCCGCCGCCGGTGCCGTCGGCCGGGTCCGCGTACACGGCGGGGTGGGCGAGGGCGGCCGCATAGGCCTTGCGGGCGGCGGTCAGCGCGCGGGCGGCGAAGGCCTTGTCGTAGGGCTTGTACAGGCGGGCCGCCTGGGCGGCGGTCGCGGCCAGGTTCAGGGTCGCGGCGGTGGTGGGCGGGTGCAGTTCGCGCTTCTGCGGGTCGTCGGCCGGCAGCAGCGGCAGGCCGGTCCACTGCTCGTCGTGGACCTTGTGGTGTGCCATGCCGGCCAGCGGCCGGCCGTCCGGCACCTGCATCCTCAGCAGGAACTCCAGTTCCCAGCGGGCCTCGTCGAGGACGTCCGGCACCTTGTTGCCGCTCTCGGGGAGCGCGAGGGTGCCGTCGCCGAGCTTCGCCGGGTCGCCGGTGCGGGCCGTCAGGGCGCGTTCGTGGGTGCTGAGCAGCTCCCAGGTGGCGATGCCGCCGTTCACGACGTACTTGCCGTGGTCGCCGGCGTCGTACCAGCCGCCGGAGACGTCCAGCGTGTAGTCGCACACGCCCGGCTGGCACGGCACCACGGTGTCGCCCTGGTTGGGGGCGACGCCGAGGTGACCGGCGGCCCTGCCGTAGCCGGGCCGCAGGTCGTCGCGGATCGCGATGCCGCTGCGCTGCGGGTAGTAGTACTTGACGGCGTCCAGGCGGAGCCGTTCGTAGGCGGCCGTGCCGATGTCGAAGGGGTGGCTGGTCTCGCCGTCGACGACCAGCGTGAAGCCGGTGCCGCGGGTGCGGTAGGCGCCGAAGTCGACGGAGTGGACGTTCTGCCCGGAGGAGGCGTCGAGGCCGCGCGGCACGGTCCAGCCGCGTGCGACGGTCGCCCCGGCGGCGTTCCTCAGCTGCCAGGGCAGCTTCCCGGTGGCGTCGGTGACGAGGGTGGCGTTCTTCGGGCCGGCGGGCAGATAGGCGACCTGGTTGACGCGCACCCGCGGCCCGGTGTCCGGCTCGTACACCTCCGGCGGCACTCCGCCCAGCAGGGACACGTCGTCGAGGCAGAACCGCCACGGATCGGCGCTGCCGCCGACCTGGAAGGCCACCTGGCCCTCGGCGGAGTCGACCTGCGAGGTGAAGGTGTAGGAGTACGACCCGGCCGACTCGCCCAGCACCGGGCTCGCCTCCTGCCAGGTGTCGTACGGCGCGACGGCCTGGCCGACGATCGCCCGCACCACGTGCCCCTCGGGCACGCCGGACGCCTTGAAGGAGAACCGGTAGGTCTCCCCCGCGACCAGGGTGATGCCGCCCTGCCCGACGGCGGAGTCCCAGCGGTTGACGGTGCCGCCCGGCACGTCCGCGCACAGCCGGCCCTCCGACGGGGCGGCGGTGACGTTGCTGGACCACCACGCGTCGGCGCCTGCGTCGAAGGCGCCGTTCTTGATCTGCTCGACCTCCTCGGCCCCGGCCTGCGGCACGGGCAGCGCGGTGAGGGCCGCGCCCAGCAGGGCCGCCAGGGACAGCAGGGTGGTTCTGCGTCGTTTCACGTCCGGGCTCCTCCGGGAAGGGCGGCAACGCTCCGCAACAGTGCGATGGGAGCGCTCCCAATGACGGTCGGAGGACATGTTTGTTGCAGTCATGACACCCCGTCAACGGTTCGGACGGGACGGCTTGCCCGGCACGGCCGCCCGCCCCGCCCGGATCCGGCCGGTTCCTTTCGGCGTGCCGGCGGTGACGGACCCCCGGGGTCTTCCGTTCGGACCGGGCCGGCCCCCGCGCGCCCGGCCCGGTCCGAAGGAGAGGCCCCGGCCCCGCCGTCACCTTCCCGCCGCCCGCCTTCCCGCCGCCCGTCCGAAGAGGGCGGGCGCGGCGTCGCGGGGCAGGCGGGAAGGCGGCGACAGGGCCTAGGCTGGAGCGGACGTGGCGCGCCCGTTCACTGTGAGTTCCCGCGATGGAGTGGCGACGATGAGCCCGGAGTACCCGTTCGACGAGGCCGCGACGGCCCGGGTGGTCATCGACGACACCAGCACGGTCGTCGGGTGGAACGAGGGTGCGCGGGCCCTGCTGGGCTGGGCCCCGGCCGAGGTCGTGGGACGGCCCGCCGGTGAGCTGCTGGCCGAGGGGGCCCTCCCCGCGGCCGCCGCCCCCCGCTGGGACGGCACGCTCGCCCTGCGCCACCGGGACGGCCGGTCCGTACGGGTCTGGCTGCTCGCCCACCACCGCCCGCCCCGCGACGGCGCCCCGGCCACCTGGCTCGTCGTGGCCCCGCTCCCCCGTGCCGGCGCGCGCTCCCCCGACGACACCCTGGCCACGGCAGCGCTGACGCAGTCGCCGTGCGCGGTCGCCGTCTACGACGAGCGGCTGCGGCTGGTCCGGATCAACGACGCCATGGCCGAGGTCATCGGACTGCCCGAGGAGCGTGTCAGGGGTCTGAGGGCCTCCGAGATCGGCGGCCGGCCGCAGAGCGCGGAACTGGAGGAGCACATGCTCCGGGTGCTCGCCGACGGGCGGGCGCGGGACGTCGAGATCCACACGCGCACCGGCGGCGAGGAGCGCGCGCACGCCTGGCTGGCCAGGTTCGCGCCGGTCACCGACGCCTCGGGCCGCGTGCGCGGGGTGTGCCTGGCCGCGCACGACTTCACCGAGAACCACCTCGCCCGCGAGCGGCTGCAACTGGTCAACGAGGCGAGTGTGCGGATCGGCAGCACCCTCGACGTCACCCGCACGGCCCAGGAGCTGGCCCAGGTCTGTGTGCCCGCGCTCGCCGACTTCGTCAGCGTCGACCTGCTGGACCCGCGGGAGGAAGCGGATCCGCGGGCCCGGCTCGCCGCTCCGCTGGGCCTGCGCCGTGCCGCTCACCACTCGGTCGATCCCGTCGGCTCGATAGCCGTGGCCGAGCCCGGCGAGGTCCAGGAGTACCCGGCGGGATCGCCGCAGGCCGACTCCCTGACGGCGGGGCGCACCGTCGTCGTCTCCGGGGAAGGGCTCGACGCCTGGCTGACCCGGGACGCCCCGCGCGGTGAACGGGTCCGCGAGTTCGGCGTCCACGCCACGATGTCCGTACCGGTGAAGGCGCGCGGCGTGACGCTCGGGGTGGCGGTCTTCACCCGGTACCGGCGGCCGGACCCCTTCACCCCGGACGACGTGCTGCTCGCCGAGGAGATCACCGCCCGGGCCGCCGTCTGCATCGACAACGCCCGCCGGTACTCCCGCGAACGGGACACGGCCCTCGCCCTGCAGCGCAGCCTGCTCCCGCGCAGCTTGCCGGACACCCTCGCCGTCGACGCCGCGTCCCGCTATCTGCCGGCCGCCCGCACCGGGGTGGGCGGCGACTGGTTCGACGTGATCCCGCTGTCCGGGATGCGGGTCGCCATGGTCGTCGGGGACGTGGTCGGACAGGGCATCCAGGCCTCCGCCACGATGGGCCGGCTGCGGACCGCCGTGCGCACACTCGCCGACATCGACCTGGCCCCCGACGAGCTGCTCACCCACCTCGACGACCTCGTCGTACGGCTGTCGGAGGAGGCCGGCGGCGAGGGCAACCCCGGCGAAGTGGGCGCGAGCTGCCTCTACGCGGTGTACGACCCCGTGTCCCGGCGCTGCACGCTCGCCCGGGCCGGGCACCCCCCGCCGGTGCTGCTGCGGCCGGACGGGGAGCCGCGCCGGGTCGAACTGCCCGCCGGTCCCGTCCTGGGGGTCGGCGGACTGCCCTTCGAGTCGGCCGAGCTGGAGCTGGCCGAGGGCAGTGTGCTGGCCTTCTACACGGACGGCCTGATCGAGTCCGGCGAGCGGGACGCGGACACCGGTCTGCGGATGTTGAACAAGGCCCTCGCCGCGTACTCGGAATCCCTCGACGAGACCTGCGACCGGGTGCTGCACGCCCTGCTGCCGCAGGGCGGTGCCTCCGACGACGTGGCCCTGCTGCTCGCCCGCACCCGCGGGCTGCCCTCCTCGCAGGTCGCCACCTGGGACATCCCCGCGGACCCCGCGCTCGTCGCGCCGATCCGCAGGCAGGTGGTCGAGCAGCTCGGGCGCTGGGGACTGAGCGAGCACTCGTTCACGGCGGAGCTGGTGGTCAGCGAGCTGGTCACCAACGCCATCCGGTACGGCGCCAAGCCCATCCGGTTGCGGCTGATCCATGATGCGACCACCCTGATCTGCGAGGTCTCCGACACCAGCCACACCGCGCCGCACCTGCGCCGGGCGAAGACGTTCGACGAGGGCGGCCGGGGGCTGCTGCTGGTGGCCCAGCTCACCCAGCGCTGGGGCAGCCGGCACAACGCGGAGGGCAAGACGATCTGGGCGGAGCTGGGACTGCTCGAGGACGACTGAGAGCGTCACGGGCCGGCGGACGAGCGGCGTGTCGGCCGTGCCCCGGCGGGCACCCGCTCCAGGTACCCGGAGCGGGTGACGCGGCATCGGAGGGTGGAGCGATGGCAGATGCGGCTCTGGCGCACACGGACCGGTCGTCCACGGACCCGGCGGGCCCGTCCCCGGCGGGCCCGTCCCCGGCCCGGTCGTCCCGGGCACGCCCGTTCCCGGCGCGCCGGTCGCGGCGGGGACGGCGTCCGGCCGTTCTGGCGGCGGGTGCCCTGGCGGTGCTGGGGTCGCTGAGCGCCTGCGGCGGAGGCGGCGCGGACGGTACGGGCTCCGCGTCCGCGCCCGCTTCCTCGTCGTCGGTGGCACCGGTGTCGTCAGCGGCGTCCCCGCCGTCCCCGTTCCCGTCGACGCCGGCGTCCGCGCGGATGTCCACGGCGCCGGCCGCCGCCTCCACCGCGCCCTCCCCCGCCCGGCCCGCCGCGGGCGGTCGCTGCCACACCTCGGAGCTGCGCGCTTCCGTCGGACGCAACGACCCCGGGGCCGGGCAGGAGAACTTCCCCGTCGTCCTCACCAACGCCTCCGAGCGGACGTGCACCGTGCGCGGCTACCCCGGCGCCGCCTTCCTGGACGCCTCCGGCAGGCGACTGGGACCCGATCCCCGGCGGGAACCGGGGTCCGGGCCGGTCACCGTGACGCTGGCGCCGGGCCGCAGCGCGTGGGCGGGGCTGACGTTCTCCAGTCCGGAGGTCAGCGGGGCCGAGGCGGCGACTCCCACGACGCTCGTGGTGACCCCGCCCGACGAGCGGGACCCGCTGCGGGTGCCGTGGACGGGCGGGAAGGTCCCCGTGGCGGGCAACGCGTCCTCGGTGCGGCTCACCGTGCTCGCGCCCGGCACCGGCCCCTGACCCGGCGTCCGGCCCGGCCCACGACCGGGCCGCCCGCAAGTGCTCCGGCCTGCCGTGCCGTCAGCGGCGGCCGTCCGAGCCGGAGCCCCCGTAGCCGTAACCGCCGTAGCCGTAACCGCCGTAGCCGTAGCCGTGGTCCGGGGTGCCGCCGCCCGAGCAGTAGGCCCCGTAGGGGTATGCGCAGGCGGTGGTTCCGGGGGCGGGGGTGGTGCTCGGGGTCGGGGTCGGCTTCGGGGTGGGCGTGGGGGCCGGGGGGTGCGACGTCTCGGGGGCGGCCGGCGGGGTCGAGGTCCGGGTGTCGGTGAGGGCCTTGTCGGCACCCCAGTTGACGACCTGCATCTGGGGGTCCGGCTGCGAGGTGTCGATCACCCAGCGCTGGGCGCCGCTGTCCGTGCGGTTCTTCAGGACGAGGGCTCCGGAGCCGTCGGTGGCGGCGGGCGCCAGGGCGAGGTTCTGGTTGGAGCGCGGGACGAGCGTGCCCTGGAGGGTGAAGTCGTAGCGGACGCTTCTGGCGCCGGGCTGCGAGGCACCCGCGCAAGGGGACAGCCGCACCGAGTATCCGAGGCGGGAGTCGAGGCAGAGATCCGGGTCGCCGGTGTTGCGCAGCTGCCCGTCGCCCTCGTACGACCACTGCTGGCCCGCGTCCGAGGAGCAGGTGGCCAGCTCGGTCTCGGCGTCCTTGACGGCCTTCGTGCCGACGATGCCGATGCACAGCCCCGAGGCGACGTTGTGCAGGCGGCCGCGCAGGGTGCCCTGGGTCTCCTGGCCCGCGCCCGCCCAGGAAGGGCCGGGGGTGGAGGCGTCCGTGCCGGGTGCCGGGGTGGCCGCCGTGCCGTCGCCGGAGGGGGCGGAGTCACCGGACAGCGCCGACCACAGGACGAGCGGGAGGACGACCAGCCCGCTGACGGTGAGCACGGCGACGGCGAGATTGCGGCGCCGGGCCCGGCGGGCCGCCTTGTGGGCCGAACGGCGCGAGACGGGGCGGGAGTTCCCGCCGGAGCCGGAGCCGGAGAGGGAAGGGGAGGCGGAAGGGGAAGGGGCGTGCGGTTCCGGCCCCGGCGCCGGGGCCCCGGCCCGCTCGCCGGTGCCGGCCCGCTCGCCGGTGCCGGCCCGCTCGCCGGTGCCGGCCGTCCCGCCGGGGGGCGCGGCGGGGGGCGCGGCGGCGGGCGTGTCGTCGGTGAACGCCTCGCCGACGGAGGCCGGCCGCAGCGGGGGCGGTGCCGCCGCGGGCGCGTCGACGGAGGGTTCCGTCCTGGCTCGCAGGTAGGCGGCGGCGCCCCAGCCGAGGACGCCCTCGGCGAGGGCGATGCCGAGGCCCGCGTCGAACCGGCCCAGCTGGTCGGCGGTGTGCGCGCAGTGCCGGCAGTGGGCGAGGTGGGCGCGCAGGTCGGGGTCGACGTCGATGCCGCCGCGGCGGCAGGCGACGTCGAGAAGCCGGTGGTAACGGTGGCAGTCCTCGTCGACGGCGAGTTCGTGGTGGACCTGGAGGCACTCCTCGCGGAGGCGCTCGTGGGCCCGGCGCAGTTCGACGCGGGCGCCCTCCTCCTCCAGGCCGAGCAGTCCGGCCGGGACGGCGAGGGGTTCGGCCTCGATCTCGGTGTGCCACAGCAGGCAGCGCGCGGACGGGGGCAGCCGCCGGAACGCCCGGGACAGCAGACGGCGGTGCACGGGCGGCAGCAGCCGGGCGGCGGGCCGTTCACCGTCGTCCTCGGCGGCGCGCAGGTCGGGGTGGAGCAGGTCCCGGCGGCCGTCGGAGTCCCACTCCGCGGCGATACGGCGCACGGTGACCAGGAGGTGGGGGCGCCAGGCGGAGGTCGGCCCGTCCTGCCGCAGGGTCTCGCCGAAGAGCCGGGTGAAGGCCGCCGTGGTGAGCATGCCGGCCGCACGCTCGCCGTCGGCGCACAGCCGCGCGTAGGCGAAGGCCGCCTCCCAGTGCCGGTCCAGCAGTTCACCGACGGGGCGCAACGCGGGCGAGGTGCCCGTCCAGTCCTTGAGGTCGGCGCTCAGTTGTTCGTCCGTCACCTCGAATCGGCGCGCCGAAGAGAATTTCGACAGGCCTGCGTCTTTCACGGCTGCATTCCTCCCGGGGACATGCGGCATAAAGTCCGTACCAAGGGGGTGCGCGAACCCGTCCTCGCCGCGGCGGGGTTCTCTGCGCACAGCGTTCGACATCCCGAACGTCCGCTGGGTACGGCTCTTTTGGCGTGTGGGGGGTGAGGACGGGGGATGCCTCGTGCGCACAGTCGGGGAAAAGGCTCTCCGTGCGCCGACAAGGCCCCACCTTGACACAGGCGGACCAGACAGAACAAGTGATCTCACGGTTTCGCACATTGCCCGTCGAGGCAATGCTTTTGACAGAACGTCAATGGCGATCGCCATTCGGGACGGTCGCGGTAATGGTGTCCCTTTCGGGAGGTAATTGCGGGGCGCATTCCGTCCCGGACGCGGCGGGTGCCGGGCGGCTCGGGGCCGCGGCACCCGGCGCACCGCCGCTCGCGGTGACCTCGGTGTCCCGGGACCTCGTGCGCGGTGTACGGCTGCGCCGGCTCCCGCGCCTCCTTCAGCCGTCCCGCTCCGCGGTGTACCGCATCCTGGAGAACTGCCAGGCGTACATCGAACTCGCCCCGGGACAGCGCACCTTGCCCGCCTCGACCAGGTCGTGCAGGGCCTCCGTCGTCTCCTCGACCGGGGTGTACGGGTCGAAGCGGGGATCTGGTGGAGGTCGACGTGGTCGGTGCCGAGGCGGCCGGCCCGGCCGCCGGCCGTCTCAGTCGATCAGGTCGAGCGCCCGCTCCCAGTCGAACTCCGCGCCCCCGGTGCCGTCGTGGGGGTGGCCGAAGCGGACGCCCATCCCACGCAGCCGGATCAGGCTCTCCTGGTAGGCGGGGTGGCCGGCCAGCGCGTCGTTCACGCAGGGCAGGACGCCGACGGGAACACCGAGGCCGGCCGCCTCGGACAGGGTGGCCAGGGCGAGGGTGTCGGCGATGCCGGCCGCCCACTTGTTGACCGTGTTGAAGGTGGCCGGGGCGACGACGACCGCGTCGGGTGCGGGGAACGGCCGCGGTTCGCCGGGCCGCCGCCAGGCCGAGCGCACGGGCCGGCCGGTGCGCGCCTCGGCGGCGGCCGTGTCGAAGAAGCCGTTCGCGGCGACGGGCGTCGCGATCACGCCCACCTGCCACCCCCTCTCCTGCGCGGCGGTGATCAGCCTGCCGACGTCCGCGGCGATGCCGGCGGCGCAGACGACGACGTAGAGGAAGGGCGGTTTCTCGTCCTGTGCGGTCACGCGCGCACCCTACTGAAGCCCTGCCGAAGGGAGAGGGGCGACCCGCGTTCGGCCTCGGGGAGCGGGCCGTGGACGCGGCGCTCGTGCTCCTCGACCGGGATGTCGTGGATGCTCGCCTCCCGACGGGTCGTCAGCCCCCGCTCGTCGAACTGCCACGGTTCGTCGCCGTGGCCGCGCGTCCGGCGGCCGCCGACGTCCCGCGACTCGTACGGCAAGCGGACCGCGACGCGGTGGCCGTCGTGCGTCCACCCGCCCGGCCGCCCAGGCGCGGGAGGCCGCCCGGCACCTGCTGAGCACCCGTACGGCCGGACAGCCGGACAGCCGGACAGCCGGCCGCCCTCGGCCACCGGACCGGACCGGGCGGGGCCGGACCGGGCGGGACCGGGCGGGACCGAACCGGACAGGACCGGGCGGGGCCGGATACACCGAGCCGGACGCAGTGGGACGAGAGCGGTGAGGCGGGGGCGGTGAGGCGGGGCGGTGAGGCGGGGCGGTGAGGCGGGGCGGTGAGGCGGGGCGGTGAGGCGGGGGCGGCCGCTCACCCGTTCGGCCCTGCGCGCCGACGGCCCGGAAAACGCGTTGCCGTGCCGCGGCCGCCACCCGCAAGCTCTGCCCATGCCCATGCCCATGCCCATGCCCGCGCTCGTCGCACCGCTGCCGCCGCTGTCCACCGCCGTCCTCGTGACGCCGGGCCGACAGCAGCACCGCAGCCACCGGAGGTCCGAGCCCGCACGCCCGTGACGGCCGCGCTGGTCGCCGGCCTGGTCGCGGGATACGGCATCGCCGTCCCCGTCGGCGCGGTCGGGGCCTACCTCGTCTCCCTCACCGCCCGTACCTCCCCGCGCACGGGTGTGAGCGCCGCGCTCGGCGTCGCCACCGCCGACGGGCTCTACGCCCTGCTCGCCACCCTCGGCGGCTCGGCCCTGGCCGCCGCGCTGCGCCCCGTGCTCGGTCCGCTGCGCTGGGCCTCGGCCCTGGTGCTGCTGGCCCTCGCGGCCCGGAGCGCGACGACGGCCGTACGCCGCTTTCGCGCCCGCCGGCCGACCACCCGGACGGTCCCTCCCCCACCGGGTCCGGCGCGGGCCTGGCTGAGCCTGCTCGGCCTCACCCTCCTGAACCCGACCACCGTGGTCTACTTCGCGGCGCTCGTCCTCGGCACCGGCACCGCGGACGCCGTACGCGCCTCGGAGCAGGGCGTGTTCGTGCTGGCGGCCTTCGCCGCGTCCGCGAGCTGGCAGCTGCTGCTCGCCGGGAGCGGCGCCCTGCTGGGCCGGGCCCTGACCGGCCACCGGGGGCGGCTGCTGACCGCGCTCGGGTCGAGCGCGGTCATGACCGTGCTGGCTCTGCGTATGGTGGCCTGATCGTGGCGGCCCGGAGCGCGGCGGGGCGACGGTGCGTCACGCGGCGGATGAAACGCGCCGGTGCCAGTGTTGAGGGTGGTTGCCGATCGACGACATGACGAAGGGACGGATGCCATGCCTCTCGAGGGCGAGTACGAACCGAGTCCGACCCAGTGGGTGCGCGAGCAGGTGGAGTTGTACGAGAGCTCCGGCGGCACCCGGGGGACCACGCTCATGGACACCGGGAAGCCCGTGATCGTCCTGACGACCGTGGGCTCGAGGAGCGGGAAGATCCGCAAGACGCCCCTGATGCGGGTGGAGCACGAGGGACACTACGCCGCGGTCGCCTCGCTGGGCGGGGCCCCCAAGCATCCGGTCTGGTACTTCAACGTGAAGGCCGATCCGCGCGTGGAGCTCCAGGACGGTCCGGTGAAGCAGGACATGAGGGCCCGTGAGGTGACCGGCGAGGAGAAGGCGCGGTGGTGGGAGCGCGCGGTCGCCGCGTTCCCGCAGTACGCCGAGTACCAGGAGAGGACGGACCGGGAGATCCCCGTGTTCGTCCTGGAGCCGGCGGACCGGCCGCACTGACCCGCGGACCTCCGTGGGGGCGCCCGGCCGGCGCCCCCACGGAGGGATCCCGTGGAGAAATCCGCCCGCCACAGGCATGGACGTGCCCGTGCCGGGCAATCGACTTGTCAGGCCCCGCCGCGCTCCCCCGTCGCGGCGGGGCTTTCGTCGTGCTCCCGGCAGGCGCGGTCGGTCACGTCGAGGAAGATCTGGTCGGCCTCGGGGACGACACCGGCGAGGGAGCGCTTGATGCGCACCGCGACCTCCTCGACGTGCTCGCTGTCCATCCCCGGCACCAGGTCGACGCGGGCGGCCACCAGCGCCGAGTCCACGCCCGTGCGCATCGTGAACAGTCCCTCCACGCTGTCGATCTCCGGCTGCGCGTCCAGCAGGGCGCGGATCCGGCCGGCGGTCTCGGGGTCGGCGGCCTCACCGATCAGCTGGTCGCGGGCCTCGCGGCCGAGGCCGTAGGCGACGCAGACGAGGAGCGCGCCGATGGCGAGCGAGGCGGACGCCTCCCACACCACCTGGCCGGTCACCATGTGCAGGGCCATGCCGGCCGCGGCCAGGGCGACGCCGAGCACCGCGGTGCCGTCCTCGGCGAGGACCGTGCGCAGGGCCGGGTCGCGCAGGCCCGCGGTGCCGCCCTGGCGGCGCGCCTGGTGCAGGGCCCGCAGCAGTGAGGCCCCCTCCGCGAGGAAGGCCACGCCGAGCACCACCAGGCCGGCCACATAGCCGCTGAACTTCTCCTCGGTGTCCGCGTGCAGGGCCTCGACGCCCTGGAAGAAGGAGAAGCAGCCGCCCATGACGAAGATGCCCACGGCCGCGAGGAGCGACCAGAAGAAGCGTTCCTTGCCGTAGCCGAAGGGGTGCCGGCGGTCGGCGGGGCGGCGGCTGCGGCGCAGCGCGGCGAGCAGGAAGACCTCGTTGAGGCTGTCGGCGACGGAGTGCGCCGCCTCGGACAGCAGCGCGGGCGAGCCCGCGAGCAGGCCCCCGAGCAGTTTGGCGACCGCGATGACCAGGTTGGCCGCGAGCGCCACCAGCACGGTGACGCGGGTACTGCGGTCGGCGGCGGGCTCGGCGGTGCTTCCCGCGCTCCTCCCCCGGGCCGTGGCGCCGTCCGGGGCCGTGCCCCGCGCGGTCGTGGCGTCCGGGGCCGCCGTCCGCGAGGTGGCGCCTTGCGCGGTCGTGGTTTTCGATGAAGTACCGGTCACCTCCGCCGGTTGCCCCGGCCGATCGGACTCATGCCGTGCGGACTCATACCGTGCCGTCGGCGGAAAACGGGGAACGCGGTGAACGACGCACGTACGCACCACGACCGGGAGGAACCATGGCGGGCCGGGCCGACGGCGACAGCGCCCACGGGCACCAGGCGTTCGAGCGGGCCGAGAGCCGCTTCGCCGACCGGATCACCGCGGACGGCCGCGACGGATGGCCGGTGGCGGCCGGCCGGTACCGGCTGAGCCCGCACCACCGGGAGCGGCTCGGCGGGCGGTCGTTCGGCGACGGGACGCCGCCGGGTCCGGTGCGACCGGGCGAGGAGGTCCCGGCGCAGGGCCGGCCCTGACCCCCGCACACCCCCCTTTTCCGTCCCTACTTTCCGTTCCCGAACATCAGGAGGCACACGTGGGAAAGAAGCAGAAGCTCCCGCTCGTCTACCAGCCCGTCGGATTCGCCTTCGGCTGGGCCGGCGGCGCGCTGGCGGGAATGGCCTTCCGCAAGATCTGGAAGGTCGTCCGTCACGAGGACAACGCGCCGGACGCCCTGGACCGGGACCGCGGCTGGGGGGAGGTCATCCTCGCCGCGGCGATCCAGGGCGCGATCTTCGCCGCGGTCCGCAGCGCGGCGGACCGTACCGGCGCGAAGGCCATCGAACGGTCCACCGGCGTGTGGCCGGCGAAGGACAAGGGCGGCCGCGACTGACGGACACGGCCGGCGCCGCCCCTTCGCGGGGCGGCGCCGCCCTCAGTTCTGCTTGGGGGCCGTGGACGGCCGCAGGCGCAGGGTGAAGGAGTGCCCGGCCGGATCGGCGTACTGGCGTTCCTCGTGCGCGCCGGCGGCGCCCTTCGTCTCCACGGGGCGCCCGGCCAGGCCCACGATCCGGCGTTCCGCCTCGTCCAGGTCCTCCACCAGGAACTCGAGATGGGCCTGGAGCGAGGCCTCGGGGCGGGGCCAGCTGGGCGGGGTGGCGTTGACGTCGCGCCGGAAGCCCAGCCGGGTGCCGGCGGCGCCCGTGATCTCCACGAGGTTGGCGGACGCGTGGGTCACCTCGGCGTCCAGCAGGCCCGCGTAGAACTCGGCGAGCTTCTCGGGCTCGGCGCAGTCGAGCACCACGATGCCCGCTTTCACCAGTGACATGTCTCCTCCGCGAGGTTCAGGTGGCGGGGCGGACCCGCGCCGCCCCCGAATCCTGCGGTTACCCCGGATTCAGTCGGCCATCAGCCACTCGCCGTCCCGCATCAGCTCCCGTCCCGCGGGGTCGTCCGTCTCGCGCCAGGCCTGGATCCGGCGCGGCCGGACGTAGAAGTACAGGTGGGGCGTGGCCAGTTCGCGCGGGTCGAAGCCGGTCTTGGCCGCGAAGATCTCGGCGTCCTCCTCCGGCAGGTCGGCGGGCTCCACCGCCAGGACGGAACCCTCGACGAGCACGACGTCCCGGGTGGGGCCGATGCCGAGGCGGGCGACGCCGGTGGCGCGCAGGTTCCGTCCGGTGCGGCTCGCGGCCGGGGTGGCGATCAGCAGGGTCGCGCCGTCCCAGACGTAGGAGAGCGGGATCAGGTGGGGGGCCGCGCCGTCCTCGGCGGCGGTGGCGACCCAGGCGTCGACGTCGTGTTCCAGCCGGTGCAGGGTGTCGTGCTTGCGCTGCCGCGGGGAGCGTGCGGGTGCTGAGGTCATGATCCCAGTGTGGCCGCGGACGGCTGTCCGCGCAGGGCGCCCCGGCCGCTGGATTTCCTGGACACCCGTCCAGCTATAGTGGACACCTGTCCAAGAAATGGGGAAGACGATGGAAGCCGTCGCCGGTGTTCTCGTGGGGCTGGTCGCCGCACTGCATGTCTACATCCTGGTGCTGGAGATGTTCCTGTGGCAGGGGAAGCGGGGGCGCGCCTTCCACGGCTTCGACGCGGAGATGGCCCGGGCGACCGCACCGCTGGCCGCCAACCAGGGCCTGTACAACGGGTTCCTGGCGGCAGGCCTGGTCTGGGGTCTGGTCGCCGGTGACCCGACCGGTTTCCGGGCCCAGGTGTTCTTCCTGTGCTGCGTGGTCGTCGCGGGCGTCTACGGCGCGGTCACGGCGAACCGCCGGATCCTGGTCGCGCAGGCACTGCCCGGCGCACTCGCCCTGGCCGCCGTGCTGATCGCGCGGTGACCCGCGGCGCGCCCGAGGACCCGCGGACGGCCCGCACCCGGGCGAGGCTGCGTTCCGCGCTCCTCGACGAGTGCGCGGAGCGGCCGCTGGCGGAGGTCGGCGTCGCCGCGCTGGTCCGCCGCGCCGGCGTCGGCCGGGCCACCTTCTACGTCCACTACGACGACCTGGAGGCCCTCGCCGTCGACGCCTGCGCGGACGTCGTGGGTGAGGCGGTGGAGGCGCTGCACGCCTGGCGGGGGCGGCCCGATCCGGTGCACGCCCCCGCGGCGCTCGCGGAGTTCTTCGCGTCGCTGACCCCGCACGCGGCGCTGTACCGCGCCCTGTTGACACCGGGCGGCGGGGGCCCGCTGGGGCGGGTGCTGCACCGGGACCTGCGGGCGTACAGCCTGCGGGAGCGCGAGCGGGCGGGGGCGGCCGACGCGCCGCTCGTCGCCTCGGCCGTCGCCGCGACCTTCGCCGGGGTGCTGGCGGACTGGCTGCACGGCCTGCTGGACGCGGGGCCCGCCGAGATCGCCGACCAGGTGTGGCAGTTGCTGGTCGCCCTGCACGCGAGCCGCTGAGCCCTCACATGCAGGCCGGCCCGTCCGTCGCCGCGGGCCAGGCCTCGACGCCGTCGGGGGTGCGGACGTACGCCGTCCTGTGGTCGTCCGTCAGCCACAACTGCCCTTCCCCGTACCGGTAACCGGTGTCGCGCGCGTCGGCGGGAAGCGGCACGTCCGGGTCGTACGGGGCGGTCAGCAGGTCGGTTCCGAAGGCGCCGTCGGGGTCGCGGACGTAGGTCGTGGCCGTCTCGCCGCGGCCGAGGGTCAGGAAGCGCGCGGACTCCCAGTCGCAGTGCTCCGGGCCGGTGGAACTGTGGATGCGGGCGACGGGCTGCCGCTCGCCCCGGGCGTCCGTCCAGAACTCGTACCGCTGCGAGCCGGCGAAGCCGGCGGGGAGTTCGACCGGGTCGCAGGAGGCGTTGGTCTCGGGGCCCCAGCCGGGCCGGCCCTTCTGGTCGTGGGCGACGACGACGGCCACCTTGGTGCGGCCGCCGACGTCGAGGGAGTACAGCACCCGTTCGCCCTCGCGGCGTTCCACGCGGTAGCCGGAGCGGGGCACTTCGGGGGCGAAGAGTGTGAAGAAGAGCCGCAGTCCGTCCTCCGGGGTGTCGCCCCCGTCGCCGCGGCTCCAGCCGTCGGGTCCGTTGCCCTCGAAGATCTCGCCCTCGCACTCCAGGGCCCGGCCCGCGGCGCCGGTGACGGCGAGCAGGGCCTGCGCGGTGCTCCCGTCCTCGTCCCTGGTGGGGACGTCGAGCGGGCCGCTGTACGGGGTGGCCGGCGCGGTCCCCCCGACGACCAGGTCCTCGCCCTCGGCTCCGCATCCCACGGCCACGGCCGCCGTCACCGTCACCGCCACAAGTCCTGTGCGCATTCCCGCTCCCGTCCCTTTGACCGTCCTCGCGCTCCTGCGACGCGGCGGGGGCCCGGAACGTTCAGCGGGCCGCCTGGAACGTCTTCCGGTACGCCTGGGGCGAGACGCCGATCGCCGCGTGCAGGTGCTGGCGCAACGAGGCGCCGGTGGCGAAGCCGACCCGGCCGGCGATCTGGTCCACCGTGAGGTCGCTGGCCTCCAGCAGGTGCCGGGCGTGCGCCACGCGCTGCTGGATCAGCCAGCGGCCGGGGCTGAGGCCCACCTCGTCGTGGAAGCGGCGGGCGAAGGTGCGCAGGCTCATCCGGGCGTGCGCCGCGAGGTCGGCGAGGGTGAGGGGTTCGCCGAGGCGCCGCAGGGCCCAGGCACGGGTGGCCGCCGTGCTCGCGGCGCCGGTCTCGGGCACCGGACGCTCGATGTACTGGGCCTGCCCGCCCTCCCGGAAGGGCGGGACGACACAGCGGCGGGCCACGGTGTTGGCGAGGTCGCTGCCGTGGTCCTTGCGGACGAGGTGGAGGCAGATGTCGACGCCCGAGGCGGCGCCGGCGGAGGTGAGCACCGGGTCGTCGTCGACGAACAGGACGTCCGGGTCGAGGTCGACGCGCGGGAACAGCCGGCGGAACTCGTCGGCGAGCTGCCAGTGGGTGGTGGCCCGGCGGCCGTCGAGGAGGCCGGCGGCGGCGAGCACGAAGGCGCCGGTGCAGATGGACACGGTGCGCGTGCCGGGACGGATGCGGGCGAGGGCCGCGGCGACCTCGTCGGGGAGGTCGGGGCCGACCCGCGCGGGCGACACGGCGGGGACGACGACGGTGTCGGCGGTCTCGAGCACCTCGGGGCCGTGCTCGACGCCGATCGTGAAGTCCGCGTCGGTGCGCACGGGACGGCCGTCGACCGTACAGGTCAGCACCTCGTAGCGGCCGTCCGCCGCGCCGAGGATGCGGCTCGGCATGCCGAGTTCGAAGGGATAGACGCCGTCCAGGGCGAGGACGACCACGCGTTCCGGATTCCGCTTCCTGCCGTGCATGGCACGATCTTATCGAAGAGTGGCAATCATGCCATTTACTGGGTGTGCGGTCCCTGGCAGGCTGTGGCCCCATGAGTACTGAGCGCACGATGCGCGTCATCGGACAGGACGTCCTCGGGGGACCCGAGGTTCTGAAGGTGGAGACGGTGGAGCGGCCCGAGCCGCGCCCCAACGAGGTGCTGGTGCGGGTGCGCGCGGCCGGGGTGAACCCCACCGACTGGAAGCACCGCGCCTCGGGCGGCTTCCTCGGCAAGCCGCCGTTCACGCTCGGCTGGGACCTCTCCGGCACGGTGGAGAAGGTCGGCATCGGCGTCGCCGCCTTCGCGCCCGGCGACGACGTCTTCGGCATGCTGCCCTATCCGCACGGCCACGGCTCGCACGCCGAGTACGTCGCCGCCCCGGTGCGCGCCCTGTGGCACAAGCCCGCCTCGATCGACCACGTGCAGGCGGCCGCGCTGCCACTGGTGTCGCTGACCGCCCTCCAGGCGCTCGGCGAGGTCGCCGACCTCCGGGCGGGCCAGCGGGTGCTGATCCACGCGGCGGCCGGCGGCGTCGGGCACGTGGCCGTGCAGATCGCCAAGGAACGCGGCGCCTACGTGATCGGCACGGCGAGCGCGGCCAAGCACGACTTCCTGCGGGACCTGGGCGCCGACGAGGTGATCGACTACCGGGAGACGGACTTCACCGAGGCCGTGAAGGACGTCGACGTGGTGCTGGACACCATCGGCGGGAGCACCTCGACGGGATCGCTGCGGGTGCTGAGCCCGGGCGGCGTCGTGGTGTCGATCCTGCCGGTCGGGTCGCGGAAGTTCTTCGAGGAGGCCGAGGCGCTCGGCGTGCGCGCGGTGCGGATGCTCGTGGACGCCGACCGGGCCGGGATGCGCCGGATCGCCGAGCTGGTCGAGGCGGGCAGCCTGCGCGCCACGATCGCCGGGACGTTCCCGCTGGCCGACGCCGCCGAGGCACACCGGCTCGGCGACACCGGCCGGACCACCGGCAAGCTGGTCCTGACCGTCGACTGACGGCCCGTCACTCCCCCTGCGGTGGGCGTGCGTACGCCCGCCGTAGGGGTATTCTTCACCACTTCGTTCACGACACGAAAAAACTCGGTCGAGACACGCCCTTATTTCGAAGACATATGTCAATCGAACATGCTGGAATTCACTCGATCGGGGGTAACTTGCTGGGTGGGGAACTGCCGTGCGCACCCCCGCCGTTGAAGGCTCCCGACCGGTGGAGCTGTGTGGGAGGCGATGTCGTCGTGCAGCAGGAACCCGCCGCGGACACCCCGCATCTGCGCGTCCGCGAGGACCGGGGGTACACGGTGCTGGAGTTCCGCGGCGAGATCGACATCGTTGCCGCGGCGGAGATCGGCTCCCTCCTGGACGGCGCGACGGCCGGCCCCGCACCGCGCGTCGTGCTCGACCTGAGCGGGATCGAGTTCTTCGACTGCTCGGGGCTGCGCCTGCTCTACCGCGCCCGCGCCCGGGTCCGTGACCACGGCGGCGACCTGCACCTCGTCTGCACCCACGCGCTGACGCTGCGCATCCTGCGGGCCACCGGCCTGTCCCGGCTGCTGCCGCCCGCGGCCAGCCTGGAGGCGGCCCTGGAACGGCCGGGGGCCACGTCCGGCTCGTTATGACCCCGCCCGCGGTCTACTCGGTACGGTCCGCGTCGAAGAGGGCGCTGACCGACTCACCGTTGTGAATGCGCCGTACGGCCTCGGCGAGGGCCGGGGCGATGGACAGCACGCGCAGCTTGTCCGTGTGTTCCTCCGCCGCCACGGGCACGGTGTTGGTGCACACGATCTCCAGCACGTCCGGCTGCTCGCTGAGCCGTTTGAGGGCACCGCCCGCGAAGAGTCCGTGCGTGCAGGCCACCCGGATCGACCGGGGCCCCGACTCCCTGAGCCGGTCCAGGAGTTCGAGGACGGTGCTGCCCTTGGCGATCTCGTCGTCCAGCACGATCACGTCCCGGCCGGCGACCTCGCCGATCACCGTGTTGATGCTGACCCGGTCGTCGGCGTACCGCTGTTTGGCGCCGGCCGCCACCTGAGCGCCGAGCATCCGGGCGAACGCGGCGGCCTCCTTGGCGTTGCCGAGGTCGGGCGAGACGACGGTCGTCCGGGTGAGGTCGTGGCGGCGGAAGTGGGCGGCGAGTTCCCGGCGGGCGTGCAGGTGGTCGACGGGGACCGAGAAGAAGCCGTGCACCTGGGGGGAGTGCAGCGTCATGGTGAGGACGCGGTGCACTCCCGCCGCCGTCATCAGGTCGGCGACCAGCCGTCCGCCCAGGGAGATGCGGGGCGCGTCCTTCTTGTCGGAGCGGGCGTAGGAGTAGTGCGGCATGACGACGGTGATCCGGCCCGCGGACGCGCCGCGGGCCGCGTCGCACATCAGCAGCAGTTCCACCAGGTGCTCCTGCACGGGCCGGACCAGGGGCTGCACGAGGAAGACGTCGCGTTCGCGGCAGTTCGCCCGGAGCTGGACCTCCAGGCAGTCGTTGGCGAACCTGCTGAGCCGCGACGGGCTGAGGGGCACGCCGAGGTGGGCGCAGACCTCGGCGGCCAGCTCGGGGTGGGCACTGCCGCTGAACACGGAGATGTCACGCACTGAGGCTCCTCGGATGAACCGGGTCCGGCGGGATCTCCCATGCTGGCCGATGTCGCCCTCCCCGTCACCCTCACCGGTCGGCCGTCCGGACCGCTCCCCCCGTCCGGAACCGTGCCGGACGCCCGTGTCACAGCTGCTCAACAGGGCGGCCTGTCACGTCGTTTGACGGGCATCAGGTGATGCAGGAAGGAGGGAGCGCCGACATGACGACTTCCATCAAGCGCCTCCCCAGGCGGATGCCCGGCTGGGCCAAGGTGCTCACCGCCGTCGTGCTCGTGCTCGTCGTGATGTTCGCGGGGATCCGGTTCAGCCTGCTGCCGGGACTGCGCGACGTCTTCGGGACCGAGACCCACGACCGTTCGGGGCCCGCGCTGCTCAGGTCCATCCAGGACATGAGCCGCTACGAGGCCGCCTCCGGAAACTTCCAGGTCGTCGTCGACCTGGAGAAGGACGCCAAGTACCTCCCCGACGCGCTCCGCGGCACCAGGACCCTGTACGTCGGGGCGGGCACCGTGGACGCCTACGTCGACCTCGGCAAGGTGGCCGACAAGGACGTGACGGTCGACGGCGACCGTACGTCGGCCGCCCTCCGGCTGCCGCACGCACGGCTCGGCACACCGGCCCTCGACCCCGAGCGCTCCTACGCCGTCTCCAAGCAGCGCGGCCTCCTGGACCGGCTCGGCGACCTCTTCTCGGACAACCCCAACGGCGAGCAGGCCGTGCAGAAGCTCGCGGTCCGGCACATCGGCGACGCGGCGAAGGACAGCGAGCTGACCGCGCGCGCCGAGACCAACACCACCGCCATGCTCCAGGGCCTGCTGCGCTCCCTCGGCTTCGAGGAGGTGCGCGTGACCTACGGCACGTGACCCACGGCGCGTGACCCGATCCGCCGCCCGGCCCCGGGGCGACCTGGCCCGGCCGGCCTGAGGCGGACGGTCGCGCGGGGGTGGAAGCCGACGCCGCGAGGACCGGGCAGGGCGAGCGCGGCGCGGAGCGCGCGAGCGGAAGCGGCGGGGGCAGCGGGGGCGGGGCTCCCGGCCGGGAGCCCTCGCATCCTCCGGACGTTCGGGGGTAACAGCCCTACCACGCAGGGAAGTTGAAGACTGGAGGACCGCATGGACCGTGCAGCCCTACGTCCGCGTGCCGCCGCGTTGCGCGCGCGTACCGCGTTTCGCCTGCGCACCGCGAAACCCGAACCGCCGACGAAGCCCGAGCCGCCCGCACGGACCGCGCCTGCCGAGGGCGGCAGGAGGACGAGGCCGGCCGAGCGGGCGAAGTCCGGCAGCGCCGAGCAGGGCGGGCGCCGGCCGCTGCCGCTCCCCCTGCGGCTGCTGGCGATGCTGATCGCCTTCGTGTTCATGGTGGGGTTCGCCGTCGTGCTGGCCCGGCTCACCCTGGAGCCGTCGCCCGCCTCCGAGGCGCTCGTGCACTCGAACCTGCGGCCCGGCCAGTCGCTGAGGGCGTACCTGGACCAGCCCGAGCTGCGCGACGCGGTGAAGCAGATCGGCGGGAACCTGCTGCTCGGCGTGCCATTCGGCGTCCTGGTGCCGGTCGTCGCGCCCCGGGCGCGCGGACTGGTACGGGTCCTGCTGCTGACCGCGAGCGTGATGCTGCTGGTGGAGTTCGCCCAGGGCGCGCTGGTGACCGGGCGCGCCTTCGACGTCGACGACGTCATCCTCAACACGACGGGCGCGCTCATCGGGTACCTGCTGCTGGGCCGGCGGATGAGCCGGGCCGTGCACGCGCGGGAGCGCCGGGTGCGACGACGCGGGGTGCCGGAGCAGGGGTGACGACGCGGGGTGAGGAGGCGGGCGGCCGGAACGTCCTCAGCGGTGCCGGGAACGGTACCGGGGTTTCCAGGTGTACCGGTCCCCGCCCACCCAGCGCACCACGTCCGGGTCGTCGAGGTCGTGGACGACGATGCCGTGCAAGGCGGCCGTCTCGAGGACGTCGGTGACGGCCCTGGCCTCACCGACCATCTCTCCGTCGATTTCCACGATGCGGAACGGCGACTCGCACGGTTGTACCCCGAGCACCGTGATCCGCGGTTGGGAGATGTAAGGGCTCGCGCTTTCGGTCATGTCATAGAGCGTAAATCGTGATGGAACGGCATGAATCATCCAATTTCACCCGCGTCCCCTCACCCCGTCTCCCCGCCCCCCGTCCCCCGTCCCCGCGTCCTCGGTCTTCTCGTCGAGCGGGTCGGGCGCCGTCGGTCCGGCACCGCCGCCTCGGCGACACCCCGGGGGGCGGCGGGCGTGGCGGGCAGCTGACGTGGTACCCGGTACGGGCCGCGCGAGGAGGCGGAACCGCCCCCCGCGCGGGTGAAGCCCCGTACGACGAAAGGAACCCCGGATGGAACGCGCCGCCGTCTTCGATGTCGACGGCACCCTCGTCGACACCAACCACCTGCACGTCGTGACCTGGTGGGAGGCCTTCCGCCAGGCGGGCCACCGGGTGCCCATGCACGCCCTGCACCGGGCGATCGGGCTCGGGTCCACCGACCTGATCGCCCACGTGCTGGGCGAGGACCGCGACGAGGACCGGGACGCCGGACTGAGCGCCGCCCACACGGCCCTGTACGGCCAGTACGTCGACCGGCTGCCCGCGCTGCGGGACGCCGGGGCGCTGCTGAGGCGGCTGCACGGGGACGGCTGGAAGGTGGTGCTCGCCACCTCGGCGAGCGGTACGGAGCTGGCGGCGCTGCGGCGGGCCCTCGACGCCGACGAGGCGATCACCGCCACGGCGAGCGCCGACGACGTCGAGGAGGGCAAACCCGCGCCCGAACCCGTCGAGCACGCCCTGGAGCTGGCCGGAGTGCCGGCCGAGCGGGCCGTGTTCGTCGGCGACACCGTGTGGGACATGCGGGCGGGCCGCCGGGCCGGGGTCCGCTGCGTCGGCGTGCTGTGCGGCGGCATCCCGCGCTCCGACCTGGAGGAGGCGGGCGCCCAGGCGGTCTACGACGGTCCGGCCCACCTGCTGGCGGCCCTGGAGGACAGCCCGCTGGCATGAGCATCCGCGGCGGAACAGGGAGGGCGGAGGTGCCCTGGGGGCGGCGCCTGACGGAGGCGGTACGACGGGAGGCGGCCGGCGTCGGCCGGGCCGCGCGGGCGGCCTGCGGCGGGCCCGGCCGGGAACGGGACCTGGTCGTCCAGTCGCTGAAGGCGGCGGGGGCGGCCCTGCTGGCCTGGCTGGTGGCGAGCGGCTGGCTGGGCGACCCGATGGCCCTGATGGCGCCTTGGGCGGCGCTGGTCCTGGTGCAGGCCACGGTGTACGGCTCGCTGCGACAGGCCGCCCAGCAGTGGACGGCGATCTGCGCGGGCACGCTGTTCGCCTCGGCGGCACAGGCCGTCACCGCGGACACCCTGGGCGCGCTCACCCTGTCGCTGCCGGTGCTGATGCTGCTGGCCAACTGGCCCAGGTTCGGCGACCAGGGCGTCTACGCGGCCACCACGGCGGTGTTCACGCTCGCCTCCGGGGCGGTGTCGGCGTCGGCGGTCGGGCACCGGGTGGGGCAGGCGGCGCTCGGCGCGGTGATCGGGATCGCCGTCAACGCGCTGGTGCTGCCGCCGGTGCACCTGCGGGACGTGCGGGAGAACCTGGTCGCGCTGGCCCGGGAGGCCGGCGGAGTGCTGGACGCGGTCGCGGCCGGGCTGCGGGAGGGCGAGTGGGACACGGGGACGGCCGCCGAGTGGTCACGGGCGTCCGCCCGTCTGGAACGGCGGCGCGAGGGGCTGCGGTCGGCGCGCGGCTGGAGCCGGGAGAGCCTGCGGCTGACCTCCGGGCCGCTGCGCGCGCTGCACCGGCTCCCCCCGGGCGTGCCGCCGGAGACCGAGGACGCCCGCTGGGGCCGGGTCACCGACCACGTCGTGGCCCTCACCCGCACGCTGGCGGTGGCGGCCGACGGCGAACGTGCCCCCGCCCCGCCGGAGACGGCGGCCCTGCGGACGTACGCCCGGCTGCTGGAGCTGCTCGGCGACGCCTGCCGGGCCGCGGCGGAGCGGGCCGCGACCGCCGGGGCGGACAGCACGGTGAGGGCGGCGGAACCGGCCGAAGCGGCGGCGCCGGACGAGCTGGACGAACCGGACGAACTGTGGCTCCGCCTGCAGGACAGTCTGCGCGACCACGCCACGCGGGGCGCGGCGCACACGGCGGTGCTGGGGGCGCTGCTGCTCCAGGCGGAGAACCTCCGGGCCGAGATCCTCCCGGCCCCCCGGGAGGCGGACCGGAGCCGGTGACCGACGTCACCGGAGGGGGCGGCGGGGCCGGGAACACCTGTCGCCGGTTCGCCGTTGAACAGACCGTGGGTGCGGACGGAACAGTGTCCCCGGGCCTCACCTTTCGCCCACAGGGAAGATCGTTCGGCTGAAGCCCTGTGGAGCCTTTCGCCGAGAGGCGACCGCCGTCCGCGCCCACACCCAGACCGCCCCGGCCGTGATTCCCCCGTCACGGTCGGGGCTCTTCGCTGCCCGCCCCTGTCCCCCGGCACCGGCCCCGTACCGGCCTGCCGCGACGGAGGGGAGAGGGCGGTGTCCATCCGGTCCGGTCGTCCGCGTGCCGCGTGCCGCGTGCGGAACCGGGGTACTCGTCGCGCTCGGCCGACGGCGGCGAGAGGAGTCGAAGGTGGGCAGCGGATCGGGCAAGAGGGTCGTGGTCACCGGGGCGACCGGCAATGTCGGCACGAGTGTGGTGCGGCTGCTGGCGGAGGATCCCGAGGTGGAGTCGGTGGTGGGGCTGGCCCGGCGGCTGCCGGGCCGGAGGCCGCCCGGCACGCAGTGGTCGACGGTCGATCTGGGGGCCGAGGAGACCGGTCTCACCGAGGTGTTCGAGGGTGCGGACGCGGTGGTGCACCTGGCGTGGGCGTTCCAGCCGACGCACGATCCCGCCGTGACGTGGCGGACCAACGTGCTGGGCGGTCTGCGGGTGTTCGAGGCGGTGGCTGCGGCGGACGTGCCGGTGCTGGTGCACGCCTCGTCGGTGGGCGCCTACTCACCGGGTCCGAAGGAACGCGCGGTGGGCGAGTCGTGGCCCACGCACGGCTGGCCGGACGCCGCGTACTGCCGGGAGAAGGCGTATCTGGAGCGGGCTCTGGACACCTTCGAACGCGATCATCCGGGCATCCGGGTGACGCGGATGCGGCCGGCGTTCCTGTTCAAGCGGGAGGCCGCGAGCGAGCAGCGCCGGATCTTCGGCGGCCGGTTCCTGCCGGGGCCGCTCCTGCGGCCCGAGCTGCTGCCCTTCCTGCCGGACGTGCCGGGGCTGCGGATGCAGGCCCTGCACACCGAGGACGCCGCGGAGGCGTACCGGCTCGCCGTGCGCACGGACGTGGGCGGACCGTTCAACCTCGCGGCCGATCCGCCCCTGGACGCGGCGCTGCTCGCGGAGATGTTCGACGCCCGCCTCGTACGGCTGCCCCGGCCGGCGGCACGCGCGGCGATCGCCGCCGCGTGGGGGCTGCGGCTGCTGCCCGCCTCCCCGCACCTGTTCGACGCGGTCCTGCGGCTGCCGCTGATGGACTGCACCCGCGCACGCGTCGAACTGGGCTGGCGCCCGCAGCGTACGGCGACGGAGGTCCTGGCGGAGTTCCTGGACGGGGTCCGCGCCGGCGCGGGCGCGCCGACGGAACCGCTGCGGGGGCGCAAGGTGGGCTGACCGCCGGCCCGGACGGCGGTCGTCGCCAGAACCGGATGCGGCAGGACCGGATACGGCGCACCACCGCGCCCTTCTCCCCCTCGGGTACGGGTCCGCCTGCGTCCAGCCGGACCAGGAGCCGTCGCCCGGCCGCTGCGCCCCGTGCCGGGCGGACCGCTCCCGCGGCTCGGGCGACGCCCCCGGCCCGCGTGCGCCTCCAGCGGCCCGGAGGGGCCGGGGGGGCGGCGCAGGCCGGCCCGTCCCGGCGGTCCGCCCGGAGACCGGCCGCCCGCCCGGGCCACCGCGCTGCCGTCTCCCCCGCCTGCGGGACCACGCCGGGACCTGCCGGCAGGCCGGGGTCTGGCCCCACCTCGCCGAGCCGCGCCTCGCGCGTCCCCGGTGTGCCGTCCTCCGGCACCACGACGAAAGCCGCCCGGTCGGCCATGCGGACGATCACCGCAAGGGACCGGACGGCAGGTGCAGGTCGCGGGTTTCCCGCCGGGGGCGCCCGCCTCAGCCGGGCGACTCGTCGGGGGTGGGGTGGTCGGGGTTGACCGTGGCCGGACGGGGGGCGCCCTGCGGGCCGGTGCCCGCCTCGTCCGTGTCGGGGACGTCGGCGTCGGGGGCGGCGTCGTGGGGGTCGTCGCTCTTCCCGGGGTTCTCGTCCGACCGGACGGGGGTGATGTCCCAGCGGTCCTCGCCCCCGTCGGCCTGCTGGTCGGGCAGGTCGCGCGGGACGGGGGTGCCGTTCTCTCCGGGTCCTTCGAGGCGATGATCGGCCACGACGTCCTCCCTTCGGAATCGTGTCGTACGGAGCGGAACGCGAGTACCTCCCGGACGACCGGCGAAACCTCAGTGCGGGGCGCGTTCCTCCAGCGCGGTGCGCCAGGCGGGCGCCGGACCGCTCGGCAGGGGCTCGGGGCGCCGGCCGCCGCGGGAGAAGAAGTCGGCGAGCGGCAGGATCGCGGCGCCCACGGTCACCGCGTCGGGCCCGAGCCGGCCCAGTTCGACGGTGACCTTCTCCGCCGGGTGGCGCAGCGCGTACGCCGTGGCGTGGCGGCGTACGGCGGGCAGGAAGCGGGTGCCGAGCTGGAGGCCGGCCCAGCCGCCGATGAGGATGCGCTCGGGCTGGAAGAGGTTGATCAGGTCGGAGAGTCCGGCGCCCAGGTACTCGGCGGTCTCCTCCAGCACGGCGAGCGCGACCGGGTCGGGTGCGGCGCCGTCGGCCGGGTAGGCGGCGGCGAGCATCGCGGTGAGCGCGGTCTCCTCGTCGGCGCCCCGAGGGAGCCGGCCGCCCTCCTCGCGCCAGCGGTCGAGGAGTGCCTCGGCACCCGCGTACGCCTCCAGGCAGCCGAGCGCCCCGCAACGGCAGCGGCGGCCGCGCACCCGCACGGTCAGGTGCCCCCACTCGACGGCCCGGCCGTTCTCCACGTCGGGGGTGACCAGGCAGGCGCCGACGCCGGAGCCGAACAGGACGACGCAGGCGTTGCGGGCCCCGCGGCCGCCGCCGAACCACATCTCGGCCTGGCCGAGGGTCTTGGCGCCGTTGTCGATGAAGTACGGGACGCTCTCGGGGAGCGAGGAGCCGGCCCGCAGCAGTTCCTCCAGCGGGACGGCGTCCCAGCCGATCGTCTGACCGTGCACGACGGCGCCGTGCTCGGGGCCGCGCTCGACGATGCCGGGAACACCGATGCCGACGCCGAGCAGCCGTTCGGGGGCGAGGTCCGCGGCGGCGAGCACCTCGGCGACGCCGTCGCGGACGTGGCCGACGATGCCCGCGACCTCGTACCGCCGTTGTTCCAGCGGCCTTTCCGCGCGCGCGAGTTCGGTGAGGGTGAGGTCGAAGAGCTCGACGCGCACGCGGGTCTCGCCGATGTCCACGCCGATCATGTGGCCGCTGGCGGGTGCCACGCGCAGCAGGGTGCGGGGCCGGCCGCCGTCGGAGTCGACACTGCCGGCCTCCTCCACGAGCCCGTCGGCGACCAGGTCGGCGACGACGTTGCTGACGGAACCGGAGCTGAGGCCGGTGGCCGGGCCCAGCTCGAAGCGGCTGAGGGGGCCCTCGAAGTAGAGCCGTTGCAGGACGGCCGTGCGGTTGGCCCGCCTGAGATCGCGTACCGTACGCCCGCTGCGCCCCGTCATGTCGGCCCCCTTCGAACCCTGCCCGACCTGCAACATACCTGTGCGGGTGAGGTCTGCGCGACATTCGTCCACCCCTTAGTTCACGATGTGAGCTAAGAGACGGCCGTCTTCTCGATCTCCTCCAGGGCCGCGAGCAGTTCGGGGGCCACCACCTCCTGGACCCATCGGACACGGTCTTCGCCGACCGCCCGCGGCACGGTTTCGGTGAGCATGATCAGGTAGAGGTAGGAGCGGTAGAGGGCCAGGCGCAGGCGGGCCGGGGTGTCGAACTCGGCGCGCCCGCCCGCCTCGCGGTAGCCGGCGAGGAAGGCCTCGTCCTCGCGGATGTCGCCGAGCAGCGCCAGGGAGACGAAGTCGGCGAGGGGGTCGCCCCAGAACATCCGCTCCCCGTCGATGAGCCCGCCGATCCGCGCCCGGCCGGTCGAGCGGTCGACCAGGACGTTGCCCTGCCACAGGTCGAAGTGGACCAGGCGCGGGACGGTCACCTCGTCGAGGGCGTCGAAGGCGCTCCGGGTCACGGCGGCCACCTCGTCGGCGGGGCGGGGCAGCCGGACGCGGTAACGGCGCGCGTCGTCGAGGACGGCGTCCAGCATCGCGGCGAACGCCGAGCGCCAGTCGGGGGCGAGCGGGCCGAGGGCGCCGGACGGGTAGCCGTGCCCGGGTCCGGTCACCGTGTGGAGCCGGGCCACGTGACGGCCCAGTTCCGCGCGCAGGTCGCCGCGTTCGGCCGGCGTGACCGTGTCGTCCCAGGGGGTTCCCGGGGACAGGGTCATCAGCAGCCACGCCCCGTCGACGGCCACGACCCGCGGCGCCGGTACGCCGGCCAGGGCCGCGCCGCGGCAGAACTCCGCCTCGGAGACGAGCAGCGCGTTCTCGTGCCGCAGGCCGGGCCCGGCGGGCGCCGTCTTCAGCACATAGCGGCTGCCGTCGGCGAGGCGGAGCTCCTCGACGGTGTTGTAGGTGCCCCCGGTGAAGGGCGCGACGTGGACGAGGTGCCGCGGCGGCAGCCCGGCCGCCGCGAGGGCGTGCATGACCGCCCGCGTCCGCGGCGAAACATCCTGATGGAAATTCACTGGCTCCCTTTCGACAATTCTCTCTACACTTAGGCCAAAACCTAGAGCCCCAAGGAACGGCGGCCCGATCCGCCGGTCGCCGCGGGCCGCACGACTCAGGAGACTCCCCGATGAGGACACTCACCGAGCACGACATCCGCAACTCCTTCGTGAACTGCTCCAAGGGGGAGGCCAAGCGGCTGGCGGTGCCGCGGGATCTCGACTCGCGGCCCTGGGCCGATCTGGACTTCCTGGGATGGCGCGATCCCGGCGCTCCCGACCGCAGCTACCTGGTGACCGAACGGGACGGGCGCCCGATGGGTGTGACCCTGCGGTTCCCGGCCTCGCAGCGCGGCTTCCTGCACCGCAGCATGTGCTCGCTGTGCCTGACCACCCACCCCGGCGGCGGGGTGTCGCTGATGACCGCGCGCAAGGCGGGCGCCGCGGGGCGCGAGGGCAACTCCGTGGGCCTCTACATGTGCACCGACCTGGCCTGTTCGCTCTACGTGCGCGGGAAGAAGGTCCCGGAGTCGGGGGGCCGGTTCGAGGAGAGCCTCACCCTGGAGGAGCAGATCGCGCGGACGGCCGGCAACCTGACCGCCTTCCTCGACAAGTTGTTCGACTGACCTCCCGGGCCGGCCCCGGGGCCGGCCCCTCGGACCGCCCACTCGGTTCCGCGCCGCCGTTCGAAGTGGGTGACGGAAGAAACGTTCGAGGCAGGTGAGGAACGGGAACTGGCCAAGGGATGCTTGATGTACGTGAGCGTGCCGCACCGCTCGTACGGTTCGTGCGGCGCCGCCGGGAACCCGCGGTCGTCCAGGCTCTGCGGTCCTCCGCAGCCGCGACGATCGCCTACGTCATCGCGCTGCACCTCAGCCCCGAGGCCGCCCCCCTCACCGCGCCGCTGACCGCCCTGCTGGTCGTCCAGGTCACCCTGTACGCCACGCTCACCAACGGTGTGCGGCGCGTCAACGCGGTGGTGGCGGGCGTGCTCGTCGCCATCGCGTTCAGCCTGCTCGTGGGGCTGACCTGGTGGAGCCTCGGGCTGCTGATCGTGGCCGCGCTGGCCGTCGGCCATCTGGTGCGGGTCGACGAGTACGTGCCCGAGGTGGCGATCAGCGCCATGCTGGTGCTGGGCGTGACCACGGTCGGGGACACGGCCTGGGCGCGGGTGCTGGAGACCCTGATCGGGGCCGTGGTCGGACTGAGCATCAACCTGCTGCTGCCGCCCCCCGTGTGGGTGGAGGAGGCGGGCGAGTCCATCGAGGACCTGGCCCGCCGGGTGCGGCAGCTGATGCTGCGGATCGGCGACGAGGCCACCGGCCGCATGCCGTCCGAGCAGGCCGCCGCCCGGCTGCACGAGGCGCGCCGCCTGGACCACGACATCGTCGAGGTGGACGCCGCCCTGCGGCAGGCGGAGGACAGCCTGCGGCTCAATCCCCGGGTCCGGGAGGGCGTGCTGCACCGGGTGGTGCTGCGCACCGGCCTGGACACGCTGGAGATCTGCACGGTCGTCCTGAGGGTGCTCGCCCGCACCCTCACGGACCTCACGAAGGAGCGCGAGCCGCGGACCCTGTTCCCGACGGAGACCGGCGCCACCCTGGAACGGCTGCTGTCGGAGATCGCGGACGCGGTGGTCAGCTTCGCGGTACTGGTCACCACGCACGTCAGCGAGAACGCGGAGTCCGCCGAGGAGCGCCTCACCTCGCAGCTGCGGCAGGCCGCGGCCACCCGCGACAAGCTCGCCCAGCTGCTGCTGGAACAGCTCCAGCACGACGCCCGGCAGTGGCAGTTGCACGGCGCGGTGCTGACCGAGGTCAACCGGATGATCGACGAACTCGACACCGAACACCGCTCGCACCGTCTCCTGGAGGAGCTGGACCGCGCCACACGGGAACAGGGCCGGCGGCTGCCCTGGCTGTCCCGGCTGCGCGAGCGCATCCACCGGCGGCTGCGGGTTCCCGGCCGGCTGCGGCGGAACCGGCGGGGTGACTCGCGTCGTTCCAGGTGACGACGCCGTCCGGTCGACGGGGACGCGCCCGGAAAGGCCCGCGCCAGGTGGCCGGGCCCGACGACGGCACGGCGGTGGCACGGCCGCGGCACGAGGGTCGCCAGGGCCCGCACCCGGCCGGGCGCCGGGCCGCGCCACCTCACCTTCCACCCCGGCGGCCGGTACGCGTACCTGGCCGACGAGGTCGACGACACGGTCGCGGTCTGCGCCCACGACCCGTCGTCCGGCCGTCCGACGATCGGCGGGGCGCAGTCCACGGGCGCGGAGGCGGGCACCGACCACCCGGCGCAGTTCGCCGTCGCACCGGACGGCCGGTACGCCTTCCTCGCCAACCGCGGCGACGACACGATCGCGCGCTACGCCGTCGAGGCGGACGGGGCGCGGCTGCGGCCGCTCGGCACGGTGCCGTCCGGCGGGGAGTTCCCCCGGCAGCTCGCCCTCTCCCCCGACGGCGGCCTGCTGTTCGCCGCGAACCAGCGCTCGGGCACGGTCGCCGTGTTCCCCGTGGACGGCCGCGACGGCGTCCTGCGGCGCGCGGGCGAGCCGTTCGCGTCACCCGTCGCGGTCCGTGCGCTGCCGCTGCAGGGCGCGGGGGCAGGACGCGGCGGCGGCCTGCCCGAGGAGGACGTGGATGCGCTCGGTGAGCTGCCCGACGTCGTCGGCCGGCGCGTGGAAGGGCAGGCGTACGTCGCCGTGGGCGCGGGCGCGTTCGATGCGCAGCGTGAGTCCGTGGCGGTCGACGGCGAGCGGCTGGACCCGGACGGCTCCGTGCAGGCTCTCCTCGCGGACGAGCCGGGTGAGGCGTTCCACGGCGTCGGGGTGGGCGTCGGCGAGGTGGGTGAGCAGCCGGGCCTCGGCCGCCGCCAGCGGGTCGGGCGCGGCGGCGGCGAATTCGTCGAGGGCGACGGCGACCGCCCCGGAGGGCTCCTTCAGCACGACGCGGGTGGCGTGGAAGGCGAGCCGGCCGTCCTCGGGGACGAACCGGCCGGCCAGCCAGAGCCGGGCGCGGACACGGTCGCGGACGGGGACGGGTGCGACGTCCGCGAACTCCAGCACGGCGGACGGTTCCCCGCGCGGCGCGCAGATCGCCGCCGTCGGCAGCGCGCTGTCCTGCGGCACGCGGAGGAGCACCCGTCCGTCGTCGGCGACGGTGTGCGCGCCGACGAACTCCTCGCGGCCGCCCTGCGCGGTCACCGCGCAGGACCACGCCGCGGCGAGCACGGACCGGGCCCGTTCCGCCACGCCGGGCACGGCCGTCCAGTTGCCGCTGTCACCCATCTCAGGACCTCCTTAGGTAAGCCTTGCCTAACTTATCGGAGATCGGGATGTGCGCCAACCGGGGCCCGTGGCCCGTGCGGCACCCGTCAGCGGCCGATGACGCCGAGCAGCGCCCGCGCGCACAACTCGCGGACCTGCTCACGGGACAGCGCGTCGTCGGCCCCGCGCAGCCACTCCAGGCACACCGCCGTGGTGAACGCCAGCCAGCCGCGCACCGCGAGGCGCACGTCGGCGCGCTCCCCGGCCGGCGGGCCGAACTCGGGGTCGGCGGCGAGGGCCGCGAGGATCTGCCGCTCCTGGGCGGCCAGCGCCCGCCGGTAGACGCGGCGCACGGCCCGGTCGCCGGCCGCGTCCGCCCGGTGGAAGGCGCGGTAGCCGTGGGCGTGGGCGCGGACGTACTCCAGGTAGGTGTCCAGGCCGGCGGTGAGCTGTTCGCGGACGGGGACACCGGGGACCGCCGCCGTCATGCGCAGCATCCGTTCGCTCTCCCGCTCGACGACCGCCGCGAAGAAGTCCCGCTTGGTCGGGAAGTAGTGGTAGAGCAGCCCCCGCGAGACCCCCGCGATCTCGGCGACCTGCTCGATCCACACCTCGTCGTACGGGCTCTCCGAGAACAGGCGCGCGCCCACCGACAGAAGCTGCTCGCGGCGCTCCGCGGTGCTGAGGCGGCGCCGTGCGCGCTCCCCCTGGTCGACGGCCATGCCGGCACCTTACTTGACGTCTGTTCAGCGGCGGGACGACACTGGGCGCGCTGTTGAACCCATGTACAACACGCTCGACCTGCCGCTGCGTCAAGGGAGATCGCGTCATGGCGGAGACGACGTCCGGGACGGGACCGGGCCCGCGGGCCGGGGCCGCGCCGCCGAGGGGGTTCCGCAGTGCGGAGCTGGGGTGGCCGGAACTGTGGCGCATCCCGCGCCCGCCCCACCGGCTGCCGCTCCTCGGGGACGTGCTCGGCGCGAGCCGGCGGACACCGATGCAGGACTCCCTGAAGTACGCGCGCCGGCTCGGGCCGATCTTCCGGCGGCGGGCCTTCGGCCGGGAGTTCGTCTTCGTCTGGGGCGCCCGGCTCGCGGCCGACCTGGCCGACGAGGCCCGGTTCGCCAAGCACGTGGGGCTCGGCGTCGCCAACCTGCGTCCGGTGGTCGGCGACGCCCTGTTCACGGCGTACAACCACGAGCCCAACTGGCAGCTGGCGCACGACGTGCTGGCGCCGGGGTTCAGCCGGGAGGCCATGGCGGCCTACCACCCGATGATGCTGGACGTGGCGGACCGTCTGACCGCTCAGTGGGACCGCGCGGCGGCCTCGGGGGACGCCGTGGACGTGCCGGCGGACATGACGAAGCTGACGCTGGAGACGATCGCGCGCACCGGGTTCGGGCACGACTTCGGCTCGTTCGAACGGTCCCGGCCGCACCCCTTCGTGACGGCGATGGTCGGCACGCTGAGCCACGCGCAGCGGCTCAACACCGTGCCCACTCCCCGGCTGCTGTGGCGGGCCGGCCGCCGCAACGAGGCCGACATCGCCTTCCTCGACCGCACGGTCGACGCGTTGGTGCGGGCCCGCCGGGCGGGGCCCGCCGGCGACGGCGACCTCCTCGACCGGATGCTGGAGACGGCCCATCCGCAGACCGGGGAGCGGCTGTCGGCGCAGAACGTGCGGCGGCAGGTCGTCACCTTCCTGGTCGCCGGTCACGAGACCACCTCGGGCGCGCTCTCCTTCGCCCTGCACCACCTCTCCCGGCACCCGGAGGTCGCCGCCCGCGCCCGCGCCGAGGTGGACCGGGTGTGGGGCGACGCGCCGGTGCCGGGGTACGACCAGGTGGCCAGGCTGCGCCACGTGCGCCGGGTCCTCGACGAGTCGCTGCGGCTGTGGCCCACGGCGCCCGCGTTCGCCCGGGAGGCCCGCGAGGACACCGTGCTGGCCGGGGAGCATCCGATGCGGCGGGGCGCGTGGGCGCTGGTGCTGACGGCGATGCTGCACCGCGACCCCGAGGTGTGGGGCGCCGACGCCGAGGAGTTCGACCCGGACCGCTTCGAGGCGGCGGCGGTGCGCGCGCGTGCCCCGCACACCTTCAAGCCGTTCGGCACCGGGGCGCGGGCCTGCATCGGCCGGCAGTTCGCGCTGCACGAGGCCACGCTGGTGCTCGGTCTGCTGCTGCGCCGCTACGAGCTGGTGCCCGACCCCGGCTACCGGCTGCGGGTGGCCGAGCGGCTGACCCTGATGCCGCAGGGGCTGCGGCTCCGGCTGGAGCGGCGCGCGCCGGCGGCCACGGCGACGGGCGGGCGGGGAGCGAACGCGCGGGAGCCCGTCTCAGCGCCCCGCTGTCCAGTGCGCGGGCCGGTCGACTGACCCCGGCAGCCTGGTCCCGGCGCTCCCCCGGGCCGCCGTGAGCTGCGGCTGGGTCAGGAAGAGCGCGCCGGTCAGGTCGGCGTCGGTGAGGTCGGCGTCACGCAGGTCGGCCCCGATGACGTCGGCACCGCGCAGGTCGGCGCCACGCAGGTCGGCGGCGACGAGCAGGGCACCGCGCAGGTTGGCGCCGCGCAGGTCGGCGCCCCTGAGGCGGGCCCCCATCAGGTCGGCTCCCCGGTGTTCCCTCCGGCGGCCGGGCAGGCCCGCGCGGGCCAGTTCGCTGGTGCGCAGGAGCAGGACGTTGACGCTCTCGCGGTGGGCGGGCACGTCCAGCGCGGCGAGTTCCTCCGGGGTGCCCAGGGTCAGTTCCTCCGTGCGTTCCAGGGCCCGGCGCAGCTCGGGGTGGAGCGGGGCGGCCGCGGGGAGGGCGAGGGCCTCGGTGAGGTACCGGAGCAGCTCGTGCAGGTGCCGGACCACGGGGAAGACCTCGGCCATGCGGCGGGCGTGTCCGCGGGGCCCCGTACGCCAGTCCCGGCCGCCGAAGGTGACCTGCGAGACCTTCTGGCCGGCGCCGAAGCAGTCGTAGACCGTGCAGCCGTTGAAGCCCTGCTGCCGCAGCCGGGCGTGGATGCCGCAGCGGTGGTCCTCGCCCAGGTTGGGGCAGGGGGTGCCGGCGGCCTTGTCGATCGCGAAGTCCGTGGAGCGGGCGAAGGGCAGGGCCACGCAGCACAGCCCGAAGCAGTTCGCGCAGTCGCCGCGCAGGTCTTTCCGGTCCACCGTCTGGTCTCGCATTCCGTCCACCCTACTGACCGCGGGGAGGCGACGCGGCCGGGGGTGTTCCGGACCACCCCGGCCCGGGTGCCGCGGTGTCGGGGGTGGCCGGCGGTTCGGGGCCGAGGCGGTGGACGGCGCACGCGGCTCCGCGGGCCGGGTCGGATCCCGTCCCAGGGTCAGACCTCGTCGCGGGTCAGGGCCAGCAGCCGGTCCAGGACGCGGGGGCCGCCGGCGCGGACGCCGTCGTGCTCGAACTCGTCGGTGACCCAGGTGCGCAGACCGCGGACGGCGCGGGCGGTCCGCAGCGAGTGCGCGGTGTCGACGTAGAGGTCGTCGTGGTAGACCGCCGCGGCGACCGGGACCTCGTTGACGGCGAGGCGGGCCGGGTCGTACAGGGGGGTCCAGTCGGTGCGGGCGGCGAGGAGCTCGGCGGTCTCGCGCAGCGGGCGCAGCGCCGGGTCACGGTCGAACGTCCAGGGGTGGACGGTCTCGCCGGTCAGCGGCAGGGGTCCGTCGCCCGCCAGCGCCTTCGCCGCGTCGAACTGCGGGAACTCGGCGCGCACCCGCTCGGCCGACCAGGCGGTGGGCCGCTCGTCCTGGCCGTAGACCGACTCGTGGACGAGAGCGTAGAGGGGGTGGGAGGCGTACGACAGGAGCCCTTGGACCTCCTCCTGGAAGGCGTCGGACAGGGCGGGGCCGTCCGGTGTGGGCACGAAGGCGTCCTCGAGGAGGAAGTGCAGCCGGTGGCTGCCCTCGCTGCCGCCGAGGAGGATGCCGAGGCTCTGGAAGGCCTCGACGCCCAGGCGGTAGCCGTTCGGGAGGGTCACCTCGTGCGCGAGCAGGTGCTCGGCGATCCGGCGGGCGCGGGCGACGTCCTGCGGGTAGCGGGCGTAGTGCGCGGCCGTCTTGCGTTCCATGCGCGGGTAGGCGGCCCGGTAGACGTCGTCGGCGTGGGCGTCCAGGGCGGGCAGCCCGCCGGTGATCAGGGCCGCGGCGAGCCCTTCGGGGGCGAGGGAGAGGTAGGTGACCGTGCAGAAGCCGCCGAAGCTCTGGCCGAGGACGGTCCAGGGGGCGCCGCCGGTGACCTCGCGGCGCACCAGTTCGCAGTCGCGGACGATGGAGTCGGCGCGGAAGCGGGTCAGGTACGCGGCCTGCTCGGCGGGGCCGCCGCGCAGCGGGAGCGTCTGCCGGTTGGCGGGCGTGGAGCGGCCGGTGCCGCGCTGGTCGAGGAGGAGGACGCGGAACTCCTCGAGGGCGCGGTCGAGCCAGGCCTGCCGGCCGACGAACCGGTGGGCGCCGAAGCCGGGTCCGCCCTGGAGGTAGACCAGCCAGGGGAGGTCCTGCCGCGCCTTGTCGCTCGCGACGACCTCGCGGGCGTACAGCTCGATCGTCTCCCCGGCGGGGTCGGCGTGGTCGAGGGGCACGGTGAAGCGGCGGTCGGTGAGGACGACGCCGGGCTGACGGTAACTGTCGGACAACGTGAGGCTCCCGTGACGATCGGGGTGCGGGCCGCGTCCCAGTTCAGCACATGTCCCGGCGCCGGCGGAGGCCGGGGGACCACGAGCCGCTACTGAACGGCGGGTCAAGCCGCCGTCGGCAGGCGAATCGTCACTGCTGAACGGCCGGTCAGCGCGACGACAGACTGGACCGGCGCACCACCAGCTCCGGCTGGAGCACGACCCGCCGGTGCTCGTGCGGCCGTGCCCCGCCGCCGGGCCCCTCCTCGGTCTCCTCCAGGAGCATGTCGGCGGCCAGGGCGCCCATGGTGACGGCCGGCTGGCGGACGGACGTCAGGGGTACGGCCGCGGCGGCGGCGAACTCGATGTCGTCGTAGCCGACGATCGCGAGGTCGTCGGGGACGTTGACGCCGGCCGCGTACATGGCCTGGAGGACGCCGAGGGCGAGCAGGTCGTTGGCGCAGAACACGGCGGTCGGACGGTCGGTCAGACCGAGGAGGCGGGCGCCCGCGTCCCGGCCCGCGGCCACGTCGAGCCGCTCGGTGGGCAGCTCGCGCAGGCACTCGGGGCCCAGGCCCGCCTCGGCGAGGGCGCTCAGGGCGCCGGTGCGGCGGTCGCGGATCTGGGTGAGGCCGGGCGGGCCGCTGACGTAGGCGACGGAGCGGTGTCCGGCGTCGACCAGGTGGCGTACGGCGAGCGCGCCGCCGGCCACGTCGTCGACGGAGACCGAGCACTCGGTGGTGCCCTCGGAGACCCGGTCGACCAGCACGAACGGGATGCCGTGCCGGCGGAACGCGGCGATGTTGCGGCCGGTGGCGTCGGCCGGGGTGAGCAGGACGCCCCGCACGCGCTGCTCGGCGAAGAGGGACAGGTACTCGGCCTCCTCGCCGGCGCTCTCGGCGCTGTTGCAGACCATCACGCCGAGGCCCGCCTGCCGGGCGGCGCGTTCGGCGCCGCGGGCGACGTCCACGAAGAAGGGGTTGCCCATGTCGAGGACGAGCAGCCCCATGATCCGGCTGCGGCCCGCGCGCAGTTGGCGGGCGGACTCGCTGCGGACGTAGCCGAGCCGGTCGATCGTGGAGAGCACGCGGGCGCGGGTCTCCGTGGCCACGGTGTCCGGGCGGTTGATGACGTTGGACACCGTGCCGACCGAGACGCCGGCGGCGCGGGCGACATCCTTGATTCCCACCGACTGGGCCATCAGGCAGGGACCTCCAGAGAGTCAGGGACGAGGGGCGGTGGGGGCGGCGGCGGGGCGGCGGCGGGGGCCTTCACATTACCGCCATCCCGCCGCGCACCGGACCGGTCAGGCGGGGAGCCGGAAGTCGACGACGCGGAGCGCCGAGGGGGTCGTCCCGCTCGACTTCTCCTGGTACATGACGGACAGGACGCCGTCCTGCGCGATCCGGGTCTCGTCGACGACTACCTCGCCGAAGGCGTTGAGGCCGGCGCCGTCGAACAGCAGCTTCCAGTCGGTGTGTCCGGAGGCCTTCGAGGCGCCGGCGATCCGGCCGAAGGGGAGGATCGCGTAGGCGTTGTCGTATCTGTCGAGGATCAGTCTGGTGCGCTGGCTGGAGTCGAGCGGGATCGGGATCTCGGTCTTCTGCCAGGTGCCGGAGGCGTTCTTGCGGAGGTGGAAGGCGCGGCCGTCGGCGGTGCGGTCGGCGACGTAGTCGGTGGTGCACTGGCCGAAGCGGCCGGGGACGTAGCTGATGACCGCGTGCGGCCGGCCGGCCGAGTCGGTGGTCTGGCTCTCCTGGTTCATCAGGGAGTGGTCGGGGTTCAGCGGGTCGACGACGAGTCCGGCGTCGGTGACGGCGACCTTGTCGGGGCCGCCGGTGGTGCCGACCACGGTGCCGGCGTCGTTGCGCCAGGTGCGGCCGCGGTCGTCGGAGTACACGTAGCCGGTGTCGTGGTTGGTGATGCCGCCGCCGCTGCACATCACGGCGCCGTTCTGCTCGCGCCAGGTGAAGAAGGCGTGCAGTCTGCCGTTGCGGTCGTAGTCGATGCCGTGCAGGTACATGTTGCGGGCCGTGCTGGAGCCGTGCTCGCCGGTGTAGGTACCGGTGGCGGCGGACCACTCGCCGAGGGCGGTCCACCTGGTGCCGTCGTACTCGGCGAGGGCGTTGCGGCCGTTGCCGGAGACGGCGACCCGGTAGCTGAGCTGGAGCCTGCCCTCGGGCGTGGCGACGAACTGCGGGTAGGTGAACTGGGAGGTGAGGGCGAGCCCGTCGAGGGACGACTGAGGTGCGCCGAAGCGGCTCGCGGTCCAGCTCAGTCCCGACGGGTCGTCCATGAGGCCGGCCACCGACTTGACGTAGGTGAAGCCGTCGCTGTGCGAGTCCATGTTCAGGTGGAGCCGGCCGTCGGCCCTGGAGACGCCCATGGAGATGACGTTGTGGGAGTCGTCGTAGCGGAGCGTGTGGCCGACCTTCACGGTGGACCAGGTGCTGCCGCCCAGGGCGCGGCGGCCGACGACGGCGTTCCGGTCGGCGGTGTACCAGACGGCGTACTGGTGGCCCTTGTAGGTCAGCAGGCCGTTCTTCTGGAACGAGTTGTTGTTGACCAGGCCGTCGTAGGAGACGAAGAAGAGCGCCCGGCTGTCGAGCGTGGTGGTGCCGGTCCTCGTCACCGAGGGGCCGGGGTCGGCGGCCCGTGCGGTGCCGGCGGCGAGGGCGGGCGTCGTCACGGCACCGGCCAGGGCCGCGCCGAGCAGCGTGCGTCGTCTCATCTCAGGACTCCGTTCATCTCGGGGACTTCCGTCGTCTCGTACGAGGGGAACGCGGGGAGGAGGTCAGGCGAGGTGGAAGACCTCGGTGAGCGGTTTCATGGCCTCGTCGGGCCGGGCGCCGTCCAACGACTCGAAGAACGGCGCCATCTCCGCCTGCCAGCGGGCGTTGACGTCGGTGGCCTCCATGCCGGCCTGGGCCGCGGCGAAGTCCTCGGTCTCCAGGTAGCCGACGAGCAGTCCGTCCTCGCGCAGGAAGAGCGAGTAGTTGTGCCAGCCGGTGGCCGAGAGCGCGTCGAGCATCTCCGGCCAGACGGCGGCGTGCCGCTCGCGGTACTCGTCGAGGCGGTCCGCCCGGACCTTCAGCAGGAAGCACACGCGGTGCATCAACACCCCTCCAGGGATCAGAAGTTGAACTGGTCGATGTTCTTGGCGTCGAAGACGGTCGGCTTGCCGAGGCTGATCACGCCGTCCTTGCCGATGGTGTAGCTGGTGCCGCCGGCGGTGAAGGTCTCGCCCTCCTTGCCGGTGATCTGACCGGACACCAGGGCCACCGCCGTCTGCGCGGCGAGCGCGCCGAGCTTCGCCGGGTCCCACAGCTCGAAGGCCTCGACGGTGCCGTTCTTGACGTACTTGCGCATGTCGTTGGGGGTGCCGAGGCCGGTCAGCTTGACCTTGCCCTTGTACTTGGAGCCGGACAGGTACTGGGCGGCGGCCTTGATGCCGACGGTGGTCGGGGAGATGATCCCCTTCAGGTTCGGGTACTCCTGGAGCAGGCCCTGGGTCTGCTGGAAGGACTTCTGGGCGTCGTCGTCGCCGTAGGCGACCTTGACCAGCTTGATGTCCTTGTACTTGGGGTCCTTGAGTTCGTCCTTCATGAACTCGATCCAGGCGTTCTGGTTGGTCGCGGTCTGCGCGGCGGACAGGATCGCGATCTCGCCCTTGTAGCCGATCTGCTCGGCGAGCAGCTGGACCTCGGTGCGGCCCAGGTCCTCGCCACTGGCCTGCGAGACGAAGGCGTTGCGGCACTCGGGGTTGGTGTCGGAGTCGTAGGTGACGACCTTGATGTCGTTGCTCATGGCCTGCTTGAGCGCGGTGCACAGCGCGCCCGGGTCCTGCGCGGACACGGCGATCGCGTCGACCTGCTGCTGGGTGAGCGTGTTGACGTAGGACACCTGGCCGGAGGTGTCGGTGCCGCTGCTGGTGCCGACCTCCTTGTAGCTGGAGCCCAGTTCCTTCAGGGCCGCCTCGCCGCCCTTGTCGGAGGTGGTGAAGTACGGGTTGTTGACCTGCTTGGGCAGGAAGCCGACGGTGAGGCCCTTCTTGGTGGCCGCGTTCGGGTCGGCCTTGCCGCCGGAGGCCGCGGCGCCGGTGCTCTCGTTCTTCACGTCCTCCTTGGTGGTGCCGCCGCAGGCGGTGGCGGCGAGCGCGAGGGAGGTGACGGCGGCGAGGGCCGCGCAGGTACGGCGGAGGGATGACTTGCGCATGGGAGAGGGTCCTTTGTGAGTACGGGAGGACGCGGGGGGCGGCTGGGGGGTCACGACGTGGGGGCGGGGGTGCCGGCCGGTCAGGGGGCCGGGGCGGGGGTGCCGGCCGGTGGTGGTGCCGCCGCGGCTCGCCGGCCGGCCCGCGCGACGGCGATCTGGCGGGCGACGCGGGGGCCGAGCACCGAGAGGACGAGCAGGACGCCGGTGACGACGATCTGCGACTGGGCGGAGACGTCCTGGAGGCTCATCACGTTCTGCAGGGCGCCGAGCAGGAAGACACCGGCGACGGCGCCGCCCAGGGTTCCCTTGCCGCCGTCGAAGTCGATGCCGCCGAGCAGCACCGCGGCGACGACGGACAGTTCGAGGCCGGTGGCGTTGTCGTAGCGGGCGCTGGCGTAGTGCAGGGCCCAGAAGACGCCGGTGAGGGAGGCCATCAGGCCGGTGAGGGTGAACAGGACGAGCTTCTGGCGCCTGACCCGGATGCCGGCGAACCGGGCGGCCTCCTCGCTGGCGCCGATCGCGAACAGCGACCGGCCGAACGGGGTGGCGTGCAGGGCTACCACGGCGATCGCGAGGAGGACCACGAAGGGCAGGAGGGCCTGCGGGACGAAGGTGTCCCCGATGCGTCCGGCCGCGAAGTCCAGGTACTGGGTGGGGAAGTCGGTGACCGCGTCGGAGCCGAGCACGATCTGCGCGATGCCCCGGTAGGCGGCCATGGTGCCGATGGTGACGGCGAGCGAGGGCAGTCCGAGGCGGGTCACCAGCAGCCCGTTGACCAGGCCGCAGACCACACCGAGCAGCAGGCAGACCGGGATGATCGCCTCGATGGTCATGCCCTGGTTCCACAGGGCGCCCATCACCGCGCCGGACAGGCCGGCCGTGGAGGCGACGGACAGGTCGATCTCGCCGGAGACGACCAGCAGGGTCATCGGCAGGGCGATCAGCGCGATGGGGAGCGTGTTGCCGATCAGGAAGGACAGGTTGAGGGCGTTGCCGAAGCCGTCCACGAACGAGAAGGACAGCAGGAGCAGGACGACCAGGAGGGCGCCGACGACCGTGTCCCACCGGATGGCGCGGGCCAGCGACTCAGGCATGGCGGGCGTTCCTCTTCTTCAGGGCCGACGCCACCCGCAGTGCGACCACGCGGTCGACGGCGATGGCGAGGAGGAGCAGGATGCCGTTGATGGCGAGCACCCAGACGGAGCTGACGCCGAGGGCGGGCAGCACGCTGTTGACGGAGGTCAGCAGCAGGGCGCCGAGGGCGGCGCCGTAGACGCTGCCGGAGCCGCCGGTGAAGACCACGCCGCCGACGACGACCGCGCTGACGACGGTGAGTTCGTAGCCGTTGCCGGTGCCGGAGTCGACGTTGCCGAACCGGGCGAGGTACAGGGCTCCGGCGAGGCCGGCGAGGGCGCCGCAGAAGGTGTAGGCGACGAGGATCCGCTTGCGGACGGGGATGCCGGCGAGGCGGGCGGCCTCCGGGTTGGAGCCGAGCGCGTACAGCTCGCGGCCGCTGCCGAAGTGCTTGAGGTAGTAGGCGGTGGCGACCAGGACGACGAGCGCGATCAGTGCGAGCCAGGGCACGGCGGAGATGCCGCCGGCGCCGAAGTCGACGAAACCGCCGGGCAGGTCGGCCGCGGTGATCTGCCGGGAGCCGACCCAGATGGAGTCGATGCCGCGGATGATGTACAGGGTGCCGAGGGTGACGACCAGGGCCGGCACCTGGCCGAGGCTGACCAGGAGGCCGTTGAGCAGGCCGAAGCCGATGCCGAGCAGGACCGCCAGCGCGACCGCGACGAGCGGGTTTCCGCCGTCCTGGAGGTAGACGCCGGCGGCGAAGGCGCTGATGCCGAGCGTGGAGCCGACGGACAGGTCGACGTTGCGGGTGATGACGACCAGGGACTGGCCGGTGGCGACCAGGATCAGGATGGTCGCGTTGAGCAGGAGGTCCTTGATGCCCTGTTCCGACAGGAACTCGCTGTTGCCGGCCTGCGTGACGGCGATCATCACCAGGAAGACCAGCAGGATGGCCAGTTCGCGCATCTTGAAGACGCGGTCCACCAGGCGGGTGCTGCTGGACCTGGCCACCTCGGCGGCGGGGGCTTCGGGAGCGGTCGCCGTCATGCGGCTGCCCTCCCCGTGGCTGCGGCCATCACGGTTTCCTCGGTGGCGTCGGAGCGGGGGATCTCGGCGGTGAGCCGGCCCTCGTGCATCACCAGCACGCGGTCGGCCATGCCGAGGATCTCGGGCAGGTCGGAGGAGATCATCAGGACGGCGACCCCGTCGGCGGCCAGCTCGGACAGCAGCCGGTGCACCTCGGCCTTGGTGCCGACGTCGATGCCGCGGGTGGGCTCGTCGACGATGAGCACCCTCGGCCCGGTGGCCAGCCACTTCGCCAGGACCACCTTCTGCTGGTTGCCGCCGGAGAGCGTGTTGACGGTGTCGGCGATCCGGGCGTACTTCACCTGGAGCCGGACCGCCCAGTCGAGCGAGCGGCTGCGCTCGGCGCCGCGGTCCATCAGACCGGCCCTCACGGTGGTACGGAGTCCGGTCAGGCCGATGTTGCGCTCGATGGACATGTCCATCACCAGGCCCTGGGCGCGCCGGTCCTCGGGGACCAGGGCGAGGCCCGCGGCCATGGCGGTGGACGGGGCGCCGTTGGTGAGGGCGCGGCCGGCGACCTCCACCTCCCCGGCGTCCCAGCGGTCGATGCCGAAGACCGCGCGGGCGACCTCGGTGCGCCCGGCGCCGACCAGGCCGGCGAGGCCGACGATCTCGCCGCGCCGGACCTCGAAGGAGACGTCGGTGAAGACGCCCTCGCGCGTCAGCCGGCGCACGCTGAGGGCCACCTCGCCCGGATCGACGTGCTGCTTGGGGTACAGCTCGTCGAGGTCGCGGCCGACCATCCGGCGCACCAGGTCGTCCTCGGTCATGCCGTCGAGGGGCTCGCTGGCGATCCAGGCGCCGTCCCGCAGGGTCGTCACCCGCCGGCAGATCGCGAAGATCTCCTCCAGCCGGTGCGAGATGAACAGCACGGCGGCGCCCTCGTCGCGCAGGGTGCGCACGACGTTGAAGAGGCGGGCGACCTCGCTGCCGGTGAGGGCGGCGGTCGGCTCGTCCATGATCAGGACGCGGGCGTCGAAGGAGAGCGCCTTGGCGATCTCGACGATCTGCTGGTCCGCGATGGACAGGCCGCGCGCCGGGCGGTCCGGGTCCAGGTCGACGCCGAGGCGCCGCATCAGGGCCGCGGTGGCCTCGTGGGTGGCCTTGTGGTCGATGCGGCCGAGGGCCCGCCGGGGCTGGCGGCCCATGAAGATGTTCTCGGCGATCGAGAGGTCGGGGAAGAGCGTGGGCTCCTGGTAGATCACGGCGATGCCGGCGTCGCGGGCGTCGCCGGGGCCGTGGAAGACGACGGGCTCGCCGTCGAGCCGCACCTGGCCGGCGTCCGGCCGGTGCACTCCGGCGAGCGTCTTGATGAGGGTCGACTTGCCCGCGCCGTTCTCGCCGGCGAGGGCGTGCACCTCGCCGGGGAACAGCTCCAGGGAGACGCCCCGCAGGGCGCGGACGGCGCCGAAGGACTTGGAAACGTCCCTGAGCGCCAGCACCGGGGCCGGTCCCGTGTCGGACGGGTGGGTCATGGATGGCTCCTCGACGACGTACGCCGACAGTCCCCGAGGGGCCGCCACGACGTCGTGAAAGGTTTCAACTGGATTGCCGGGACGTTAGGCACGACGGACATGTCACGTCAATGGGTCCGCCTCGAAAAGTTTTCGATAGCCGAAGGTCACGCAACGGTCACGGAGGCCCGACCCGGACAGAGGGGTTGACACGCCCCCGGCGGCCTCATAGCTTCCCGTTCTGAATCGTTTCATCCGGAAGCCCTTCGGGAAGCCGTTCAGGATGTCTTTCCGGACCGATGTCACAGGAGCACTGAGTGACCGACCTCTCCGCGGTGAAGGCCGCGCTGAAGACCCAGGCCGTAGAGACGCCGTCGTGGGCGTACGGGAACTCGGGGACCCGCTTCAAGGTGTTCGCCCAGGAGGGCGTGCCCCGCGACCCGCGGGAGAAGCTCGACGACGCGGCGAAGGTGCACGAGTTCACCGGCGTCGCCCCGACCGTGGCCCTGCACATCCCCTGGGACAAGGTGGAGGACTACTCCGCACTTGCGAAACATGCCGAGGACCAGGGGGTGAAGCTGGGGACGATCAACTCCAACACCTTCCAGGACGACGCCTACAGGCTGGGCAGCGTCTGCCATCCGGAGGCCTCGGTCCGGCGCAAGGCCGTCGACCACCTCCTCGAGTGCGTCGACATCATGGACGCGACCGGCTCCGCCGATCTCAAGCTGTGGTTCGCCGACGGCACGAACTACCCCGGCCAGGACGACCTCCGGGCCCGGCAGGACCGGCTGGCCCAGGCGCTGGCCGAGGTCTACGAACGGCTCGGGGACGGGCAGCGGATGCTGCTGGAGTACAAGTTCTTCGAGCCGGCGTTCTACTCGACCGACGTGCCGGACTGGGGCACCGCGTACGCCCACTGCCTCAAGCTCGGCCCGAAGGCCCAGGTCGTGGTCGACACCGGTCACCACGCGCCGGGCACCAACATCGAGTTCATCGTGGCCACGCTGCTGCGCGAGGGCAAGCTCGGCGGGTTCGACTTCAACTCGCGGTTCTACGCCGACGACGACCTGATGGTGGGGGCGGCCGACCCGTTCCAGCTGTTCCGGATCATGTACGAGGTCGTCCGCGGCGGGGGCCTCGGCTCCGAGGTGGCGTTCATGCTCGACCAGTGCCACAACATCGAGGCGAAGATCCCGGCGATCATCCGGTCCGTGATGAACGTCCAGGAGGCCACGGCGAAGGCCCTGCTGGTCGACCGGTCGGCGCTGGCCGCCGCGCAGGCCTCCGGGGACGTCCTGGAGGCGAACGCGGTGCTGATGGACGCGTACAACACCGACGTACGGCCGCTGCTGCGCGAGGTGCGGGAGGAGATGGGGCTGCACCCCGACCCCGTCGCCGCGTACCGCGCGAGCGGGTGGGCCGAGAAGATCGTCGCCGAGCGGGTCGGTGGGGAGCAGGCCGGCTGGGGCGCGTGAGCGCCGGCCGGGTTCCCGCTGTTCGCGTGTTCGCGGGCCGCGGGCGCCGCGGCCGGCCGCGCATCCGCCGCGCGCGGGCCGGGGGGCGTCGTCACTGCCGCCCGCGGGGCGGGGGGTCATCGCTGCCGCCCGTGGGCCGGGGTTCGCCGCCGCCGCTCGCGGGGCGCCGACCGTCGTTCCCGCCGCACGGGCCGTGGATCGCCGTCGCCGCCGCCTCCGCCGCGCGCGGGCCGCGGGGCGCCGTGACCGGTCGCGCCCCCGTGGGCGGGCCGTACCTCGGCACGGTCCCGGGCCCCTGGAAGAACCGCACTCACCTCTCTCACGTAAGGACTGGAAGTTCATGGCACCGCATCCCGAAGCCGCCGCACTCCTCGCCCGGTCGCACCGGCTCGGCGCCGACCCCCGCAACACCAACTACGCCGGCGGGAACACCTCCGCCAAGGGCACCGACACCGACCCCGTCACCGGTGGCGACGTCGAGCTGATGTGGGTGAAGGGGTCCGGTGGGGACCTCGGGACCCTCACCGAGGCGGGACTGGCCGTGCTGCGGCTGGACCGGCTGCGGGGGCTCGTCGACGTCTACCCGGGCGTCGAGCGCGAGGACGAGATGGTCGCCGCGTTCGACTACTGCCTGCACGGCAGGGGCGGCGCGGCCCCGTCCATCGACACCGCCATGCACGGTCTCGTGGACGCCGCCCACGTCGACCACCTGCACCCCGACTCGGGCATCGCGCTCGCCTGCGCCGCCGACGGGGAGAAGCTGACCGCCGAGTGCTTCGGCGACACGGTCGTCTGGGTGCCCTGGCGCCGACCCGGTTTCCAGCTCGGCCTGGACATCGCGGCGGTGAAGAAGGCCAACCCGCAGGCCGTCGGCTGTGTGCTCGGCGGCCACGGCATCACCGCGTGGGGCGACACCGCCGAGGAGTGCGAGCGCAACTCCCTCCACATCATCCGCACCGCCGAGACCTTCCTCGAGGAGCGCGGCAAGGCGGAGCCCTTCGGCCCGGTGCTCGACGGCTACGAGCCGCTGCCCGAGGCGGAGCGCCGCGAGCGGGCCGCCGCCCTCGCGCCGTACGTCCGGGCGATCGCCTCCCAGGACCGCCCGCAGGTCGGTCACTTCACCGACTCCGAGGTCGTCCTCGACTTCACCGCCCGCGCCGAACACCCGCGCCTCGCCGCCCTCGGCACCTCCTGCCCGGACCACTTCCTGCGCACCAAGGTCCGCCCGCTGGTCCTCGACCTGCCGCCCGCCGCGCCGCTCGACGAGGCGATCGCGCGGCTGAAGGAGCTGCACACCGCCTACCGCGAGGAGTACGCCGCCTACTACCGGCGGCACGCCGCGCCCGACTCCCCCGCGATGCGCGGCGCCGACCCGGCGATCGTGCTCGTGCCCGGGGTGGGCATGTTCTCCTTCGGCAAGGACAAACAGACCGCCCGGGTGGCCGGCGAGTTCTACGTCAACGCGATCAACGTGATGCGCGGCGCCGAGTCGGTGTCGACGTACGCGCCGATCGAGGAGTCGGAGAAGTTCCGCATCGAGTACTGGGCGCTGGAGGAGGCCAAGCTCCAGCGGATGCCGAAGCCGAAGGCACTGGCCACGCGGGTGGCGCTGGTGACGGGCGCGGGCAGCGGGATCGGCAGGGCGATCGCGCACCGGCTGGTCGCCGAGGGCGCGTGCGTCGTCGTCGCCGACCTGAACGGGGACAACGCGGCCGCCGTCGCCGAGGAGCTGGGCGGGCCGGACAAGGCCGTCGCGGTGACCGTCGACGTCACCTCCGAGGAGCAGATCGCCGACGCCTTCCGAGCCGCGGCGCTCGCCTTCGGCGGGGTCGACCTGGTGGTCAACAACGCCGGCATCTCCATCTCCAAGCCGCTGCTGGAGACCTCCGCGAAGGACTGGGACCTCCAGCACGACATCATGGCCCGCGGCTCCTTCCTCGTCTCGCGCGAGGCGGCCCGCGTGATGATCGCGCAGGAACTGGGCGGCGACATCGTCTACATCGCGTCGAAGAACGCCGTCTTCGCCGGCCCGAACAACATCGCCTACTCCGCGACCAAGGCCGACCAGGCCCACCAGGTGCGGCTGCTGGCCGCCGAGCTGGGCGAGCACGGGATCCGCGTCAACGGCATCAACCCCGACGGCGTGGTGCGCGGCTCGGGCATCTTCGCGGGCGGCTGGGGCGCCCAGCGCGCGGCGACCTACGGGATCGAGGAGGAGAAGCTGGGCGAGTTCTACGCGCAGCGCACCATCCTCAAGCGGGAGGTGCTGCCCGAGCACGTGGCGAACGCCGTCTTCGCGCTCACCGGCGGCGAACTCACCCACACCACCGGTCTGCACATCCCCGTCGACGCGGGTGTGGCGGCCGCCTTCCTCCGGTGACGGCCGTGCGGTCGTACGCCGCGGTCGACCTCGGCGCCTCCAGCGGGCGCGTGATGGTCGGCCGCGTCGGCCCGGACACGCTGGAGCTGACCGAGGCGCACCGTTTCCCCAACCGGCCCGTGCGCGTGCCGGAAGGCCTGCGCTGGGACGTGCTCGGGCTGTACGCCGGGGTGCTGGAGGGGCTGCGGGCCGCCGGCCAGGTGGACTCCGTCGGCATCGACAGCTGGGCCGTGGACTACGGCCTGCTCGACGCCGACGGGGCCCTGCTGGGCAACCCGGTGCACTACCGCGACACCCGCACCGAGGGCGTCCCGGAGAAGGTGTGGGCGAGCGTCCCGGCCGGCGAGCTGTACGCGGCGACCGGATTGCAGTACGCGCCGTTCAACACGCTGTACCAGCTCACGGCGGCCCGTGACAGCCGTCAACTGGCCTGTGCGCGCAGGCTGCTGCTCATCCCCGATCTGCTGTCGTACTGGCTGACCGGCGAGCAGGGCACCGAGCTGACCAACGCCTCCACCACCCAGCTCGTCGATCCCCGGACCCGCGACTGGGCGTACGACCTCGCCGCTCGGCTGGACATCGACCTCGGTCTGTTCGCTCCCCTGCGGCGGCCCGGGGACGCGGCGGGCGTGCTGCGGGCGGAGGTGCTGGAGGAGACCGGGCTGGCCGGGCCCGTGCCGGTGACGGCCGTCGGATCGCACGACACGGCGTCCGCGGTGGCCGCCGTGCCCGCCACGGGCGAGCGCTTCGCCTACATCTGCACCGGCACCTGGTCCCTGGCCGGCCTGGAACTCGACGCACCCGTGCTCACCGAGGACAGCCGCGCCGCCAACTTCACCAACGAGCTGGGACTGGACGGCACGGTCCGCTACCTGCGCAACATCATGGGGCTGTGGCTGCTCCAGGAGTGCGTACGGGCCTGGGGCGACCCGAACCTGAGCGGGCTGCTGCGCGACGCCGCCGAGGTGCCGGCGCTGCGGTCGGTGGTGGACGCGGGGGACGCCGCGTTCCTCGCGCCGGGCCGGATGCCGGAGCGGATCGCCGAGGCGTGCCGCGCCTCCGGGCAGCCGGTGCCGGTCACCCCCGCCGAGGTCACCCGCTGCATCCTGGACTCCCTCGCGCTCGCCCACCGGCGGGCGGTCGAGGACGCCCAGCGGCTGGCCGGCCACCCCGTCGACGTCGTGCACATCGTCGGCGGCGGCACCCGCAACGCGCTGCTGTGCCAGCTCACCGCCGACGCCTGCGGGCTGCCGGTGGTGGCCGGTCCGACGGAGGCCGCCGCGCTCGGCAACGTCCTCGTCCAGGCCAGGGCGCACGGCCTGGTCGGCGACCGGCAGGACATGCGCGGGCTGCTCGTCAGGACCCAGCACCTGACGCGCTACGAACCGCGGGGCGGCACCGGCCGCTGGCGGGACGCGCAGGCCCGGCTCGCCCCGCGGTGAGCCGGCGCCCGGGCCGGGGCTCACCGCGTGGCGGGCCCCGGCTCCGGTCCGGGCCCGCCACGCGTGAGCCGCGGCCCGGCCCCCCGTCCGGCCGCCGGACTACCCTGCACCCATCCGATGACCGACCCCGAGGAGCCGCGATGCGTGTCGCACTGTTCCTGACCTGTGTCAACGACACGCTGTATCCCGACACCGGCCGCGCCGTGGTGAAACTGCTGACCAGACTGGGTGTCGAGGTCGACTTCCCGATGGCCCAGACCTGCTGCGGCCAGGCCCACTACAACACCGGCTACCGCCACGAGGCCGAACCCCTCGCCCGCCACTTCTCCGACGTCTTCGGGGAGTACGAGGCGATCGTGACGCCGTCGGGGTCGTGCGGGGCGATGGTGCGCGAGCTGTATCCGCGGATGGGTGAGCGGGCGCGGGCCGAGGGCCGCGGCGACACCCTCGCCGCGGCCCTGGCGCCGGTGGTGCCGAAGACGTACGAGCTGACCGAGTTCCTGGTCGACGTGCTCGGCGTGACGGACGTCGGGGCGTACTACCCGCACACCGTGACCTACCACCCGACCTGTCACGGGCTGCGCGGCCTCGGTCTCGGGGAGCGGCCCCGGCGGCTGCTCCGGGCCGTCGAGGGACTGGAGCTGGTCGAGCTGCCCGGCGCCGAGGAGTGCTGCGGCTTCGGCGGGACCTTCGCGCTGAAGAACGCCGACGTCTCCGCGGCGATGGGCACGGACAAGGTCCGCAACGCCGAGTCGACGGGCGCCGAGGTGCTGTGCGCGGCCGACAACTCGTGTCTGATGCACATCGGCGGCACCATGAGCCGGCTCCGCTCCGGTCTGCGGCCGGTGCACATCGCGGAGATCCTGGCGAGCACGAAGGAGGAACCGGCCGTATGAGCGGGACGTATCTCGGGATGCCGGCGTTCCCGAAGGCCGCCCACGAGGCGGTCGGCGACACGACGCTGCGCGGCAATCTGCGGCACGCCACGCACACCATCCGCGCCAAGCGCGCGGCGGCGGTCGCCGAGGTGTCCGACTGGGCGGAGCTGCGGGAGGCCGGCAAGCGGATCAAGGACCACACGCTCCGTCATCTCGACCACTACCTGGAGCAGTTGGAGCAGTCCGTCACGGCGGCGGGCGGCACCGTGCACTGGGCGGCCGACGCCGACGAGGCCAACCGGATCGTCACCCGGCTGGTCGAGGAGACCGGTGAGTCGGAGGTCGTGAAGGTCAAGTCCATGGCCACGCAGGAGATCGGGCTCAACGAAGCCCTGGAGGCCGCGGGCATCCGCGCCTACGAGACCGATCTCGCCGAGCTGATCGTGCAGTTGGGCAAGGACCGGCCCTCGCACATCCTCGTCCCCGCGATCCACCGCAACCGCGGGGAGATCCGCGACATCTTCGCCCGCGAGATGGGCGAGTGGGGGCGCCCGGCACCCGAGGGGCTGACGGACACGCCGGCCGAACTCGCCGAGGCGGCCCGGCTGCACCTGCGCGAGAAGTTCCTGCGGGCCAAGGTGGGCGTCTCCGGCGCCAACTTCATGGTCGCCGAGACCGGCACCCTGGTGGTCGTCGAGTCCGAGGGCAACGGGCGGATGTGCCTCACCCTCCCCGAGACGCTGATCTCGGTGGTCGGCATCGAGAAGATCGTGCCGTCGTGGCGCGACCTGGAGGTCTTCCTCCAGACCCTCCCCCGCTCCTCCACCGCCGAGCGCATGAACCCCTACACCTCCACGTGGACGGGCACCACCGACGGCGACGGCCCGCGGACCTTCCACCTGGTCCTCCTCGACAACGGCCGCACCGACACCCTCGCCGACGAGGTCGGCCGCCAGGCCCTGCGCTGCATCCGCTGCTCGGCCTGCCTCAACGTCTGCCCCGTCTACGAGCGGGCGGGCGGGCACGCCTACGGCTCGGTCTACCCGGGGCCGATCGGCGCCATCCTCAGCCCCCAGCTGCGGGGCACGCAGAGCGAGATCGACGCCTCGCTGCCGTACGCCTCCTCGCTGTGCGGCGCCTGCTACGAGGTCTGCCCGGTCGCCATCGACATCCCCGAGGTGCTGGTGCACCTGCGGGAACGGGTCGTCCAGGGCGGGCCGGTGACGCGGGAGGGCAACAAGGCGGTGCTGAAGCCGGCCAAGGGGCACGCCGCCGAGCGGGCGGCGATGCGGGCGGCCCGCTGGGCGTTCGGCCGCCCCGGCGCCCTGCGCGCCGGACAGCGGCTCGCCTCCCGCACCCGCCGGCTGCATCCGCGCTCGCTGCCGGGCCCCGGCAGGGCGTGGAGCGGCACCCGGGACCTCCCGGCCGTACCGGCGGAGCCCTTCCGCGACTGGTGGCAGCGCACGCACGGCGGGAACGGCGGCAAGAACGACGGCAAGGGGGCCGCGAAGTGAGCAGCAGGGAACGGATTCTGGGCCGGGTCCGGCGCGCGCTGGCCGACGTGCCGCGGGACGACTCCCCATACGAGGACCACGAGGACGCCGTGGGGCGGGACTACCTGCGCGAGCACGGCGACCGGAGCGTCGCGCAGACAGTGGAGCTGCTCGCCGAGAACCTGGCGGACTACCGGGCGGTCGTGCACCGCTGCACCGAGGAGGACCTGCCGGCGACGATCGCGGGAACACTGGCGGCGCGGGGCGCGAGGACGGTGCTCGTGCCGCCGGGTCTGGACACCCGTTGGCTCGAGGCCACCGGTGCCGAGCGGCTCCCGGACACCGCCGCGAGCACACCGCACGAACTCGACCGGATCGACAGCGTGGTCACGGCGTGCGCGGTGGCGGTGGCCGAGACCGGCACCATCGTCCTGGACGGCTCCCCCGACCAGGGACGCCGCCGCATCACCCTCGTCCCCGACCACCACATCTGCGTCGTGCGCGTCCCGGACCAGGTGGTCGCCTCCGTCCCACAGGCGCTCGAACGGCTCGACCCGGCACGCCCGTTGACGTGGATCTCCGGCCCCTCGGCGACCAGCGACATCGAACTCGACCGGGTGGAGGGCGTGCACGGCCCGCGCACCCTGGAGGTGATCCTGGTCGGCTGAGTAGCCGCCTTACAACTCCTTCCGCTCCAGCGGCTGTTGGGCAGGTCCCTGGATGACCTTGCCGTCCACGTCGAAGCGGGAGCCGTGGCAGGGGCACTCCCAGGCCCGCTCCGCCCGGTTGAACGCCACCAGGCAGCCCAGGTGGGTGCAGCGCGCGGAGACGGCGTGCAGCTGTCCGGCCTCGTCGCGGTGGACGGCGCGGCGTTCCCCGGCGACGCGCACGACCGCGCCGTCGCCGGGGGCGATCCCGTCCACCGTCGAACCGGTCCCCGTCGGCAGCCGGTCCCCCACGAAGTGGCGGGCCACCTCGGCCTGGTGCTTGAGGAAGGTGGCGCCCTCACGGACGACGGAGGCGATGCGGCGCGGGTCGTAGAGGTCGCTCCAGGGGCAGTCCTGCCCGGTGATCAGGTCGCCGATCAGCCGGCCCGCCATGATGCCGCCGCTCATGCCCCAGCCGCCGAAGCCGGTGGCCACGTAGACGTTGCGGCTGCCGGGGTGCAGGGGGCCGACCAGTGGGACGGAGTCGGTGGAGTCGTTGTCCTGGGTGGCCCAGCGATGGGTGAAGGTGAGGTCGCCGAAGTGCTCGGTGGCCCAGCCGGCGAGTTTGCCGAACCGTTCCTCGACGTCGCCGCCCGCGCCGGGCGTGAAGTGCTCGCCGGTCACGACGAGGAGCCGCCGGCCGTCGGGCAGGGGGGCGGTGCGCACGGAGCGGGTGCCCAGCTCGGGGGTGATGTACATGCCGTGCGGCGCGCGGCCGGCGTCGACCGGCGCGGCCAGCACGAGTTCGCGGCGCGGGGAGAGCCGGGTGAACAGGAGCGCGCGGTCGAAGACCGGGTAGTGGGTGGCGACGACGACGGCGTGGGCGGTCACCTTCGTCACGGACTGCGGGGACTCCACGGTCAGCTCGCAGGGGTCGCCCTCGTTCAGGCCGGTGACGCGGCTGTGCTCGTGGAGGGTGCCGCCGAGGCGCCGGACGGCGTCGGCGACGGCCAGGAGGTACTTGCGGGGGTGGAACTGCGCCTGGTCCGCGACCCGGACGGCGCCCGCGACCGGGAACGGCAGTTCGGTCTCGGTCACGTACTCGGCGGGCAGCCCCGCCTGGCTCGCGGCCTCCGCCTCGGCCTTCAGCAGGTCCGTGCGGGCGGGGTCCTGCGCGTAGGTGTAGGAGGCCGCGTCCTCCCACTCGCAGTCGACGCCCAGTTCCTCGGCGACGGCCGCGGCGTGCCGGACGGCGTCCGACTGGGAGCGGGCGTACAGCCGGGCTCCCTCGGGGCCGCGGGTGCGCCGCAGGTGGTCGTAGACGAGGGTGTGCTGGGCGCTCAGCTTGGCCGTGGTGTGGCCGGTGACGCCGGCCGCGATCCGGTCGGCCTCCAGGACGGCGACCGAGCGGCCGCGCCGGGCCAGTTCCAGGGCCGTGCTGAGCCCCGCGATGCCCGCGCCGACCACGGCCACGTCGACGGTGAGCGGCCCCTGGGGCGGGGGCGCCGGATCACCGGGCGGGACGGTGTGCAGCCAGTACGACCCGTGAATCTCCGCCTGCTGTTCCATGGGCCCCGAGTGCCCGCGGCGGGGCCGGTCACACGGTGGGCGGGCACGGCGGCACGCGGCCGTGTCCCGTCGGTGACCGGCGCGGGTCAGCTGTAGGTGATCGGGCAGCCGTGCCGCAGGGCGTACTGGGCGGCGCGCAGGTACACCGCGGCGTAGAAGGCGGTGTCGAGGTCGCCGGCCCACGGGCCCGGTCTCGCGGCGGCGGTCACGCGCGCCCCGTCCTGCGTGAACCACAGGCTCAGTTCGAGGTTGGCGCCCGTCGCCGGTATCGCGTCGAGGGGCAGGCCGAGGATCCGGGCCAGCCGCTCGCCGACGGCGAGGGCCTGCGGGGCGCCGGCGATCACCGTCTCGTCGGTGTGGGCGGAGCCGAACGGCAGCGTGATCGGCTCCTCCAGGGACAGGGGCACCAGGACGGTCCAGCCGTAGAGGGCGTCGCGCTCGGCCTCCGTCAGCCGGTCCCGGCAGAACGCGTCGAACCCCGTCATGGGCGGGGCGGCCTTCTCCTCGAACCAGCCGGCCGCGCCCCTGCCGCGCCCGCCCCGGCCGCCCCCGCCCCTGCCGCGCCCAGCCGCCGGTCCGGACCCCGGCCGGTAGGGCGGCAGTCCGCGGCGCCGCAGCTCGTCGTCGAGCGCCGCGGCGAGGGCACCGCGTCCGCCCGACTCGTCGTCCTCGTCGTGCTCGGCGGGCCCGCTGAACCATTCCCGCTCGTCGATGCTCACCAGGTAGACGCCCATGAGCGCAAGCTACCGGGAGGCACCGACAACGCGGCCCGGGCACCGGGCGGCGCGGACCGCGCGGGGTCCGGTGCCGACCGCGCGGGGTCCGGTGCCGACCGCGCGGCGAGCGGCGCGGAGCCGGTGACAAGCGGCGCCGACCGGGTGACAAGCGTGCTGAACAAGCGCTTAGATAGTGCCCGGACCCCGCTCCGCCCGCACCCGACCGCCGGAGGCCCCGTTGTTCACGTCCGTCGACGATGTCTCCGCCCGCCTCGCCGGGACCGGCTATCTGGCCTCGCCGTCCGTCGCCACCACCGTCTTCCTCGCCGACCGGCTCGGCAAGCCGCTTCTCGTGGAGGGGCCGGCCGGGGTCGGCAAGACGGAACTCGCCAAGGCCGTCGCCCAGGTGGCCGGGGCCCGGCTGGTGCGCCTGCAGTGCTACGAGGGGGTCGACGAGTCGCGGGCGCTGTACGAGTGGAACCACGCCAAGCAGTTGCTGCGCATCAGCGCGGGGCGCGGCGAGACGTGGGACGAGGCCCGTACGGACATCTTCAGCGAGGAGTTCCTGCTCCCCCGCCCGCTGCTCACCGCGATCCGCGGCGACGAGCCGACGGTGCTGCTGATCGACGAGACCGACAAGGCCGACGTCGAGGTGGAGGGCCTGCTTCTGGAGGTGCTCAGCGACTTCCAGGTCACCGTCCCCGAGCTGGGCACGATCACGGCGACCCGCCGCCCCTTCGTGGTGCTCACCTCGAACGCGAGCCGTGAGCTGTCGGAGGCGCTGCGCCGCCGCTGCCTGTTCCTGCACATCGGTTTCCCCGAGGAGGAGCTGGAGCGGCGGATCGTCCGGCTGAAGGTGCCGGACATCGACGCGGCGCTGGCGGAGTCGGTCGTCCGGGTGGTGGGTGCGCTGCGCGCGATGGACCTGCGGAAGGTGCCCTCCGTCGCGGAGACGATCGACTGGGCGCGCACCCTGCTCGCGCTGGGCGCCGGCGCACTCGACGCGGATCTGGTGCGCGACACGCTCGGCGTGATCCTCAAGCACCAGGACGACGTCCTCAAGGCGGCCGCGAAGCTCGACCTGGACGCCGTGTGACCGGCGGCACGGAGGTGGCGGAGAGGCTGACGGGCCTGGTCGCCGCTCTGCGCGCGCACGGGGTGCGGGTCGGCACCGGCGAGACGGTGGACGCGGCACGGGCGGCGGCCGTCCTGGGCTTCACCGACCGCGCGCTGCTGCGCGAGGGGCTGGCCGCGACGCTGCTGCACTCCGCGGACCAACGGCGGGTGTTCGACGCGGTCTTCGACCTGTACTTCCCGTACGGCGTCGGGGTCGGCGGGTCCGGGCCCGTGCCGCCCGCCGACCGGGACGACCTGCGGGACCGGCTCGCGGCCGCCCTCGCCGACGACGACGCGTCCCTGACCGCCCGGTTGGCGATCGAGGCCGTCGACGGCCTCGGCGGGTACGGGAGTTCACCGGGGTCGGACGGCTGGTCGGCGCACCAGACCCTGGACCGGCTGCGCCCGCAGACCCTGTTGGCCCGGGTCAGGGACGAGGTGCGGCGGCGGGGCGGGGACGCCGGGTTCACCGACCGGCTGCTGGAGGACGAGGTCCGGCGGCGGATCGAGGCCTTCCGGGCGCTGGTCGCCGCGGAGGCGCGGCGGCGGGTGGCCGAGCGGCGGGGCCGGGACGAGATCGCCCGGCGGGCGGTGGCCCCGACCGCGGACCGGGTCGACTTCCTGTACGCGAGCCGTGACCGGCTGGCGGAACTGCGGCGCACCGTGCACCCGTTGGCGCGCAAGCTGGCCACCCGGCTGGCGGCGCGCCGGCGCCGGGCCGCGCGCGGTTCGATCGATCTGCGGCGCACGCTGCGCGGTTCGCTGTCGACGGGCGGGGTGCCGATGCGTCCGGTGCTGCGGCGCCGGCGTCCGGCCCGGCCCGAACTGGTGCTGCTGTGCGACGTGTCGGGCTCGGTGTCGGGGTTCTCCGACTTCACGATGCTGCTGGTGCAGGCGCTGCACGACCAGTTCGCCAAGGTACGGGTGTTCGCCTTCGTCAACCGCGTCGACGAGGTCACCGGCCTGCTCCGGCACGGCGCGGCCGACCCGGAGGGCCTCGGTGCCCGCATCCGCGCGGAGGCGACACTGACCGGCTGGCACGGCGGCAGCGACTACGGCGTCGCCCTGGGCGAGTTCGCCGAACGGTACGGAGCGGCGGTCGGACCCCGCACGACGGTCTTCGTGCTCGGCGACGCCCGCACGAACATGAGCGACCCGAACCTGCCCGCCGTACGGCGGATCGCGGCGCGGGCGCGCCGGGTGCACTGGCTGAATCCGGAGCCGCGCGCGCAGTGGGGCACGGGGGACTCGGCCGCCCCGGACTACGCCGAGCTGGTCGCGATGCACGAGTGCCGCACCGCTCGCCAGCTCGGCGCCCTGGTCAGCCGTATCCTCCCGGTCTGACTCCCGGTCCGGCTACCGGTCCGGCTGCCGGGCCGGTCTCAGTCGGCCTTCGCGTACTCCTGGGCCATCTGCCCGGCGAAGTCGTACGCCACCACCTGCTCGTCGCCGACCACCCAGGCGTCGTGGCCGGGCGAGCAGACGAACACGTCACCGGGGCCCACCTCGCTCTCGGCTCCGTCGTCCATACGGATGCGCATGCGGCCCTGGACGACGTAGCCGTTGTGGTGCACCTGGCAGCTCTCGGTTCCGGCGATCGGTGCCACCGACTCGGACCAGCGCCAGCCGGGCTCGAAGGTCGCCACGGCGAAGTCCAGGCCCGACATGTGGACGGCTTCGAGGTGCCCCTGCGGGAAATCGCGTCGCTCGTCCGGCTTGTCGAGCGTCTTCACTTCCAGCATCGCGCTCCTCCCTTCCGGCCGCGCTCGACCGCGGCCGGGGACGGTCTCCCCGGCGGCACCGGACGTCACCGGTGGGGACCGGTCCCCACACGTTCATCCTCCGCCCGCGACCCGGGGGCCGCCATTCGGGTGAATCCGGCGCCCCCGGGCGTCTCCGGGCGTCTCCGAGTGTCTCCGGGCGTCCTCGTGGATCTTCCTCAGGCGCCGTCCCGCGCGCCTTCACCGCAGAGCCGTGCGAAGCGTCCGGCGTCGATGTTGCCGCCCGAGACGATCACGCCGACCCGGTCCGGCAGGGGCCCGGTCCGGCCGGAGAGCAGGGCGGCCAGCGGGGTGGCGCCGCTCGGCTCGACCACGATCTTCAGGCGTTCGAAGGCGAACCGCATGGCCGCGCGGATCTCGTCGTCGGAGACCAGCGCGATCTCGTCGACGAGCCGCCGGTTCACCGAGAAGGTGAGTTCACCGGGCGTGTGCAGGGCCTGGCCGTCGGCGATGGTGCGCGGCACCGGGATCTCGACGCGCCGCCCCGCCGCCAGCGACCGCCTGGTGTCGTCGCCGGCCTCCGGCTCGACGCCGACGATCCGGATCCCCTCGTACAGCGCCTTGGCCGCCGTGGCGCTGCCCGCGACGAGCCCGCCGCCGCCGACCGGCGCCAGCAGCGCCCCCAACTCGCCTACCTCCTCGAAGAGTTCGAGAGCCGCGGTGCCCTGTCCCGCCATGACGTGCAGGTGCTCGTAGGGCGGGATGACGGTCAGGCCCCGCTCGGCGGCCAGGGCCTCGGCGATGGCCACCCGGTCGCCGCCGTAGCGGTCGTAGGTCACGATCTCGGCGCCGTACCCCTCGGTCGCCTCCCGCTTGGAGCGCGGGGCGTCGTCGGGCATGACGATCACCGCGGTGGTGCCCAGTTCCCGGGCGGCGAGGGCGACGGCCTGGGCGTGGTTGCCGGAGGAGTAGGCGGCGATGCCGCGCGCGAGCTGCGCGGGGGTGAGCCGGGAGGCGGCGTTGTAGGCGCCGCGGAACTTGAAGGCGCCGACCCGCTGGAAGTTCTCGCACTTCAGGAGGACTTCGGAGCCGACGAGCGCGTCGAGGGTGCGGGAGCGAAGGACGGGGGTGCGGTGGGCGACGCCCTTCAGCCGGGCGGCCGCGTCGCGGACGTCGTCCAGGGTGATCGGCGGGGGTGCGGTGGTCACGGGCGGGCTCCCTCGGAGGTGGGACGGTGTCCGGGCCCGGCGGCCGTCCGGGCCTGGGAGAGGTAGCTGTAGGCGGAGGCGCGGGAGATGCCGAGGCGGGCGGCGACCTGCTCGATCGCCCTGCGCACCGCGAACACGCCGCGTTCGTCCAGGGCGCGGAAGAGGGCCAGGCGCCGGGGCCGCTCCAGGCCGGCCCAGGTCCGGTCACGCGGCAGGTGGGCGTCGAGGAGGGTGTCGACGACGGAGTCGATGTCGTCGCCGAAGGTGGTCACGGGTGCGTCCGCGGACGGGCCGGCGGCCCCGGCCAGTGCGGCGAGGAGGGTCTGCACGCGGCCGACCTCCGTGACGTCCACGTTGACGCACAGGGCGCCGAACACCGTGCCGGCGGAGTCGCGCAGCACCATCGTCGAGGACTTCACCGTCCGGCCGCCGGCGGTACGGGTGACGTAGTTCAGTTCGTCGTCGGCGTCGTCACCGCGGGCGAGGACGCGCAGGCCGATCTCGCTCATCGCACCGCCGACGGCCCGTCCGGTCACCTCCCCGGCGACGGCGACCACGGAGTTCTCCGGACGCCGGTAGTCGTGCAGCACCACCTCGCACACCGGCCCGAAGGTGGCGGCGACGCCGTCCACGACGGGCACCAGGGCGCGCAGGACGGCGTCCCGTTCGGCATCGCGGGCGTCTTCGGTCCGGGAGTCCTCGTCCACCGTGCGGTTTCCCCTCCGTGTTCCGTTCCTTGTGTTCCATCCCCTGTGTCACACCCCTCCATTAGACCACAGATCCAAGCATTGGACTGGAAATCCAGAAGCTGCCCGGACCCGCCGTTCTTCACGGGAAGCGGGGGGATCAAGGGGTGGCATCGCCAATTGCCCTGTCCCTAGGATGGGTTGCCGACCGCGCCAGCCCTCGGCGCGGGCCCGCACTGGGGGATGAGATGCAGTCTGGCAAGCAGCTGTCCACGTCGATCGATGCCACGGTTCCGACAGCCGCGCGCATGTACGACCACTATCTGGGCGGCAAGGACAACTACGCGGCGGACCGCGCGGCGTGCGAGGAACTCGACAAGGTCGTCCCCAGCACGCGCGCCCTCGCCCTGAACAACCGGCGTTTCCTGCAGCGGGTCGTACGGACCCTGACGCAGGAGTACGGGATACGGCAGTACCTCGACCACGGGTCAGGTCTGCCCACGCAGAACAACGTGCACCAGGTCGCGCAGGGCATCGACCCGACCTCACACGTCGTCTACGTCGACAACGATCCGATGGTGCTCGTCCACGGCCGGGCCCTGCTGGAGCAGGACCATCGCACCACGGTGATACACGCCGACATGCGCGAGACCGAGGCGATCTTCACCCACCCCGACACCGAGCGCCTGATCGACTTCTCGGAGCCGGTGGCCGTGCTGTTCAACTCGGTCTTCCACTGCATCCCGGACAGTGAGACCGACGGGCCGCCGGCCGTGGTCCGGCGGGTGGCCGAGCGCCTCGCGCCGGGCAGCTTCCTGGTGATGTGCCAACTGGTCAGCGAGGACCCGGAGGTCCGCGAGTTCGTCACGAACTTCATGGACCAGGCCACGCAGGGCCACTGGGGCCGGGTGCGCACGGAGAAGGACATGGAAGCGCTGTTCGAGGGCCTGGAGATCCTCGACCCCGGTCTGGTGGAGGTCTCCACCTGGCGGCCGGACACCGAGGTGGCGCCCCGTCAGCTCACCCAGGAGTGGATCGAGTTCGGCGGCGTGGCCCGGCTCCCCTGACCGACGCCGTCACCCCCTGACCGCGGCGTCCGGGGTCAGGGGGTCCGGTAACGGGTCTCCGCCGTCTCGCGCAGGAGCGCGAGGGACTCGCGCGGATTGAGCGCCTCGTCGGCCAGCCGGTCCAGCGTGACCCGGTACTCCTCCGTCTCGTCCTGGTCCTCCAGGAAGGTGGCGCTCCTGATCTGCTCGAGGTAGACGACGTCGGGCAGGTCGGAGCCGCCGAACCGCAGATAGGTCACCGGGATCGCCGGCGCGGACGCGTGGGTGACGTCCAACGGCACGACCTGCACGGTCACATGGGGCAGCGAGGCCATCCGCACCAGGTGGTCGAGCTGCTCCCGCATCACCTCGCGGCCGCCGAGCACCCGCAGGAGCACCGACTCGTCGACGACGGCCCACAGTTGCGGGGCGTCCGGCCGCTCCAGGAGCTGGGTGCGGCGCATGCGCAGCTCCACCCGGCGCTCCACCTCACGGACGGGCGCCGTCGGCAGGCCGCGCTCGACGACGGCCCGGGTGTACGCCGGGGTCTGCAGCAGCCCCGGTACGTACTGGATCTCGAAGGTACGGATGGCGGTGGCCGCCTCCTGGAGCCCCACCAGACGGTCGAACCACTCGGGCATCAGCCGCTTGTCGTACCGCTGCCACCAGCCCGGCTCCCCCGCCCGCCGCAGCAACTGGAGCAGGACGGAGGCCTCGTAGGCGTCCGTCCCGTACAGGTCCAGGAGGGCGCGGACGTCGGTCTCCGTGGGAGGACGGCGCCCTTTGCCCGCCTCTATCCGTGACAGCTTCGCCGGGCTGAACCCGAGCGACCGCGCGGCCTGGTCCTGGGACAGCCCGGCACTCTCGCGGATGCCCGCCAGCTGTACGCCGACCAGCATTTTCAGCAAGGTCGGGGCGGGCTCGGCCCGGTTCAGATACGGTTCGAGGCGGGAGACGCGAGGCGACTCGGCAGACATCCTGACTCCCCGTTCCGGCTTGCGTTGACGTGCGGACGACGGACCCCATTGTCGCACCAGAAGGCCACCGACCGCACGCCGCAGGGGAATTGGGTCCGTCCGCGCCGCTCCGGCACCGGTGGCCGGAGACCGTCACAGCAGGTGGTCGAACTCCCCGTCCTTCGCCCCGGCCACGAACGCCGCCACCTCGGCCGGCGTGTAGACCAGCGCCGGTCCCTCCGGGTCACGGGAGTTGCGCATCGCGACCCCTCCCCCGTCCAGGACGGCCACCTCGACACAGTTGCCCTCGGCATTGCTGTGACTGCTCTTGATCCAGCGGGCACCGAGCGCGCTCGCCCGGACTCCGTTAGGCACTGACGACACAGCACTCTCCTCGCTAGTACGCGCAATTTCCCGTGAAATTGCACGAGGACATCGTCAGCGTGGATAATAGCCCTGTCGTCAACCGCACTTCCCCCGCCCCGTACTGACGTTGCCTCAGGGAGATGCCGTGCCATCACCTGCGCAGTTCCGGAGTCACGAGCCCGTCGTCCGCGACTCGCCCAGAACGGCCGTGCTGCACCTCTCGGGCTGCCGGGAGGGTTTCGCCGCAGCACGGGACTTCACCCACCGCACCCTGGACGGCTGGTCCCTGGAGCACTGTGCCGACGACGCCCTCACCGTCGTCACCGAACTCGCTGCCAACGCCGTCCTGCACGCCCTGCCGGACCCTTCCGAGGAGACCGCGGCCGTGCGGCTCAGGCTCTCGCTGCGCCGTTCCCACCTGGTGTGCGCCGTCACCGACCCGAGCGACGACCTGCCCGTCTACCCGCGCGCCGGGGACGCCCTGCTGGAGCACGGCCGGGGACTGCACATCATCGAGGCCCTCTCGGAGCACTGGGGCTGGACCCGCCGCTGCCCCGTGGGCAAGACCGTCTGGGCCATGCTCCCGACCCGCACCCACAGCTGACATGACCGCCATCAAGGGATCCACGCCGCTCGAGGACCTGGGAGACGTCCCCTGGCCCGAGATGGCCGACTCGACCGGGTCCGCCGAAGCCATCCCGGTCCTGCTGACCACCGTCGCCCGCGGCGACGCCGACACCGCCGGGCCCGCGCTCGGCCAACTGCGCCGGCGCATCTGCCAGTACGGCTTCGTGGTGGGCCAGGCGACGGCCGCCACGGTGCCCTTCCTCTGGGAACTCGTCCGGCTCCCGCAGGTCAGCTGCCGCGTCGAGATACTGCACCTGCTCAGGAGCATCGCGGACGCCCGGCAGTGGGAGACCACCGCCGCCGCCTACCCCAAGCTGCTGCGCCACCGCGAGAGGTACGTGGAATGGGAACGCGACGCGCGACACGCCGTCCGCGCCCAGCGCGGCGTCCTGCGCCACCTGCTCGACGAACCGGACCACGAGATCGTCCGCGCCAGCAGGGAACTCGCCGCCGCCCTCACCGACCGGTGACGCGTTAGGTTGTGGGTCATGAGCAACCTTGACCGTGCGCCCGTGCCCAGCCTGTGCGGCGGACGCGGATTCGTCGTCGCCGAGCCCGTGCGGGAACTGCTGAGTCCCCGGCACGTCCGGCTCGGGGAGTCGACCGAGGTGCGCCGGCTGCTGCCGAACCTCGGCAGGCGCATGATCGGCGCCTGGGCGTTCGTCGACCACTACGGCCCCGACGACATCGCCGACGAGCCGGGCATGCAGGTCCCGCCGCACCCGCACATCGGTCTCCAGACCGTCAGCTGGCTGCACGAGGGCGAGGTGCTGCACCGCGACTCCACCGGCAGCCTCCAGACGATCCGGCCCCGCGAACTGGGCCTGATGACCTCGGGGCGGGCGATCAGCCACTCCGAGGAGAGCCCCAGGTCGCACGCCCCCACGCTGCACGGCGCCCAGCTCTGGGTCGCGCTGCCCGACGCCCACCGGCACACCGACCCGCACTTCGAGCACCACGCCACGCTGCCCGCGGTCACCGCCCCCGGCCTCACCGCGACCGTGATCCTGGGCGACCTGGACGGCGTGACCTCGCCCGGCACCGCGTACACCCCGATCGTGGGCGCCGACCTGGCGCTCACCCGCGGCGCCGACGTCCGGCTCCCGCTCGTCCCCGACTTCGAGTACGGCGTCCTGGCGATGTCCGGCGAGGTCCAAGTGGACGGTGTCCCCGTGCTGCCGGGCTCCATGCTCTACCTCGGCTGCGGCCGCCGCGAACTGCCCCTGCGCGCCGAGTCCGACGCCGCGGTGATGCTGCTCGGCGGCGAGCCCTTCGACGAAGAACTGATCATGTGGTGGAACTTCGTCGCCCGCACCCAGGAGGAGATCGAACAGGCCCGCCAGGACTGGACGACCGGCACCCGCTTCGGCGAGGTCCACGGCTACGACGGCCCCCCTCTGCGGGCCCCCGACCTCCCGGCGACCCCGCTCAAGCCGCGGGGACGGGTGCGCTGAGCCGGGGCGCCTCCCGCCCCGGCGTCCCTTGACCGGTGCCGCCGGCCTCCGTGCGGACGCCCGGTGCCGGGCGCGGCCGCCCCGGGCCGGGCTCGGTCGGGCGCGGCACGGGCCGGGCTCGGTCGGGCGCGGCACGGGCCCTCCGGTCCCCACCCGGGGCCGAACGGCCCTGGGGGAAGCGCCCGCGCGCCGAAGAGGCTGGGGTCCGACGCGGAGCCGGTGCGTGGCCACGCGTCCCTCCCGGCGGGCGGACCGCCCTGGTCGTGGCTCGACGGACGTGGGGTCTTTCGTGACGTGGGGTCCTTCGTCGGGATCGGGCCGGATCGGGGAGCGGCCGGCTGCCGGGGCGGCATGCCGACGCGGAGAGAGGACTGCCGAGTTGATCGCTGTTGTGGGGCACCCGGATCTCGCGCCCTGGACCCTGGCACTGCTGGAGGAGGAGCTGCGCACCCGGCTGGCCCGGTGCGCAGAGGCCGGCCGCACGGGTCTGGTCCGGGCCGGGCAGGGGCTGCCGGTGGTCTTCGGACGGGCCGCGAAGAGGGCCGGGCCGGCGCTGGTCACCGTGGTGCCCACGCCGAACCGGATGCCCGCGCTGCGGCGGGAGCGGGACCGGCTGGCCGCCGGGGAGTTGCTGCTGCTGTCCGAGCGGGTACGGCTGCTGGAGTACGACCCGGCGGACCGGGACGCCTGCATCGGCGCGGACGAGCGCGTGCTGCGGGCCTGCGCCGAGATGGTGGCGATCTGGGACGGTACGGCCTCCAACGGCCGTGACACCACCGCCCACCTGGTGGCCTACGCGCGCAGCCACGGCGTCGACGTCGAGGTGCTGTGGCCGGACGGCGCCGAGCGCGTGCCCGGGTACGGGGCGCAGTGGTCGTGAGGCCGGTCGGCGGCCGCCGGTTCTGCCGGCGATTCCGTCGGTGGTTCTGTCAGCGGTTCTGAGGGCCGCCGTCAGGACGGCGGTCCCCCCTGGGTGCGGGCGGCCTGCAGATCGGCGAGCAGTTCGGCCTGCCCGGCCAGCACCCCGGACAGGATGGTCCGCGCGACCCGGAGCAGCTCGGCGATGTACGGGCTGGTCAGCGAGTAGTACACGGTCGAGCCCTCTTTCCGGGTCACCACCAGGTTCGCCCGGCGCAACACGGCGAGTTGCTGCGACAGGTGGGCCGGCTCGATGCCCACCTCGGGCAGCATCTCCGCCACCGCGTGCTCACGTTCGCTCAGCAGCTCCAGGACGCGGATGCGCGCCGGGTGGCCCAGCGTCTTGAAGAACTCGGCCTTCAGTTGGTACAGCGGCGTACTCATCGTGCCGTCCCCTTCCCGACTTCCCGGCGTTCCCGGTGTTCCTGGCGTTCCCGACGGAGCAGCACGGCCGTACCGGCCGGTCCGCGGCGCATCGCATCCACCCGCTCACAGCACCGCGCAGAGCGGTGACAACATCGACAATTGCCAAGATTAGCAACTCCGTACGGGACGTCACGGGGCCGTGGACCGGTCCTCGCCGTCCGGTCGCGTCCGGTTGCGTCCGGTCAGAGGGGAAGGGTGATCCAGATGCTCTTGCCCCGGCCGTCGGCGTCGGTGCGCACGACCGCGGTGCCGCCGAGACCGAGGGTCAGCTCCATGACGGTGGCCAGCCCGCCCGTCCCGCCGGCGACCGCGCCGTACAGCAGGGGCTGATACGGATGGCGGTCGTGCACGGCGAGGGCCAGGGTGTCCTCGCCGGCCGCGTAGACGACCGTCAGCTGCGGGGAGAGCGCCGCGGCGTGCCGGACGCTGTTGGTGACCAGCTCGCCGAGGATCAGCAGGGCCGGGTCGACGGTGGGGTGGCGCAGGCTTATGCCCCACTCGGTCAGGGCCTGCTGGGCCGTCTGCCTGGCGGTACGGACCGCGGAGGGCACGGCGGGCAGCGTGAGCACGTGCCGGTGGGGCAGGGCTGCGAGGCGGGTGAACGTCACGACCGCTCCGCAGGGGTCGTGCGGAACACGGGCACCGTCGTGGGGCGCGAGCGCGGGCGCGACAGGGCGCCGTACGGGCCGCGGGTCCCGTCGGCGAGGGCGCGCCGGGCGGGGGCGCTTCCCCTGGCCCTGGCCGTGGCGGGGACCGCGGCGGCGGCCGGCTCCCGCCGGGTGTGCGCGCGCCGCCCCGGCGCACCGCCTTCCGACGGCCGGGGGGACGCGGCACCGCGGACCTCGGCCGTTCGCGGTGGTGCGGGCGGGGCGCTCATCCGGCGGCCCTCTCCGATTCCCCGCCGAGCGGCCGGGCCCGCCGGCCGTGCGGGGACGGTATGAGGCCGGCGCGCTGCAGGTAGGCGTGGGCGGCCCGGATCGCCTCCGGTGTGTCGGCGTACTCGCGGCCCTCCCGGCGCAGCAGTTCCAGCGCGCCGACCGAGTCCAGGACCTGCCGCTGGCCGGCGCGGATCCCGGACGTCATGACGACGATGCCGCGCCGGTGGAGCTTCTCCACCGCGTCCTTGAGGACGAGGGCGCCGGTGGCGTCGACGGTGGTCACGCGGGACATGCGCAGGATGACGACGCGTACGTCGGCGACCTCCGCCAGTTCCAGCAGGAAGCGGTGGGCGGCGGCGAAGAACAGCGGTCCGTCGATGCGGTACGCCACGATGTGCTCCGCGAGCAGCCGGTGCTCCTCGGCGCTGTGGTCGCCCCGGTCGAGCGGGACCTCTTCGAGGCGGGCCTGGCCCGCCACCGCGCGCAGGGCGAGGACGCCCGCGACGGCCAGGCCGATGATCACGGCGTACACGAGGTCGAGCGCGAGGGTCGCGACAGCGGTGAGCACCAGGATCAGCGCGTCGGAGCGGGTGGCCCGCGCCATCGCCCGCAGCGAGCCGACCTCGACCATGCGGACGGCGGTGGCAAGGAGCACGCCCGCGAGCGCGGCGAGCGGGATCGCGGAGACGAGGGGCGCGGCGGCGAACACGATGACGGCGAGGATCACCGCGTGGGTGAGGGCGGCGAGCCGGGACCCGGCGCCGCCGCGGACGTTGACCGCGGTGCGGGCGATGGCCCCGGTGGCGGGCACGCCGCCGAACAGCGGGGCGGCGATGTTGGCCAGGCCCTGGCCGAACAGCTCGCGGTCGGGATCGTGGCGCTGTCCGACCGTCATGCCGTCGGCGACCGAGGCCGACAGCAGCGACTCCAGGGCGGCCAGGGCCGCGACCGCGACGGCCGGGGCGAGCAGGGAACCGAGGGCGCCCGGGTCGAGGAAGGACAGGGAGGGGGCGGGCAGGCCGGACGGCAGGTCACCGATCGGCTCCGCCGCGTCCAGGCCGGCCACCCGGGCCACGACGGTGGCCGCGATCACGGCGAGGATGGAGAAGGGGACCGTGGGCCGCAGGCGGGCGCCGGCCAGCATGGCGGCGGCGACGGCCAGGGCGAGGGCGGCGGCGGTCCAGTTCGGTGTCCTGGCGAACTCCGCCACGGCACGCCAGGCGACCACGAGGACGCGGTCGCCCTCCGGCTCGGGCACGCCGAGCGCGTTCGGTATCTGTTGCAGGCCGATCACGCAGGCGATGCCGAGGGTGAAGCCCTCGACGACGGGCGCGGGCACGTACCGCATGTACTTGCCGGCCTTGAGCAGGGCGAGGGCGACCAGCATCACCCCGGCCATGAGCCCGACGGTCAGTACCCCGGTGGGGCCGTGGGCGGCGACGATCGGCACGAGCACCACGGTCATCGCGCCCGTCGGACCGGACACCTGCAGGTTCGAGCCGCCGAACACGGCGGCGAGCGCGCCGGCGACGACCGCGGTCGCCAGGCCCGCCTCGGCGCCGAGTCCGGAGGAGACGCCGAATCCGAGGGCGAGGGGCAGCGCGACGATCGCCACGGTCAGGCCCGCGAGCAGGTCCCGGCGCGGATCGCGGCGCAGTTCCGCCAGGTCGCCGCGGCCGGGGAGCAGGGCGGTGATCCGGCGCCGGATCCGGGTGGGGACGGCCGTCATCGCGCGGTGACCTCGCCTTCCCGCAGTTCGGCGAGCAGCTCGTGCCGTCCGGTCAGCACGTCGGTGAGGATCCGGCGCGCGGCCCTCATCAGGTCGGCGACGTCGCCGCCGGCCAGCTCGTAGACGACCGTCGAGCCCTCCCGCGTCGCGGTGACGATGCCCGACCTGCGCAGGGTCGCCAGTTGCTGGGACAGGCTGGGGGGTTCCACCTCGATGGCGGCCAGCAGGTCGCGCACCGGTGTGGGTCCGTCCTGGAGCAGCTCCAGGACCCGGATCCGTACCGGGTGCCCCAGCATGCGGAAGAACTCGGCCTTGGCCTGGTACAGCGGAACGGACACGGGACCCTCGGCTTTCCTCGACGGCGCCCCACCGGGGCGGGCGCGGGCAGCGCCCGCCACTGTCTGCGAGCACAGTGAATCCAGCATCTAACCAATTGCGAAATTTTGCAATTCTGCATCCGGTGAAGCCGCCGCGGATTCCCCCGGGGAGGGGGTCAGCCCTTCTTGACCACGCTCGACTTCAGCTGCATCGCGCCGAACCCGTCGATCCTGCAGTCGATGTCGTGGCCGTCGACCCCGTCGACCAGCCGGATGTTGCGCACCTTGGTGCCGGCCTTGATGCCCGACGGGCTGCCCTTGACCTTGAGGGCCTTGACGACGACCACCGTGTCGCCGTCCGTCAGCACATTGCCGACGGAGTCCCTGACGACCCGCTCGGCGGGGCCGCCGGCATCCGCGCCGCTCTCGGCGGGCACCCATTCGTGGCCGCACTCCGGGCACACCACCAGGGCGTTCATCTCGTAGGTGTACTCGCAGGAGCACTTCGGACAGGGAGGAAGGTTCTCGTTCACCGCGCCAGCGTATCCGGCGTCCGGCACGGTGCCGGGCGGCGCTCGTCGCCCTGGTCGTCGCCTCCCTCAAGGCCGACCGGGCCGAGGTGCACGCCACCGTCGACCAACTCCTGGCCAAGGGCCTGGTGTCGGCCGACGGCGGGACCGTCCGCGCCACGGACGCCGGGCGCGCGCTGTACGAGACGGTGAGCGCCGAGCCGGGGGCGGTCTCGGCCCGGATCCACGCCGGCATCCCCGCCGAGGACCGGGCCGTCGCCGGGCGGGTGCTCGCCCTGATCACCGAGCGGGCGGACGCGGAACTGGCCGCCATGTGAACCCGCGGAGCACCCCGGCCGCACCGGTGGAATTTCCCACCACCGGTCGCGGTTGTGCGACGCGAAGGAGGCCACGAGTGGACACGACCTACGACACCGAGTACTACGCCCACGGAACGCCGGCCGAGCGCTGGGAGCGCGCGCGGCTGTTCTTCGACGCCAAGGAGTACACCGCCGCCGCGCGGGTCCTGGCCGGGCTGGTCGAGGAGGTGCCGGAGCAGACCGGACCGCGGCTGCTGCTGGCCCGCGCCTACTACCACTCGGCTCAACTCGGCCGCGCCGAGACCGAGTTGCGCGCCATCGTGGAGCGCGACCCGGTGGAGCAGTACGCCCGGCTGATGCTGGGCCGCACCCTGGAGCGGCAGGGCCGGCACGCGGAGGCGGGCCCGCACCTGCGGATCGCCTCGGCGCTGACGGGCGACTTCGAGGAGGCCTGACACACGGGCCCGCGGGGGGGGGGGGGGGGGGGGGGGGGGGGGCGCCCCCCCCCCCCCCCCCCCCCGCGGGGGGGGGGGGGGGGGGGGGGGGGGGGGGGGCCGCGCGGCCCCCCCCCGCCCGCCGCCCCCCCCCCCCCCCCCCGCCGCCGCCCCCCCCCCCCCCCCCCCCCCCCCCCCCCCCCCCCCCCCCCCCCCCCCCCCCCCCCCCCCCCCCCCCCGCCTCCGGAGTGCCGTGGTCGTGGCATGCTGGCCGGATGGCATCTCCCAGTCCCCGCGCACCTCTTGCCGAGCGGGTCGAGGAACTCCTCGCCGCCGGCGGCCCGTTGCCGATCGTGGCGGCCGGCGACCCGGTCCTGCGCACCGGCACCGAGCGCTACGACGGTCAGCTCGGCCCCGCCCTGCTGGCACGCTTCGTCGAGGCGCTGCGCGTCACCATGCACGCGGCGCCGGGGGTGGGCCTGGCCGCGCCGCAGGTCGGCGTGGAACTGCGGATCGCGGTGATCGAGGACCCGGCGCCGGTGCCGGAGGAGGTGCGGGTGGCCCGCGGCCGGGTGCCGCAGCCGTTCCGGGTCCTGGTCAACCCCGCCTACACGCCGGTGGGTTCCGGCCGCGCCGCCTTCTTCGAGGGCTGTCTGAGCGTGCCCGGCTGGCAGGCGGTGGTGGCCCGGCCCGCCGAGGTGCGGCTGACCGGCCAGGACGAGACGGGCCGGGCGCTGGACGAGGTGTTCGACGGGTGGCCCGCCCGGATCGTGCAGCACGAGACGGACCACCTCGACGGCCTGCTCTACCTGGACCGGGCCGAGCTGCGCTCACTGTCGGCCAACGAGACGGTGGCGCGCCGGTGGGCGCAGCCCACGCCGGAGGAGGCAGCCCGCGCGCTGGGCTTCGGGCTGCCGTAGGGCGCGTTTCGAAAGTCCCGTCCGCCCTTCGGGGAGACGACGCTACTTCCGAAACACGCCCTGGCCGGACGTCGGTGCCGGACCGTCAGTTGTCGCGGAACGCCTCCAGCAGGCGCAGCCACACCTCGCTGATCGTCGGGTAGGACGGTACGGCGTGCCACAGGCGGGCGACGGGAACCCGGCCGACGACGGCGACGGTCGCCGAGTGGATCAGTTCGCCGACGCCGGGGCCGACGAAGGTGACACCGAGCAGGATCTCGCTCTCCAGGTCGACGACCATGCGGGCGCGGCCCTGGTAGCCCTCGCCGTACAGGCCCGCCCCGGCGACCGAGGAGAGGTCGACGTCGACGGCGCGGACCCGGTGTCCGGCCTGTTCCGCCTCCGCGAGGGAGAGGCCGACCGCGGCGGCCTCCGGGTCGGTGAAGACGACCTGCGGGACGGCGGCGTGGTCGGCGGTGGCCGCGTGGGCTCCCCACGGACCGGAGTCCAGGTCCGCCTCCCCCGAGGCGCGGGCGGCGATCGCGGCACCGGCGATACGGGCCTGGTACTTGCCCTGATGGGTGAGCAGGGCACGGTGGTTGACGTCGCCGACCGCGTAGAGCCAGTCGTTGCCCGTGACGCGCAGGCTGTCGTCGACCTGCAGCCACGAGCCCGGCTCCAGGCCGACGGTGTCGAGGCCGATGTCGTCGGTGCGCGGGGCGCGGCCGGTGGCGAAGAGGATCTCGTCGGCCTCGATCCGGTCGCCGGCGTCGGTGACGACCACGACCGTGCCGTCCGTGCGGGTCACCGACGTCACCGAGGTACCGGTCCGCACGTCGACGCCGGCCCCGGTGAGCGCCTCGGCGACCAGTTCGCCGGCGAACGGCTCCATGCGGTTCAGCAGTCCCTTGCCGCGCACCAGGAGGGTGACCCGGGAGCCGAGGGCCTGCCAGGCGGTGGCCATCTCGGTGGCGACCACGCCGCCGCCGACCACCACCAGGCGACCGGGCACGGACTGGGCGCTCGTCGCCTCACGGCTGGTCCACGGCCCGACCTCGGCCAGGCCCGGCAGGTCCGGCAGGACGGCCCGGGTGCCGGTGCACACGGCGACGGCGTGCCGGGCGGTCAGGATCTTGTCGCCGACCGCCACCGTGCGCGGGCCGGTCAGGCGGCCGTGGCCGCGATGGAGGTCGGCGCCGATGCCGTCCAGCCAGCCGACCTGGCCGTCGTCCTTCCAGTCGGAGGTGTAGTAGTTGCGGTGGGCGAGGACCGCGGCCGCGTCGAGGGGGCCCTGCACCGCCTGGCGCAGACCGGGCAGGCGTCGGGCGTCGGCCTGGGCGATGACCGGGCGCAGCAGGGCCTTGCTGGGCATGCACGCCCAGTAGGAACACTCGCCGCCGACCAGTTCGCTCTCCACGACCGCGGTGGTGAGGCCGGCCGCGCGGGTGCGGTCGGCCACGTTCTCCCCCACGGGCCCGGCCCCGAGCACCACGACGTCGTACGCGATGGTTTCCGTTTCCGTCATGGGGTCAGTCTGGTGGGTGGTGTGCGGCGTGGCCACACGGGTAGGGCGCGGAATACGCGACGGGCCGGCCGCGTTGACGCGGGCGGCTTCACCCCATGCCGGGAGAACCCGGCAGGAAGCACGGGAAGAGGTAATCACGCCATGAGCAGCACCGTGGAGCTCACCAAGGAGAACTTCGACCAGACGGTCACCGACAACGACTTCGTCCTGATCGACTTCTGGGCGTCCTGGTGCGGGCCGTGCCGTCAGTTCGCCCCGGTCTACGAGAAGGCCGCCGAGGAGAACCCGGACCTCGTCTTCGGCAAGGTGGACACCGAGGCCCAGCCGGAACTGGCAGCGGCCTTCGGCATCCAGTCGATCCCGACCCTGATGATCGTCCGCGACCGGGTCGCCGTGTTCGCGCAGCCGGGCGCCCTGCCCGAGGCCGCCCTCACGGACGTCATCGGCCAGGCCCGCAAGCTGGACATGGACGAGGTCCGCAGGTCCGTCGAGGAGCAGCAGGCCGCCCAGGGCGAGTGACCTGCGGGTCCCCTCCGCCCGTCCTCGGAGCGGTACGGCCCGGCCCGGTCCGGCCCGGTCCGGCAGCACGCGGGGCTCGGCCCCCGGCAGGCGTCCGGGCCGGTTCTCCGGAAGGGGCGCCCCTTCCGGAGAACCGGGAAAAGGGCGCGGGTTCCGGAAGGGGATAGGGCTCTAGAAGGGGTACGGCGCCACGTCCCCGCGCACCGTCGTCCAGCGCACGTCGGTGAAGGCCTCCAGGTTGGCCTCGCCGCCGAAGCGGGCACCGGTGCCGGAGGCGGCGACCCCGCCGAACGGCGCCACGGCCTCATCGTTGACCGTCTGGTCGTTGATGTGCACGATGCCGGTCGGAACGCGCTCGGCCAGGGCGAGGCCGCGGGCCGTGTCACGGGTGACGATCCCCAGGGACAGGCCGTAGGGGCTCGCCCCGGCCAGCGCCGCGGCCTCGTCCGGGGTGGTGAAGGCGCGGACCGGGGCGACCGGTCCGAAGACCTCCTCCGTGTAGGCGGGGGTGCGGTCGTCGACGCCCGCCAGGACGGTCGGGCGGTAGAACAGGTCCTCGTGCGTGCCGCCGGCCGCCAGCTTCGCGCCGGCCGCCGTGCTGGCCTCCACCAGGCCGTGCACCTTGCGGAGCTGACCGCCGTCGATGAGCGGGCCCAGGTGGACCCGCGCGCGGTGCGGGTCCCCCACGGCCAGGGCGTCGGCCTTCGCCACCAGCCGCTCGACGTACTCCTCGTAGAGCGAGGCGTGCACGAGGTGGCGGCCGGTGGTCATGCAGATCTGGCCCTGGTGGAAGAAGGAACCCCAGGCAGCCGTGGAGATCACCGCGTCGAGGTCGGCGTCCTCCAGGACGATCAGGGCGGAGTTTCCGCCGAGTTCCAGATGGGCGCGCTTGAGGTGGCGGCCGGCGGCCTCGCCGACCGCCCGGCCCGCCGCGGTGGAACCGGTGAAGGAGATCACCGGGACGCGCGGGTCGGCGACCAGGGCCGCGCCCGTCTCGGCGCCGCCCGGCAGGATGTGCAGCAGTCCCTCGGGGAGGCCGGCCTCGGCGAGGACCGCGGCCAGTGACAGTCCGCCGCAGACCGCCGTGCGCGGGTCCGGCTTCAGCAGGACCGCGTTGCCGAGCGCCAGGGCCGGCGCGACCGAGCGGACGGACAGGATCAGCGGGGCGTTGAACGGGGAGATCACGCCGACGACGCCCACGGGGACGCGGCGGGTGTACGACAGCCGGGGCGCCTCGCTGGGCAGGACCTGGCCGGCCGGGCGGGAGGCGAGGGCGGCGGCCTCGTAGCACTCCTGGGCGGCGACGTGCAGTTCGAAGTCGGCCTTGCCGGGGACGGAACCGGACTCGCGCACGAGCCACTCGCGCAGTTCGTCCGCGTGCGCGGCGAACAGGTCGCCTGCCTTGCGCAGCACCGCGGCGCGGACGAGGTGGGGGGCGCGGGCCCACTCGGCCTGGGCGGCGAGGGCGGTCCGCGCGGCCGGGGCCACGTCCTGCGCGCCGGCCAGCACCACCGTGCCGAGGGTGTCGCCGGTGGCGGGCTCGGTGACGGGACGCACGGGTCCGGACAGGCTGCGGGACTGCCGGGCGGTGGGGTCGAGCAACGGCATGACGGCTCTCCGATCGGTGACCCTCGGGACCTGCCGGGGGCGCAGGTCCCGTGCGGTGCGCCGCCGCTGGGGCGGCCGCGTGGCGGGACGCGGGACTCCGGGGCGGCCGGGCGAGTCGCGCCGGCGTCGAACGCGTCCGCGTCCGATTGAGCGTCCAATATCGTAGTCGTCCGCCGGGCGGAACGGACGGCCGGCGGAACGGGCGACCGCACGTGGAGCGGTCGCGGGAACGGGCGGTCGTGCAAGGGGCGGTCGCGGGAACGGGCGGTCACAGCCCTCGGGTACCCGTCCCGGGCCGTGGGTGTCCGGTTCGCGTCGCGTCCTTCGTCAGTCCTCCCCGCCGTCCCCGGCGCCGGCGCCCGTGACCCGGTCCACCAGGTCGGTCCAGCCGGTTTCCAGGCGGGCCGGTGGGGTGGCGCACCGGCGGACCAGGTGGTGGATCAGGGGCGGGTTGAGGTAGCCCAGCAGGGTGTGGGCCAGCAGGTCCGGGTCGGCGTCCGGTGCCGCCTGCCGCAGCAGCAGCGCGAGATGGCCGTGGTGCAGACGGTGGACGGGGACGGTGTAGCGGCGGTCCGGGCCGGCTTCGGCCGCCAGCAGCAGGTCCAGTTCGTCGATCGCGCGGCGCAGGTAGGCGACGCCGAACGCCCGCAGCCGTTCCACCGGCGCGGCGCCGGGTCCGAGCGGCGGGGGCCCGCCGAGGAAGGCGGCCTGGAACTTCCGCTCGGAGTGGTCCAGCAGCGCCGTCAGCAGTCCGGTGCGGTCGCCGAAGCGGCGGAAGACCGTCCCCTTGCCGACGTTCGCCGCGGCGGCCACCGCCTCCATCGTGACCCCGGCCGCGCCGTGCGCGGCGACCAGCCGGGCGGCGGCGTCCAGCAGCCGGGCGCGGTTGCGGGCCGCGTCGGCACGCAGACACGGCTCGTCCTCGGCCGTTCCGAGCTGCAGCAGTTCGGGTTCGCCGAGGGGTGTCCCGGGGCCGGGGAGGGGAGGCAGGGCGGCGGACATGAACTCAGCGTAAAGCACCCGGAAGAAAATGGACCGCGGTCCGGTTAAAGTGCTAGAACTTGCAAACGGACCTCGGTCCGGATTGTCACCGCCATGTTCCAGCCCCTCGGGAGTAACCCATGTCTGTCCGCATCCTCGCGCTCGTCGGCAGCCTCCGCGCCGGTTCCACCAACCGCCAGCTCGCCGAGGCGGCCGTCAAGGTCGCTCCGGAGGGCGCGCAGGTCGACCTGTTCGAAGGCCTGGCCGACCTCCCGTTCTACAACGAGGACCTCGACGTCGAGGGCAGCGTCCCGGCCGCCGCCGCCGAGCTGCGCGAGGCCGCTCGGACCGCCGACGCCTTCCTGCTGTTCTCGCCCGAGTACAACGGCACCATGCCCGCCGTCCTGAAGAACGCCATCGACTGGCTGTCCCGCCCGTACGGCGCCGGCGCCTTCGGCGGCAAGCCGGTCGCCGTGGTCGGCACCGCGTTCGGCCAGTTCGGCGGCGTGTGGGCGCAGGACGAGGCCCGCAAGGCCGTGGGCATCGCCGGCGGCAAGGTGATCGAGGACCTCAAGCTCTCCATCCCCGGCTCCCTGACCCGCTTCGCCGAGACCCACCCGGCCGACGACGCCGAGGTCGCCGCGCAGCTGACCGAGGTCGTGGCCGGTCTGCACGGCCACGCGAGCGAGACCGTGGCCGCCTGATCCTCTGGCCGTCCTGGTGAGACCGGCGGGCCGTCTTGGCGAGACCCGCGGGACCGGAGACCGGCGACGGATTCGGAAGGGGCCCGGAGATTCCGGGCCCCTTCCGTGCGGGCCGGCTCCCCCGGGCGCTCGGTCCAGCTCCGCCGGCCGTTCGACCGCGGGAGCGACGAACCGCTCCGGCCCCCGGAGGTCTCCCCCGGGCGCGAGGCCGGGGTCACCGTGTCCACGCCGAGGCCGGTGCAGCCGGCGGCGTCCGCGAGGAGGGCGTCCAGGTCCCCCTCCGTGGCCGCGTCGCCGGAGCAGGTGAGCGTCCTCAGGATCGTGCCGTGGGCGCGGCCCTCGGCCCCGCGGTGGCCGCGAAGGCGGGCTCCCGGACGCGCCGCATGTAAGAAGCTGGTTAACCCCGGCGGCGAATGTCGTTCAACGGGAGGACCACACCCCGACATGTCTGATAGGGCTGACGGGATGCAGACCTTTTATCGACGACTCCTGCGGCTGATGCCCCGGATCGGCGTCCAGGTGACCGACCTCGCCCCGGGGACGGCGCTGGTGTCCCGGTCCGCCGCCCCGCTGACGGTCACCGGTGCCGGCAAGGGCACCTGGATCGTCCGGCGGGCGAAGGGCGGCGCCGCCGACCCCACGGACGCCGACGCCGTCCGGCTCGGCGAGACCGGCGCGCTGCTGCTCATGGAGGGGGCGGCCCGGCGCGACGAACGCAAGCTGCAGCTCGCGGCGGCCGAGTACCTGTGCACCCAGCACGTCGCCGCCATGCTCGCGCTGTACGACGCGAACTGCGTCTTCGACGTCGGCGCCAACAGCGGCCAGTACGCCCGTCGGCTGCGCCGGCTCGGCTACACCGGGCGGATCGTGTCGTTCGAACCCACCTCGGAGACGTTCGCCAGGCTGGAGAAGGCCGCGGCACAGGACCCCGACTGGCACGTGTACCGGTGCGGACTGGGCCGTGAGGAGACGACCGCCGAGATCCACACCGGCTGGAAGACCATGAACTCCCTGCTGGGGCCCAGCGACTACGGCAGGGACCGGTACAGCCGGTTCGGCACGTCCGACACCGAGGAGATCCGCGTCCGCCGGCTGGACGAGGTCATGGACGAGGCGCTGGAGGGCCTGGCCGATCCGCGCCCCTACCTGAAGATGGACACCCAGGGCTACGACCTGGAGGTGTTCGCCGGAGCCGGGAAGCGGATCGAGGAGTTCGTCGGCATGCAGTCCGAGGTCGCGGTGCTGCGGCTGTACGAGGGCAGCCCGGGCATGGGCGAGGCCGTCGCGGCGTACGAGGCGGCCGGGTTCGGCATCACGGGCATGTACCCGGTGACCCGCGAGGCGACCACCGGCCGGGTGATCGAGTTCGACTGCGTGCTGATGCGCGCGGACGCGGCCCCCACGCCGTAGCCGGCCGGCACGTGGCGGCGCCGCCGGTCTCCGGGCGGGCGGCGCCGCCGGTTTCCGCGCCCTGCCGGCGAGGACCGCGGACGGCGTCGCGGTCCGGTGGGCCCTGCGGCGGGTGCTGAGGCGTGGAACGGCGGGCCCCCGCACCCGGTCCGGACCCGCGTGCCGGTGCCGCGGCAGGCGACGTCCGCCCGTCGAGGAGCGGCGTCCGGTGCGTGCTCTGGGGGTGCCCCCGGCCGAAGGCTGGGGTGTGCCGGCCGGAAGTCCTCGTACGGGACGTACTCGGGCTTTCGGCCGGTGCGGCGAGCGGGCGTGCCGGGCGTCGCGACGGGGCGAACGTCGCCTGTCGCGGCCTTAGACCTTCGCCTGCTCGGGCTCGGAGGCCTGCCGGGTCTCCTCCGTGTCGGAGTCGGCGGGGCGGGCGGCGGGGATGGCGGACGCGATGGCCGCGGAGACCAGGGCGAGGGCGCCGCCGACGAGGAGCGCGGTGCGGAAGCCGTCCTCGGAGGCGAGGGTGTAGCCGCCCATGGTGGTCGTCATCTGGGCCAGGATCACGCCGATGACGGCGGCGCCGACCGAGGTGCCCAGCGACCGCATGAGGGTGTTGAAGCCGTTGGCGGCGGCGGTCTCCGACAGCGGGACCGAACTCATGATGAGGGCGGGCATCGAGCCGTAGGCGAGGCCGACGCCGCTGTTGATGACGATGCCGACGACCATCAGGCCCCAGGCGGAGCCCATCAGCGCCATGGACAGGCCGTAGCCGACGGCGATGACCAGCGCGCCGCAGACGAGCGTGAACTTCGGGCCGCGGGCGTTGGTGAGCTTCCCGCCGAGCGGGGAGACGAACATCATCATGATGCCGCCGGGGGCCATCCACAGGCCGGTCGCGAGCATGGACTGGCCGAGGCCGTAGCCGGTGGACTGCGGGAACTGCAGGAGCTGCGGCATGACGAGCATGCTCGCGTACATCGCGAAGCCGACGAAGACGGACGCGAGGTTGGTGAGCAGCACCCGCGGGCGGGCGGTGGTGCGCAGGTCGGTCAGCGGGTCGGTGGTGCGCGTCTCCCAGAATCCCCAGGCCACGAAGACCACGACGGCGGCGGCGAACAGGCCGAGCGTGACGCCCGAACCCCAGCCCCAGTCGGCGCCCTTGGAGACGGCGAGCAGCAGGGCGACCAGGCCGGCGCCGAGACCGAGCGCGCCGGGCAGGTCGAAGCGCTGCCCCTTGGCGGCGGCGGGCACGTCGGGGATCAGGAACCAGATGAGCAGGGTGACGACGACGGCCATGCCGGCCGAGCCCCAGAACAGGACGCGCCAGTTCGCGTACTGGGCGATCGCCGCGGCGATGGGCAGGCCGAGGCCGCCGCCGATGCCCATGGAGGCGCTGACCAGGGCGATGGAGGAACTGAGCTTCTCCGCCGGGAGGACGTCGCGGAGCAGGGCGATGCCCAGGGGCAGCATGCCCATGCCCATGCCCTGGAGCCCGCGCCCGATGATCATCATGACGACGCCGGAGGCGAGGGCGCACACCACCGAACCCACGATCAGCGGCACGGCGCACGCCAGGAGCATGCGCCGCTTGCCCAGCAGGTCGCCGAGGCGGCCCACGACCGGCACGCAGACCGCGGCGGCCAGCAGGGTGACCGTGATGACCCAGGCCGCGTTAGAGGACGAGGTGTCGAGGATCTGCGGCAGTTCGGCGATGAGCGGGGTGACCAGTGTCTGCATGATCGCGGCCGTGATGCCCGCGAGGGCGAGCGTGGCGACCACGCCACCCGCGCGGGCCGTGGGCTGGGGGGCGTCCATGGGCGGACTCCTCGGTTTCTCTGGGGGTTCCGGGCGAAGGATGTGCATCGTACATGTCGAATGCATCAACCATGCGATGTGGTGGTTGCACGCGATGTGGTGCTTGCACGGTGGTGTGCCAGGATGGAGCGGCCGCCGCCGGGACGGGTCGCGGGGACGGCAGCACGAACAGGAGGCTCGGGCACATGCAGAGGCCGACGCACGAGGTGGAGTACGAGCAGATGCTGCTCAGCCGCCATACGTTCCTGAGCCGCCGCGGGGGCCGCCGCACGGACGGCGTCCTGGAGCGCAGCGCCTACATCCTGCTGAGCCGGATCCGGGTCCAGGGCCCGATGTCGATCGGGGAACTGAGCGACGCCTTCGCCCTCGACGCCTCCACCCTGAACCGGCAGACCGCCGCGGCGATGCGCGCCGGGCTGCTCGACCGCATCCCCGATCCGCAGGGCGGGATGGCCCGCAAGTTCCGGCTGACGGCGGAGGGCGAGCGGCTGCTCGACGAGGAGCGGCGGGGGATCGTCGAGGTCCTGGACCGCGTCATGGGGGACTGGTCGCAGGACGACATCACGGCGTTCGCGTCCTACCTCAGGCGGTTCAACAACGGCATCGAGGCCATCGGCGGACGCCCGTGGCCGCGCCCGTCCCCGCGGGACGGGGAGCCGCGCGGCTGACCCCGGTCGGCGCGGTCCGTCCCCGGCACGGCACCGGCCCGCGCTCCGGGTGGGCACGGTGGCTCGCGGGCCGGGCCACGGCCGCGCGACGCGGCACCCGGCGTCGCCCGCCCGGAAGCCCGGATGCCCGCGGTGCCGTACCGGGGTCCGGCTCCCGCGTCCCGGTCCGGCGGCGGGGCGCCGGCCCCGCGCGGTTCACCAGCTTCGGGTCACCGAACGCAGGGCGATCCAGGAGTCGCGTACGCGGGCGTAGTCCATGGTCAGCTGGAGTCGCCGGTCCTCGTGCGCGCCGTCCTCGGCCGGACGCGTGACCACGCGGCCCACGAGGCGCGCCGTGTCGCCGTCGACCGCGACGGTCACGGTCTTCTCCTCGATCGTCTGCGGGACGAACGTCGCGGCGCGCAGGTCCGCCAGCCAGGCGGCCTTCGGCTGCTCGTCCCCCGTGGTCCGCGTCAGGGTGAAACCGTCGTCGAGCAGGGCGTCGAGCGCGACGGCGTCGCCGTCGGCCATCGCGTGCAGATGGGCCCGGTAGGCGTCGATGACCTCCATGCGGGTGTGCACGTCGGCTGAGGGGTTCATCCGTGCTCCTGTCGTCGTGCCCCGTCTCCGCCGCCGGATCGCCTTCACCGCACGGCAGGACCGGGGCGTACCTCGGTGCGTGCCTGTCAGTGATCATCCTGGCTGTCCGGGTCACCCGGTGCTCGCCGCGCCGCCGCCGCGGTGGTTCAGGCCCAGGCGGTCACCGGCAGGAAGGAGCTGTCCTGGCGGAACAGGTCCGTGCCGTCGGACCGCTCCACGCGGAGCTGGTAGTCGTAGTGGCGCAGGTAGTGGCCGGGGTAGTTGTACGACTCGAAGCGCGCCGAGCCGCTCGTGGTGCCGGTGCGGGCGATGAAGGTGGCGTCCCCGGCGAAGGCCGACGTGCCGTCGTTCGGGTCGAAGCGGGCACGGAAGGAGTAGTGGCGCAGGTAGTTGCCGGCCGCGTCACGGAAGGAGCAGCCGTTCGCGTCCGCGAGGCCGGGGACGACCGTGAAGGTGGCCGCCCGCTTCTCGGCGGCCGTGCTGGAGGCGGTCACCACCGGCAGGTTGAGCAGCGAGGACTGTGCCTGCCAGTGCCGGGTGGGGTAGTTGACGGAGCGGAAGGAGCGGGTGACGTTCCTGGGCAGGCCCACCCCGCCGGCCACCGTCTCCTTGACGACGGTGAAGTGGCGGGCCGTGCCGGAGACGCCCGGGAGGGCCTTGGGCGCGCTCCAGGTGGTGAAGGTGTCGTAGCTGTCGCTGTAGTAGTAGGTGCCGTCGCCGTAGCCGTCGAAGAAGACGCGCCAGCCGCCGTTGTCGAGCCGGACGAGGGCCGGGCCCTCGCGGTAGCTGCCCCAGCCCGCCCAGTCGCCGGTGCGGGAGATGGTGTACGGGCCCGCGAGCCGGGTGGCGGTGGCGTACTCGATGTACTTGGTCGTCTCGTTCTTGGTGAAGGCGTGGTAGGTCGAGCCGAGCTTCACGACGAAGGTGTCGATGTGGTTCTCGCCGATGCCGGACAGGGGGACGGGTGAGGTCCAGGCGGTGAGGCCCGGGTCGGTGGCCTTCAGCAGGTAGGGGGTGAACATCCACTCGTCGTCCGTGGTGGAGCAGGACACGATGATGTTGACGCTGCCGTCGCTGTCGACGAACCACTCCGGCGCCCAGGCCCGTGAGAGGCCCGCGACGGGAACCGGGTGGTCGTACAGGAACGACCAGGTGAGCCGGTCGGTGCTGCGGGCGAACCCGATGGTGGCGCTGGGGTCCTGCCACGTGTGCGTGGTGTAGGTCAGGTAGTAGGAGCCGTCGGTGTGCTTGAGGATGCTCGCGTCGCGGATGCGGTTCGCAGGCGGGGTGTAGGCGGCGGACCTGGCGAGGCGGAAGTCGGTGGCGTCGTCCGACTGGTAGACGTTCACCGTGCCGTCGTCGCTGTCGAGGAACGGCACGATGGTGTAGCGGGTGGCCGATCCGCCGGGCGGGGCGGCGGCGAGCGCGCTGCCGAGCAGGCCGGGCGCCTCCGCGAGCACCAGCGTGGAGACGGGCAGGGCGGCCATCGCGCGCAACAGGCTGCGGCGGGACGGGGTGGTGGGGCGGCGTGTCGTCATGTGCGGCTCTCTCCCTACGACGCAGGTTCGACATGCCGAACGAAGTTCGGAAAGTCGATCAGAAGGTAGGGGTGGCTCCGAGGCACGTCAATGCCTCGCGCAGGAACGGGTGGTGGCCTGCGGGACACCTGTGGCGGACACCGGACCCACCGCGGGCCGCAGCGCGTTCCGCCTCCGGCGGCCAGACGTTACCGTTCGGTAGACAATGTGCTGACGGAGGTGTCCCGCCATGACGCTAGACCGTTCCGCAGGCCTGACCGAGACCGCCCGCGCGCTGGCCGCCGGGGAGGTCACCTCCCGCACGCTGGTCGAGCGGACCCTGGCGCGGATCGAGGCCACCCAGGGCACCCTCAACGCCTTCCGCCTCGTCCGCGCCGAGGCCGCGCTCGCCGAAGCCGACGCGGCCGACCGGGAGTTGTCCCGCGGCGTACGCAGGCCCCTGCTGGGGGTGCCGGTCGCCGTGAAGGACGACATGGACGTGGCGGGCGAGCCGACCGCCTTCGGCTGCGCGGGCACCCACCCCGCGGTCACCGAGGACGGGGAGGCGGTACGGCGGCTGCGCGCGGCCGGGGCCGTGATCGTCGGCAAGACGAACACCTGCGAATTCGGACAGTGGCCGTTCACCGAGGGCCCGGCCTTCGGCGCCACCCGCAACCCGTGGCACACCGAACACACCCCGGGCGGCTCCTCCGGCGGTTCGGCGGCCGCCGTGGCGGCGGGCCTGGTCCCCGCCGCGCTCGGCTCCGACGGCGCCGGCTCGGTCCGCATCCCGGCGTCGTGGACCCACCTCGTCGGCATCAAGCCGCAACGCGGACGCGTGTCGACCTGGCCGCGCGGCGAGTCCTTCCAGGGCATCACGGTCAACGGCACCCTGGCCCGCACCGTGGCCGACGCGGCCCTCCTCCTCGACGCGGCGAGCGGCAACCATCCGCGCGACCCGCACCGGCCGCCCGCCGTCGACGCCCTCGCCGCGGTGGGCCGCGACCCCGGCCGGCTGCGGATCGCCCTGTCGCTGAAACCGCCGTTCACCGCCGTGCCCGCCCGGCTGCTCCCCGAGGTGCGCGACCGGGTCGTCGCCCTCGCGGCGGCCCTGGCGGGCCTCGGGCACACCGTCGAGGAGGCCGACCCGCCGTACGGGCGGATCGGGCTGACCTTCGTGCCGCGGGCGACCGCGGGGATCGCCGAGTGGGTGGCCGAGGCGCCGTTCCCCGCCCTGCTCGACCGGCGCACCCGGGGCGCCGCCCGGCTCGGCAGGCTCCTCGGCGGCGCCCCGCTGCGGGCGGCCCGCCGTGCGGAGACGGTCCTGCACGGCCGGGTCGGCCGCCTCTTCGAGACGTACGACGTGGTGCTCGCGCCGACGACGGCCGCTCCCCCGCCGCGCATCGGCGCCCTGCTGGAGCTGAGCGGGTTCGCCACCGACCGCGCCATGATCGCCGCGTGCCCCTACGCGTGGCCGTGGAACGTCCTCGGCTGGCCCGGTGTCAACGTGCCCGCGGGCTTCACGCCCGGTGGGCTGCCGGTCGGGGCGCAGCTGCTCGGGCCCGCCGGCAGCGAGCCGCTGCTGCTGTCGCTCGCCGCGCAGGCGGAGGCGGACCTGCGCTGGCACGAACGGTGGCCGGAGCCGCTCGTCACGGACTCCCCGGCGGTCTGAGCAGCCCGCCCCCGGGTGGGCCCGTGCGGGACGCCCCGGGGCCGCGGAGTCGCCGGCCGCCCCCGCGTGACGTGGTCGCCGGGGGCCGCGGGGAACGGGCCCCGGAACAGCCCCTAGGGTGCCCTCGTGACCGCTTCCACCGAAGAGAACGTCCCGGGCCGCTTCGGCCCCTCCGCCACCGTCGAGGCCGAACCGCGCGAGGTCGGCCGGGTGCGGACCGAGTACTCGCCCGCGCACGACGGTGACCCGGACCCCGGCGAGATCGTCTGGACCTGGGTGCCCTTCGAGGAGAACGACGGGCGGGGCAAGGACCGTCCGGTACTGGTCGTCGCCCGGGAGGCGGCCGGCACCTTCCTCGCCGTGCGGCTGTCCAGCAAGCAGCACGGCGGTGACCGCGAGTGGGTGCCGATCGGCAGCGGTCCCTGGGACCGCTCGGGCCGGGACTCCTGGGTGGCCGTCGACCGGGTGCTGCGGCTGCACGAGCAGGGCATGCGCCGGGAGGCCTGCGCGCTGGACCGGATGCGGTTCAACCTGGTGGTGCACCGGCTGCGGGAGCGGTACGGCTGGCACTGAGCGCCTTCCCTGCGCTCACACCCGCTCGCGGAGCCGCGGCCGCGGCTGTCGCCACAGCCGCGGCCAGGGCGTGTTTCGAAAGTCCCGTCTGCCCTTCGGGCAGACGACGCCACCTTCGAAACACGCCCTAGGACTCCTGCCCCGGCTGCGGGAAGGCGCGCGCGAAGGCCTGCCGGACCGCGCTCCCCGGCGTCCGGTCCAGCACGCCGAACACCACCTGTGTGAACGCCCTCTCGAACCGGCCGCCGGGACCCAGCAGCGTCCGGAACGCGCCCGCCACCTGCGCGGGGTCGTTGCGGAAGACACCGCAGCCCCAGGCGCCGAGGACCAGCCGCCGGTAGCCGTGGGCCGCGGCCGTCTCCAGGACGCGTTCGGCCCGTACGGCCAGCGCGCGCGGCAGTTCGCCGGCACGCTCCGGCGCCGTCCGCAGGATCACTCCGGCGTTCGGCGCGGCGGCCGTCAGGAAGCCGGCGGTGTACGGCTCGGGCAGGAACCGGCCCCGGTCGTCACGGAAGACCGGTACGGCCGGTGAGTGGACGACCCGGTCGGTGTAGAACGGGTCGCGGTGGGCGCGGTGGTGGTCGTAGAACTCGGGGGCCCGCAGCAGGCACGTGTACAGCGCGGAGCCGCGGCACAGCGCCTCCTCCTGGGCCTGGGCGCCGTTGAGGTAACCGCCGCCGGGGTTGCGGGCGGAGGCGAAGTTGAGCACCGCCACCGGGGCGTCCGCGAGTCGGCGGGCGGCCTCCAGGCTGCTCTCGCCGGTGACCTCGATCCGCGGGGCGGACGGGGCGGTCCCCAGGACCCCCTCCAGGACCCCCTCCGGGACCGGTACCGGGCCGGGTCCCACCATGCGGGTCCCCTCCCGAGCCGCCTCGACCGCGGCGGCGAGCGGTATCTCACGCCCGTCGGCCGTGCGGTACGCGCCCGCGGCCACGGCCTCCTCCGTCTCCCGCGCGACACCGCGCAGCCGCGCGCTCATGGCGCCACCCCCGTGGGCGCCACAGCACCATGCCGCACGGTGCGCCGTGCCCCGTCCGTCTCCCCCGTCGTGCTCATGCACGCATCGTCAGCGATGCTGGACGGACGGTGCAACCGAGTTTCCGACGACCGGGAACATCGGCGCGAACCCCTCGGAAACGGCCTGGAAACGGTACGGAAAGGAGGGTGCCCGGCCCCGCGGGCGCCGATGGGCGCTCTTGTGCGATGCGGCGAGAGGGTCTTGGGTGGATGAGCGAACCGGTCCGGCACCATCGAAGCCGGACCGGTGGCATGGTGGAATCTCAGGAGGATACCGACATGTCGGACACGTCGAGCAGTGCTTCGGGGAGTGACTGTACGGGGACCCGTACTCCTCTCACCGAGGCCGAGGTGGAGGCCCTGGTCAAGGGCATCTGCTTCAAGACCGGACCGCCCCGCACCGTCGGGGTCGAAGTGGAATGGTTCGTCCACGAGCTGCGCTCACCGCGGCTCCCCGTCCCACCCGAACGACTCGCGGCGGCCTACGAGGCCCTGCGGACGGTGCCGCTGTCCTCGGCGCTCACCGTCGAACCCGGCGGCCAGCTGGAGCTCAGCTCGCCGCCCGCCGCCTCCCTGATGGAGTGCGTGAGCATCGTCTCCGCCGACCTGGACGCCGTCCGCGCCGTCCTGCGCGAGGCGGGACTGGTCCTCACCGGACTCGGCACCGAGCCCTGGCACCCGCCCCGGCGGTTCCTGCACGAGCCGCGCTACGACGCCATGGAGGCGTACCTCGACCGCACCGGCCCGGCCGGGCGGGCCATGATGTGCACCTCGGCCTCCGTGCAGGTCTGCCTGGACGCGGGTCACGAGGAGCCCGGCCCGCTGGGGCACGGGCGGCGCTGGTGGCTGGCGCACATGCTGGGCCCCGTCCTGGTCGCCGCCTTCGCCAACTCGCCGCTGCTCGCCGGTGCCCCGACGGGCTGGCGTTCCACGCGGCAGCGGTTGTGGACGGAGATCGGCGCGGGCCGCGCGGGAGCACCGGCCCTGGACCGGGATCCGCGCGCCGCCTGGGCCGGACACGTCCTGGACGCCCCGGTGATGTGCGTACGCCGGGAGGACGGGCCGTGGGACGTGCCCGAGGACCTGACCTTCCGGGAGTGGATCCGGTCGGGGACGCCCACCCGGGCGGACCTCGACTACCACATGTCCACGTTGTTCCCGCCGGTCAGACCGCGTGGCCATCTGGAGCTGCGCATGATCGACGCGCAACCGGGCGAGGACGGCTGGATCGTGCCGCTCGCGGTGACGACGGCGCTGTTCGACGACCCGGAGGCCGCCGAGAGCGCCTATCGGGCGGTCAAACCGCTCGCGGAACGGTCCCGTTCGGGGCCTGCGCCGCACAACCCGCTGTGGAGCGAGGCGGCCCGCTCCGGCCTCGCCGACCCCGAGCTGCGGGAGACCGCCGTGGCCTGCTTCACGACGGCCCTGGAAGCCCTGCCCCGGATCGGCGCCGGCACCGAGGTGACGGACGCCGTCGCCGGGTACCTGGAGCGCTACGTCCGCAAGGGCCGCACCCCCGCCGACGACCAGCTCGACCGCCTGTGCGGCACCGACGGCCGCACACACGGGAAGGACATCCGCACATGACCGACCTCGTCCCCGAGGCCCTGGACGCCGAGGCCCTGCGCGAGCGGGCGCTCACCACCCTCGTCACCGCCCGTGCGCGCACCACGCTCCTGACCAGCTGCGTCGAGGACCCCGACCTCACCGCACAGCACTCCCCGCTGATGTCCCCCCTGGTGTGGGACCTCGCGCACATCGGGAACCAGGAAGAACTGTGGCTGCTGCGCGCCGTGGCCGGCCGCGAGGCGATGCGCCCCGAGATCGACGGCCTGTACGACGCCTTCGAGCACGCGCGCTCCGAGCGGCCCTCGCTGCCGCTGCTGCCGCCCGCCGAGGCCCGCGCCTACGCGGCGGAGGTCCGTGGGCGGGTCCTGGACGTGCTGGAGTCGGCCGACTTCGACGGGACACGGCTCACGGAGGCCGGTTTCGCCTTCGGGATGGTCGCCCAGCACGAACAGCAGCACGACGAGACCATGCTGATCACCCATCAGCTCCGCACGGGGCCGCAGGCCCTGACCGCGCCGGACCCGGAACCGGCACCGCTGTTCACCGGCCCGTCCGAAGTGCTGGTGCCGGGCGGCCCGTTCACGATGGGCACCTCCGGCGAGCCCTGGGCGCTGGACAACGAGCGGCCCGCGCACCGGCGCGAGGTGGCGGCGTTCCACATCGACACCACGCCGGTGACCAACGGCGCCTACCAGGCGTTCATCGACGACGGCGGTTACGACGACGCCCGCTGGTGGACGGCGGAGGGCTGGTCCCACATCCGCCGGCACCGGATCGACGCGCCGTTGTTCTGGCACCGCGACGGCGGGCAGTGGCTCCGGCGCCGCTTCGGCGTCACCGAGGTCGTGCCGCCCGAGGAGCCGGTGGTGCACGTGTGCTGGTACGAGGCCGACGCCTACGCCCGCTGGGCCGGGCGGCGGCTGCCCACCGAGTCCGAGTGGGAGAAGGCCGCCCGCTTCGACCCCGCGACCGGCGGCTCGATGCGCTACCCGTGGGGGGACGCCGACCCGACGCCCGAACACGCCAACCTGGGCCAGCGCCATCTGCGCCCCGCACCCGCCGGCAGCTATCCGGCGGGGGAATCGCCCCTGGGAGTGCGGCAGTTGATCGGCGACGTGTGGGAGTGGACGTCGAGCGACTTCCAGCCCTACCCCGGCTTCCGGGCGTTCCCGTACAAGGAGTACTCGGAGGTGTTCTTCGGCCCCGAGCACAAGGTGCTGCGGGGCGGTTCGTTCGCGGTGGACCCGGTGGCCTGCCGGGGCACCTTCCGCAACTGGGACTACCCGATCCGGCGGCAGATCTTCTCCGGCTTCCGCACCGCCCGCTCGGCGGCCGCCTGATGTGCCGTCATATCGCTTTCCTGGGACCGCAGGAGCCGCTCGGCCGGCTCCTGGTGGAGCCCCCGCACGGTCTGTACCGCCAGTCGTGGGCCCCCCGCAGGCAGCGGTACGGCACGGTCAACGCCGACGGTTTCGGCGTGGGCTGGTACGCCGGGGACGATCCGGTGCCGGCCCGCTACCGCCGGGCCGGGCCGATCTGGGCCGACCTGTCCTTCGCCGACCTGGCCCGCGTCGTGCGCAGCGGGGCGGTGCTGGCCGCCGTACGCGACGCGACGCTGGCCGGGGCGGACGCCGAGGCCGCGGCGGCGCCGTTCGCGGCGGGGCCCTGGCTGTTCAGCCACAACGGGGCCGTGCCGGGCTGGCCGGGCTCGCTGGAGGCGCTCGTGCGCTCGCTGCCGGCGTCCGCGGTGCTGTCCATGGAGGCGCGCAACGACTCCGCGTTCGTGTGGGCGCTGGTCCTGGCCCGGCTGCGCGCCGGGGACACGGAGGGCCAGGCGCTCGCCGACACGGTGCAGGAGGTCGCCGCGGCGGCCCCCGGCTCCCGCCTCAACCTGCTGCTCGGCAACGGTGACACCGTCACCGCGACGGCCTGGGGGGACACCCTCTGGTACCTGACGGAGCCCGGCCGCACGGTCGTGGCCTCCGAGCCCTACGACGACGATCCGCGCTGGCAGGAGGTCCCCGACCGGACCCTGCTGGTGGCGACCCGCACCGAGGTGCTGCTCACCCCGCTGAAGGACCCGAGCGGGGACGCGGCGCCCTCCCCCGCCCCCGGCTCCGCCGCGGGGGCGGCCCCATCACCCGAGGAGACCGGCTCGTGAGCCCCTTCCAGATCACCCGTACCCTCCCGGAGGACGCCACCGGCGCCGCCCTGCGCGACGACGTCCTCCAGGGCCTCACCGCCACCCCCAAGACGCTGCCGCCGAAGTGGTTCTACGACGCCGACGGCAGCGAACTGTTCGAGCGGATCACCGAACTGCCCGAGTACTACCCGACGCGGGCCGAGCGCGAGATCCTCGTGGACCGGGCCGGCGAGATCGCCGCCGCGGCCGGCGCCCGCACCCTGGTCGAGCTGGGTTCGGGGTCCTCGGAGAAGACCCGCCACCTGATCGGCGCGCTGACGGACCTGGACACCTATGTGCCCGTCGACGTCAGCGAGAGCGCCCTCACCGGGGCGGGACGGGCCCTCGCCGCCGAGCGGCCGGGCCTGTCCGTCCACGCCCTCATCGCCGACTTCACCGCACCGCTGACGCTCCCGGACACCCCGGGACCGCGTCTGGTGGCGTTCCTCGGCGGCACGATCGGCAATCTCCTCCCCGACGAGCGGGCGGCCTTCCTCGGCTCGGTCCGGGCGCTGCTCTCGCCGGGCGACGCCCTGCTGCTCGGCACGGACCTCGTGAAGGACGAGGAGGTCCTGGTGCGGGCGTACGACGACGCGGCCGGGGTGACGGCGGCGTTCAACAAGAACGTCCTGGCCGTCGTCAACCGTGAGCTGGGCGGCGATTTCGATCCGGGCGCCTTCGACCACGTCGCGCTCTGGGACGCGGAGAACGAGTGGATCGAGATGCGGCTGCGGTCCCGTACGGCGCAGACGGTGAAGCTCCGCGCACTCGGTCTCGCCGTCGACTTCGCGGCGGGCGAGGAGCTGCGCACGGAGATCTCGGCGAAGTTCCGCGAGGCGAGGGTGCGCGCGGAACTGTCCGCGGCGGGGCTTGAGTTGTCCCGCTGGTGGACGGACCGGGAGGGCCGCTTCGCGCTCTCGCTGAGCACCGTGCGGTAGGGGCGGGTCAGCCCGCGGAGACCGTCAGCGCCTCGGTGATCCGCCGGGAGGCGCGGCGGGCCTCCGTCGCGGGATCGGCTCCGCCGAGCACCTTGGTCATGTAGGTCTTGATCGGGTTGGCCGCCTCCACGGCGGCCCACTCGGGCGTGCTGGGGGTCGCCCGGCCCTGCGCGGCTCCCGCCGCCATGGCGGCGACCCCCTCCTCGCCCGCCACCGCCGACGCCAGCTTCGCCTTGTTCGGGACGTAGTTCATGGTGCGGGCCAGGTCGGTGTTCCACTCGGCGCCGGTCAGCGCGGCGACCACGGCCACGGCCCCCTCGCGCCGGTCGGTGTTGCGGGGCACGACGAGATCGGAGCCGCCGATGAGGACCGCGCCCGGTTTCGCCGCGGTCTTCCCCGGGACGGGGAAGTACCCCAGTTTCCCCTCCAGCGCGGGGTTCTGCTGGACGACGGCCCGGGCGAGGCCGGGGACGGCGACGATCTGGGCGACCTTGCCCGCGGCGAACACCCCTGCCTGGGGCGGGTGTTCCTCGTCGGCGTCGGCCGGTCCCGCGCCGAGGGACTGAAGGTCCCGGTAGAACTCCATGCCGCGCAGGGCGGCCGGGGTGTCCAGGGCGCCCTCCCAGCGGCCGGCCTCCTCGGTGGCGAGGTCGCCGCCCTCGTCCCAGACGAAACCGGAGAGGGTGTACCAGTCCTGGCCGGCCAGGTAGATGCCCTGGTTCCCGTCCGAGTTCAGCTTCTCGGTGGCGGTGAGCCACTCCTCGCGGGTACGCGGCACGGCGGTGACCCCGGCCCGCGCGAAGAGGTCCTTGCGGTAGATCACGACACGGTTGGCGGCGTACCAGGGGATGCCGTACTGGTGGAAGCGGCGCTGTCCCGGGTCGGCGAGGCCGGGGAGCCACTCGTCCTTCTCCCACTTGGCGACGGATTCCAGGGTCAGGTCCAGCAGCCGGTTGCCGTCGACGTACAGCGGGACCTGGGTGTTGCCGACCTCGATGACGTCCGGCCCGTCCTCGCCGTCGCCCTCCAGGGCCGTCTGCACCTTCTCGGCGATGCCGGTCCACTCCTGGATGCGGACGTCCAGGTCGAGATCGGGGTGGTCGCGTTCGAAGTCCTCGGTGAACCGGTCCAGGAAGTCCCGCGAGGCGCTGTCCTTCATGAGCCAGACGGTGACGGTCCGCCGGTCGCTCCCGCCGATGCCCGGCACGGCACCGCAGCCGGTGAGGAGGGAGGCGGACACGCAGAGGAGGGCGAGGAAGCGACGTCTCACGGGGGTCCTGTTCTGTCTGGTGGACAGGGGCGAGGGGCCCGGCGTGGGGGAACGGGCATGGCTGCCCGGACGGGTGTGCAGGATTTTGGTATGGACCAATGCGGAGGTCAAGGGGAGACCGGCCCGCACCCCGGAGGTCTCGCGCTCCGCCGCAGCTTGGGGCACCGTGGAGTGACGCGTGCCACACGCGGCGCCGCCGTCCCGGCCGAGAGGAGCACCCGCATGTCGAACCACACCTACCGGGTCACGGAGATCGTCGGCACCTCGCCCGACGGCGTGGACCAGGCGATCCGCAACGGCATCTCCCGCGCCTCACAGACCCTGCGGCACCTGGACTGGTTCGAGGTGACCCAGGTGCGCGGACAGATCGAGAACGGCGACGTCGCGCACTGGCAGGTGGGCCTCAAGGTCGGCTTCCGCCTGGACGAGACGGAGTGACGGGGGGCCGGACGGGGTGACGGGCCCCAGGTCCGCCCGCCGCCCGCACCTCAGGTGCGCCCCTCGCGCTCCTGGGCGACGCGCAGCGCGGCCGAGGGCGCCGTCCAGCGCGCCCGGACCACGGCGAAGCCGGCCGCCTCCGCGTCGTCGCAGACCAGGTCGTCGTCGTCCACCAGGACCCGCACCTCGCGCTCCCGGGCGAGCCGGCGCAGGATCTCCAGCTTGGTGCGGCGGGCGGGCCGGCGGTCGCCGTCCCGCCGCATGTACACCCGCCCCTCCGGCAGCGCGTGCCGGTCGAGCCACTGGAGGGTGTCCCGCCGGCAGCGCTCGGGGCGCCCGGTCAGATAGACCACCTCGCACTCCCGCGCGCTCTCCAGGGCCAGCGCGACCCCCTCCGCGAGCGGCGGGTCCTGCGGCGCGGCCGCGAAGAAGGCGTCCCAGTCCCGCGGCCTGCGCTCCAGGAACCGCTGCCGGTGGGCGGTGCCGGCAAGGGTGTTGTCCAGGTCGAACACGGCGAGGGGGCGCTTGCTGCTGTCGGTCACGGCACCACCCTAGAGACCTCCCGCGTCCGGGCGGGCGCACGGTCGGCCGGCCGGTCGACCGACGAATTGTTAATGGGATCCATTTTCATATAGCGTCCTCGGTGTCCCGCCGACGAGGAGGATCCCCATGGCCGTGCCCAAGCGGAAGATGTCCCGCAGCAACACCCGTCACCGTCGCGCCCGGTGGAAGGCGACCACACCGGCACTCGTGCCCGTCACCGTGGACGGCGTCCGCCACCTCGTCCCCCAGCACCTGGTGCGGGCGTACGAGCGCGGCCTGCTGCGTCCTGAGGGCTGACCGGAAGAAGGGCCGGGGCGCGCGGGCCGGACCCCGGGAACACCGGCGGTCCGGGGCGGGGGCCGGGCCCCCGAGGGAATCCCGGCGTCCGTCACGCGTTGAACACCGTGTGAGTTCTGTGATCGAAGCCGCCCGGTTCTCCGTCCTCGACCGCTCCCGCACGCGCGAGGGCCATCCGGCCGGCGCGGCCCTGCGGGACACCGTGGCACTGGCGCGGGAGGTGGAGGCGCTCGGGTACCACCGGTTCTGGGTGTCCGAGCACCACGGCGTCCCCGGCGTCGCCGGCTCCGCGCCGACCGTCCTCGCCGCCGCCGTGGCGGCCGCGACGGCCACGATCCGGGTCGGCACGGGCGGAGTCATGCTGCCCAACCACCGGCCGCTGGTCGTGGCCGAGCAGTTCGGGGTGCTGGAATCGCTGTTCCCGGGCCGCATCGACATGGGCCTGGGCCGGTCGGTCGGTTTCACGGACGGGGTCCGCCGGGCACTGGGCCGCGGCAAGGACGACGCCGAGGACTTCGGCGCCCAACTGCGCGAACTGCTCGGCTGGTTCCGCGGCACCTCGCCGACCGGCGTGCACGCGCGCCCCGCCGAGGGGCTGACCGTGCCGCCGTTCGTGCTGGCCATGGGCGAGGGCGCGCGGATCGCGGCGGAGGCCGGGCTCCCCATGGTCATCGGCGATCTGCGCGACCGGGACCGGCTGCGGCGGGGCGTCGACGACTACCGCGCCCGGTTCCGCCCCTCCCCCTGGGCCGCGGAACCGTACGTCGTCGTCTCGGGGACGGTCGCCGTCGCCGGAACGCCCGAGGAGGCCCGTCGGCTGCTGGTCCCGGAGGCCTGGTCCATGGCGCACTCCCGCACGCACGGCACGTTTCCGCCGCTGCCCCCGGCCGACCGGGTCGAGGCCCTGCCGATGACCACGCGGGAGCGCGGTTTCTACGAAGCGGGCCTGACCGGCCAGATCGCCGGCACCGAGGAACAGGTCGCCCGCGAGCTGGAGACGGTGCTGAAGGACACGGGGGCCCAGGAGGTCCTCGTCACCACCAGCACCCACGACCGGCGGGCGCTGCTGGACTCCTACCGCAGGCTGGCGGCCGTCGTGCACGGGGTCCGGGCGCCGCACGCCTGACCCGGGGCGCGGGGCCGAGCGCGGTACGGGCGGCGGTCGGTGCCGCCGCCCGCCGCGTCACCCGGGCGCCGCGTCATCCGACCGGACCGCCGACGTCACCGCGCGCTCCGGCGCGTCCTGCTGACGGACGGTCGGCTCACCGGCGGTCCGGCGGGGTGTCGTCGCCGTACCTCTCGCCCTCGGCGCCTTCGACGCCCTCGGCCTCGAGGCGTTCCTTGCGGACCTGACCGCGTACGGTCTCCTCCTCGGTGTGCTCGTCGGTGGCCAGCCGGACCCGTTCCACCGGCACGGTCTCGGTCTCCACCACGGGACGTTCCTCGTGGAGGACGACCTCGTGCTCGGCCTCGGTGATGTCCGGCCCGGAGAGCGCGGCGTCGCGGTTGGCCTCGGTGATGGGCTCCCGCTCGACGCGCACCTCCTCCCTGCGCACCGGCACGGTCGTCTCGACCTCTTCGGTGACCACGTACTTGCGCAGCCGGGCCCGTCCGGTCTCGCGCCGCTCGACACCGACGTGCATCTGCTCCTCGGAGCGGGTCATGGCCTCGTCGGAGTGGGGCATGGCGCCCTCGGAACGGGGCATGGCCTCGTCGGAGCGGGCCATGGCGTCGTCGCCGGTCCGGCTCGCCCGGTGGTCGGCGTCCGCCTCGCCCGGCCGCATGCCCGGAGCGGTTCCCGCGGCCGTGCCGGTCGCCGCCGCGGAGGTGCCCGTCCCCGCGGCCCAGCCGCTCCGGCCCGAGGCGTCGTCGTCGAGGACGCTGTCCCAGTCGATGCCGTAGTAGTCGTACAGGCGGTGCTCCTCGGACTCCGAGAGGTGTCCGCCCGAGTCGACGTCGACGTTGGGGGCGCCCTTGATCCTCTCCTTGTCGTAGGGGACCTCGATGTGGTCCTCCACCATCGAGGCGTCGCGGATCGGCACGAAGGACTCGCTCGTACCGAAGAGGCCCGTCTTGACCGTCACCCATTCGGGCTGGCCGGTCATGTCGTCGAAGAAGACGTGCTTGGCTTCGCCGATCTTGTGCCCCTCCCCGTCGTAGACGGGATGGTCCAGCACATTCCTGATCTGTTCGCGGGCGATCATGAAATCGCCCTCCCTTCATGTGACGGCTTCCCGGTCCGAGTCACCGGCACAGGACGGAGGAAACAGACAAATAACTATATTTCTCTCAATGGTTCGAGAGGGAGAAGCGCGACGGCGTCCTGGTGACCCGGCGCGGCATGCCCCGGCCCGGCCGGGGCGGGGCCGGTCAGGCGCTGGGCCGCCCCGGCCAGCGACCGGCGGTCGGCGTGGGCACCGGGCCGGAGCGCGGGGCGCACCTCGGCCTCGGCCACCAGTCCGTCCGCCATGACCACCCGCCACAGCGAGGCGAGCAGCGAGTCCTCCCCCACGAACGCGGGCACGGTCGTGGGCGCGCCCCCGGTGAGGCGGTAGCGGATCCGGACGGGCTGGACCGGCACCCCGGCGTCCAGGGCGGCCTGGAAGACGGCCCGGCGGAAGGTGCCCCGGGCCCGGCCGCACCACGTGCTGCCCTCGGGGAAGACGCCGACGGCCGCCCCCGAGCGCAGCAGCCCGGCGATGTCGGCGACCGTGTCCGGGAGGCCGCGCAGCCGGTCGCGGTCGATGAACAGGACGCCGCCGCGGGCGGCCAGCGGCCCCGCGACGGGCCACCGCCGTATCTCGGCCTTGGCGATCATCCGGGCCGGGCGGACCATCGCCAGCAGGGGGATGTCCAGCCAGGAGATGTGGTTGGCGACCAGCAGCAGGCCGCCGTCCGGCACGGCGGCACCGCTGAACCGCGGCCGGACCCCGACGGCCCGCACGACGGCCCCCGCCCACCGGCGCACCAGCGCGGCCGGGACCCTGCCGCCGACCGGCAGCAGCGCGATCCCGGCCAGCAGCAGTGCCACGACCGCCACGAGCCGCAGCACCGCCCGCGGTACGGCGGTGACGGAGCCCGACCCCTCCACGCACGCCCCGGGGGTGCAGGGCGCGCTGGGCGGCCAGGCGCCCATCAGGCCGGGACGAGCGAGAGGAAGTGCCGCAGATAGCGCGGGTTGACCCGGCGCATCGACAGCAGCACGTACAGGTCGGCGACCCCGAAGTCCGGGTCGTGGGCGGGCTCGCCGCACACCCAGGCGCCGAGGCGGAGGTAGCCGCGCAGCAGGGCGGGCAGTTCGGTGCGGGCGGGCAGGGCCAGATCCGGCCGCGGCACCCACGGCAGCCGCGGGCGGACCCGGAACTCCTCGGGCGCCAGGTGCTTGTCCCGCACCCGGTCCCAGGCGCCGGCCGCGGTGACGCCGCCGTCGGCGAGCGGGACGGAGCAGCAGCCGGCCAGCCATTCGTGGCCGTTGTCCACCATGTAGCGGGCGATGCCGGCCCATATGAGTCCGATGACGGCGCCGTCGCGGTGGGCGGGGTGGACGCAGGAGCGGCCGACCTCGACGAGGCCGGGCCGGATGCCGTGCAGCGGCGTCAGGTCGAACTCGGCCTCCGAGTACAGCCGGCCGGCGACCGCGGCGCGCTCCGGCGGCAGCAGCCGGTAGGTGCCGACGACCTGGCCGGTGTCGGCGTCGCGCACCAGCAGGTGGTCGCAGTGGGCGTCGAAGGGGTCGACGTCGAGGCCGGGCCGTGAGGACGTGAGCTGGGCGCCCATCTCCCCGGCGAAGACGTCGTGCCGCAGCCGCTGCGCGGCCCGCACGTCGGCCTCGTCTCGGGCGAGGGTCACGAGGTAGCGGGAGGGGACGGCGGGCAGCGGCGGGGCGTCCGGAGCGGTCGCGGTAGTCATGGCTCTCTCCAGGTCACGGGCCGTTCGGCCGGAGGGGACGGACGGGCCGGTGGTGTACGGCCCGCCCGGTCCTGTTCTTCCGATGCCGTCTGGCGGGCGCGTGACCTGTGCCCGGAGCCGGGATGTGGGGTTGTTGAACGGCACGGGCGGCGAGCGGGCCGCGACGTCCCGGACCCGGCTCCGTTCCGGTGGCCCGGCCGGGCTCCCCGTACGACCGTCGAGACCGCCAGGAAGGCGGGCATCGACTGGTGGGAGACGGACCCGGCGCTGTCCTCGCGCGCCGCGCGTGACGCCCTCACCGAGGAGAACGCGCGTCTGCGTGCCCGTCTCGACGCCCTGGAGGGCGCTGAACCCGACGCTCGGGAGGCGATCCGATGACAGGTGTCCCGGCCGATCGGCCGACCGTGACGGGACAGGACGTGCCGCGCCCCTGCGTCACCTGCCTGTTCGCCGTGACGGACACCCCGGTGCCGGACGACGTGCTCGCGGTGACGCCGGGCCATGACGGCGGGGGCCCGTTGCGGATCCTCGGGGCCGGCCCGCTCCGGCTGGTCGTGCAGGACGTTCCCGTGGCGGCCTTCGGCGAGGAGGCGCTCGCGCGACGGCTGAACCGGCCCGACGAGTTGGAGCGCTGCGCCCGCGCCCACCACCGTGCGGTGGAGACGGCCGCCCGCGGGGGTGCCGCCGTCCCCCTGCCGATGACGACGCTCTATCTCGACGACCACAACGCGGTACGGGCCGTGACCGCCCGGGAGGCCCCGCTGCGGGCGCTGCTGGACCGGCTGCGGGGCCGGAGCGAGTGGGCGGTGAAGGTGTACGGCGCCGGGCCCGCGCGGACGTCCGGTGCCGCCGGGGACGGCGGCCCGGCGGACAGCGGCCCGGCGGACAGCGGCCCGGCGGACAGCGGCCCGGCGGACAGCGGCCCGGCGGACGGCGGCCCGGCGGACGGGCGGTCGTACCTGAGCCGGGTGAGCACCCGGCGGCGCACCGAGCGCGAGGCGCGCGAGACGGCCCTGGCGCGGGCCCACGCGGTCGACCGGGAGCTGCGGCGGTACGCCGTCGCCGCGACGCGGCACCGGCCGCAGAGCGAGCAGCTGACCGGCCGGAGCGTGCCGCAGCTGCTCAACGCGGCCTATCTGGTGGACGACGGCCGGCGTGCCGATTTCCTCGAGGCCGTCCGCCGGCCGGCCCGCGCCGACGGCACGGCGTTGGAGATCACGCTGTCGGGGCCCTGGATCCCGTACTCCTTCGCCCGCCTCGACGAGGTGACGTGCGACGCGCGGGAGGAGGTCCGGGCATGAGCGTGCCGATCGCGGACGGCTCCGACCGCACGGCGGTGCCGTGGAACGGCCCGGAGCCGTACGCGCCCGTGGGGGTGCCGCTGGTCGACCTGCTCGACCGGGTGCTGGCCACCGGCGTCGTGGTCAGCGGGGACCTGGTCCTGTCCGTCGCCGACGTGCCGTTGGTGCGGATCTCCCTGCGCGCGCTGCTGTCCTCGGTCAGCGAACGGGTACCGGCGCCCTGGCCGGACAGCGGGCCGCTGTGACCGCGCCGCGCGACCACACGCTGGACCTCGACCCCGAGCGGGTCACCGACGACCTGGCGGCCCTGGTCCTGACCGTGGTGGAACTCCTGCGGCAGCTGATGGAACGTCAGGCGGTGCGCCGTTTCGACGAGGGGACGCTCAGCCCCGGCCAGGAGGAGCGGCTCGGTACCGCGCTGATGCTGCTGGACGGGCGGATGGACGACCTGTGCGCGCGGCACGGGCTGCGGCGCGGCGACCTCAACCTGGACCTCGGCCCGCTCGGCCCCCTCCTCGCCGATCCGGACCCGTGAGCCCGGGGCGTTCCCGGCGCGACCGCCATACGGGAGGGGGAAGCGAGACGGGACCGGGGATGAGCACCACTCCCGGTCCCGCCCGTCCGCGCCCTCGGCGAACGTCTCTCTTCCCTCACGCGGCCGGCGCCCGGACGTCAGCGCTTGGCCGCCTTGCGGGTGGCCCGCAGCCACTCCTTGTTCATGCCGGTGATGGAGACCAGCGGAATGCCCTTCGGGCAGGCGGTGGCGCACTCGCCGGCCAGCGTGCAGCCGCCGAAGCCCTCCTCGTCCATCTGCGCCACCATGTCCAGCACCCGCGTCTCGCGCTCCGGCGCGCCCTGCGGGAGGACGTTCAGGTGGTTGATCTTGGCGGAGGTGAACAGCATCGCCGCGCCGTTGGGGCAGGCGGCCACGCAGGCCCCGCACCCGATGCACTCGGCGTGCTCGAAGGCGAAATCGGCGTCGGGCTTGGGCACCGGCGTGGCGTGCGCCTCCGGGGCGGCACCGGTGGGCGCGGTGATGTAGCCGCCCGCCTGGATGATGCGGTCGAAGGCCGAGCGGTCCACGACCAGGTCCTTGATCACGGGGAACGCGGAGGCCCGCCACGGCTCGACGTCGATCGTGTCGCCGTCCCGGAAGGACCGCATGTGCAGCTGGCAGGTGGTGGTGCGCTCCGGGCCGTGCGCGTCGCCGTTGATGACGAGGGAGCACGCGCCGCAGATGCCCTCGCGGCAGTCGTGGTCGAAGGCGACCGGGTCCTCGCCCTTGAGGATGAGCTCCTCGTTGAGGGTGTCGAGCATCTCCAGGAAGGACATGTCGGGGGAGATCCCGTCCACCTCGTACGTGGACATGGCGCCTTCGGCGTCGGCGTCGCGCTGCCGCCAGACGCGCAGGGTGAGCTTCATGCGTAGCTCCGCTGGGTGGGGTGGACGTACTCGAAGACCAGGTCTTCCTTGTGCAGGACGGGTGCCTCGCCGGTGCCGGTGAACTCCCAGGCGGCCGCGTAGGCGAACTCCTCGTCCCGGCGGGCGGCCTCGCCGTCGGGGGTCCGGTACTCCTCGCGGAAGTGGCCGCCGCAGGACTCGGCGCGGTGCAGCGCGTCGAGGCACATCAGCTCGGCGAGCTCCAGGTAGTCGACGACGCGGTTCGCCTTCTCCAGGGACTGGTTGAACTCCTCGCCGGTGCCGGGGACCTTGACGCGCCGCCAGAACTCCTCGCGGATCCGGGGGATCCGTTCGAGGGCCGTGCGCAGGCCGGCGTCGGTGCGGGCCATGCCGCAGAACTCCCACATCAGTTCACCGACCTCGCGGTGGAAGGAGTCGGGGGTGCGGTCGCCGTCGACGGACAGCAGCAGGCCGAGGCGGTCCTGGGTCTCCGCCAGCACCTCCTGCACCACCGGGTGCTCGTCGCCGATCTCGCTCTGGTGCGGGTTGCGGGCGAGGTAGTCGTTGATGGTGGCGGGCAGCACGAAGTAGCCGTCGGCCAGGCCCTGCATCAGCGCGGACGCGCCGAGCCGGTTGGCGCCGTGGTCGGAGAAGTTGGCCTCGCCGATCGCGAACAGGCCCGGGATCGTGGTCTGGAGGTCGTAGTCGACCCACAGGCCGCCCATCGTGTAGTGCACGGCGGGGTAGATCCGCATGGGCACCCGGTACGGATCCTCGTCGGTGATCCGCTGGTACATGTCGAAGAGGTTGCCGTACCTGGCCTCGACGGCCTTGCGCCCCATGCGCTCGATCGCGTCCGCGAAGTCCAGGTAGACGCCCTGCCCGCCGGGGCCCACGCCCCGCCCCTCGTCGCAGACGTTCTTCGCGGCGCGGGAGGCGATGTCGCGCGGGACCAGGTTGCCGAAGGAGGGGTAGATGCGCTCCAGGTAGTAGTCGCGCTCGTCCTCGGGGATCCTGTCCGGCGGCCGGGTGTCGCCCTTCGCCTTCGGGACCCAGATCCGGCCGTCGTTGCGCAGCGACTCGCTCATCAGCGTCAGCTTGGACTGGTGGTCGCCGGTGCGCGGGATGCAGGTCGGATGGATCTGCGTGAAGCACGGGTTGGCGAAGTGGGCGCCGCGCCGGTGCGCCCGCCAGACCGCGGTGGCGTTGGAGTTCATGGCGTTCGTCGACAGGTAGAAGACGTTGCCGTAGCCGCCGCTGGCGAGGACGACGGCGTCCGCGAAGTACGTGTCGATCTTCCCGGTGATCAGGTCGCGCGCCACGATCCCGCGGGCCCGGCCGTCGACGACGATCAGGTCGAGCATCTCGGTGCGCGGGTGCATCTCGACGGTGCCGGCGGCGATCTGCCGGCTGAGGGCCTGGTAGGCGCCGAGGAGCAGTTGCTGGCCCGTCTGGCCGCGGGCGTAGAAGGTGCGGGACACCTGGACACCGCCGAAGGAGCGGGTGTCGAGGAGGCCGCCGTACTCCCGGGCGAAGGGCACGCCCTGCGCGACGCACTGGTCGATGATCTCGACGGAGATCTGCGCGAGGCGGTGGACGTTGGACTCGCGCGCCCGGAAGTCGCCGCCCTTGACGGTGTCGTAGAACAGCCGGTGGACGGAGTCGCCGTCGTTGCGGTAGTTCTTCGCCGCGTTGATGCCGCCCTGCGCGGCGATGGAGTGGGCGCGGCGCGGGGAGTCCTGGTAGCAGAACTGGACGACGTGGTAGCCCTGTTCGGCGAGCGTGGCGCCCGCGGAGCCGCCGGCGAGGCCGGTGCCGACGACGATCACCGTGTGCTTGCGCCGGTTGGCGGGGTTGACCAGCCCGGCCTCGAAGCGGCGCTTGTCCCAGCGCTCGTGGATCGGGCCGGACGGGGCCTTGGTGTCGGCGATCGGCTCGCCGGTCGGGTAGTCGGCATAGGAGGTCATGTCAGCTCACCACTCCGGTCATGACGGCCACGGGTACGGCGACGAAGCCGGCCGTGAGCAGCAGCGCGAGGACGTTCGCCGTGGTCTTCAGGGCGCGGTCGCGGGTGCGGCTGCCGGCGCCCAGGGTCTGGGCGGCGCTCCAGAAGCCGTGCCGGACGTGCAGGCCGAGGGCGAGCATCGCGACGATGTAGACGACGTTGCCGTACCAGGTGGAGAAGGTGTCCACGACGTTCTGGTACGGCCGGCCCTCCTGGAAGCCGCCGGGGTGCACGGTGCCGGTCGTCAGGTCGAGGAGGTGCCAGACGATGAACAGGCCGAGGATGACCCCGCCCCAGCGCATGGTGCGCGTCGCGTAGCTCGCCCGCGGCTTCCTGTGGACGTACCTGGTCGGGCGGGCCCTGAGGTCGCGGCGGCTGAGCTGGTAGGCGGACACGGCGTGCGCGACGACCGCGACGACCAGCACGACCCGGACCAGCCACAGCGTCCACTCGTCGTGCATGAACGGCTCGCCGACCGTGCGCAGCCAGTGCGCGTAGTGGTTGAACTCGCCCGGTCCGAAGAAGATCTTCAGGTTCCCGATCATGTGGACGACCAGGTACAGCAGCATGACGATCCCGCTGACGGCCATCACCGTCTTCTTGCCGACGGAGGAGCGCCACACGGTGCGCGCCATGGACGACCGTCGGTCCGTCCGCGTTGCCAGAGCCATGGAACAGGACGCTAGGGCCGAACGGCCCCATCAGTCCAAGACATGGTCCGGCTCGTTTCCATAGGTGGGGCCTATCATGGCTGGATGCAGTTCCAGCAGCTCCAGTACTTCGTGGCGGTCGCCGAGACCCGGCACTTCACCCGGGCCGCCGAGCTGGTCCACGTCGCCCAGCCCTCGCTGTCGCAGCAGATCAAGGCGTTGGAGCGGGAGCTGGGAGCCGACCTCTTCCAGCGGGCGCGCGGGAACATCACGCTCACCGACGCCGGCGAGGCGCTGCTGCCCCTGGCCCGCCGGATCCTGGCGGACACGGAGACCGCCCGGTACGAGGTGCAGGAGCTGGTGCAGCTGCGCAGCGGCCGGGTGCGGCTGGGGGCGACGCCCAGCCTGTGCACCGGTCTGCTGCCGGACGTGCTGCGCGCCTTCCACGACCGCTACCCCGGCATCCGGCTGATGATCGAGGAGGGCGGCTCGCACGACCTGGTGCGGGAACTGGCCCGCGGCGCGCTCGACCTCGCCCTGGTGGTGCTCCCGCTGCCCACCCCCTCCCCCGCGCTGACGACGGTGGAACTGCTGCGGGAGGACCTCGTGGTGGTGTCCTCGCCGGAGGCGCCCCCGCCGGGACACGGGCGCCGCGCCGTGCGGATCGCCGACCTGGAGGGCGAACGCCTGGTGATGTTCCGGCACGGCTACGACCTGCGTGAACTCACCGTCGCCGCGTGTCGCGCCGAGGGGTTCGAGCCGGACTTCGCGGTGGAGGGCGGGGAGATGGACGCGGTGCTGGGGTTCGTGCGGGCGGGGCTCGGCATGGCCGTCGTGCCGCGGATGGTCGCCACGCGGTCGGGGCGGGGCCTGCGGGTCACCCCGTTGGTCCGGCCGGGGTTGCACCGGGTGATCGCGCTGGCGCACCGCAGTGACGTGGCTCCGCCGCGGGCCGCCCGGGAGTTGCAGCGGATGCTGCTGGAACGGTGAAGGTGGCTGCGCCGCTTGGGCGGGGGCGGGGTGGGGCCGGAGAATCTGGGTGCCGGCCTGCCGCAGCCGGGTGCGCGGTTCCTCGCGCCCCTGGGTGGGGTGCCTGGGCGGAGTCGCCAGGTGCGGGCCGGTCGGGGTGGGGTGCCTGGGCGGAGTCGCCAGGTGCGGGCCGGTCGGGGTGGGGTGCTCGGTTCCTCGCGCCCCTGAGGGGCTGCGGGTTCCCCGCGCCCCCGCCCCCGGGTGGGGTGTCGTCAGGGGACGTCGTCGGGTACGGGGGTGGCCTGGTGGTGGTACATGCGCCAGCCCGTCCGTTCGTCCGTCTTGCGCCACAGGGAGCTGCGGCGGGCTCGTCGGCCGGCGAAGCGGGTCTCGTAGGTGAGGTGGACCAGGCCGGGGGCCAGGAGGGTGCCGGTGATCGCCGTCGGTTCGTAGCGGGGTCCGGTCGGGGAACTGCCGGGGTGGTCGGGGAGTCCGGCCACCGTCTCGGCGTACGTGTAGTACCGGCCGGAGGCACCCACCTCGGTGAACTCGGGGTCGAGCAGGCGTGCGGTCTCGGTGCGGGAGGAGCGGACGGCGGGGTCCATGAGGCTCAGTTCGCCGGCGATCGCCGCGGCGACGTCGTCTGATTCCTGGGTCACCCGCACATGATCGCGTGTGACCCCGCCCCTCCCGCAACCGGGTTGTGCCGTCAGCCCGTGGCGTCCACCAGGGCCAGCTCGTGGAGGCGGTCCGGCGGGCCGGGACGGGCGTAGTACCAGCCCTGGGCCGTGTCGCAGCCCAGTACGCGCAGTTGCTCGGCCTGGGCACCGGTCTCCACGCCCTCGACCGTGACCGCGAGGTCCAGGCTGTGGGCGAGCGAGACGATCCCCTCGACGATCTTGAGGTCGACGGGGTCGGCGGGGAACTGCTGCATGCTCTGGGTGAAGGAGCGGTCCAGCTTGAGGACGCTCACCGGCAGCCTGCGCAGGTTGGCGAGGTTGGAGTAACCGGTCCCGAAGTCGTCCAGGGCGATGTCGACACCCATCTCGGCGAGCCGGCGCAGCGGCTTCAGCAGGTCGTCGTCGGCGCCGATCAGGGCCGACTCGGTGACCTCCAGGCAGAGCGCCTCCGGTGCCACGCCCGCGCGTTCCAGGATGTCGACCGTGTCCTGCACCAGCCCGGGGTGGGTGAGCTGGCACGGCGAGAGGTTGACGTTGATCCGCAGCGGGCCGGTGTCGCCGCTGCGCCGGCGCCAGTCGCGGGCCTGGCGCACCGACTGCTCCAGGACCCAGCGGCCGAGCGGCACGATCAGCCCGGTGTGCTCGGCGAGCGGGATGAACCGGTCCGGGCCGAGCACCCCGTGCTGCGGGTGCAGCCAGCGCACCAGCGCCTCCGCGCCGCGCACGCTGCCGTCGCCGAGGTGGACGAGCGGCTGGTACTCGATGAAGAACTCGCCCCGCTCCAGCGCCGCCGGCAGGGCCGTCGTCAGACCGTGCCGGGTGATCGCGCGGGCGTCGGCCTCGGGGTCGGCCAGCTCGAAGCGGTTGCCGCCGGCCGACTTCGCCCGGTACATGGTGATGTCGGCGCTGCGCAGCACCTCCGCCGGGCTGCGCTCCCCCGCCGGGCCCTCCACGATGCCGATGCTGCCGCGCACGGTCAGCTCCCGGCCCTCGATGCGCACGGGCGCGACCAGGGCGTTCATGATGCGCGCGGCGAGGTCGTCGACCTCGCGGTGGGTGTCGGGGCCGGTGGTCAGCGCCACGAACTCGTCGCCGCCGAGCCGGGCGACCATCTCGCCGGGCGCGGTGGCGCAGGACTGGAGCCGGTCGGCGACCTCGACGAGCAGCCGGTCGCCGGCCGCGTGCCCCAGACTGTCGTTGATGGTCTTGAAGCCGTCCAGGTCCAGGTAGCACAGGCCGAAGCGCTGGCCGTCCCCGGCGGCCAGGACCTTCTCCAGGCGTTCGAAGAACAGGGTGCGGTTGGGCAGGCCGGTGAGCGCGTCGTGGGTGGCCTCGTAGCGCAGCCGGAGGTTGAGCAGCCGGCGCTCGGTGGTGTCCTCCATCAGCGCCAGCTGGTACTGCGGCCGCCCGTCGGCGTCGCGCAGCAGCGAGACCGTGAGGTTGGTCCACAGGACCGTTCCGTCGGGGCGGTAGAACGCCTTCTCCACGTGGTAGTGCTCGCGTTCGCCGCGCACCAGCTCCTCGTAGAGCCGCCAGACCTGGGGGGCGTCGTCGGCGTGCGTCCACTCGCTGACGTTGCGGCCGCGCACCGCCTGCTCGCCACCGCCGAACATGCGCACCAGGGCGCCGTTGACCTCGAGGATGTTGCCCTCCAGGTCGGCGATGCCGATCCCTATCGCGGCGCCCTCGAAGACCGCGCGGAAGCGGGCCTCGCTGGCGTGCAGCGCCTGCGCCACCACCCCCTGGGCCCGCAACGCGGCCTGTGCGATGGCCTCCTGCTCGGCCAGCGTGCGCTCACGCAGCGCGTGCGCGAACCCGGCGGCCATGGCGTGCTGGAGCCGGGAGCAGCGGGTGCGCAGGTCCTCCTGGGGGCCGCCCTCGCCGCAGTAGAGCACCAGGTAGGCGTCGATGCAGTCCAGGCTGTGGGCGAGGGCGTCCGGGTCGGTGCAGTGGGTGCCGACGAGAGCGGCCCCGACCGCTCTGGCCGCCTCCGCGTCGAAGTTCCTGGCGCGCAGCGCCTCGCTCAACCGCCGGGCCAGCGGCAGCAGTCGTTCCTCGAACTCCGGCCGGGTCAGCGACGTGGAGGTGACCGGGAAGACCGCCCGGCTCCAGATCGTCGCGAACCGCCGCAGTCTGTCCTCCGGCCCGTCCTGCTCGGCGGTCACGAAGTGCGCCCCACGCCCGCGAAACCGGAGAAGGCATACGGGTCCTCGTCCTCCGGTGCCGTCTCCGGCCGCCAGTGCGGCATCGGCACCAGTCCCGGTTCCACCATGTCGTACCCCTCGAAGAACCGCGCGATCTCGTCACGCGAGCGCATGACCAGCGGGTTGCGAATGTCCTTGTACACGTCCACCGCGCCCTCGGCCCGCCCCTGCGGCAGGGGGATCCCCTCGTACGAGGCGTGCGTGAGGACGAGCAGGCTGCCGGGCGCGAGCGCGGCGCTCAGCTCGGCGACCGCAGCGTACGGGTCGTCCGCGTCTTCCACGAAGTGCAGTATGGCAACCAGCAGCAGCGCCACGGGGCGCTCCAGGTCGATCAGTTGCTCCACCTGGGGGCTGGCGAGGATCTCCCGCGGCTTGAGCAGATCGGCGGCGACGACGCCGGCGTCCGGGTTCTCCCCCAGCACCACCTGGCTGTGCGCGACGGCGACCGGGTCGTGGTCGAAGTAGACGACGCGGGCACCGGGACGGGCCGCCTGGGCCACCTCGTGGACGTTGCCGAAGGTGGGGATGCCGGAACCGACGTCCAGGAACTGCGTGATGCCCGAGTCGGCCGCGTAGCGCACCGCGCGGCGCATGAAGGCCCGGTTCGCCTGCATGATCTTGGGGAGTCCCGGCATGAACTCCATGGCCCTGCGGGCCGCTTCCCGGTCGACCTCGAAGTTGTGCGAACCGCCCAGGTAGTAGTCGTAGATCCGCGAGACACTGGGCACGGAGATGTCGATGCTCCGTGGGGCCCAGGCGGGACGATCCATCTATCTCTCCAAGGCGTAGGCGATCCGGTGTTCGAGCAGAGGCTACTGATCGCCCGCCAACAGGGCGAGCGGAAACGGAAATTGACCGTCCGTTCCCGGTCACTGCCTGCGGCACGTGCCGAAATGACATACCCGAATGTGCTCACGAAAAGTACCCGATGTGCTCCGGAGCGTTCCCGAGCCGTTCGAACACGGCGAAGTCACCCGCGCACGGCGGGTGAGGGAACCCGCGCACGGCGGGTGGGGGAGGGTGCCGCCCGCCGCACAGAGGTCCGCCCCCTCCGTGCGGCGCGGAGGGGGCGGACCGGGGTCGTACGAGCCGTGGCGGGAGCGGGGCCGGCCCCGCGGAGGTGATCCCTACTGCTTCGGCGCGCCGACCAGCTTGCCGTCGGGGGCCACGGCGTACCAGGTGCCGCCGACGCCCTGGCCGTTGATGTCGCCGGGCGACTTGTCGCCGGAAAAGGTGTAGATCGGCGAGCAGTTGACGGTCATCTGCTTGACGCCGTCGGGCCGGGTGAAACTCATCAGGCCCTTCTTCTGGACACCCTCGGTGTCGTTGGTGGCGACCGGGGCGACGGCCGGCCACTTCTCGAGGCAGGCGCCCAGGCACGCGGTCACCGGCTTCGGCCACGCCTTGTCCTTGACGAAGCGGTAGACCGTCATGCCGTTCTTGTCGACGACGATGTCGCCGAGGTTGGGGTCCTTGCGCACGGACAGACCGGGCGCGGCGGCGGAGCCGGAGCCGGAGGCCGACTTGGCCTTCTTGCCGTCGGGGGCCAGCGCGAACCACTTGCCGTTGACGCCCTGGCCGTTGGTGTCACCGGCGTTGGTGTCCTTGGCGTAGCGGTACACCGGCCAGCCGTCGACGGTCAGCTGCTTGCTGCCGTCGGAGCGGGTGACCTCGCCGAGCAGCGACTTGTCGATGCCGTCGCCGGCGGTGGCGTCGTCGGCCGGCACGGGCGGCCAGGTCGTCGCGCAGTCGCCGTCGCAGTTGGACTTGGGCGGTTCCGCGGTGTCCGCGTCGAAGCGGTACAGCGTCATGCCGGCGGCGTCGATCACCACCTTGCCCAGCTCGGCGTTGGCGGAGACGGCGAGCTGGCCCGCAGTGCCCGCCTGCGCGCCGCCCTCGGCCGCCGGCGCACTCGCGCTGGGGCTGGTGCCCGCGCCGACGCTTCCGTAGCCGGTGCCCACACCCGCGACGGTGCCCGCCGGGGCCGTGACACCCACGTTCTGGCTGGAGGCCGCGGTACCGCCTTCCTGACCGCACGCCGTCGTCAGCGCCAGAACAGACACAGCGCTCGCCACGAGTGAGGCGCTCCGCCAGGAGGTCTTCATCTTCAACTCCCCGATCATCCCAAGCGTGTTGCAACGCCCTGCTGCGCCGCCGCACGGCCATGGGTACGCACGGCGGGGGGCGTCGTGTTCAAAGGCGGCACGAAATTCTTTTCGCCACCTGTGCCACCGCCCGCTTCGGGCCGCCTCCTCGGCACCGCCACCCGTGGTGCACCGGCGGTGCACCGGCGAACGAGCAAGCGCGGCAGGCCCGCACTCGTGCGCGGTCCGCCCGCGCACCACCATGGGTGCACCACCGCATGCACATCACCGCGTACGCACCACCGCATGCACATCACCGCGTACGCACCACCGCATGCACAACTCACCGCGTACGCACCACCGCGTGCACATCACCGCGTACGCACCACCGCGTGCACATCACCGCACGCGGTCCGCTCGCACGCGAGTGCGCGCGGTCGGACGTGCGAGCGCACTCCGGGCAAACCTCGCGCGGCGAGCTTCCCCCGTTCGGGGCAATCGCCCCGCGCGCCGGCGTGTACCCGCGCCCGAGGCCCCATGATCGCGTCGTGCATGGATCCGAACCGACCCGATCCGCCCTGCTGACCAGGGCGTTGGCCCTGGTGACCGTGGCCTGGATCCTCATGGCCGCACCGGCCGGGACGGCCGTGGCCGACGCCTGCGCGTACGCCTCGACGGGCCCGGACGGCACCGAGGCGGTGGCGGTCGCGGGGAACCTCGGGTGGCCGGCCCCGCCGGGGTGCCCGACACCGACGCCGCCGGACCCCGAACCCTCGCCCCCACCCCCGCCGCCACCACCACCGAAACCGACGCCACCGGCGCCGAAGCCCTCACCGAAACCGCCCCCCGAGCCGGCGCCGGAGCCCACGCCACCGCCGGCCCCGCCGCCCCGGGCACGGCCCGAGCCCCCGCGGCCCGCACCGCCGAAGCCCGCGGTCCCCCTCCCGCCGCCGCCCTCCGCGCCGCAACCCCGTCCGAAGCCCACGCCCGCACCGCCGATCGCGCCCGCCCCGCGGCCGTCCGCGTCGCCCGTGACGTACCCGGCCCACCGCGCACAGCCACGCCGGGCGCCGGTCCGGCACCACCGGTCGCCGGTCGTGTACGTCCTGCTCATCACCGCGCCCGCGGTCATCGCCGTCGCCGCGCTGCGGCCCCGCTGACGCCCCTCCAGGAGGCATCTCTTGCCGGAATGGCTTGTTCTCACCCTCGCGATGGTCGCCGCGTGCGTGGTGGTGATCGCCGTCACCTTCGTCCGGCACCGCAGGGTGTCCGACGACGAGGACCCGTCCGAGACCCCGGACGTCATCGAGTACATGACGATGTGGATCGGCGTGGTGTACGCCATCGTCCTGGGCCTGGCGATCGCCGGCGTCTGGGAGGCCCGCAGCGTCGCCCAGGACCACGTCCAGGCGGAGGCCCAGTCGCTGCACGAGATCTCGGAGCGGGTGCGGGTGTACCCGCCCGGCGTCCGGGACCGCATCCGCGAGGACGTGGACGCCTACGTCGGCCACGTCGTCACCACCGAGTGGAAGGCCATGGCCGACAAGGGCGAGGTGACCGAGCGGGGGGACGAACTCCTCGAACGGCTCCGCGTCGACCTCACCGACCACCGGCCCGCCTCCGACTTCGAGGCCCAGGCCTACCAGCCGCTCCTCGACCAGATGGCCGCCGCCGACCAGGCCCGCAACAACCGGGCCGGCTCGACCGGGGCGACCATGCCCGGCGTGGTCTGGTTCGGGCTGATCACCGGCGCCGTCGTCACCGTCGGCATGGTCTTCGCGCTCCAGATCCGCCGCACCACCCGGGAACTCGTCCTGGCGGGACTGTTCTCCGCGCTGATCGCCTTCCTGCTGTTCCTCATCTGGGACTTCGACGCGCCCTACAGCCGGGGCATCGCGGCGTCGGCCGAGCCTTTCCTCCGCCTCTTCCCCGACGCCGGGGGCTGAGGACTCTCGTGCGGGCCGGACCCCGCGAGCCCGGGCCGGACCCCGCGAGCCCGGGCCGGCCCGGCCCGCACGAGGCGCCGTACCCGCACCGGCCGGGGCGACGGCGGGCGACACACCGGTTCCGTCCCCCGGTCGCGGGACCCGCGTCACCCGTCCGGCCCACTTGTTTGCCCCATTCGCGCGACAGGGATCGCGGGAGCGCACACATGTTCCTAGCGTTTCGGTCATCGAGGCGCAGGCGACGAGACGCGCGGAGAAGAACCGCGGCTGCTCCTCGGAAACCGGAGGACACCTCATGCACGCGATACGCGCCGCCTCGGCCGCACTGCTGGGCCTCGGCGCCCTGGCCCTCCCCACGCCGCCCGCCGTCGCCGCCGACGGCGGCGGCGGCACCACCCCGTTCGGCTTCAGCGTGCTGCCGTCGACGATCACGGCGGGCGGCCAGGTCACCCTCCGGATCGACCGGAGCAACGGCCGCTGCAAGGGCGACGCCACCATCACCTCGGGGATCTTCGACTCGGTGCGCATCGCCGCGCACCGCTCCTCGGCCACCACGACGGTCGACCTCGACCTCAAGGTCGGCGCGGTGTACCGGGTGACGTTCACCTGTGACGGCGCCAGCCGTTCCACCGGGCTGACCGTCGCCGGCACCCGCCCGGTCACCCCCACCCCGGTGCCCGACGCGGTCCCGCGCGCCGTGCGGGCCGGTGCGGGCGGGACCGTCGCCGGGTTCGACCTGCGGGAGGTCGGGCTCGGCGCGGCGCTCGTCGCGGGGTCGGTCGGTGCGGCGTACCACTTCTCGCGCCGGCGGGCGCGCGAGGACGGCGCCGCCTGACGGCACCCGTGCGGCGGCCTTCGCCCCGGTCCCGGAAGGGAGGGGCGAAGGCCCGTGACGTGCGGCGGCCGCGGTCCGAAGGGTCCGGAGAGGGGCGTCAGGCGCGGCGTTCCGCACGCCGGCGCATCCAGAACACCCCGCCGCCGACGACCGCGGCGGCCACCAGCCCGCCACCGATGGCCACGTCGGTCGGGGTGGCGCCGCTGGAGCTGCTGCCGCCGAGACCGCCGCGGACGCCGCCGATGACGGTGAAGGCGGTGGGGTTGGTGAGGGTACGGCCGTTGCAGTTGACGGTGATGCTGTGCGAGCCGGGGCGCGCGTTGCTGTTGACCGTCGCGGTGCCCCGCGCCGTGTGGTGGGAGCCGTTGACGGGCCTGAGACCGGTCGTCCGGAAGGCGTCCGAACTCATGGTGCCGCCGCCCCGGCAGCCGTCGACGGTGACGGTCAGCTGACCACCGCGGGCGACGACCCTGGGCAGCGCGACGATGTTGCTCGGGGAGACTCCCCCGTTGCCACCCCCGCCATTGCCCCCACCGCCCCCGCCATTGCCACCGTTGTTCCCTCCGTTGCCGCCGTGGCCACCGCCGTTGTTCCCCCCGTTTCCACCGTTGCCACCGCCGTTGTTCCCCCCGTTTCCACCGTTGCCCCCACCGTTTCCACCGTTGCCCCCACCGTTGTTCTCTCCGTTGCCACCGCCGTTGTTTCCCCCACCGCCCCCACCGTTGCCGCCGTTGTCACCCCCGTGACCGCCGTTGTTCCCGCCCTCGTTGCCATTGCCGTTGCCGTTTCCGTTGCCGTTTCCGTTGCCGTTTCCGTTGCCGTTGTTCCCGCCCCAGTTGTCGTTGCCCGAGTGGTTTCCGCCGTTGTTGTTTCCGGGGTCGACCCAGTTGTTGTCGTTCTGGCTGCCCGGGTTGGGTGGCATACCGTCCGCGACGGCCACGGGGGCGGCGAGCCCGAGGACGGCGACCGCTGTGGCCGCGGCCGCCAGGGCGCGTGAGTTTCGCATGTGATCCTCCGCGGAAGGCGCCCCGGGGCCCGTCCCCGGTCTGTCGGCGAGAGAGCGCCTCCCAGATCGACCCTCAGATGCCGTGCACGGGCCCGCATTTCGGGAATGGTCCGTCCTGGTGAGAGGACACGCCGAGGGAAATGCGCACAATCGGATATCACCGCAGGTCACGGGCCGTCAGAAAATTCCTGTGCGCGGCAACTCGGATGGCGGACCGAAGGACACGCGGGCCACCCGTTCGCCGCCGCCCCGTCGCCGGTTCCCGTTGCGGGACTTAGCGTTCTCGTATGCGCGAAAGGACGTGGCGACGGCCGCGTCGAAAGGGGATGGCGAATGTCTGGGTACGAGCTGTCCGGAATGGCGGAAGAGGAGGAGCGACCGAAGAAGCGCGCTCCTTGGGGCGTGATAGCGCTTGTTCTGCTGACCGGGCTCGCGCTCATCCGGAACGGTTCGGGGGAGTTCGACGCGGGCCCGCCGCAGCCCGCCTCCGCAGCGGCCGCCGACGCCCGTGCGGCCCAGGGCACCTTCGGGAAGACCGTCCAGGCCCTGCCGTTCGCGGAGCCCGACCGGGTCCGGATCCCCGCCATCCGGGTCGACGCCCCGGTCATGCAGGTCGGCCTGGACACGGACGGCTGGGTCGGCGCGCCGCCCCCGGAGGACCCGAATCTGGCCGGCTGGTTCACCGGCGCCGTCTCCCCCGGTGAGAAGGGGACCGCGGTCGTCGTCGGCCATGTCGACAACATGCAGGGGCCGGCCGTGTTCTACGGCCTGGGTGCCCTGAAGAAGGGGAACCACGTCGAGGTGACCCGCCGGGACGGGAAGACCGCGGTGTTCGAGATCTACGGCGTCGAGGTCTTCGAGAAGAACAACTTCCCCGGCGACCGCGTCTACGCCTCCAAGGGCGCCCCCGAACTCCGGGTGATCACCTGCGGTGGCGGTTTCTCCAAGGCGAACGGCTACGACGGCAACGTGGTCGCCTTCGCCCGCCTGGTCGAGGTCCGCTGAACGGACCGCCGACCGGGCGGGCGGTCGGCAGTTCCTCGACCGCGGGCGGGGAGGGCGTCGCTCATGCGGGGATCGCAGACCGCTCGGCTCACCGGCCGGGGGCTCCTGGGCGGCCCGGCCGGTACCGGTACCGGTACGGCCACGGTGCGGTTCCAGGGTCTTTCGTCGAGATCACGCCGGAGTCCGCTCCCCGGTCCGGCGTGATCCCGACGAGAGACCCTAGGCGCGCTGCCGCTGCGGCACCGTGATGTGGTAGCCGGAGTCGAGGAGTTGGGGCAGATAGCGGCGCAGGGCCCGCACGCTCTGGGTGCGGTCACCGCCCGCGTCGTGGGAGAGGACGACGACGCCGGGGGCGGCGCCGTCCTCGACCCGGCCGACGATGGTGCCGGTGCCCGGGGTGGTCCAGTCCAGGGTGTCCACCGTCCAGGCCAGGGGCTCCATGCCGAGTTCGGAGCCCAGCTGGAAGGCGGCGCGGTTCCAGGCGCCGTAGGGGGCTCGGAACCAGCGGGGCCGCTCTCCGTAGGCGTTCTCGATGACCTCGCTGGTGCGGGTCATCTCGGACTGGATCTGACGGCGCGTCATTTTCGTCAGCAGGGGGTGGGACCAGGTGTGGTTGCCGACGGTGTGTCCCTCGTCGGCCATCCGGGCCAGCAGGTGGGGGTGGTCGGCGGCCATCTCCCCGCACACGAAGAACATCGCGTGGACGCCGTACTCGGCCAGGGTGTCGAGGATGCCCGGGGTGTAGCGGGGGTCGGGGCCGTCGTCGAAGGTGAGCACCATGGTGCGGCCGCGGCCGGTGATCCGCAGCAGCGGTTCGCGCCGCACGGGGGTGCGGACCGTGGTGCGCGGGGGGCCGTAGCCGGTCAGCGGCTGGAGGCGGTAGGCGGAGGGTCCCATGGGGAGGCGGTAGGCGGGGGCACCGGCCGCCGGGGCACCGGTGCGGGCAGGTGTCCCCGCGCCCGTCCCCCACGCCAACAGAGAGGCCGTCCCGGCCGCGCCGACGGTGGCGGCGCCGGCGAGCAACGCCCCGCGCCGCGTGAACAACTGATCCTTCTGCATGTGTCATCAGTCGCCCGGCCGGAGACCGGCGCACCACAACGCCACCGCCCCGGCGGCACGAATCCACCCGCTCGGCGCAGCGGGTCGGCCACCCCGCGGTCACCGGCCGGATCAGCGGCGGCGCAGGCCCGCCGGGCGCGGCCCGAGGCACGGCGACGGGACGGCGAGCGGCTGGACGACGAGGGGCGGGACGGCGAGCGGCGGGACGGTGAGCGGCGGGGCGCGGAACAGGCCGGGGCGCCGAAGGTGCAGGGACTGCCGGAGGCGGCCCTCGGCGGCGTCCGGCACCCGGCCGGGGAAGCGGCTTCCGGGCTGGCCGGGGCGGGTGTCGTCGGCCGGGGCGGCCCCCGTCAAGGCGCTCGGGGCCGCGGCCGCAGGTCCCACCGCCGGGCCCGCGCGGCGGTGGGACCTGCGGGTTCCGATAGCCTCTCGTCGTGACGGAACAGCACCCTTCCCCGTTCGAACGGGGCACGGACGGCCCGAAGGTCGTCCTCGTCGGCGTGGACGGCTCCGATCCCTCGCTGCGCGCCGCGGCCTACGCGGCCGGTCTGGCCCGGCGCCAGGGCGCCCTGCTCGCCGTGGTGTACGTGCAGCCGGTGATGGCGGCGAGCGCGGCGCTCGGGGCGCCGGTCGCGGAGGCGACCGACGAGATCGCCCAGGACATCGTGGCGCAGATCCGGGAGGCCACCGAACGGACCCGGGGGATATTCGACGTGCGCTGGGAGTTCCACACCTTCCAGGGCGACCCGTACAACGGGCTGGTGAAGGCCGCGGACCAGCTGAAGGCGGACGCGGTGGTGGTCGGCGCCTCCGAGCAGGCCGGTCACCGGATCGTGGGGTCGGTGGCGGTGCGGCTGGTGAAGGCGGGGCGGTGGCCGGTGACGGTGGTGCCGTAGCCGGCGCCTCCCCTACTCCCCCGTCACCAGCCCGTCCTGGGCCGCTCCCCGGCTGAGCACGAGGTCGCGGATGCGGTCGCGCACGCCCCCCACGTCGGCGCCCTGGGCGAGGGCCTTGTCGAGGTCGACGACGCGGCCGGCGTCGAGGTCGAACAGACCGGGGACGAAGGCGGCCCTCGTCACCTCCCAGCGGGCGCCGGGCCGGGCGGGCGGGGAGAAGGTGAAGCGGGCGACGCTGGACTGGTTGGCGCGCGGGTCGACGACGCCGGCGCTGTTCGGCGTCTCGCCGGCCACCTGGTCCCCGAGGCCGTAGACGACCCAGGTGCCGTTGACCTTCTCGTACGCCTGCGGGACGTGGGCGTGGCTGCCGAGGATCAGGTCGATGTCGGGGCGCCCGCCGGTGCGGGAGGCGGTGAGGGTTCCGGCGAGGGCGAGCTGCCGGTCGTCCGGGGCGTCCTGCCACTCCGTGCCCCAGTGCAGGGAGACGACGACCACGTCGGCGCCGGCCCGGCGGGCGTTGCGGGCATCGGCGACGATCTTGTTCTCGTCGATCAGGGAGAGCGCCCAGGGCTGCCCGTCGGGGAGCGGCCGGCCGTCGGTGTCGTAGGCGTAGGCGAGGTGGGCGACCTTCGCGGGGCCGGCGCTCAGGAGCGGGACGGCGGCGGCCTCGGCCTCGGAGCGGGCGGTGCCCGCGTGCCGTACGCCGGCGCCGTCGAGGGCGTCCAGGGTGCGGCGCACGCCGTCGGGGCCGTCGTCGAGGGCGTGGTCGGAGGCGGTGGAGCAGCCGTCGTAGCCGGTGGCGGCGAGGGCCGCGGCGAGCCGGGGCGGGGCGGCGGCGGCCGGGTCGGCGGCGAGGCGGACGGTCTCCAGGTGGCAGAGCGCCAGGTCGGCGCCGGAGACGACGGGTTGGATCCCGGCGAACATCGGGCCGAAGTCGTGGCCCGTGCCGCCGGCGTCGAAGCGGGCCCGGTCGACGACCGAGGCGTGCGGGACGATGTCGCCGGTGGCCACGAGGGTGAAGCCGCGGCTCGGCCCGGGGGCGGGGTGTCCGGAGGAGGGTTCGCGGTCGTGGGCCTGGCAGGCCGCGGCCGCCGCGAGGAGGGCCGTGAGGGCCAGGGCCACCTGGTGTCTGCGCGCGATCACTGCATCACCCCATCGCCCATGACTCGTCGTATTTACGCATGTATCACTACTAATCCATGTGCGGACGCGTACGGCCCCGGCGCTCCCGCCGCCGGGGCGGATGCGCGCGATCGGCGTAGCCCGGACCGTTCGTCGAACCGTTCGTCGACGCGATCGACCGTCCGCCGCAGACCCTTGTGCACACCCTGTCCCGAACCGGCGCCCTGGGGTGCCATACGCGCATGACCGCCGGGACCACCCTCACCGCCAGGACGACGACCGCCGAACACGAACTCGCCGCGCTCCAGCGTGAGCACGGCCGGCCGCTCTTCGCGCTGCTGCTGAGGCTGTGCGACGGCGACCGCCAGCGCGCCGAGGACCTCGTCCAGGAGACCCTGGTACGCGCCTGGCAGCATCCCGAGGCCCTGCGCACCGACGCCTTCGACTCCGTACGGCCCTGGCTGCTCACCGTCGGCCGGCGGCTCGCGATCGACGCGCGGCGGGCCCGGCAGGCACGGCCGGCCGAGGTCGGGGACGCGGTGCTGGAGAACGCGCCGGTCTGCGGCGACCACGCCGACCGGGCCGCCGCCGCGCTCGACGTCCGCGAGGCTGTGAAGACACTCACTCCGGAACACCGTGAAGTCCTGGTGCTGGTGTATTTCCGAGGGGCGAGTGTGGCGGAGGCCGCCGAAACCCTCGGCATCCCGCCCGGTACCGTGAAGTCCCGCGCGTACTACGCGCTGCGCGCCCTGCGCCGGGTGCTCCCCGGTTACGCTCCCGACCTGGGCTGAAACCCACGGTCGAGTCAAACCTCCGTAAAGCGCCTTGCCGTGGACCCCGGTTGAGTAATCGGGTGTCCTTATCCGTGTTCCGGATGGGGCCCGGTCGCCGGTTTTCCGGCGCCGAGGGAAGCGCACGCACCGGAGGAAGGCAGGAAGGGATGCTGCACAGAGGTCATCAGAGCACGGACGGCACCGACGGCGGGGAACTCACCGTCCCCATGGCCTGGTTGTACGCCGAGTACATCGCCGACGAACTGCTGCGGACCGGCGATCTCATGCCGCCGACGTCCTTCGAGTTCCGCGCCGGGCGGGACGCCCTGGCACTGACCGTCTTCCTGTCCGACACCGACGGCGAACTGCCCGGGATCCGGGTGGTCACCCAGCTGGAGACGTGGCTTTCGCTGACGGCGTACGACCAGCCCTGGCAGGACTGGGTCGCCGGACGTATGTCACAACTGACCGCCGAGGCGGCCGAGTCGGAAGGACCCGACCCCGATCTGGAGCTGGCGTCGGAGGCCTGGCGCTGGCTCGAGGAGACCGAACTGCTCGCCCCCGACCTCGACGCGGTGCCGGGCGGCGCGCCGGCCGGCGAGGACGAGGGACCCAAGGTCTGGACGCCCGCCTGGCAGCTCGGTCTGCCCCTCGGGCACCTCGCGATCCATCTTTTCTAGCTTTTCCGCATCCGGACCAATCCACGGGCCGGACCGCTCCGAACATCTGGGTCACGATTCGGTACGTGACTTGAGTGATTCCGCTGCCTGGTCCGTACCGGTGGGAGCAAGGAGTAACCCCACTGGCACTCAACGGCGCGAGGTTTCGGCATGAGGTCCCTGGAGAGGCATCGCGACGTCGGCGCGTACGCGCTGGGTGTGCTGGACGAGGCGGAGGCCTTCCGTTTCGAGGACCACCTCATGGAGTGTCCTCGCTGCGCGGCGGAGGTCACCGAGTTCGGTGCCACCACCCGCCAACTGATGCTGTACCGGAGGGCGACGCCGCGCGCCGTGCATCCCTTCGCCGGCCCCGGCCCGCAGCTCCTCGACCGTCTCCTCCACGAGGTCGCCGCCCGGCGCCGGGCCGTCGGACGCCGGCTGCTGTACGCCGTGGCCGCGGCCGTCGTGGCCGCCGTCGCGGGGCCGGTGCTCGCCATGACGGCCGCCGCCGGCGGTGAGGAGCCGGCGCGGGTCGTCGCGGCGACCGACCAGAGGTCGGGCGTGTGGGCGCAGGTGACCTCCGAGGACGAACTCTGGGGCAGCCAGGTCGAACTCGAGGTGAAGGACGCCGCGGGCCCGCGCGCCTGCCATCTGATCGTCATCGGCCACGACGGCTCGGAGGAGACCGTCACCAGCTGGACGGTCCCCGACCACGACGCCCGCCCCAACACCATCAAGGGCGGCGCGACCATGCGGACCGACGAGATCGCGCGCTACGAGGTGCGGACGATGACCGGCGAGACCCTCGTCGTGCTCAAGCCCTAGGGTCTTTCGTCGGGATCAGGCCGGGTCAGGCCGGACCCCGCGAGCCCGGCCTGATCCCGACGAGAGGCCCTGGCGGCGCGGGCCGCGGGGCCGCGGGTGCACCACGAGCCGGGCAACGGGACCGACCTCACGGAGCACGTCGGAGAACCCGGTGTGCTCACCCCGCTCACCCCGCTCACCCTCTCCCCGGTCACCGCCGTTCTCGCGCTCCTGCCGGCCGCCTCGGCCCGGCACGGCCCGAGCACCCGCCGTGACCGCCGCTCACCGGGGGCCGCGGGCGGCGCGGGGACGCTCACCGCGATCGCGAAGGGCCTGGCCGTCCCGGCGCCGGCCCTGGCCGCGCCGACCGCGGCGGCGCACCGGGCCGGTGCGCCTCACTGGTGAGCCGCCTCGGCGGAGGAGGTCCTTGCATGCTCCCCCGGAGAGTTCCGGCGCACGTCCGCGGTGCCGTCGGCGGGCCCGGTGTTCAGGTCGGTTCCGGCACGCCGAACTCGCACCACACGCACTTGCCGCCGCCGCGGGCCTCCACTCCCCACTTGTCGGAGAGCAGGTCGACCAGGAGCAGACCGCGGCCGGAGACGCCCGAGTCCCCGGCCTCGCGGCGACGCGGCAGGGCGCTGGAGGAGTCCTCGACCTCGACGCGCAGTCGGCGGCCGACGCCGGCGGGGAGTCGCAGGGTGACGATGGCGGCGCCCTCGGTGTGCATGAGGGCGTTGGTGATCAGTTCGTCGGCGGCCAGTTCGACGTCGTCGGAGCGCTGCCGGGCGCCCCAGGAGCGGACGGCGGCGCGGATCATGTGCCGGGCGTGGGTGAGGGCCTCGGGGTCGCCGGGCGCCACGTGCTGCTGGAGCCGGCTGCCGGTCCGGGAGGCGTCCGTGCCGTACCGGCGGAGCAGGAGGAGGGCCACGTCGTCGTCACCGCCGCGTTCCTCGGCGACGTCGATGAGCCGGTCGGCGAGTTCCCGTACGTCGTCGGGGCCGGTGGCGATCAGCTCGGTGAGGGCGCGCATGCCGTCGTCGAGGTCGGTGCCGGGCTGTTCGACGAGCCCGTCGGTGCACAGCAGCAGGGTGTGGCCGGGGTCGAGTTCGAGGGTGGCGACGGGGTAGTCGAGGCAGCCGAACTCGGCGGACAGGCCGAGCGGCAGTCCGCCGGGGACGGAGAGGCGCCGGCAGGTGCCGTCCGTCGCGCGCACCAGCGGGTCGATGTGGCCGGCCCGGACCATCTGGACGACGCCGGTGGCCAGGTCGGCCTCGGCGTAGAGGCAGGTGGCGAAGCGGTCGGTGTCGAGTTCGTGGAGGAAGACGGAGGCGCGGGCCATCACGGTGGCCGGGGTGTGTCCTTCGGAGGCGTACGCGCGCAGGACGATGCGCAGCTGGCCCATGACGGCGGCGGCGTGCGTGTCGTGGCCCTGCACGTCGCCGATGACGGCGCCGACCCGGCCTGCGCCGGAGGGGGTGCCGCCGGGCAGCGGGATCAGGTCGTACCAGTCGCCGCCGATGTCGCGGCCGTGGGAGCCGCCGATGGTGGCGGCGCGGTAGCGGACGGCGATGTCGGCGCCGGGCACGCTGGGGATGGTGCGCGGCAGCATGGCCTGCTGGAGGCCCTGGGCGATGTCCTTCTCCTGCTCGTAGAACATGGCCCGTTGCAGGGACTGGGCGATGCTGCTGCCGAGGGCGACGAGGATGTTGCGTTCCTCGGGGGTGAAACCGTGCCGGTCGCTGTAGAGCAGGCCCATCGCGCCGATCGGGCGGGCCTGGACGATGAGCGGCAGATAGGCGGCCGAGGTGATCTTCAGGCCGGTGATGTGCGGCCACAGCACGGGGTAGCCGGCCGCGAACTCGTCGGACGACTCGATGAAGCGGGGGGTGAGGGTGCGCACCACCTCGCTCATGGGGTACGGCTCGTCGATCCCGGTGACGAGGGTGCCGGGCACGAAGCTGCCCTGGGGGCCCTCGGCGATCAGCCGGATCCGGCCGGCCTCGACCAGGCCCATGACGAGACTGGTCGCGCCGAGATGGATGAGGCCGTGGGTGTCCTTGAGGACGTCGATGACGTCCTTCACGGTCCGGGCGTGCGCCAGGGCGGCGGTGGTGAGCTGGACGACGTTGGTCTGCTCGCGGCGCGCGTCGTCGAGGGCGGCCGCCTCGCGGCGGGCGGCGAGGTCGCGCAGTTCGTCGGTCGCGTCCCGGACGATGCCGATGATCCGGCGGGGGCGGCCCGTTTCGTCGCGCCGGATGTAGCCCTGGGTGTGGGTCCAGCGCAGGCGGCCGTCGCGGCGGCGGACGCGGAAGTAGGCGCCGTAGTTCTCGCTGCCGTCCTTGATGGCCTGGGTCACCAGGGTGTCCAGGCGCAGGGCCTCGGCCGGGGGGACGCGCGGGGAGAGGCTCTCGGGGTTGCCGTCGTACTCGTCGGGGGTCAGGTCGAAGATCTCGTGGGCGCGGGCGTCCATGGCGAACTGCCCGGTGTCCAGGTCCCAGTCGAAGCCGCCCATGCGGTTGAGTGCCAGGATCGGCTCCGGATGGGCGGGCCAGTCCTCCGGGAGGGACGATGCGCTCGCTCCCCGATCGACCATGGGCCCACCTTGCCAGGATTCGCCCGATTCTTCGACCGGGGGCGGAACACGTGCGTGATGCGGTCCGGCGTGGAACACGGGGGATGTCAGGACAGGGGCCGGGAGGGACGGGAGAGGAGCGGGCGTCCGTGGAGTGGTTCACCGCACCCGACTACTGGCTGAGCCGTACGGTCTTCCAGCGGGCCCTGGCCTGCGTGTACCTGGTCGCCTTCGGCACGGCGGCGCTCCAGTTCCGGGCGCTGCTCGGCGAGCGCGGAATGCTGCCGGTCGCCCGGTTCGTCGAGCGGGTGCCGTTCCGGCGGGCGCCGAGCGTGTTCCACCTGCGCTGCTCGGACCGTTTCTTCGCCGGGTGCGCCTGGGCGGGCTGCGCGGTGTCGGCGGCGCTGGCCGCCGGCGCGGACTCGCTGCTGCCGCTGTGGGCGGCGATGCTGCTGTGGCTGCTGCCGTGGGCCCTGTACGTGTCGATCGTCAACGTCGGCCAGACCTGGTACGGCTTCGGCTGGGAGTCGCTGCTGCTGGAGACCGGGTTCCTCGCCGTGTTCCTCGGCAACGACGAGGTGGCGCCGCCGTTGGTGGTGCTGTTCCTGCTGCGCTGGCTGCTGTTCCGCGTCGAGTTCGGCGCGGGTCTGATCAAGATGCGGGGCGATCCGTGCTGGCGGAGGCTCACCTGCCTGGACCACCACCACGAGACCCAGCCGATGCCCGGCCCGCTGAGCTGGTTCTTCCACCATCTGCCGAAGCCGCTGCACCGGGTGGAGGTGGCCGCCAACCACGTCACGCAGCTGATCGTGCCGTTCCTGCTGTTCACCCCGCAGCCGGTCGCGACGGCCGCCGCGTCCCTGATGATCCTCACCCAGCTGTGGCTGGTGCTGTCGGGCAACTTCTCCTGGCTGAACTGGCTCACGATCGTGCTGGCCGTCCCCGCGCTCGGCCTTCCCGCCGACGCGCCGCCGACGCCGGACGCCCCCCTCTGGTACGTGGTGGTGGTCCTGGCGGTGGCCGCCTTCCTGCTGTTCCTCAGCCACCGGCCGGTGCTGAACATGCTCTCGCGCGGGCAGGTCATGAACCGCTCCTTCGACCCGCTGCACCTGGTCAACACCTACGGCGCGTTCGGCAGTGTGAGCCGGGTGCGCCACGAGGTGGTGGTCGAGGGCACCCTCGACGAGGTGCCGCGGGAGGACTCCGACTGGCGGGAGTACGAGTTCCGGGGCAAGCCCGGCGATCCGCGGCGCTGGCCGCGTCAGTTCGCCCCCTACCACCTGCGGCTGGACTGGATGATGTGGTTCGCCGCGCTCTCCCCCGCCTACGCCGGGCCCTGGTTCGGCGCGCTGGTGGAACGGCTGCTGGAGAACGACCGGGCCACGCTCCGCCTGCTGCGCCGCTCCCCGTTCCCGCCCGGCGAGCCCCCGCGGCACGTCCGCGCCCGCCTCTTCCGCTACCGGTACACGAGCCCGCGGGAGCTGCGGGAGACGGGGGCGTGCTGGAAGCGGACGTACGTGCGGGAGTACCTGCCGCCGACACGGCTGACGGGGACGGCCTGGAGACCGTAGGGACGGCTGACGGGGACGGCCCGGAGACCGTAGGGACGGGTGACGGGGACGGCCCGGAGACCGTGGACGCGGGTGGCCGGGCCGGCTCGGAGACGGCGGAAGCGGGTGACGGGGCCGGCTCAGAGGCCGTAGACGCGGGTGGCGGTGGCCTCGAAGACCTGGGCGCTCTCCTCGGCGCTCAGGTGTCCGGTCAGCTGCCTGGCCGTGTCCAGGACCTGTCCGTAACCGGCCGCGAGCATGCACACCGGCCAGTCCGAGCCGAACATCAGGCGGTGCGGGCCGAAGGCGTCCAGGGCGGCGTCGGTGTACGGCCGCAGGTCGGCGGCCGTCCAGGTGGCGGGGTCGGCCTCGGTGACCAGGCCGGAGAGCTTGGCGACCGTGTTGGGCAGGGCGGCCAGCGCGCGCAGGTCCGCCTCCCAGGACGCGCGGGCACCGGAGGCGACGGGTGGTTTGCCGAGGTGGTCCAGGACGAACGTGAGACCGGGATGCGCGGCGGCGGCCCGTACGCAGGCGGGGAGCTGGTGGTCGCGTACGAGCAGGTCGTACACGAGGCCGGCGTCGGCGACGGCGGCGAGTCCCCGGCGCACGTCCGGGCGCAGCAGCCACTGCGGGTCGGGTTCGCCCTGGACCTGGTGGCGGATGCCCTTGAGGTGGCGGCCGCCGGGGAGTTCCCGCAGCCGGGCGAGTTCGTCACCGACGTCGGGGCGGGTCAGGTCGGTCCAGCCGACCACGCCCGCGACCAGGTCGTGCGTGGCGGCGAGGGCGAGGAACTCGGGGGTCTCCTCGGCCACGGTGACCGTCTGCACCAGGACGGTGCGGTCGACGCCGGCGGCACGGGCCTCGGGGGCGAGGTCGGCGAGGGTGAAGTCGCGCCGCAGCGGCCGGAGTCCGGGGCCGCCGAGCCAGTCCTGGTCGCGCACGGACAGGTCCCACACGTGGTGGTGGGCGTCGACGGTCACGGCAGCTCCTGTACGGCGGGCGGGCCCGCGTCGGCGTCCGCACCCGGGCGGTCGTGCCCGGTGCCGGGCGGGTCGGCCGTCCGGGCCCGCCGGGCCGCGCCGGCCGGGAGCCGCCGGCGTCCGGCGCGGCGGCGGGCGTGCCGGGCGGCCCTCATGACGGCTCCCGCGCCGGGTTGCGCGGTGCATTCTCGCCGGGGACCGGGGCGTCGGGCGGCAGGAGGCCGGTCTCCCGCAGTTCCCGCCAGAGCGCCGGGGGGACGGTGGCCCCGAACTGGTCCGCGCAGTCGTCGGCCTCGGCCGCGGAGCGGGCGCCGACGAGGACGCTCGCGACGGCCGGGTGCGCGGCGCAGAAGGCGAGGGCGGCGGCGCGCAGGGTGCTGCCGTGGCGCTCGGCGACCGCCGCGAGGCGTCGGGCGCGGTCGATCAGCTCCCCGGGCGCCGGCGCGTAGTCGTAGGTGGCGGTCGGCTTCGGGTCGGCCAGCAGGCCGGAGTTGAAGGCGCCGCCGATCACGACGGACGTGCCGCGTTCCTGGGCGGCCGGCAGCAGCTCGGTGAGCGCGCTCTGGTCGAGGAGGGTGTAGCGGCCGGCGCACAGCACCACGTCGACGTCGGTGTCGCGGACGAAGCGGGTGAGCAGGGCGGTCTGGTTCATGCCGGCGCCGATCGCCCCGACGACGCCCTCGGAACGCAGCCCCTCCAGCGCGGGGTAGCCCTCGCGGAAGGCCGTTTCGGCGTGGTCGTCGGGGTCGTGGAGGTAGACGACGTCGACGCGGTCGAGGCCGAGGCGGGTCAGGCTGGCCTCCAGGGTGCGGCGGACGCCGTCGGCGGTGAAGTCCCAGACCCGGCGGTGGGTGGCGGGGACGGCGAAGCCGTGGGCGAGGTCGTCGCCGCCCGCCGCCGAGGGCTCCAGCCGGCGGCCGACCTTCGTGGACACCGCGTAGCCGGCGCGCGGGTGCTCGCGCAGGGCGGCGCCCAGGCGGCGTTCGGAGAGGCCGAGACCGTAGTGGGGCGCGGTGTCGAAGTAGCGCACGCCGCGCCGCCAGGCGGCGGCCACGGTGGCGTGGGCCTGTGCGTCGTCGACCTCGGTGTACAGGTTGGCGAGGGGGGCGGCGCCCAGGCCGAGCCCGGTGACCCGGACGCCGCTGCGGCCGAGGGTGTTCACGAGCCCGCCGGACGCAGCCGCAGGCCCTGCATGCCGCCGTCGACGGCGAGGGCGGTGCCGGTGGTGGCGCCGGACAGGGGGCTCGCCAGGTAAGCGATGGCGCCCGCGACCTCGGCGGCGCTGACGAGGCGGCCGCTGGGCTGACGGGCCTCCAGGGCCGCGCGTTCGGCGGCCGGGTCGTCGGCGGCGTCGAGCAGGCGGCCGATCCACGGGGTGTCGGCGGTGCCCGGGTTGACGCAGTTGACGCGGATGCCCTCGCGGACGTGGTCGGCGGCCATCGCGAGGGTGAGGGCGTGCACGGCGCCCTTGGTGGCGCTGTACAGCGCGCGCCGCGGCAGGCCGGCGGTGGCCGCGACGGAGCACGTGTTGACGATCGCGGCGTGCGCGGAGGCCCGCAGGTGGGGCAGGGCGGCACGGGCCGTACGGACCATGCCGACGACGTTGACGTCCAGGACGTGGTGCCATTCGGCGTCGTCGTTGTCCTCGACGGTGCCCTGGGCGCCGATGCCCGCGTTGTTGACCAGGACGTCCAGGCCGCCCAGTGCGGCGACGGCGGCCGCGACGGCCGCGCGCACGGAGGCGTCGTCGCGGACGTCGGCGCGGTGGGCGAGCAGGGGCTCGCCGACGCCCGTCGGGTCCAGGTCGAGGACGGCGACGGTGGCGCCGCGCTCGGCCAGCAGGTCGGCGGTGGCCCGGCCGATGCCGGAGGCGCCGCCGGTCACCAGGGCGGTCAGCCCCTCGAAGTCGCGCACGCCGCCTGCTCCTTCCGGCCGGTGGGGTCGGCGGCCCAGAAGGTGCCGCCGGGGTAGGTGTACCGCGCGATCGACTCCGCACGCATGGCGGCGGAGAAGCCCGGCGCGGTCGGTGCCGTGTAGTGGCCGTCCCTGATCACGACCGGGTCGAGGAAGTGGTCGTGCAGGTGGTCGACGTACTCGATGACGCGGTCCTCGGTGGTGCCGCTCAGGGCGACGTAGTCGAACATCGACAGGTGCTGGACGAGTTCGCACAGGCCGACGCCGCCGGCGTGCGGGCAGACGGGCACGCCGAACCTGGCGGCGAGCAGCAGGATCGCGAGGTTCTCGTTGACGCCTCCGACGCGGGCCGCGTCGAGCTGGAGGACGTCGAGGGCCCCCGCCTGGAGGAGCTGCTTGAAGACGACGCGGTTGTGGACGTGTTCGCCGGTGGCGACCTTCACCGGGGCGACGGCCTCGCGCACGGCGGCGTGGCCGAGGATGTCGTCGGGGCTGGTGGGCTCCTCGATCCAGTAGGGGTCGAACTCGGCGAGGGCGCGGGTCCAGCGGATCGCCTCGCCGACGTCCCAGCGCTGGTTGGCGTCGACGGCGAGCCGGATGTCGGGGCCGACGGCGGCGCGGGCCGCGCGGCAGCGCCGGATGTCGTCGTCGAGGTCGGTGCCGACCTTCAGCTTGATCTGCCGGAAGCCGTCGGCGACGGCCCCGGCGGCGAGGCGGGTGAGCTTGTCGTCGTCGTAGCCGAGCCAGCCGGCGGAGGTGGTGTAGGCGGGGTAGCCGCGTTCGAGCAGGTGGGCCAGGCGGGCGTCGGCGCCCCGGCGGCCGCGGCGCAGCAGGGTGAGGGCCTCGTCGGGGGTGAGGGCGTCGGTGAGGTAGCGGAAGTCGATCTGCCGCACCAGCCACTCGGGGTCGGCTTCGGCCAGCAGCCGCCACAGGGGTTTGCCGGCACGCTTGGCCGCGAGGTCCCAGGCGGCATTGACGACGGCGCCGATCGCCATGTGCATCACGCCCTTCTCGGGGCCGAGCCAGCGGAGCTGGCTGTCGCCGACGAGGTCGCGGCTGAGGGTGCCCGGGTCGGCGCAGAGGTCGTCGACGGACCGGCCGACGACGTGTTCGCGCAGGGCGCCGATCGCGGCGACCTGGACGTCGTTGCCCCGGCCGATGGTGAAGGCGAAGCCGTGGCCCTCGTGGCCGTCGGCCGCGTCGGTGCGCAGGACGACGTAGGCCGCCGAGTAGTCGGGGTCGGGGTTCATCGCGTCGGAGCCGTCGAGTTCCCGGGAGGTGGGGAAGCGGATGTCATGGGTGTCGACCGCGATGACGCGGGCGGGGTTCGGGGGCGCCATGCCCGCATACTTATCAGACCACTTGCGGTCCCGGGCACCCCCTGGACGCGAAAATCGCGCCATCGGCGCTGAAGTGGTCGGACCACTTTGGTGGTTAGACTGCGCGCACCGGCGAACCGCGCGCACCGGTGACAGGAGAGGTGACGTGAACCAGTCCCCGCCCGGCGGGCCGCCCGCCGCCCCGAAGGGCACGGTGACGCGGCGCGCCATCGAGCGGATCAAGGCGATGATCGGCGAGGGCCTGCTGGAGCCGGGCCAGCGGCTGCCGACCGAGCGCGACCTCGCGGCGGAGCTGGGCATCTCCCGCAGTTCGGTGCGGGAGGCGGTCCGGGCGCTCACGGTGATGGGGGTGCTGGAGGCCCGGCACGGTTCGGGCATCTACGTGACCCAGCTCCGGGCCGGCGATCTGCTGGAGACGTTCGGCGTGGTGGCCGACCTCTCGCGGGGCCCGCGTCTGGTGGAGCTGCTGGAGATCCGGCGCGTCCTGGAGTCGACGGCCGCCGCCCTGGCGGCCGCCCGCATCACTCCGGAGCAACTGGAGTCCGTGGGAGGCCACTTGGCGGCGATGAACGCCACCGACGACCCGGAGGAGATCCTCGCCCACGACCTCGCCTTCCACCGTGAGATCGCCGCGGCGGCCGGCAACGAGACGATGGCGGCGATCCTGGAGGGCCTGTCCTCACGCACCTTCCGCGCCCGCGTCCGGCGGGGCCGGCGGGAGGAGGGCGCCTTCGCCCGCACCCGCCGGGAGCACGCCGCGATCCACCGCGCCCTGGCGGCCCGCGACCCGGAGGCGGCACGGGCGGCGGCGGCCGCCCACGTGGGCGGGGTCGAACAGTGGCTGCGGGACGGGGCGGGCCGCGAAGACCCCTCGACGTGACGCGTCCCGCGGGGCACAGTTCTCCCTGTACTCGCCAGTAGCACCCGCACGCCCGCACACCGAGGAGCGCCTGTGACCGAGTGGGTCGGCCGGACCGCCGTGGAGATCGCCGCCGCCGTACGCGAGAAGCGGGCCGAGCCCCGGGCGGTGGTGGCGGAGCATCTGGAGCGGATCGCGCGGCTGGACGGGCGGATCGGGGCGTTCCGGGCGGTGCGGGCGGAGGCGGCGCTCGCCGAGGCCGACGAGGTGGCGGCCCGCGCCGACCGGGACCGGCTGCCGCTGGCCGGCGTACCGGTGGCGGTCAAGGACAACCTCGCCGTGCGGGGCGAGTCGACCCGTGTCGGTTCGGCCGCGACCCCCGGTACGCCCGCCGGCGCCGACCATGTCACCGTGGCCCGGCTGCGCGCGGCCGGCGCGGTGGTGGTGGGTGTGACGAACGTGCCGGAACTGTGCGTCTTCGGCACCACGGAGGGCGTGCACGGCACCGCCCGCAACCCGTGGGACACGTCGCGCACGGCGGGCGGTTCGTCCGGCGGCAGCGCGGCGGCGGTGGCGGCCGGGATGGTGCCGATCGCCCTCGGCAACGACGGCATGGGCTCCCTGCGCATACCGGCGGCCAACTGCGGTCTGGTCACGGTCAAGCCGGGCCACGGCGTGGTCCCGGCGGGGATCGGCGACGGCGACTGGTTCGGGATGTCGGAGAACGGTCCGCTGGCGACGACGGTCGAGGACGCCCGCCTGATGCTGTCGGTCCTCGCGGGCGCCGAGGTCGCGGGGCCGGCGGAGGAGCCCGGCGCGTCGCGGATCGCGGTGTCGGTGCGCAGCCCGCTGGCCGGAGTGCGGGTGACCGGGCCGTACGTGGCGGCGGCGCGCGAGGCCGCCGGAGTGCTGGCGCGGGCGGGGTACCGGGTGCGGCGGGCCGAGCCGCCGTATCCGCTGACGCTGGGCGTCACCTCGCTCGCGCACTGGACGGCCGGTACGGCGGTCGACGCGCGGTCGCTGGACCCGCGCCTGCTGGCCCGCCGCACCCGCGTGCACGCGGCGCTGGGGCGGCGGTTCCTGAACGGGGTGCGCGGCGGCACGGCGCGCGAGGAGCTGCGCCGGCGCCTGGAACCGTTCTTCGCGGAGTACGACGTGCTGCTCACCCCGGCGCTCGCGCGGCGGTCGCCGAAGTCGGCGCCGTGGCACGAGCGGGGCTGGCTGCGCAACGTGCTGGCGAACACGAACTACTCGCCGCTGACGCCGCCGTGGAACCTGACGGGCTGGCCGGCGATGGCGGTCCCGGTCGGCACGCTCCCGTCGGGCGCTCCCACCGCCGTCCAACTGGTGGGGCTGCCCGGCACGGAGGCGCGGCTGCTGCGGGTGGCCGAGCGGCTGGAGGAGCTGCGGCCGTGGCGGCGGACGGCGCCGCTCGACCGGTGAGCGGCGGGTCCGCGGGCGCGGTGTCGCCGGGGCCTCGTGTCGCACGGGCGTGCTGTCCGCACGCCCATGCGCCCGGCGGTCGCGAGCGGTCCGCCGGCGTCAGTCGACGCTGGGCAGGATGTGGGGTTCGTTGAGGTCGTCCTCGTACCCCGCCAGCCGGATGGGGGCGGAGCGGGCCCACACGTCGAGGCTGCCGAGCTCTCCGGGCCGGCGGCCCGCACGCTCGGTCCGTTCCTTGGGGCGTTGCTCGCTTTTCGTCTTCTCCGGTGTCACCGCGCACTCCTTATGTGTCGGTCACCCTCGGGGCGTGCCGGTCGGTCTGCGGATCCGGCGCCTGGCGCCCCTCGGGTCTGGCTCAAGGGCAGTTCTGACGCGGTGGCGCCGGCAAACTCCAGAAGGAGCAGGCCGCTGTGAACCGGCTTGTCCCATGACGGACGGTGGGTGTGGGGTGGCACTCCGTCCTGCTGTCCGTCGGCTACAGAGTAACCAGATGAGCGGTATCCCGCTCGATCGGGCTGAAAATTTGGGGTAACCATGGCAAGTCACCCATGTGTCCCCGCAGATGATTCAACCCCTTCCTCCCGGTAAGCACCCTTTGACCTTCACTCGTACGGCGTACGCGGACGCACGGGCGTGCCGCCACCGTCGCGCGGTTCAGGTCCCGTTGGCCCGGTCGCCAACTCGCCGTGCGTGGAGCTGCGCGGCCTCGGTGCGCGCGGCCTCGGTGCGCGCGGCGTCGACGTGCACGGCGTCGACGTGCACGGCCACGCGCTGCGGGCCGCCGGGCGCGCCGCCGACGGCGATCCGGCCGTGCTGCGGCGCGCCGACGAGGACGGCCGGGTTGTTGGGGGCGGTGGAGGACCGGCGGACCGGGCTGGAGCCGGTGGCGGCCAGCACCCCACAGCCGCGCGCCGTCGACTGACGCAAGGCCGACGCAGGGCGGACGCAGGACCGCGAGCAGTCGGCCGCCTCGCAGCCGGGGCGGCCGGCCGTCTCACGGCTGAGGCCGGTCGGCCGACTCGCGCCCGGGGGCGGCCGGTTGACGGACCGTCACTCACCGCCCGCCGAGGGCCGCCGTCACCACTTGCCGGGTGCGTAGTCCTTGAGGAAGACGCCGTACAGGTCCTCGCCCGACTCGCCGCGCACGATGGGGTCGTAGACGCGGGCCGCGCCGTCGACCAGGTCGAGCGGGGCGTGGAAGCCCTCCTCGGCCAGGCGCAGCTTGTCGTAGTGCGGACGCTCGTCGGTGATCCAGCCCGTGTCGACCGAGGTCATCAGGATGCCGTCGGTCTGGAACATCTCCTGGGCGCTGGTGCGCGTGACCATGTTCATCGCGGCCTTGGCGGCGTTGGTGTTCGGGTGGCCGGCGCCCTTGTAGCCGCGGCCGAAGACGCCTTCCATCGCCGAGACGTTCACCACGTAGGCGCGCTTGCCGGAGGCCCGGCGCGCCGCCTCGGCCATGGCCGGGCGGAGTTTGCTGATCAGGATGAAGGGCGCCGTGTAGTTGCACAGCTGGGTCTCGAGCAGCTCCACCGGGGAGATCTGCTCGATGGTCTGCACCCAGGTGTTGGTGTCGACGACGTCGGGGACCAGACCGCCCGCGTCGATGGCGGTGCCGTCCAGGTGCCGGGCGACGCTGGCGTTGCCGGCGACCAGGGCGAGGTCGGCGACCTGCTGCGCGTCCATGCCGCCGGTGCCGAGGGGCAGCGCGGCGAGGCCGTCGACCGCCCCGGAGTTGAAGGCGCCGATGACGTGGTGGGCGGGCAGCTCACCGGCGGGCAGCGGGGCGCTCTCGCCGTCGACCAGGGCGGCGTAGGCGGAGGGCAGCCGGCGTACGGTCTGCGTCGCGTTGTTGATCAGGATGTCGAGCGGGCCCTGCTCGGCGACCTGGTCGGCCAGCGCCACGGCCTGTGCCGGGTCGCGCAGGTCGATGCCGACGACCTCCAGGCGGTGGATCCAGTCCGCCGCGTCGTCCATCGCCTTGAAGCGGCGGATCGCGTCCTTCGGGAAGCGGGTCGTGATCGTGGTGTGCGCTCCGTCGCGCAGCAGCCGGAGCGCGATGTACATGCCGATCTTGGCGCGGCCGCCGGTGAGCAGCGCGCGCTTGCCGGTGAGGTCGGCGCGGGCGTCGCGGCGGGCGCGGTTCTCGGCGGCGCACTCCGGGCAGAGCTGGTGGTAGAAGTAGTCGACCTCGACGTAGCGCGCCTTGCAGGTGTAGCAGGAGCGGGGACGCTGGAGTATCCCCGCGATCGTGCCCTCCTCCGTGCGGGAGGAGGGCAGGATGCCCTCGGTCTCGTCGTCGATGCGCTGGGCGGAACCGGTCGCGGTGGCCTCGGTGACGGCCCGGTCGTGGGCGGTCTTGGCGGCCCGGCGCTCCTGGCGGCGGCGCTGCTTGACCGAGCGGTAGATGCCGGCGGTGGCCCGGCGCACGGTGATCGCGTCGGGGTGGTCGACGTCGAGCCGGTCGAGTTCCTCCAGTACGGCGAGGCAGACCGCCAGCCGCTCCGGGTCGATGCCGGGCCCGTACACGACCTCGTCGACGGCCTTGTCCATGGCCTCGTCGACGGCCTCGTCCACGGCCTTGTCCATGGCCGCCGGGCCGTCCTCTGTCACCGTCATCGCGCTGCCGTTTCCCTGCTGCCCCGTGCGGCGCTCCGACCGCGCCCGCTTTCGAACGGGGAATTCTACGGAGCACCGGGCCGCCCCTCCAAACCGGCGGGGGTCAAGGGTCGCAGGCCGTGATGAGCGTCTCCACCTCCGTGGTCAGCGCCCGCGCGAACCGGTCGAGATCGGGGACCGCCTCGGCGTCCGCGACCAGGCCGAAGTGGACCAGGCCCCGGTACGTCGAGATCGCCACCGCCAGGGACTGGCCGCGGGCGAGCGGGGCGTAGGGGTAGATCTCGGTCACCGGGTTCCCGGCGAGCCTCAGGCCGATGCCCGGCAGCGGGACGCTGGTGACGAGGATGTCGAACCAGAGCCGGGCGGCCTGGCTGACCAGGGGGCCGCCGAGGCGGTGACCGAGGGCGGGGACGTGGTCGGCGAGCAGGGCGACGGCGCCCGCGCCGCGGCCGGGTCCGGCGTCCTTGTTGCGGTCCATGGCGGCGCGGACCGCGCCGAGCCGGCCGAGCGGGTCGGGATCGTCGACGGGCAGCCTCATCAGGTACCCGGAGAGCCGGTTGCCCTGCGGGTGGGCGGTGCGCGGACGGCGCTGGGAGACGGGGATGAGGGCGCGCGGGGTCACGCCGGCGCTGCCGTCGCCGCGTTCGTCGAGCCAGGTGCGCAGCGCCCCGGCGACGACCGCGATCAGTACGTCGTTGACGGTGCCGCCGACGACCTTGCGCACCCGGTGCACGTCGTCGAGGTCGACGGCCACGCCGCCGGTGCGGCGGGTGCCGGTGGGCCCGGCGGTGAGGGCGCTGGTGGAGCGCACGCCGAGGGTGTGGACGGCGACGGAGGCGCCGATGTCGAGGGCGCGGCCCACGTCGGACAGGGCGCCGCGCAGCAGGCCGGGCAGTGCGCGCGCCTCGGGCAGGCCGCGGGGCGGCGCCGCCGGGCGGGGCCGGGGGGCGGGCAGGTCCAGGGGGTCGAGGACGGCGGCGGCGAGGGTCAGCGCGCGCAGGCCGTCGGCGAGGGCGTGGTGGAACTTGAACAGGACGGCGAAGCCGTCGCCCGCCTCGCCCGGCAGGACGTGCGCCTCCCACGGGGGCCGGCCGCGGTCCAGCGGGTGCTCCATGAGCCGCCCGGACGCCGCCTGGAAGTCGGCGGTGGGCGCGTGCAGCCGCACGTGGTGCAGCGGGTCGAACTCCGGGTCGGGCTCGCGGACGGCGCCGCCGAGGGAGAGCGGGGCGGTGAGCGGTCCCCACACGTCCCGGATCCGCATGCGCAGTCCGGGGACGGCGGCGGCCCGGCCGGCGAGCAGGTCGGCGGCGTGGGCGGCGGCGGTGGCCGAGGGTGCGGCGAAGACGCCCAGCGCGCCGAGGTGCATCGGGTTCTCGGGAGTCTCGATGTTCCAGAACGCCAGGTCGAGGGGTGCGAGTGGATCAGCGGTCACGGGCTTGCCTCGCGTCGACGGAGAGTGAGCCAGCAGTCAATCGCCCCTGCGCGATCACGGTCAAGCACGATCCGGCTGCATACAGTTAAGAACTCGTTGCGTATGCGTCAAAAGGAGCATCGGTCTCGAAAGCGTGATCGACGGGGCCGCCCGGCCGGCGGCGCTCCCGTGCACGGCACTGCTCCGTCCTCTCCGTACCGCGCTCACGGCCTTCTCCGTACCGCGCTCACGACACCCGCTGCCCCTTGCCCAGGGCGATGACGCCCGCCTTCGACACCGAGTACAGCTCCGCGTCCCGCTCCGGGTTCACGCCGATGGTCGCGCCGGGCGGCACCTCGACGTTCTTGTCCAGGATCGCCCCGCGCACCACCGCGCCCCGCCCGATGTGGACGTTGTCGTGGAGGATCGAGCCCTGCACGACCGCCCCGGGGTCGACCAGGACGCCCGGCGACAGCACCGAGCGGGAGACCTGCCCCCGGATGAGGCAGCCCGCACTGATGATCGACTCGCTGGCGATGCCGCCGGCGTTGAAACGGGCCGGGGACAACTGGCCCGAGTGGGTGTAGATCGGCCAGCTGCGGTTGTACAGGTTGAACGCGGGCCGCTCGGCGATCAGGTCCATGTGGGCGTCGTAGTAGGCGTCGAGCGTGCCCACGTCCCGCCAGTAGCCCTGGTCGCGGGTGGTCTCGCCCGGCACGTGGTTCTCGCTGAAGTCGTACAGCTGGGCCTCACCGCGGTCGGTGAGCTGGGGCAGGATCGACCCGCCCATGTCGTGCACCGAGCGCTCGTCCTCGGCGTCCCGCTGGAGCGCCTCGATGAGGGCCTTGGTGGTGAAGACGTAGTTGCCCATGGAGGCGAACACGCACTCCGGGTCGTCCGCGAGGCCCGGCGGGTCGGCGGGCTTCTCCAGGAACCGCTCCACCGTCTGCCCGTCCGAGCCCGCCGTGATCACGCCGAAGGACGCGGACTCGGCGCGCGGCACCCGGATGCCGGCCACCGTCACGCCCGCGCCGCTGTCGATGTGCTGGGCGAGCATCTGGCGCGGGTCCATGCGGTAGACGTGGTCGGCGCCGAACACCGCCACGTACTCGGGGCGCTCGTCGTAGATCAGGTTCAGCGACTGGAGGATGGCGTCGGCGCTGCCCAGGTACCAGCGCGGGCCGAGGCGCTGCTGGGCCGGGACCGGGGTGACGTAGTTGCCGAGCAGGCTCGACATCCACCAGGTCGTGGTGATGTGCCGGTCCAGCGAGTGCGACTTGTACTGGGTCAGGACGCAGATGCGCAGGATGTCGGCGTTGACGAGGTTGGACAGCACGAAGTCGACGAGACGGTACGTCCCGCCGAAGGTGACCGCGGGCTTGGCGCGGTCCGCCGTGAGAGGCATCAGGCGTTTGCCCTCGCCGCCCGCCAGCACGATTCCGAGGACCGAAGGTCCACCACGACGCATGGCCGCTCCCCTCACCCTGATTGATCCATTGCTGCCCCGCACGGGGCGCGCTACGCCTGTTTGAGGGTGTCCTCGTACAGCCGGACGGTCCGCCGGGCGACCGCGTCCCAGCCGAACTCCTCCACCGCGCGCACCCGCCCGGCCTCGCCCATGCGGCGGGCCGTCGCCGGATCGCCCAGCACGGAGTCCAGGGCCCGCGCGAGACCCGCCTCGAAGGCGCGGGCCCCCTCGTCCCCCTCCGCCACGGGGACCAGCAGTCCGGTCGCGCCGTCCTCGACGACCTCGGGGATGCCGCCGACCCGGGAGGCCACGACGGGCGTGCCGCAGGCCATCGCCTCCAGGTTGACGATGCCGAGCGGTTCGTACACCGAGGGGCAGACGAAGACGGCCGCGTGGGTGAGGAGCTGGATGACCTCCGGACGCGGCAGCATCCGCGGGATCCAGTGCACGCCGTCCCGGGCCCGGCTCAGCTCCGCGAACAGCTCACGGAACTCGCGGTCGATCTCGGGGGTGTCGGGCGCGCCCGCGCACAGCACGACCTGGGCCGCCGGGTCGATGTCCCGGACGGCGCGCAGCAGGTGCGGGACGCCCTTCTGGCGGGTGATGCGGCCGACGAACAGCACGTACGGGCGGGCCGGGTCGACACCGATCCGGTTGAGGGCGTCCGTGCGGTGGTCGGGCCGGTACAGGGCGGTGTCGATGCCGTTGTGGACGACGTGGACCCGTGCCGCGTCCAGCGCCGGGTAGCAGGCGAGGATGTCCTCGCGCATCGCGCCGGACACGGCGATCACCGCGTCGGCGGCCTCCACGGCGGTCCGCTCGGCCCAGCCGGAGAGGCGGTACCCGCCGCCCAGTTGCTCGGCCTTCCAGGGCCGCAGGGGTTCCAGCGAGTGCGCGGTCACCACGTGCGGGACGCCGTACAGCTCCTTGGCGAGATGGCCGGCGAGGTTGGCGTACCAGGTGTGGGAGTGGACCAGTTCGCGGTCCTCCAGCGCGGCGGCCATGGCGAGGTCCACGGAGAACGTGCGCAGCGCGTCGTTGGCGCCGTCGAGGACGGGCCAGGAGCGGTGGCGCCGGACGCCCTCGGCACGGCCCTCGCCCCAGCAGTGCACCTCCAGGTCGACCAGTTCGCGCAGCTCCCGGGCGAGGAACTCGACATGGACGCCCGCCCCGCCGTACACGTCCGGGGGGTACTCCCGGGTCAGCAGTCCCACTCGCACCCGGCAACCCCCTGGATTCGCATGTGAAAGCCGGTCCCCTTCATGGTCACCCAGACGGGCCGCGGAGGAAAGGGCGCGGGGGCCGCGGGAAGCAGCAGTCGCCGCAGACCCCGCCGCCGGGCACCCGGTAGTAGAGACAGCAGCTGCGGCGGCGGAAGGCGGTGCCGGCGGGGGTCGCGGTGGAGGTTCCGGTGCCGGCCAGGAGGGGGTGGGCGAGGAGTTCGGCGGTGAGGGCGCGGGAACGGGCGGCGGCGTCGGGGCGGCCGTTCGCCCGCGCCCAGCCGTCGAGCTGCCGGGCCGCGCCGGCCAGCGCCGAGGCGGCGTTGCCGCGCAGCAGACCGGGGGCGACGCGGTGGCGGGCGCGCAGGGCCGCCGCCAGCGGTTCGAGGTGGTCGTGCAGGACCGTCGCCGCCAGGGTCCGCGCGTCGCCGGGCCGGGGCCGGACCTCCGTCAGCCACAGGTCGTCCGGGGCGCTGCCGTCCGGATCCCAGCGCAGCAGTCCCGGCGCCAGGTCGGGCTGCGCGCCGTAGAGGACGGCGCAGCCGAGCGCGACCGACCAGAGCCGGGCCGCGAGGCCCTGCTGGGCCACGGAGGCGGCGACGCGCGGCTCGGGCGCGCGCAGGGCGCGGGCCACCTTGCCGACGCGGAGGGTCAGGGGGTCGCCGGGGGCGCCGGTGGGCACGGCGGAGTAGGCCTGCGCGAGCGTCGGCAGGGGCCGGTCCGGTTCTCCGTCCGGGGCGGTGGGCGGTGTCGTGCGCAGGGCGAAGAAGCCGCCCAGGGCGCGCAGTGCCGTCAGTCGGGGGTCGAGGTCCACGACGTGCAGTAGTACCAAGGAGGGCCGGGGCCGCCGTCGGGGGGGCGCCGCGGGCAGGGGGCGCCGCCGCCCCGGGGACCGCCGCCGTGCGGGAGGCCCTCGGGGTGTCCCGTCGGGGAGATCCCCTGGGTGTCCCCCACCCTGGGGAGGAGTGGGGTCGTTCCCTACTCCATCGGTAGTAGGACTCATTGAGTGCTCAGGGACGACGACGGGAACAGATCCACAGGGCATCGTGTTGGCCATGAGAGCCGACCGTTCACCGCGCCGGGCCCCGGGCCCCCGCCTCACGCAGAGGAGCAGCTCATGAGCGCCCTCGCGTTGTCCGTGGTCCTGTCGCTCGTCTCCGCCGTGGCGTACGCGGCGGGGGCGATCGTGCAGGAGCAGGTCGCGGTGTCCTCCCCCGCCGAGCAGTACGCCCCGCTGCGGCGGCCCGGCTGGTGGGCGGCGGTCGGGCTGAACGGTCTCGGCGGCCTGCTGCACGTCGTGGCGCTCGCGTACGGTCCGCTCAGCCTGGTCCAGCCGCTGGGCGCGCTCACCATCGTCTTCGCGCTGCCGATGGCCGCGCTGTTCGTGGGCCGCAGGGCCGGGGCGACGGCCTGGCGCGGCGCGGTCATGGCGACCGTCGGTCTGGCCGGGCTGCTCTCCCTGGTCGGCGCGGCCGACGCGCAGTCGCTCAGCACCCCGCAGCGGGTGGGCGCGGCGCTCGTGACGGGCGGCGCCGTCGTGGCGCTGATCATCGCCGGCCGGGCCGCGCACCGGCACCCGGCGGTGCGCAGCATGCTGCTGGCGACCGGTTCCGGCATAGCGTTCGGCATGTCGTCGGTGTTCACCAAGACCGTCGCGGTCGACTGGACCGACGGCGTCTCGGCGGCCGACCTGCCCTCCCTGGCCGTGATCGGCGTCCTGGCCACGGCCGGCATGCTGCTGTCGCAGGCTTCCTACCGCGGCGCGGGGCTCGCGGCCCCGCTGGCCACGCTGACCGTGGTGAACCCCGTGGTGGCGGCGGCCGTGGGCATCACGATGTTCGGCGAGACCTTCCGCTACGGCACCACCGGCACCGCGCTCGCCCTGAGCTGTGGTGTGGTGGCGGCAGGTGGCCTGATCCTGCTGACGACCGAGCGGCTGACGAGCACCCAGCCGGAGACCACCGGCCCGCGGCACGAGGAGACGCGGGCGGTCCCCACGGGAGTCGTGGCGCCCGTGGCCGACCTCCTCGTCGTGTTTCCGGAGCCTGCTGACGGCACTGTCGCGGCGCGGCCCCTCGCGGCGGTCGCGGAGTCCGCTGCGGCGCGCGCCGCGGAGCGGGCGGCTCTCACGTTCCCGGAACTGCCCGCCGGACCGGCCGTCGTCGCGGCGTCCGCGCAGGCCTCCCCGCAGCTGACCGACGCCGTGCCGGCCCGGGTGGTGGCGCAGGAGCCGGTGGCGGCGGACGGGCCGGTGGTCCCCGGGGAACCGCCGGCACCGGTGGTGCCGGCTCCCGCGCCCGTACCGTCGTCGCTGTACGGGCCGTTCTACGGCGGGCCGTACGTCCCGATGCCGGTCCTCGACCGGCACCGGGTGCGCATCAGATCCTGACGCCGCCGGCCCGCAGATAGGCCAGGGGGTCGATGTCCGAGCCGAATCCGGGTCCTGTCCGCACCTCGAAGTGCAGATGCGGGCCCGTGCTGTTGCCGGTGGAACCGGAACGGCCGATGCGCTGACCGGCGCCCACGGACTGCCCGTCCCGCACGGAGATCGCGGACAGGTGCGCGTACTGCGAGTAGCGGCCGTCGGAGTGCCGGACGACCACCTGGTAGCCGAAGGAACCGCCCCAGCCCGCGCTGACCACCGTGCCCGGGGCGACGGACTTCACGGACGTGCCGGTGGGCACGGGGAAGTCGACGCCGGTGTGGTAGCCCTTCGACCAGGAGGAACCCGTCGCGTGGTACGGCGTGCCGAGCCCGGCGTCGACAGGGGCGACGAGGGCGCGGCCGGTCGACTTCTTCTCCGTGGCCGACTTCTTGCCCGTGGACTTCTTGTCGGCCGCCTTCTTGCCCGGCGCCTTCTTGTCCGCGGTTTCCGTTCCCGCGGACTTCTTCGCGGGAGCCCTGGTGGCCACGGCCTGGCCGCGCAGGTCCAGCCGCTGGCCGGGCACGATGAGGTCGGGGTCCGTCCCGATCGTCGTCCGGTTCGCGGCGTACAGCCCCCGCCAGCCGCCCCGGACGTCCTTGGCGTCGGCGATCTCCGAGAGGGTGTCGCCGTGCACGACCGTGTACATCCGGGCGGTGCCGGCCCGCGACTGGGGTGTGGTCTGCGGCTGGACGTCCTTCAGGGTGCTCGCCGGCCTGGCGGCGGTCCTCGCGGACGCGCCGGCCGGCTCGATGTCGGGGGCGTCGCCGCCGGCGGTCAGCCCCGCCCGCACCGAGCAGGCGGGCCAGGCGCCCGGCCCCTGGCCGTCCAGCACCCTCTCCGCCACGGCGATCTGCTGGTCCCTGGTGGCCAGATCCGCGCGCGGCGCGTACCGGGTGCCGCCGTACGCCTCCCAGGTCGACTGGGTGAACTGCAGGCCGCCGTAATAGCCGTTGCCCGTGTTGGTGTCCCAGTCGTTGGTCGACTCGCAGGCGGCGACCTTGTCCCAGGTGTCCACGTCCGCCGCCTGGGCGGCTCCGGCGCCGATGAGCGGGATCGCCATGCCGGCGCCGCCCGCCGTGACGGTGAGCGAGGCCCGGTTGATCCTGTTCGGCTGATACCGGCGGTGCCGGCCGCGTGCGGCCATGGAGATCCCCCTCGACATGCGTCAGGAGCGGCAAAAGTACGGTCCGCTCACGGGCCGTGACAAGACGACAATCGGCCGCACTGGCTCAACTGAGGCGGATCACCGCCTTGTTGTGTGATCCCCTGAGACGGGTGGGGCCCTGTTTCCGTATCCGGGTGGGCGGCTTCGCGTGTCCAGCGCGTGCGACGGGCGTACCGACGCGACAGGATGTGCACGGGCCGGGACCGGCGTCGACGAGCACGGGTCGCGCACGGACCACGGGCCGACCGACCACGGATTCTTGGACAGGATTCTTGAAAGATGATTGAGGAGCCAACCGCAATGACCAACTCAGCCCAGATCGGCGTCACGGGACTCGCGGTCATGGGCCGCAACCTCGCCCGCAACTTCGCCCGCAACGGCTACACGGTCGCGCTGCACAACCGGACGGCGGCGCGCACGCACGCCCTCGTGGAGGAGTTCGGCGGCGAGGGCGAGTTCATCGCGGCCGAGACCGCCAAGGAGTTCGTGGCGGCGCTGGAGCGCCCCCGCCGCCTGGTGATCATGGTGAAGGCCGGGGAGCCGACCGACGCGGTGATCCAGGAGTTCGCGCCGCTGCTGGAGCCCGGCGACATGATCATCGACGGTGGCAACGCGCACTTCGCGGACACCCGGCGCCGTGAGCGCGAGCTGCGGGAGCAGGGCATCCACTTCGTCGGCACGGGCATCTCCGGCGGCGAGGAGGGCGCGCTGCACGGCCCCAGCATCATGCCGGGCGGCTCCCCGGAGTCGTACGAGTCGCTGGGTCCCATGCTGGAGAAGATCTCCGCCAAGGCGGCCGACGGGGCGCCCTGTGTGACGCACGTCGGTCCGGACGGTGCCGGGCACTTCGTGAAGATGGTCCACAACGGCATCGAGTACGCCGACATGCAGCTGATCGGTGAGGCGTACCAACTGCTGCGGGACGTCGCCGGGTACTCCCCCGCCGAGATCGCGGACATCTTCCGCACCTGGAACACCGGCCGGCTGGACTCGTACCTGATCGAGATCACGGCCGAGGTGCTGTCGCACGTGGACGCGGCGACGGGCGAGCCGTTCGTGGACGTGGTGGTGGACCAGGCCGAGCAGAAGGGCACCGGCCGCTGGACCGTGCAGATCGCGCTGGACCTCGGGGTGCCGGTGTCGGGCATCGCGGAGGCCGTCTTCGCCAGGTCGCTGTCGGGCCACGCGGCGCTGCGGGAGGCCTCGCGCGGCCTGTCCGGACCGAAGGCGGCGCCGCTGGACCGGGCCGAGGCGCAGGCCTTCGCGGACCGGGTCGAGCAGGCGCTGTACGCCTCCAAGATCGTCTCGTACACGCAGGGCTTCCACGAGATCGCCGCCGGCGGCGCGGAGTACGGCTGGGACATCGACCTCGGTGCCGTCTCGGCGATCTGGCGGGGCGGCTGCATCATCCGGGCGGCCTTCCTCGACCGCATCCGCGCCGCCTACGACGCCCGGCCGGACCTGCCGAGCCTGCTGTCCGACGAGACCTTCGCCTCGGAGATCGGGGCCGCGCAGGACGCGTGGCGCGAGGTGCTGGTCGCCGCGACGCTCCAGGGCGTGCCGACGCCGGGCTTCGCGGCGGCGCTCGCCTACTACGACGCCCTGCGCGCCGAACGGCTGCCCGCCGCCCTGACGCAGGGACAGCGGGACTTCTTCGGGGCCCACACCTACCGGCGGGTGGACCGGGACGGGTCGTTCCACACGCTGTGGGGCGGGGACCGGTCGGAGGTTTCGGCGTAGCCGTCCGTCCTTGAGGGGATCTGTCGCGGTGGGCGGCGTCCTTCGGGGTGCCGCCCACCGCTCGTCGGTCCGTGCGCCCCGGGTCAGCTGAGCGGGGGGCCCGGCTCCGGGTTCGGGACCGGCTCCGGGCCCGGCGGGATCGGGGACGGGTCCGGGTCCGGCGGCGGGGGGCCCGGGTGCGGCGGGGCCGGCGGCGGAGTCGGCTGCGGATCCGGTCCGGGAACGGGCGGGACGGGCTCCGGCCCCGGGGGCGGTTCGGGGTTCGGGACCGGGCTGGGGTACGGGTCGGGAACCGGCGTCGGCGGCGGCTGGACGGGGTCGGGGTACGGGTTCGTCATCGTGTCCTCCGGGCCGGGGGTGAACGTGGCTCTGGACTACTCCCCCGCCTACCCGACGGCGGCGCACGCAGTCACCCGGTGGTGGCACGCGGTGCGCCCGGCCGGGTCCCCCGCCGCGCGGAGTCAGCGACGGCGCGCCGCCTCCGCGCCCGCGGCCAGGCCCGGCCCGGGGCTGCTGAACACCGGTACCGGGGTGGTGGTGAGGTGCTGGGCGGGGGCCATGGAGGCCTGGGCCAGCACGACCGCGTCGGCGTCGGCGCCGGTGACCGCGTCGGCGGTGGCGGCGACGAGGCGGACGTACCCCTCGGTGTCGCCGGCCTCGAAGCGCTGCCAGGCGCCGTCGACGAGCAGGGTGCGCACGGCGACGGGGCGGCCCGCGCGGGCCGCCTCCTCCGTCACGAGCTCCGCGGTGGGGCCGAGGGTGCTCTCCAGGGCCGCCAGGACGACGACCCGCGGGCCCGCGGCGACCGCGGCGGCGGCCATCGGCCGGTCGACGCGCAGCACGGGGACGCCCGGCGCGGCCGACTCCGCGACCGCGCCGAGGGTGGAGCAGGTGCACAGCACCGCCCGCGCCCCGTCGGCGACGGCACGCGCGAGCACGGCCCGTACGTCGGCGGCGACCGCGTCGGGTCCCCGCTCCCGCGCCCGGACCAGCAGGTCCTCGTCGACGAAGTGCCGCAGTTCCAGGCCGGGGTGGGCCCGGTCACGCAGGGCGTCGAACACGGGCACGTGGACGGGCGAGGTGTGCAGGAGGGCGAGCATCCAGGCCGCTCAGAACCGGCCGGGGTGGGCGCGCAGCCACTCCTTGGCGGCCCTCAGCAGCGCGGGGTCGGCCGCCGGGGCCTCCTCGGGGTGACGCGCGGCCCACTTCACGACGTACGGGCAGAGCGGGGCCACGGGGACGCCCTCGCGCCCGGAGACGGCGTACAGCTCGCGGGCCAGGGAGCCGGCGATGCCCTTGCCCTCGTGGGCCGGCTCGACGATCGTGTGCACCGGCACCAGGGCGGGCGCGGGCGACTCCAGCACGAAGTACTCGATGCGGCCGACGACTTCGCCGCCCTCGCCGAGGGCCTCGAGGCGGCCGGCCGGCCGGTCGTCGCGGATGCGGATGTCACTCATGGACGCTCCTGGGGACTACGGGTGCGATGGTCAGGCGGACACGGCCTGCGGGCTGCGCTCCTGGTCCGACCCCGGCACCGGTTCCGCCGGGTCGGCGCCCAGGGCCACGATCCGGTTGTCGCGGTCCACATGCACGACGCGGGGCTTCAGGTCTCGCGCCTCGGCGTCGGTGACCTGAGCGTAACTGATGATGATCACCAGGTCTCCGGGGTGCACGAGATGGGCGGCGGCCCCGTTGATCCCGACGACCCCCGAGCCGCGCTCCCCCTCGATGACGTACGTCTCCAGCCGCGCGCCGTTGGTGATGTCGACGATGTGCACCAGCTCACCCGGCAGCAGATCGGCGGCGTCCAGCAGCTCCGCGTCGATGGTCACCGATCCCACGTAGTGCAGGTCGGCCTGGGTGACGGTGGCACGGTGGATCTTGGACTTGAACAGAGTACGCAGCACTTTGGACTCCTGGAGGACGGCTCCCTGCCTGCTTTGTGCAGGTCAAGGGCGGTCTTCACTGTACACCGGCACTCGTCGGACTCGAAGATTCCGAGGAACATCGGTTCACTCCGAGGAGAGGGTTGCCTGTCTGCGCTTCCGCGCGAGCGAGGCCGTCATGACGCCACGGACCAGGCGTCTGTTCGGACAGCCGTGCCGGAATGGGCGGGGCTGATGCTGACCAGCCGCTGACTTATCTGACGATGCGTCAAGTAAATGAGAGGCGCAGGACGACTCGTCTCCCGGGAGCACCTGAGACGTGCCCGCGTTGCGCAAACAGCTGGCTGCTCCGGGGGCGGCTGTGCTCTCCACTGTCCCCGACCCGCTGCCACCGCACTGCACCCTGCTCGCTTGACGGATCAGCAGCAGACCTCGCCAGTCCGGCATCATTCAAGTTCGATAGCCTGCGTTCTCATCTGTTGGAGCAAACAACCGGCGCCCCGGAGAGGATTCCAGGCCACCGGCAGCCGTCGTTCAGACCCAGATCCACAAGATTCCCGGAATTTTTACAAGATCCCCATAGGCCAGAACACGAAGCAGTCGCTCCGAAGCCGTTTCAAGCCCACCTCAGGTGTGATCCACAACTCGACGGACGAGGTCGAGGGTTCAGGTTCTGCAACAGCTTCGGAGCTGAACCGGAAGCTTATCCCGCGCACGGCAAGGAAGACCTGCTCAAGTCACCCTTAGGGCACCCCTCGCCTTGCTCCGCCCGCAATAGCTGTCCAACCCGAGCTTGCGAGAATACTCGTCAGATGCCGCCGAACCGCATTGAGTCGTTGCACGAACTGCCCACCGCCATCAATTTCAGGGCTTCCCGAGCAATAGCCATCACCGATCCCCACGGCCTCGAGCAGATCATTTCGACGTCACCACCAGAGTCGCCTCGGATTGCTTGTTCGATGATGGAGTCGATTTTTCGCACGATTTCTGCCTCTCTTTCGTCACGGAGAATGAACCCAATTCTGCCGACAGGGTCGTCCAGCACTCCGGTGTCGTCAAAGAAGTCCAGCATGCGATCCAAATCCACACTCCCCGGCGAAGCCCAGTTCTCCTGCAACCAGCTTCTGTCTCCTAGCTTCAGGAGCCATTCGATTAATTGGTCGCGCAACCAGGGTGTTTGCAGTTCCGTATTATCAGGTGCCATTTCAGCCCCTCCACTTCTGCCACTCGCTCAATGGGATGTGAACTTCGGCCGGGCATTTCTGGACTTTGGCGCAGGTGGCAGCAGTGACCGTTTCGTGGTCCTCGTTCCACGTCAGCACTTCGCCCTTGCCCGGCTTCGCCAGTCACTTCAGGTCGAATCGGACCTCGCTCGGGATACCCCGCCGGCAGACGTCACCGTGGACGTGGGCCGCCTAGGTCGCGTCCGGCAGGAGACTCCGGATATTCGAGCCGTAGGTCTTCCATCCCTCCGGCACCCGCAACACCTCCACTGCGCTCGGAGCAGGGCCGTTCCAGTTCCGTGGGGCGATGGCCCACGTCTGCAACTCGTCGGGGCTGCACTTTCGATAGAACCGAAGTCGTCCGGTGAGAACTCCGCGCACATCATGGTCAGTATGTGTACCCCTCCTTCCACGGCTGCCTCGACCGCGACGATCGACTCGGGTGCCGGCGAGCAGGCGCCGAGACCGAGACCCGGGGTCAGCAGCCCCGCGGCAACGGCCGATGCGCGACTGGGCTCGCACCGCCTGCCCTCAGGCATGAGACACGTCATTCCGGTTCTCGTGAGGCGGAGCCCGGTACGCAGGCTCCCGGTGGGCATAACCACCCCACCAGATGTCGACCTCGACCTTGCTGCTTACTACCGGGTGCGTATCGAACCGGAGACACCGGCCGCGCAGGACCGCGCGCTGTCGGGGGTGCCGGTCCCCGCAGCCCGGACCTGACTGGACGAACCGTGGCACCCGCGCGAGGGGAGGAGCGAGGGGTCACCCCTCCCCTCGTGCCGTGAGCCTCAGCGGAAACGCGCCCGGCCCGGCCCTTCCACCCGAAGTCGTGCGTCGGCGCCAGGTCGCCGGGGCCTTCGGTCAGTTCTCCACGGTCCGCAGTTCCACGGAGTACCGTTCGCGTACGTCTTCCACGAATTCCGGGGCCCCATCAGCAGGGATTGTCCGCTCCCACCAGTGGCGGCTTCCCTGCCGGACCAACGGACCCTGACTCACCACGTCACGGAACCGATCGTCGATGAGACGGATCCGCTGGGCGAAAGGTCCGTACGCCGCAACGCGTTGCGCCTCGACGTCGTCGAGGACCTTCTGCAGCAGGTTCCGGACGGAGAGATCGTTCAAGTACTCGGAGAGGTCGAGTTCGTAGCCGTGCTCGCACTGTTCGACGAACTCCTCCCACATTCCAAGTGCCTGCGCGGGGCGAGGCGGGGACGACCAGCCCGAGGCGCGGGCGATCTGCTCGAACCGCTCCGTGAAGTCATGACCGTTGGACATCATTCGAACTGACTCCAGAAGTACTCGACCGGATCGCCCTTGGGCCTGAAAAAGGTGGAGATGGTCCCCGAGGAGTTCATGTAGCCGAAGTACCCGGTCTTCGGGTCGACCCGGAACATTCCGCCGCCTGAACTCGGCAGGGAGATGGATCCCTCCGGCCCGACACCAGACATGAACTGCTGAGCAGCTTCACGGTAGCGCGTCCGGCCATTGGGGCCCTTGAACTCTGGCATGTTTCCTCCCCCTTGGACGGCCTTCAGTTTCCCTTTGTTCCCGGCCTGCACGCCCAGGACATGCTTGGAGTAGTGCCGGTTTGCCGACTGGACAGAGTTGAAATCCGCCCGACGGGCCGGAGAACCCATACCCTTACGCAGTTCGTTGTGCCCGAATATGGCAGCCAGCGCCGACGGCACCTGGTATTCGTCACTGTAAACATCGTATCCGTGCTTGGCCACCCAGATGTCGAACTGGGTTCCGTAGTCGCAACCCGCGGTTCCGGGGCCGCCGTTCCAGCAGTCGTCGTCCCAGATCCAACCGGCGTATTCGACGGCGTGCGGGACGTTGCTGATGGCGCCGTAGAAGACCTCCCCTACACCGCGGCAGACGCTGGACAGGAACCCCCAGTCCTTGCAGCCGTCGTCGACGTGGACGGCCTTCTGCTGCGAGGAGTCACCGCCACCGCCGCCGGAGGAACCGGCCGTCCCGCCGCCGCTGTGGCCACCACCGCCACCCGCGGTTCCTCCCGTGTACTCCGGGCACTGCGGCTTGATCAGGCTCGGACACGCGTACACGGGCTTGACTGCTTCGCCCGGCCGGCCGTTCCCCGGTCTTCCGTCAGGGCGGGTCGGGCAGGCGACGTCGTCGCCGTGGCCGCCGCAGGCGAGACCCATGCCGCTCGGGTCCGCCTGGGTGACGGGGTTCCGCGCGGCGTAGCTGTAGCCGTTGAGGGTCTGGGGGAGGTCGGTCTGCAGGAGCGGGTCGACGCTGATGAACTGGCCGAGGGCGGGATCGTATTCACGTGCGCCGACATGGGTGAGGCCGGTGTCGCTGTCGGTGGGTTTGCCCAGGAATCCCTTGTCGTCGGGCCAGTTGGCGGCGCCGCTGCCCCGTTCGGAGCCGAAGGGGGTCAGGTACCGCTTCGTCAGCGTCTGGGTGTCGGACTCGATCGCCACCGTGTTGGTGTGGTGCTGGTCACCGGTGAGGTGGGTGATCTCCTCCGTGCCGGACCGGTTGCCGCGCAGGGCGACGGTGACGCCCCCGTGCGAGTAGCAGCGGTTGAGCCCAAGTGTTGAGGGACGGCAGGCTCCATGGTTCTCAACTTTGTGCGTGACCTGCCCTTCGTACCGACCGAACCGGCACCGGATGCGAGGCTCATCGGCGCCGGGGCCGCCGATGCTTCTTGAGGTCCGCCCCCGCGTATCCACCGCCCTCATAGACCAGTTGGATCACCAGTTGGGCCTGACTCGGCATCTTGAGGCCGGCCAGCTCGATGTCGAGCGTGTCGCCGGAATCGCGGTGGTCGCAGCTGACCACTGCGACGGCTATGCGGCCACCGGCCATCTCCTGGGGCTGCCGGCCGCGCTGCCTGCCCCCACCAGGGCAAGGGAACGCTTCCGGTCGGACCTGTGGAGGTCGTCGGGTCCCGCGTACCTGCTGCCCGGCAACATCGAGGCTCTGGTACTGCGTTCACCGGCAGGAGAGGCAACTGCCCTGGCCCGGCAGGTCCTCTCGGCCGTCGATGAGACGACCCCACTCCAGCGCGTCGCGGCCGGGAAGGTGATCGGTCAGGCCCTCGTCGAGTCCGGCCAACTACCCGATCTCAAGTCACAGGCCCACGGCGGACCGTAGCCCCGAGATCTCGAGCTCACCGCCTGGCGCGTCCTGCACACGCAGACCGCAGATCGGACGGCCCGGCGGGACGGGAAGCCGTCCTCGACGCCTGGACGAGCGTCGGAGCGTCGGTTCCTTGGAGCTGCACGGCAGCCACGCAGGACATGCGGCTCCCGTGCCCGACGACGCTTGCAGTGACCGAGGTCAGGAAGTCCCGGGCCGAAGCCACACCGGCCCTCGGCCTCTACAGATCAGGGGCCGCGCAGCCATGGCTGCGCGGCCCCTGATCCTGCCGGCCCAATACGAGAAGCAGGCGCCTTCGTCCGGGTGGGCGGCAGGGCACGCAGAGGCGGCGGCCACCCGGACGCGGCGTGCCCGATCTCTCGGGCCGGTCTGCGAGGTCAGGCCAGGTTGATGTTCTCGGCCTGCGGACCCTTCTGGCCCTGGGTGACGTCGAACGTCACGGCCTGGCCCTCCTGGAGCTCACGGAAGCCGGTGGAATTGATCGCGGAGTAGTGCGCGAAGACGTCCGGGCCGCCGCCGTCCTGGGCGATGAAGCCGAAGCCCTTCTCCGCGTTGAACCACTTCACAGTTCCCGTTGCCATGTCTCATGCCTTCCAGTCGATGAACGCCTCCCACTCCATGTGGCAGACGGAGGTGATCGCCCTGGTCCCTGCGGCACAGCACAGCAAAACGCCCACACCGAAGGCGCGGGGCAAGAGGGAATTCCGAACCACGACAGCTGACGCAGACGCTACACGCCCACACATCGCGTCACCACAGGAAATGACCACACCGCACACCGGTCGTGCGTGCGGCGCCCGTCGACGCCGGCCGGCACGCTCATCTCATGCTGCTGCCGTTGGGTTCGCCGATGCGGCGGCACGGCGGTATTCGGCGTTGAGGCGCCGGGCTTCCTCGAGCTGGTCTTCGAGGATGACGATCCGGCAGGCGGCCTCGATGGGGGTCCCGTGGTCGACGAGTTCGCGGGCGCGGGCGGCGATGCGCAGCTGGTAGCGGGAGTAGCGGCGGTGGCCGCCCGCGGATCGCAGCGGGGTGATGAGGCGGGCATCGCCGATGGCCCGGAGGAAGCCTTGTGTGGTGCCGAGCATCTCGGCGGCCCGGCCCATGGTGTAGGCGGGGTAGTCGTCGTCATCGAGACGGCCGAACGTGTCGTCTGCTGTCATCGCACCTCTCTGCGGAACGCGTGGAGGGGCCCTGGCGCCGTACTGGCGCCAGGGCCCAGGAGGAACTGCTACACCATCTGCCGGCCCTGAAACCGAACCGGCCCTCTGTTTCCGCAGACCCGAACGAGACGCTGTCGGGGACGCGGGGATCGCGGTTGCTTGACCGGAGACCACCTCACTATCGATGTCCTGCGGTACCCGGGGCCAAGACTTCCGCCCGGGCGATCCTGATGGCGCTCGGCTCCTCCGTTCCTCCCTTTTGATCAACTGCTCACCAACGGAAACTGCGAAATGCTGGTGGCCTCGAACAGCGCCACTCTTCGGCAGCCAGCCCCGTCGCCCGTCCTGCGTCTGCTCTGGCTTGGAACCCCACTGCCGAACCTCCCGGTGCGCGCGCCCGCAGCCGACGCCTTCACCGAGGTACTGCTCACTGACTTCACTGCTGGATACTGCGAACCTTCACCTACTGGTACTGCCACTGCGGCACTGCTCATGGCGGCCCCTGATCACTGCGGGCCACCCGGTCCGGTCGTCAGTCCGTCGCCGTCCTACGACCGCTCTGGCTTCGGAACTCCACCACCGCACCGTCCTGCGAACTGCGCACTTCTGCCCGGCAGTTCATCTCTGCCGGGCCTTGCTCGATCTCGGCTACGAGAGAAACCATAACCAGACCACCGACGAATGTCTACTTCAGCTGGCATAGATTTCCGTGCGCTCGAAGATGAGGTAGTCCGTCTCGGCCAGTCTGCCTCGACCGGTCCATGGATGGTTCAAGCAGCTTCGGGCTCAGCCCGGAGCGCAGGGATCCCCCGCCGCGCAGCATGTCGGGCTGAGCGTGGCGTCGCCGACTGCGCCGCGCCCACCGTCGGCGGGCACCGGCCAACACTGCGTCTCGTGGAGAACTCGACCGGCCGGGGCGGACGTTTCCAGCCGTGACGCCCCTGGGTCGGCCGTTGACGAGCGTGGCAGGAGGCCCTGCGCCGCCCTCGACGATCCCGGAATGAGCACCTTCCTTGCCCGGCAACGTCACCGTTCAGGCAGCCGGATGGCCGGCGAATACGGTCCGCCTCATGTCGCAGCCTGACGAGTTGCCCGCTGACGGGGGCGCCCCGGTGGAGTCCGGCCAGAGCAGTCAGAGTCCCTGACCGTGGTCACCGGTGGCGCTGTCACCACCGGTCGATCGGCTCTCGCAGCCACGTGCAGGCAGAGGGTGTCGGATGTGCTGACGGATTCCGCCCGCTTGGACGAGTTCGCCGCCGTCTTCGACTCCCCCGCGAAGAAGGACGGGCCGCCCACGCGTCTGCACTTCCATGTCGCCCGGATTCTGCAGGACACCCCGGAGGTCCGGAGACGGGCGGGATGTATCGGGCTGCGATCGAGGACGTCAGCGCCTGGACCGTGGCCGACTTCAGCTGTTCCGGCCACTGAGCGACGGCGACGGGAACCCGCTGCACGCGGTGTGGGCCCGACCGGCGTACCGGTCGGGCCCACACTGCTGGTCAGGCGACGGCTCGTGTCTGTTTACCCGGTCAGGCCGTGACGGGGGTGCCGAGCATCGCGGAGGCGTGCTGCATCGGGCTGAGAATGCCCAGGGGCGCTGTCTTGGGAACGGCGCGGCAGGTGAAGCCGAGCTGAGCCATGGCCCGCAGGACTTCGGTGGCGCTGAAGTCACGGCGGTCCTGGCGCGTGATGACCTGGCCGACCTGCTTGAGAGGGTAGTGGCGGCGGCCGATGATCACCGATTCGCCGGTGACCGGTTCGGGCTTGATTCCCTTCATCGATTCCAGCACACCGCCCTTGGTGAGTTCGAAGGGGAAGCGGGCGATGACGCAGCGCATGTGGCCTCACAGAGAGAAGGAAAGAACGGTCCGACCGGGGGCGAGGTGTTTCAGCGGGAGAGGGCGAGGATGCCCAGGGCGCTGCCCTGCTCGTCGACCACCGGCAGGACACCGAGCCGACGGGTGCGCATCGCGTGCTCGGCTTCGGCCATCGTGGTCACGGGTGAGGCGAACGAACCGTGGTCGCCGAGGATGTCGCGCAGGCGGACACGGTCCGTGTAGTCGGAACTGTCACGGACGGCGGCGAGTTCGGTCTGGGTGACCAGGCCGGTGCACTGGCCGTCCTGGTCGCAGACGACCAGCCGGCTTGTGCGGGCGGCGGCCATGACGGCCAGCGCCACCTCGACGCTCATGTCGTCACAGACCTGCGGTCCGGCCGCGTCCATGGCCTCCACCGCCGTCCTGTGCGCGGGGTCGGCGTCCGCCGGGCGGGGCTGCGTGTGAACCAGCGTCAAAAGGTGCCTCCTGCAGAGATGGGCCGGCTTCCTGATCACGAAAGTTCTAGGCCACCGCGCCGACGCCGGTCTGGCGTACGGGGGTGCGCCTGGTCGCCGAGGCGGGGCGGCGTCGGCCCCGGGAGGTGGCGCTGCGCTTGGGGCGGTCGGTCACCGGTGCGGTGATGACGACCGGGATGCCGGACGGGGCCTGGGCGCCGGTGATCCGGTTCAGGGCCTCGTCGCCCGAGCGGACCTGGGTGGTCTGCGGCTGGATGCCGGCGTCCGCCATGAGGCGGACCATGCCGCGGCGCTGGTTCGGTGTGACCAGGGTGACGACGCTGCCGGACTCGCCGGCGCGGGCGGTACGGCCGCCGCGGTGGAGGTAGTCCTTGTGGTCGGTCGGCGGATCGACGTTGACGACCAGGTCGAGGTTGTCGACGTGGATGCCGCGCGCCGCGACGTTGGTCGCCACCAGCACGGTGACGTGCCCCGTCTTGAACTGCGCCAGCGTGCGGGTCCGTTGCGGCTGCGACTTGCCGCCGTGCAGCGCGGCGGCGCGCACCCCGCTGTCGAGCAGGTCCTGGGTCAGCCGGTCGACGGCGTGCTTGGTGTCCAGGAACATGATCACGCGGCCGTCGCGGGCGGCGATCTCGGTCGTGGCGGCGTGCTTGTCGGCGCCGTGGACGTGCAGGACGTGGTGCTCCATCGTCGTGACCGCACCGGCCGAAGGGTCGACGGAATGCACGACGGGGTCGGTCAGGTAGCGGCGCACCAGCAGGTCGACGTTACGGTCCAAGGTGGCGGAGAACAGCATCCGCTGCCCGTCGGGACGCACCTGGTCGAGCAGCGCGGTGACCTGCGGCATGAACCCCATGTCGGCCATCTGGTCGGCCTCGTCCAGCACGGTGATGCCCACCTGGTCCAGCCGGCAGTCGCCGCGGTCGATGAGGTCCTTGAGCCGGCCCGGCGTCGCGACGACGACCTCGGCTCCGCCGCGCAGCGCGCCGGCCTGCCTGCCGATCGACATCCCGCCCACCACCGTGGCCAGCCGCAGCCGCACGGAGCGGGCGTACGGAGTCAGCGCGTCGGTCACCTGCTGGGCCAGCTCACGCGTGGGGACGAGGATCAGCCCCAGCGGCCGGCGGGGCTCGGCACGCTGTCCGGCGGTGCGGGCGAGCAGGGCGAGGCCGAAGGCCAGGGTCTTGCCGGACCCGGTGCGGCCGCGGCCCAGCACGTCACGGCCCGCCAGCGAGTTCGGCAGCGTCGCCCCCTGGATCGGGAACGGTACGGTCACACCCTGCCTGCCGAGTTCGGCCAGCAGCTGCTCGGGCATGTCGAGATCGGCGAAGTCCTCGACGGCCGGCAGTGCGGGGGTGATCGTCCTGGGCAGCGCGAACTCACCCCGCACGGCGGCGGGCCGACGGCCGTAACCGCCGGAGCGGACGGGGGCGCCGGTACGACGCGGTGCCTGCGAGCCGTAGCCGCTGCCGCCCCTTCCGGCGTCGGCACGGCCGTCACGGGAGCGGGCGGGGCGGTCGTTCGTGTACGTGCGGTTCATGCGGAACCTTCCTCGATGTGGCACATATCAAGGAATTCCCGCTGCGATGAACGGCACGGAGAATTACCAGTATGGACCGGTGGCAAAAGAAAGCAGATCTGGCCGGCGGAAACATCCGGGGGCGCAGGTGCTGAAATGGGTGACGCGATGGGGACCTTGCGATCCGGGCGCCGACTGCGGTGCAGCGCTTCAGGATGCGTCTGCGTCCTGAGGAAGGAACCGCTTGTGGTGGTACTGGGGATTCCTCCGGGGCGTCCCGCGGGTGAAAGCCCCTGCGGGATACGCGTGCAGCTGGGGCCCGCACCCCGAGGGATGCGGGCCCCAGCTACGGATTGCGCGTGAGCGTCAGGCCGGAACGATGTTCTCGGCCGTCGGGCCCTTCTGGCCCTGCGCGATGTCGAAGTTCACCTTCTGGCCCTCGAGGAGCTCACGGAAGCCCTGCGCGGCGATGTTCGAGTAGTGGGCGAACACGTCGGGGCCGCCACCGTCCTGCTCGATGAAGCCGAAGCCCTTTTCCGCGTTGAACCACTTCACGGTGCCAGCAGCCATGTCATATCTCCTTTGGGGCAGTGCATCGGCGTCCGCACTGCGCGGACGCCGTGTCGCCGCGATGATCACCCCGCCCGGAAAACGACCGGAAATACAAAAGTGCTCCCGCCCGGCACAAGCCTGGCGAAGGCACTTGAAGTTTCGGGAACCACAACTGCAACTGAGATAGACAGTAGCACGCCGGAGCGGCCCGTGTGCGTTGGATAATTCCGCTCTGCTCTTCGCGGCAAAAACTCCCGCCGCACGGCCCCCTAATATCTGATCCCTCGGGAACAGATATTGATTCACTCGGCGTGCAGTTCCGGGAAGAGCGGGCGGGCTCCCCCATGGACCAGCTCGCCGAGACCGTGCAAGAAGCAGGTCACCGAGGAGGCGCCGCCGAGTGCGAGCGACCGGCTCGGCGCTGGCGCGTCCTGGGTGGGCGGCGGTGACGTGCTGGGCCAGTGATCACCGCAGCGGCCTTGATGTAGTCGTGCTTGCGACCCCACGACGAGCCACGTGACGCACCTTCCAGGCGGGAGCCAGGCACCTGCGCCCAGGCCCCACCGCGGCGGTCACCAGGTCAGCAAGCCAGGGCGCCTCCGCGCCCCATGCTGACCGTTTGCTGACCTGAGCGGCCTGATCATGCCTCTGACCTGCACAAATGCCCAGATGCTAGATCTTGGAATTGAACATGGTGCGCAGCATTTTCCACTCCTGGAAGACGGCTCCCTGCCTGCTTTGTGCAGGTCAAGGGCGGCCTTCACCGTACACCGGTGCGCCTTCCGATCGAAGACCTTGCAGAACATCGTGCACCGTACCGAGCAGGCTTCCCGCCTGGGCTTTCGCGCGAGGCAGACTGTGGTGACGCCGCAGACCAGGCGCTTGTCCGGGTAGCAGTCCCGGACTGTTCGGGGACTGATGCCGATCAGATGCCGACTCACCTGACGGAACATCAGGAATACGAGAGGTGCAGAACGAGTGACTCGGCCACGCCCACGTCGGCGTCACGGCCGGCGTCTACCCTGGGCCACGTCGGCGTAGACCTCCAGACCGGCGCCTGCGCCTTCCGTACCCGGTCGGCACCCGAGCCCCAGCAGCCCCGCCGCGCGGAGCGCAGCGGGGCTCTCCACCGGGAACCTCGCCTGATCGTCCACTTCCGCCACGTACTTGCGCAGCACGCTCGCGGCCGTCAGCGCCGGCCTCATGGCACAAGTCACTCATCGCTGCCCTCTTCCCTGCCCCACGTAGGCATCACTGATACGCGACCTCACCGGGTCCGCGTCCGAGATCACCTTCCTGCCCGGCCTGGAGGACGACCCGCAGCTGCGTCGGCCGGAGATCGCCCTCGCCCGCCGGGTGCTCGGCCCGCAGCCGGAGATGCCCCTGCGGCACGGCCTGGCCGAGGTCATCTCGTCGTTCAGGGACCTGCGGGCAGCGCGGCTCGACGCAGTCGACTGAACGGCGCGCGTCGGCCCTGACCCTCTGCGCTGCTTCCCGCCCGGGCGGCTGCCGTGCAACCCGAGCCACCGCGTCCCGCCCGAGTGTGCGAGGGCTCGTGCGCCGGCCGTGCGGCGGACCGCCGTGCGCGGCCACTGATCCGGTGCGCTCCGGAAACCGGCATGCGCGTTAGCGTGATCCTCTGCCGCATGGAGTGTCCATGGGCCGGGTCGGCCCGCACGAGGGTCTGCGACGGAGAGTGACGGAACGGCGATGAGTGAACTGACGAAGCCCGAGGTCGACGTCCCGCAGGGTGCTGCGCCTGCCGAACTGACCGTCCGGGACCTGGTCGTCGGGGACGGGGCCGAGGTGAAGCCGGGCACGGTGGTCAGGGTCCACTACGTCGGGGTGACCTTCGAGACCGGGAAAGAGTTCGACTCCTCCTGGGACCGTGACCAGCCGTTCAAGTTCGCCCTGGGCAGCGGCAGGGTCATCAAGGGCTGGGACCGGGGGTTGAGGGGGATGAAGGTCGGCGGTCGGCGTGAGATCGTCGTTCCCCCGCGTCTCGGCTACGGCAACCAGTCGCCCTCGCCGTTGATCCCGGCGGGCTCGACCCTGGTCTTCGTGGTGGACCTGCTCGACTCGTACTCCGCCGGCACAGGCGGCTGGAGCAACGCCCGCTGACCCAGATCGTTCTCCTGTTTCCGCGCCCTCGCCCCAGGCGTTCTCGTCATGGATCCGCGCACCCGGATCCTCCGCCCACTCCAGCGCCCACACCTTGAGTTCTTCGATCTGCCGGGAGGTGAGCCTGTATGCGGTCCCGTACGCGGTGTAGTCCTCCCCGTACCACTCCGCGCCGACGAGCCGGCCCCGGAGGTCTTCGAGGCTGAACTCGTCGTGGGCGCGACGGCGGCCCAGGGATTCGAGGTCGGCGGTGGAGCGGTGGCGGGAGGCGGGAGGCGGCCTGGACGTCGATGAGGTCGCGGACGGTGCCGCGGGTGGCGAGGGCACGGACCTTGGTGCCGATCACGTCGTCGAGGGAAAGAACGGGGCCGTTGGGGGGTCTGGGCGGGCGGAGCCCAGAACGCCTCCTCGAGGACGTCGACCTCGCACTCCTCGCCGGTGTCCGGATCGGTGACGAGGAACCGGCCGCTGAGCGGATCGGTCCGGACGTGCGTGGTCCGCCATCCGCGCGCGCTGAGCCCTGCTGTGAGTGAGGCGACGATCTCCTGCATCGGAGCGGGGTTCTCGGTGGCGACGTCGAGGTCACGGCTGAAGCGTTCGACCAGGCCGTGCGCCTGCCCGAACGGTCCTCGGCCGACGGTCCCTCACTCGCACCTGAAACAATGGCGATCAGTCACAGCGGGGCGGCGCGATCGGTTGCGCACCGTTCTTGCCGCGGCTGGGGAGGACGGTGCTCGGCGACGGTGTGGCTGAGGGCGGTGATGCCGTCGGAAGACGGGCTGAGGATACGGAGTGCTGCTGTTCATGCGGTTTCGAAAGAGCGCTGTCATCGCGGTGGTGTGTGCCTTGGTCGCTGGTGTCTCGGGGGACCGTGCCGGCACCTCCGCGCCCGCGGGGGGACCTGTGGAGGACCTCCTGAACGGCAGGGACTGGGCTCACTTCGCCGGCGGGAAGCCCACGCACACAGGAGTACGGGTCACCCCCCTCGACCGGCGCATCACACGCCAGGACGGTACCGGCGGACAGCCGAACCCACCGGTGAACCTGCGCGGCCCCCACATGGTGTTCCGAGGGGATGTCCGGATCGAAGCCGGCCTGCGGCGCACGGATGACACGGATGCCTACCTGCATCTGTACGGTGAGACGCCGGTCATCTACGACGAATGGCGCTACGAACGGCGCGGCGTGCGCATCGGCGTGGTCGGCGGGAGGCTCCGGATCGACCGCTGGGACGGAGACTCCGACAGACCTGCGATGACCCGGACCTTCGGGAGCGGCCTGGGGCTCGAAGTCCGCCTCGCCGTCGAAGTCCGCGCAAACAGGCTTGTGCTGGAGGCCGACGGCAGGGTCGTGGGAACCGTTCCCGCGCGGGACGTCTTCGGCAGTGGCCGCATCTGGTTCGGCGCGGATGCGGGAGCCCGCGGGAAGGGCTGGACCCTCAGCGATCTCCACGCGCGGTCACTGGGACGGGGCCGGATGTCCGTCGTGGACGCGCCTGGCCTGCGAGTGCCCCGGTCCAGCGATGCGATGCGTGATCTGGCGGCGGTTCTCCCACGCCCGATCCGTATGGGAACCGCCCTGGCCGCGGGCCCCTTGCTGACTGACAGCGCCTACCGCCGGACGGCGGGTGAGGAGTTCTCCATGCTTACGCCGGAGAACGACTTCAAGCCGCAGTTCGTCCAGCCTCGACGCGGCGTGTTCGCGTTCGCGGAGGGCGATACCTTGGTGGACTTCGCCGAGGCCAACAGGATGAAGGTGCACGCCCACACCCTCGTCTGGTTCGAAGCCCTGCCCGCATGGATGCGTGCCGAGATGACGCACGAGCAACGCAGGCGCGTCATGGTGGAGCACATACGCGCGGTAGCGGGCCACTTCCGGGGGAAGGTGGCGGAATGGGACGTGGTGAACGAGCCCATGTCCGACGAGGATGAGGACTACTCCAACGGCAACCGGGGCGTGCGGCCACAGTTGTGGTTCGAAGCGATGGGTGAGCAGTACATCGACATCGCCTTCCATGCTGCCCGCGAGGCCGACCCGCACGCGGTGCTGTACCTCAACGAGTACGGGGTGGAGGAGGACGGTCCACGCTGGGACGCCCTCTACGCGCTGCTGATCCGGTTGAAGGAGCGGGGCGTTCCGATCGATGGCGTCGGTTTCCAGGACCACGAATACGCCGTCGGCGACCGTACCGACCCCGAGGTCTTCCGACGCAAGGTCCGGGCTTTGGCCGGGCTCGGCCTGAAAGCCCGGGTCTCGGAGGCGGACGTCCTCGTCGACGAGGGCGAAGAGGACATCCAGGCCCGCCAGTTGGCGGGGAAACTCGCAGTCTGCGGCGAAGAACCCAACTGCACCTCATTCTCGACCTGGGGTTTCACCGACAAGTACGGCTCCACGGCTGACCTGCGGCACTATCCCCCGAGTCCGGGAAACGCTCTTCCCTGGGACGCGACGTACGAGGTGAAACCCGCCTACTGGGCACTGCGTGACGTCCTGGAGGACGCTCGCCGCTCAGGTACTGGATAGGTACGGCGAACACCGCGAACGACCAGTGGGATCATTTCGTCCTGATCCGCAGCTCGCGGGGCCGGGGGTGGGGTTGGTGTGGTCCGGGAGTGACGGACTCCTGCCGGTCAGCATCGTGATCGCTGCGGGGGTGATCGTCGGTCACCTCTGGACCCGGTGTTCGCGAGGACGAGAAGGGCCCGCAGGAGGGTGGTCGCGTGGCGGGCGTTCATGCGGACCTTGGTCGGGATGCGCCAGGACTTGAGGTGGGCGAACCCGTGCTCGACGGCGGCGCGTTCGCGGCTGATCAGCCGGTTCGCTTCCTTCTCGGCATCGGTGGGTCGGTGGTTCCGGGTGGCCTTGCGGCCGGTGATGATCACCGGGTCGTCGTCGGGCTGGTCGTCCAGGCCGACGAAGCCGAGGTCGGCCAGGCCCCTCACCCACGCGATCTTCTCGGCGACCTGGGCGGGCGGCTCGCCCCAGGTGAGGTGGACGTCGGCGTGCCGCGCGGCGACCTCCCCGGCAACGGGCGAGGACCCGCCGAAGTACACCTCCGGGACCGGATCGGGCACCCGCGCCAGCCTGGCGTCCTCGACCCGGAGATGCTCACCGTGCAGGTCGACGGTCTTGCCCTCCCACAACTCCCTTACGATCTGCAGGAATTCGCCGGTACGGCGGTACCGGGCGTCCTTGTCGAGGAAGTCGCCGTAGGCCCGCTGCTCGTGGCTCTCGCCGCCGGTGACGACGTTCAGCAGCAGCCGTCCGCCGCTCTGCCGCTGAAAGGTGGAGGCCATCTGGGCGGCCAGCGTGGGCGAGACGAAGCCGGGGCGGAAGGCGACCAGGAACTTCAGCCGTTCGGTGTGCCGGCTGACCATCGCGGTGGTCGGCCACGCGTCCTCGCATCAGGCGCCGGTCGGGGTGAGCACGCCGACGAAGCCCAGGTCCTCGGCGGCGCCGGCGATCCGGCTGAGATGGGCGACCGTCGGCGGCCGGTCCTGTCCGGAGGCGGTGGCGGGGGTGCCGTGACCGCCGCCGACGACATGGCGGCTGTCGCCGTCGGTGGGCAGGAACCAGTGAAAGGTGAGGGTCACGCGGGGACTCCGATCGGCCGGTTGTCGGTGTGCGTCACAGGAGGTGGTGGTGGGGCGGCCCGACGGCACCGCCCCCCATGACCGTCGCGCCGGTCATCCGGTGGCCGCCAGCAGCGTCGTACGACCGCCCAGCGCGGCCGAGAACTGGTCGGTGACCTGGAGCAGCGCCTCGGCCGAGCCCGGCGCGACGGTCAGCGTGCCGTCGTCGCCCACGGTGATGTCCTTGTCGAGGGTGAACCAGCCGGGGGTGATGTGGGCGGGGCCCATGGAGGCGAGGACCGGGCGCAGGGCGTAGTCGATGGCCAGGACGTGGGCGGTGCTGCCGCCGGTGGCCAGCGGCAGGACGGTCTTGCCCACCAGCGCGTACTGCGGCAGCAGGTCCAGCAGCGCCTTCAGCAACCCGGAGTAGGCGGCCTTGTAGACGGGGGTGCCGATCACGACGCCCTCCGCCTGCTCGAACAGGGCCGCGGCCCGGGCTATCGCGGGATGGCCGAGATCGGCGTGCAGCAGGGCCTGCGGCGGGAGCGTGCGCACGTCCAGCGGAATCACCTCGTGCCCTTGGGCGGTGAGCCGCTGGTCGAGGTGGCGGAGCAGCCGTCCGGTGCGGGAGGTGGCGGAGGGGCTTCCGGAGACGGACAGGATGGTGGCCATGACAGGACCTTTCGGTTGGTCGGGGTGAACTTCCTCGGGGACACGCGTGAGCGTCAGCTCGGCGGCTGGGACGAGTGGCCCCTTCGGCGCCATTCCTCCGCGAGCAGTTCGTACGAGCGGACCCGGTCCTTGTGGTCGTGGGTGATCGTCGTGATGAGCAACTCGTCCGCGCCCGTGGCTTCCTGAAGCTGTTCCAGCTGGTCGGCAACCCGGCCCGGCGAGCCGACGAACTGGGTGTCGAGGCGGTCCTGGACGAGGGCCTGGTCCTCGTCGGTCCAGGTGCGGGCGCGCGCTTCCTGCGGCGTGGGGAACTCGATGGCGCCCTCGGCGGTACGGATGCTGCGCACCCACGGGCCGTAGCCGGTGGCCAGTTCGCGGGCGGTGGCGTCGTCGTCGGCCACGACGACGTCGGCCGAGACGCTGACGTAGGGCTTGTCGAGGACCTCGGAGGGCTGGAAGCAGGCCCGGTAGCCCTCCACCGCCTCCAGGACCGTGGCGGGGCTGACGTGGTAGTTCGCCGCGAACCGCAGGCCGTTGCGGCCCGCGACGGATGCGCTCTGGCCGCCGCTGCTGCCCAGGATCCACACCTCGACGTCGGCGCCCTCTCCGGGCACGACGTGCGCTTCGACGCCCTCCGGGGAGCGGTAGGTGCCGGCGAGCAGGGCGAGGATGTCGTCGATCTGCTCGGTGTAGTCCTGCGATTCGGCGCCCGGCAGGAGGAGCAGCCTGCGCTGCAGGGCGATCCGGGGGGAGCCGAGCAACTGCGCGAAGGAGAAGGGGGGAGGGACCAGCAGGCCGTTCGGGGCGCGGCCGTCGACGACGGGGGTCGTCGTGGGCGGCGGTGCGTCCGACTGTCCCGGCGGGCGGCCCCCGGAGCGGCCCAGGCCCAGATCGAAGCGGCCCGGGTGCAGCGCGTCGAGCAGGCCGAACTCCTCCACGGTGGACAGCGCGGTGCGGTGACCGAGCTGCACGGCCCCGGAGCCGAGCCGGATGGTGGAGGTGGCGGAAGCGGTGAGGGCCAGGACGACGGCGGGTGAGGTGCCGGCCACGCCCGGGTTGAGGTGGTGCTCGGCGAACCAGTGGCGGGCGTATCCCAGGCGCTCGGCCTGCTGCGCGAGGTCGATCGAGTTGCGCAGGGCATCGGCCGCCGTCGAGCCGGACGGGATGGGGACCAGATCGAGGACGCCGAGGGCGATGTCAGACATGGACGGACTCCTGGGTGAGTGGTTGCGTCGGCAGCACGGGGCCCCACGCGAACGGTGGGTCGGGGATCTCGCGGCGCAGCACGGGGGCGACGTGGGACTGGAACAGCTCGAGGGAGGCGCGGTGCGCGGCGTCGGGCTGTCCCCCGGCGTCGGCGTGGAGATGGAGCACCGTGTGCCCGAACTCCTCGTGGTAGCGCCGCACTTTCTCGATGACCTGCTGCGGGCTGCCGATCAGGGCGGAGCTGCGTGCGACGAAGTCCTCCAGGGTCTCGAAGACCACCGGGAGGCCCGCCTGCCTGAAGTGCGCCAGGTTGGCCTCGAAGATCGGCCGGTAGGCGGCGAGGGCCTGCTGGGAGGTCGGGGCCACGTGGACGCCGGCCGTGCCGGCGCCGACCGCGATCCGCGCCGGATCGTGGCCGTAGTGCTCCCAGCGCTCCCGGTAGTGGCGGATCAACTTCGCGTACGGCTCCATGGGGTTGGTGACGTTCGCCGAGAACAGCGGGTCGCCGTGGCGGGCGGCCAGGTCGGCCGACTCCTTGCTGGTGGCGCTGCCGTGCCAGACCCGGATCGGCCGCTGGTACGGCCGCGGCCACACCTCCGCGTCGGTCAGTGCGGGGCGGAAGCGGGTGGCGGCGGTGACCTTGTCCTGCCGCCAGATCTGCCGGAACACCTCGTAGCTCTCGGCGTTGCGGTCCCACTGGTCCTCGGGCGTGACCTGGAACAGCTCGCGCTGCGCGGCGCCGTTGCCCTTGCCGATGATCAGGTCGAGACGTCCGTCGGAGAGGTGGTCGAGGGTGGCGTAGTCCTCGTACGCCCGGACCGGGTCGAGCAGGCTGAGCGTCGTGACGGCCGTGAACAGGCGGATGCGCTTGGTCAGGGCGGCCACATGGCTGAGTACGACGGTCGGGGACGAGGAGATGAAGGGCCGCTCGTGCCGCTCCCCCACGCCGAAGCCGTCGAAGCCCAGCTCCTCGGCCAGGACTGCGTTGTCGAGCACCTCGCGGAAGCGGTCGTGGGTCGGCTTCCGCACGCCGGTGACGGGATCCGGGTGGTGCGCGATGAGGGTGACGGCGAGGAACTTCACGACGCGGCCCGGTCGTCGACCGCGTCGGGGTGCGTGAGCCCCAGGTGGTGACGGAGGGTGGGGCCCTCGTATTCGGTGCGGAAGACGCCCTGTTCCTGCAGGAGCGGGACGACCTTGTCGGCGAAGTCGTCGAGGCCGGTGGGGGTGATGTGCGGCACGAGGATGAAGCCGTCGCTTGCGTCGGCCTGGACGTGGTCGTTGATGGTCCTGGCGACGGTCGTCGGGGAGCCGACGAAGGTCTGCCGGTTGCCGGTGTTGATGACCAGGTCGCGGATGGACCAGTTGTTGGCGGCGGCCAGCTCGCGCCACTCGCGGGCGGTGGCCAGCGGGTCGCGGTACATGCGCACCTGGGCACGGCCCTTGGAGATGTGGTTGTCGCCGACGTCCGGGTCGATGTCGGGCAGCGGGCCTTCCGGGTCGTAGGAGGACAGGTCCCGGTTCCAGACGAACTCCAGGTGCTTGATCGCGGTGGCGCCGCTGACCTGCTGGCGGCGCACCTCCCTGGCGAGTTCCTCGGCCTCGGCGTCGGTGTCGGCGAGCGCGAAGGAGGCGGCGGGCAGGATCAGCAACTGGTCAGGGTGGCGGCCGTACTTGGCGAGGCGGTTCTTGACGTCCGTGTAGAAGGCCCGACCGGCCTCCAGGGTGGCGTGCCGGCTGAAGATGGCGTCGGCGCTGGAGGCGGCGAACTCGCGCCCCTCCTCGGAGTCGCCGGCCTGGAAGATGACCGGGCGGCCCTGCGGGGAACGCGGGACGTTGAACTGGCCGTGGATGTCGAAGTGTTGTCCCGTGTGGACGAAGGAGCCGGCCTTCGCGTCGCGCAGGAAGACACCGGTCGCCTGGTCGGCGGCGATCTCGTCGCCGTGCCAGGAGTCGAAGAGCTCGTTGGCGGTGGCCAGGAACTCCTTGGCGCGGGAGTAGCGCTCCTCCTGCGGCAGGAAGCCGGCGCGGCGGAAGTTCTCGCCGGTGAAGGCGTCCCAGGAGGTGACGACGTTCCAGGCGGCACGGCCGCCGGAGAGGTGGTCGAGGCTGGCGAACTGGCGGGCCACCTCGTAGGGCTCGTTGAAGGTGGAGTTGATGGTGCCGGTCAGGCCGAGGTGCTCGGTGACGGCGGCGAGCGCGGCGAGGACGGTGAAGGTGTCGGGACGGCCGACGACGTCCAGGTCGTAGATCTTTCCGCCCTGTTCGCGCAGTCGCAGTCCCTCGGCGAGGAAGAGGAAGTCGAACCTGGCGCGTTCGGCGGTCCGTGCGAAGTGGGCGAAGGAGCTGAACTCGATGTGGCTGCCGGCCTTCGGGTCGCTCCACACCGTGGTGTTGTTGACGCCGGGGAAATGGGCTGCCAGGTGGATCTGCTTCAGCGGCTTGCTGGTCATGTCGGTGCGGGTCCTTCCGGCTCAGGCGGCGGCATAGCGGTTGGCGGGGCGGGACAGGCCCAGCAGGCCGCGCAGGGTGTCGGCTTCGTAGGCGGTGCGGAAGACCCCCCGGCGCTGGAGTTCGGGGACCAGGCCGCGGGTGATGGCCGGCAGGTCGTGTCCGGCGACGGCGGGCCGCAGCCGGAAGCCGCTGAGCCCTTCCGCCGCCAACTCCTGTAGCAGATCGGCGAGTTGTGCTGGGGTACCGGCGAAGATCCGGGCGTCGCCGGTGTACGGCTCCTCGGCGAGGGCGTCGAGCCGTGCGCGCCGGTCCTCCGCGGCGGCCTGCTCGTCGTCCAGGAAGACCACGAGGTCACCGAAGACGTGCAGGGGTTCACCGGCCCGACCGGCCGTCTCCTGCTCGGCTCGGATCTCGGCGACGATCGCCCGGGCGTGCTCGGCGTCCCGCGGAGTGACGTAGCCGATGTCGGCCTGGCGGGCCACCAGCCGGTACGGAACGGTCTGGTGGGCGAGTGCGGTGACCGGGGGCTGGCCCTGGGGCGGACGCGGGGTGATGGAGGGCCCCTTGACGCTGAAGTGCTTGCCCTGGAAGTCGATGTAGTGCAGTTTGTCGCGGTCGATGAAGCGTCCGGTGGCGGCGTCCCGGATCTCCGCGTCGTCCTCCCAGCTGTCCCAGAGCCGGCGCACCACCTCGACGTAGTCGGCGGCCTCGTCGAACAGGTCGGTCACCTGCTCCTGTCCGGCCGGCGTCTGCAGTTCCCGCAGGCTCAGCGGCGGGAGGGTGCGGCGGCCGAAGTGATCGGCCTCGTGCGGCCGGGCGGAGATCTGCACCCGCAGGCCCGCGCGGCCGGTGCTGACGTAGTCGAGGGTGGCGATCGCCTTGGAGATGTGGAACGGCTCGGTGTGGGTGGCGATCACGGTCGGCACCAGGCCGATGTGCCGGGTCAGGGGTGCGATCCGGGCGGCGGTCAGTACGGCGTCCAGTCGGCCGCGGACCTGGTCGGTGCGGCCGTCGAGCTCGCCGACGGGGGTCCCCCCGGTCGAGCGAGGTCGAGACCGGGGGCGGGAGGACTGCAGGCCGAGGCCGTCCTCGAAGGTGACGAAGTCGAGCAGTCCGCGCTCGGCCTCGATGACGAGGTCCGCCCAGTATCGGGCGGTGAACAGGTCGCGGGGGCGGGCGACTTGCTCGCGCCAGGAGGCGGGGTGCCAACCGGTTCCGTCGAGGGCGACGGCCAGATGCAGAGAAGTGGCAGGAGTTGCGGACACGGGGGTGCCTTCCTGGAGGTCGGGTGAGAGGGACTGCGGCATGGCTATGCCGTTCTTTCCAGGGCCGCGGCGCCGGTGTGCCGGACGAGCGAGAAGACCGTGCGGCAGCGCAGGGTGAAGCCGATGGACTCGTACAGCCGGATCGCGTCGGTGTTGGCGGCCGCGGCGTGCAGGAAGGGGCGTTCGCCGCGCTCCTTGATGCCGGCGGCCACCGCACGGACCAGACGGGTGGCCAGCCCCCGGCCTCGGTGGTCGGGATCGGTGCACACGGCGCTGATCTCCGTCCAGCCGGGCGGGCGCAGCCGCTCACCGGCCAGGGCGATCAGCCGGCCGCGGTGGCGGATGCCGAGGTAGGTGCCCATTTCGACGGTGCGGCGCCGGTAGGGGCCCGGCTCGGTGCGGGCGATCAGGTCGAGGATCTGGGGCACGTCTTCGGGACCGAGGCGTACGGCCTCGGGGTCGGGCTCGGCGCGCAGGGAGGTGTCCACGAGCTGGACGCCGTGTCCGAGACTGACGACCTCCCAGCCGTACGGCGCCTCGGTGACCCCGCGCACCGCGGCGGTGCCGCCGGGGCCGACGAGTCTGGCCAGGTCGGCCCAGGCGCGCGGGTCGTCCTCGTCGGAGACGGCGTGGAAGGGGGCCACGTCCTGGGGGTAGCGGGCGGCGCGGCCGATGCGTTCGGCGAAGTGGGCGTGGGGTCCGGTGAGGGCTGCCCAGGCGGGGTTGTCCAGGATGTGCGAGGACGTGGCGTCGACGGTGGTGACGGACATGGTGTGGCGGTCTCCGGGGTGCGACTCGGGGTGTCCGGCGTGCGGGGACTCCACCGCGAGGTGGGTGGTGGAGTCCCCGGCACGCGGTGGTCAGGAGTTGTCGAGCGGGAGTCCGGGCGGGTTGACCTCGGACTTGGCCACGGCCTCGTTGGAGAGGTTGTAGGCCTTGAGCCACTCGGCGTACTGACCGTTCTCGATCAGGTGGTTGATGGCGTCGGCGAGCGGCTCGGCCAGGCCGCTGTCCTTCTTGGCGGTGGCCGCGATCAGGCCCTGCAGGCTCGCACCGGCGCCCGAGTAGGTGCCCGCGGTGCGGGTGGCGTTGGGCGTGTTCGCGGTCTGCCGGTTGTGGTAGGCGATGCCGGGGTTGGGTCCGAAGTACGCGTCGATCTTTCCACTGGACAGAGCCAGGTAGACGCTGTTGCTGTCCTGGAAGTACTTGACGGTGAGCTTCTTGCCCTCCTCGGCCAGCTTCGCCTTCCACTCCAGCAGGATCTTCTCCTGGTTGGTGCCGGAGCTCACGGAGACCGTCTTGCCGGCGAGGTTCTCGTAGTCGCCGTCGAAGTTCCAGGTGCTCTTCTTCGGCACGGTGAAGGCCAGGTTGTCCTGCCGGTAGGAGGCGAACTCGTACTTCTTCTTGCGCTCTTCGGTGTCGGTGACGTTGGAGAAGGCCACGTCGACCTTGCCGCTGTCGATGCCGACGAAGAGGTTCTCCCACGTGGAGTTCTTCACCTCGGGCTCGAGGCCGAGGACGGCGGCGACCAGGCGGCCGAAGTCGGGCTCCGCGCCGGTGAGGGACTTCTGGTCGCTGCCCACGTAGGCCAGCGGCGGGAAGCCGGCCGGCAGGGCGCCGATGCCGATCTCCAGCTTGCCGCTCTTCTTCAGGGCGGCGGGCAGTTCGGCGCTGATGGACTTGACCTCGGAGACCTTGACGGCGGTCTGCTCGGCGGCGCCGTTGGAGACCTGGCCGATGACGACCTCGCCGGACTTGGCGGCGGTGTCGGTGGAGGCGGCGGCGTCGCTGTTGCCACCGCAGGCGGCGAGCCCGGTGGCCAGGGAGGCGACGGCGGTCGCCGCGGTGATGCCGCGTATCAGGCTGCGTCGGGTGAAGTGGGTGCGCATGGCCGTTCCTTGTCGCTCAAGGGCGCTGATGAGAGTGGTGGCGTGGGGGGAAGTCGTGGGATGCGGCGGGTCACAGGACCTTGCTGAGGAAGTCCCTGGTCCGCTCGTGCCGCGGTGAGTCGAGGACCTCGGAGGGCGGTCCCTGCTCGATGATCTTGCCGCCGTCGATGAAGACGACCCGGTCGGCGATCTCGCGGGCGAAGCCGATCTCGTGCGTGACGATGACGAGAGTGGTGCCGCTGGACGCCAAGTCCCGGATGACGGCGAGGACTTCACCGACCAGTTCGGGGTCCAGGGCGGAGGTGGGCTCGTCGAAGAGGATGACGCCGGGGCGCAGGGCCAGGGCGCGGGCGATGGCGACGCGCTGCTGCTGGCCGCCGGAGAGCTGACGCGGGTAGGCGCCGGTCTTGTCGGCGAGGCCGACGCGGCCGAGGAGTTCGCGGGCCAGTTCCCGCGCTTCGGGCCTGCCGAGCCGGCCGGTGGCGACCGGGGCCGCGGCCACGTTGTCCAGGACCGTCAGGTGCGGGAAGAGGTTGAAGTTCTGGAAGACGAACCCGATCCGCCCGCGCTGGGCGAGGATGGCCCGCTCGCTCAGCTCCTTCAACCGGTCTCCCTGCCGCTTCACGCCGATCGGCTCGCCGTTGATGCTGACGTAGCCGATCTCGGGCTTCTCCAGGTGGTTGATGACCCGCAGCAGGGTGGACTTGCCCGAGCCGGAGGGACCGAGGACGACGGTGACCTCGCCGGGGCGGACGGTCAGGTCGACGCCGTCCAGGACCCGATGGGTGCCGTACCACTTGTGCACGTCGTGCACCTCGACGGTGGCGGCCTCGACGTCCGTCAGGGTGTCGGAGGTCTTGGCGGTCATACGGCGGCCTCCCGGCGGATGCGGGCCCGCAGATCGGTGAGACCGGTGCGGAGCTTCTGCAGTGGCGTCGGCGGCAGGCTGCGGGTGGCGCCGCGGGCGTAGTACCGCTCGACGTAGAACTGGATGACGGAGACGACGCTGGTCAGGATCAGGTACCAGACGGTGACGACCAGCAGCAGCGGCACGATGTCGCCGGGGTAGGTGGAGCCCATGGTCTGCGCGGAGCCGAACAGGTCGAGCAGGGAGACGTAGAAGACCAGTGAGGTGCCCTTGATCAGGCCGATGAGCTGGTTGACGTAGTTCGGGATGATGGAGCGCAGCGCCTGCGGAAAGACGATTCTGCGGAACTGGTAGCCCTTCGGCAGGCCGAGCGCCGCGGCCGCCTCGTGCTGGCCCTGGTCGACGGAGAGGATGCCGCCGCGCACCACCTCGGCCGCGTAGGCGGCCTCGTTGAGGCTGAGGCCGACGACGGCGACGACCATGTCGGTGGCGAGTTTCGACTCGTCGAAGGAGAAGAAGGCCGGCCCGAAGGGGATGCCGACGCTCAACGTCTCGTACAGGGCACTGAAGTTGTAGAGGAAGATCAGTACGACGATGAGCGGGATGGAGCGGAACGCCCACACGTAGGTCCAGCTGACCGCGCGCAGGACCGGGCTCCTCGACAGCCGGGCCAGGGCGAGCAGGATGCCGCCGATCAGACCCGACACCGCACTGTAGGCGGCGACTTCGAGGGTGATGAGGAGGCCGTCGAGGATGGTCGGCCGCAGGAACCAGTAGCTCCAGCGGTCCCACTGGTAGAAGGGGTTGGTCACCAGTCCGTGGACGAACTGGGCGACCAGGATCAGGACGGCCGCGGTGGCGATCCAACGTCCCGGGCGCCGCAACGGCAGCACTCGCTGGGCGGTGAGGGCCTTGGGCGGTTCGGTGGCGGTGGGCGCCTCGGGGAGGGTGACGGTGGCGCCAGGGGGTTCGCTCATGGTGGGCTCCGGCTGGGTGGGCACACCCCGCAGGCGCGGCGGCGTGCGGGGACGCACACGGCGGCGCAGGACCGGGGGTGGGGAGGGCGACGGCACACCGCGCGGGCGGTGTCGGTCAGGGAGTGCGGGGGCTGCGGGGAGGTGTCAGCCCCGACAGCGGGCACGGCCCGGTGCGGTACACAGTGCGCTGTTGACGCGGAGCAGATCGACGGCGCGGTTTGCGACGAGCACGTTCGCGTACGTCCGTACGCAGCCCTGGGAACGGCGTGCGGCCGTTCTGGGAGCTGCGTACATGGCGTCACCGTCACTGTTCCGGCCCTGTGGGCCTCGCGCTTACCGACGTGTCATCGGCCGGGTCGTCACCTGGGGCACCCCACCGCGGTGCGAGGGTTGCCGGTCAGCAAGCCAGGGCTTGTCGCTGACACTCATGACCGTTCTGGGCCGTAGTCAAGACAATGGCCCGAACGTATGTCAACACCGGTCCACCAGGTGGAACGGCCGACGGGCCGAGTGTGCGGCCCGGTCGAGGATCCGGACGGCCGATCCGGCGGCCTCCGGTCCCCGGCACTGGGCGTGGTGGCGGCGGTCCGTGCCGTCGAGGTCGAGATGGGCACCGAAGGCCGGGTGGGCGGTCAGACGGCGGGCGTAGGACCACAGCGCCGGGTGGCCGGCGACGCGCTGGACCGCGGCGGCGTCGAGATGGTGCCGGTGCACGGTGTCGAGCCGGACCAGTGCGACCCACAACTCGACGTCGGCGGCGGTGACTTCGTCGCGGATCAGGTAGGTGCGGCCGTCGAGCCGGCGGTCGAGGGCGCCGAGGGTCTCCAGCAGCGTGGCCAGTGCCATGTCACGCTCCGCCGCTTCCCCTCCCACGGCCCCGGCCCGCTGCGCCGCCCCCTCGACGCCCTCCACGCACATCCGCTCCACGGCCTCGATCTCCGACTCCGCGCCGCACGGGTAGAGCGAGGGGCCGCAGGTGTCGAAGCGGTGGGCGAGGTCGCGCATGATGTCCCGGTCGTGGGTGCTGACGATCCGCCCGGACCAGCCGTCACTGAGCACCGGCGCCGCGGCCGGACCGGAGTAGCGGTGCGCGCTCGCCTCGTACAGCGGGCGCAGGGCAGAGTGGCCGCCCTCCGGACAGTCGGGGACGGCGGGCAGGAAGGTCACCGGGCAGACCGTGTCCAGGCCGAGCAGGGTGTGGGTGACGGCGATGCGCAGGCCGTCTGGACACGCGGTCGACAGATGGAGCCGGTAGCGGCCGGGAACGGCGTAGTGGCCGCTGCGCGCGTCCCTGCCGATGCGGCCGCGGAAGGCGGGCGTGTGCCGGACGGAAACGTGGGCGGCCGGCGTGGTGACGGTCATGACTCTCCCCGAAAGCGGGCGCGGACGTACGCGCGGCGGATGCGGCATCGGGCTGGGCCCCGTGGCCGGATCCCCCTCCTCCGCCCGGAGGGCGGGCCCGGCACTCGGTGCCGGGCCCGCCGGGGCTACGGGGATGCGACGACGGAACCCCGGTGCGGGGCTCACCTGGGCACGCCGAACGGCACGACATTCCGTGGGAGGCGTCGGCGTGGCAGGTGCGCAGGTCAGCCCATGGGGCCGAGCGCGCTGCAGACGCGGAGCAGGTCGATGTGACGTCGGGAGGTCAGCAGAGGCGAACGGCTCACTCGGACGGTGTCCGGATCAAGGCGCCTCATATTTCCCTACCTGTTCACTAGGATTCCTTACCGAGTGTCGATCCACCGGCCGTGGACGTCAAGAGGTTCGTCCCGCATCGCGGACATCCCGATGGACGGCGGCTCGCTCGCCGTGGACACCCGGCCGGGTCCGGTCGCCCCGGGAGGGGGTCAGCCATGGAACTGGTTCGCCGGGACGGGGAGCCCGTAGTGCTCGCGGAGTGTCGTGCCCTCGTACTCCTCTCGGAACAGGCCCTTGCCGCGCAGGATCGGCAGCACGTGCTCGACGAAGGCCGCCAGGCCGGACGGCAGCGCCGGGGCCATGATGTTGAAGCCGTCCGCCGCGCCGCCCTCGAACCAGGCGATGATCGTGTCCGCGACCTGCTCGGGCGTGCCGACGAACTCGAAGTGCCCGCGGCCGCCGCCGAGCCGGGAGATGATCTCCCGGACCGTCAGCCGCTCGCGCACCGCAAGGTCGATGATGAGGTCGGAGCGGCTCTGTGAACCCTCCAGTTTCGGCCTCGCCAGGATGAACTTCGGCAGCGGCTCGTCGAGTGCGAAGACCGACGGCTCGGTCTCGAACACCGCGGCCAGCTGGCGCAGCCCGTACTCCGGGATGCGCAGCTCGTCGAACTGCCGTGCAAGCGCTCGGGCTTCCTCCTCGGTCGATCCGATGTAGGGGACGATGCCCGGCAGGACGATCACACCGTCCGGGTGGCGTCCGGCGGCTCGGGTGCGCGCCTTGATGTCGGCGTGGAAGGCGGCGGCGCGGCTCGTAGGTGGTGTGCGCGGTGAAGATGGCCTCGGCGTGGCGGGCGGCGAGGTCCTTGCCGTCCTCCGAGGAACCCGCCTGGACGAGCAACGGGTAGCCCTGCGGCGGACGTTCGACGTTGAGCGGACCGGCGACCTTGAAGTACGTGCCCTCATGACCGAGCCGGTGCAGCCGGGCGGCGTCGGCGTAGCGCCCGGCGGCCTTGTCCGCGACGACGGCCTCGGTCTCCCAGCTGTCCCACAGCGCCTTGGCCACCTTCAGGAACTCGTCGGCGCGGGCGTAGCGTTCGGCGTGGCCGGGGCGGTCGTCGAGGCCGAAGTTGGCGGCCTCGTCGGCACCCGCCGAGGTGACGATGTTCCAGCCGGCGCGGCCGCCGCTGACGTGGTCGACGGACGCGAGCCGGCGGGCGAGGTTGTACGGCTCGTTGTAGGTCGAGGACACGGTCGCGATGAGGCCGATCCTGCTGGTCGCCTGGGACAGCGCGGTCAGCAGCGTCAGCGGCTCCAGTTGGCCGGGCGGCCGGAACTCGCCGGTGCCGATGAGGGCCGGACCGTCGGCGAGGAACAGCGAGTCGAACTTGGCGCTCTCGGCGAGCTGCGCCAGTTCGATCCAGTGCCGCAGGTCGAAGTCGGCGCGGGGATTGCTGTGCGGGAGCCGCCACGCCGCCTCGTGGTGGCCCGCTTCCATGAGGAAGGCGTTGAGGTGCAGCTGCCGCCGTCCGGCGCTCATGAGGTGACCTTGAGCTTGGAGCTGTCGTAACCGGCGGGGAGGAGGTTGTCGGTGATCGACTCGACGTCGACCTTCTTGGTGATCTGGCCCGCGTCCAGGAAGGCGTCGGCGAGGTTCTGCTCCAGTTCGATGTCCGACCGCTCCACCGGGGTGACCCGGTTCGAGTAGGCGGCCAGGGAGGCCTTGGCGTCGGCGAGCGGGATGCCCTGCTCCTTCGACAGCGCCTGCGCGTACTCGTCCGGGTTCTTGACGGCCCAGGCGAACTCCCGCGAAAGCCTCTTCAGGACGTCCGTGAGGGCTGCGCGCTTGGTCCTGTCCTTCAGCGACGAGTCGCCGGCGACGTAGTAACTGCTCGTCTGGTCGATCGGGGGCAGCCCCTTCACCAGGATCCGGGCACCGTTCTTGACCGCGATCGCGGACTGCGGGTTCCAGATCGACCAGGCGTCCACCTTGCCGGTGTTGAACGCGGTCGCGCCGGCCGCCGGGTCGAGGAAGACAAGTTTCACGTCCTTCGGGGTGAGGCCGACGCTCTTCAGGGCGTTGAGGGCCAGACCGTGGGCCGAACTGCCCTGCGGGACGGCGATCTTCTTGCCCTTGAGGTCCGCGGCCGTCCTCAGCTTGGAGCCTTTGGGCACGATGATGTTCTCCACCGCCTGGTCGGGCGTGAGCGAGCGGTTGACGGCGACGATCTTGAAGCCGTACTCCTTCGCGGCACCGGTGATCGGCGGTACGTCGCCGACGCTGCCGAGGTCGATGTCGCCCGAGGCGGCGGCCTGCACGAGCGGCGGCCCGTAGGTGAAACGGGCGAACTTCACCTTGTAGGGGGCGTTGTCGAACACGCCGGTGACCTTCGCCAGTTCCTGGCTGCCGTCACCGCCGTTGTCCCCGATGGTGAAGGTGTACTTGCTCCACTCGGGGTGCTTGACGTCGCCGGCGTCGGCTGCGTTGCTCAGGGGCGCGGCCGTGTCCGACGACGACGATCCGCAGGCGACGAGAGTGCCCGCCAGGGTGAGCGAGCCGATGGTGCCGATGAGTCTGCTTGTTCTTCTTCGCATGGTTGTCGTGCTTTCTGTGCCGGGTGAGGGTGTTCGGGGAGGTCAGTGGCGGCCGGCGAGGCCGAGGTCCGCCAGGAGCCGTGCGCGGAGTGCCTCGCGGGCGACGCTCGCTTCGCGGTCCGCGGCGGGGAGGTCCACCTCGTGCGAGGTGCCGATACGGCCGTTGCTCATGACGACGATGCGGTCCGCCAGGGCGATCGCCTCGTCGACGTCGTGGGTGACGAGCAGCATGGCGGCCTGGTGCCTGGTGCGCAGCGCACGTACGAGGTCGTGCATGCGCAGCCTCGTGATGGCGTCGAGCGCCGCGAACGGCTCGTCGAGCAGCACGAGTTCGGGCTCCGAGACCAACGCCCTTGCGAGCGAGACCCGTTGGGCCTCTCCGCCGGAGAGTTCCTTCGGCCACGCCTTCTCCCGGCCCGCGAGTCCGACCTCGGCGAGCACGTCGCGGGCCCGCTGTTCGGCGTCGGGCCCGTGCAGGCCGAGCGTGACGTTGCGCAGCACCCGCTGCCACGGCAGCAGCCGGTCGGCCTGGAAGACGATCGCGCGCCGGGCCGGGACCTCCACCCGCCCGCGCACGGCCATGCCCCGCGCCCGTGCCCGGTGACACGAGTAACCGGCCTGGAGGACGGCTCCCCGCCTGCTTTGTGCAGGTCAAGGGCGGTCTTCACCGTACACGGGCATGCCTTCCGGTCGAAGACCTTGCAGAACATCGTGCACCGCACCGAGCAGGCTTCCCGCCTGGGCTTGTGTGCGGGCCAGGCTGTGGTGACGCCGCAGACCAGGCGCCTGTCCGGGAGCCGTCTCGGACTGTTCGGGGACTGGTGCCGATCAGATGCCGACCTACCTGACGGAACATCAGGAACGTGAGTCCGAGGTTTCACCCGTGGTACCCGCGAGGCGCCGCTCGCCCACGACCGCGTGACCGCCGTCCTGCTCGCCGTCTGCCGAACCCGACCGTGTGACCAGTACGAACGCCGGGTGCCTCCGCGTGAACAGTGGGCGAAGCCCTGTCGCGGAGGGTTCTTGGCCACCGTGTCGGAACCCTATTCTCCGCAGCATGTCCGACACCTCCCGCCGCAGGATCCTCGGTGCTCTCGCCGGTGGCACCGCGCTGTCCCTCCTGCCCCCCTCGCTCCTCAAAGCGATGGCCGCGCCGATGCCGCGTGGCGGCATGAAAGCGATCGAGCATGTCATCGTGCTGATGCAGGAGAACCGCTCCTTCGACAACTACTTCGGCACGCTCAAGGGCGTGCGCGGTTTCGGCGACCGCACCCCCCTGCGTCTGCCCGGCGGCGCCGACGTCTTCAGGCAACCGCGGGCCGACGGCGACGTCCTTCCCTTCTCGGCCCGCCGGGCGGCGGTCGACGCCGGCCGCCCGGAGAGCGACATCCAGTACCTGGGCTCGCTCCCGCACGGCTTCCCGGACGGCGTCCAGGCACGGGCGAACGGCTGGTGGGACGACTGGATCGCCGCCAAGGGCCAGAGCACCATGGCCTTCTACGACCGGCGGGACATCCCCCTGCAGTACGAACTGGCCGACCGGTTCACCATCTGCGACTCCTACTTCTGCTCCGTGTACGGCTCCACCAACCCCAACCGCAACTACCTGTGGACCGGCACCACGGGCTTCGAGCCGGACGGCGTGAACAGAGCCGTCACCAACGCCGCCTACTCCTACACCCACGCCGGATACGACTGGACCACCTACCCCGAGCGCCTGGAGGCGGCCGGGGTCTCGTGGCAGATCTACCAGGAGTGGGACAACTTCACCGACAACGCGGTCGAATACTTCCGGCCGTGGAAGCGGATCGGCCGGAAGATCCTTTCCAAGGTCAGCGGACAGTACTCCACCACCGAGCAGTTCTACGACAGCCTCTGGGGCAAGTCCTCCGCGCAGCGGCAGGAGGCCCTCGCCCAGTTCCAGCAGGGCGTGGACTCCCTGACCGAGGCCGAGCGCCGGCTCTTCCTGCGCGGCGCCTACCGCTCCGAGCCGGACACCCTGATCCCCCGGCTGACGGCGGACATCAAGAACGGCACGCTGCCCAAGGTGAGTTGGGTGGTACCCACGGCGGCGCTCTCCGAGCACCCCGGCTCCTCCACCCCGGTCGGCAGCGCCAACCTCGTCTACGACCTGCTCGACGCCCTCGCGAGCGACCCCGAGACCTGGTCGAAGACGGTGTTGTTCATCAACTTCGACGAGAACGACGGCTACTTCGACCACGTGCCCGCCCCGGTCGCGCCCGAGCCCGACTCCGGCAACAGCGACGACTGGTTCAACGGCCGCCCGGTCGGCCCCGGCCCGCGCGTGCCGATGACGGTCGTCTCGCCGTGGACGGTGGGCGGCTTCGTCTCCTCCGAGGCGTTCGACCACACCTCCGTGATCCGTTTCATGGAGCAGTGGACCGGAGTCAGGGAGCCCAACATCAGCGCCTGGCGACGCAGTGTCTTCGGCGATCTCACCTCCGTCCTCGACTTCCACCGCACCCACCCGCAGCCCGACGTGGAGCAGCCCGGCCCGGTACCGGCGCCGGTCGGCCGGTGGAACCCCGTTCCGCCGAAGCGGCAGGCGCTCCCGGAGCAGGAGGCGGGCATCCGCCCCACCCGTCCCCTGCCGTACCGCCTGTCGCTGCGTGCCGACGTCACCGACGGCCGGGTCCGGCTGCGGCTCGGCAACAGCGGCACCGCGGCCGCCGCGGTCACCGCGTACCCCGGCGACGGCGGCGAGCCGCGGACCTGGACGGTCGCCGCGGGCGGAAGCACCGTGGACACGGTCCCCCACGGGTCCGACGGTTACGACCTCCAGGTGCGCGGCCCCGGCTGGTCGACGTGGGAACTGCGCGGCGCCGGCGCCGGAGCCGAGGCGTACCTGGTCGAGCAGGCCGGACCGGGCCAGGTCATGGTCCACTGCGCCAATCCCTCATCGACGACCCGGACGCTCCTCGTCGGCGAGTCGGTCTACCCGCGCGACGCCGACGACCGGGTACGGACCGTCACCCTTGCGCCCGGGCAGAAGCGCATCGTGCCGGTCCGTCTCTCCCGCCACGGCTGGTACGACATCGTCGTGGTCGACCAGCGCGACCCGGGCTTTCTGCGCCGTATGACCGGCCGCCTGGCCGACGGCAAGCGGGGTGTCACCGACCCGGCCACCGGCATGCTCCCGGCGCTGGCCGCTTCGATCACCCTGCCCGAGCCGCTGCCGGGCCTGGACACCCCGCTCGCCCAGGGCAGCCCGGCCGAGGTCGTCGTCACCCTGACGAACCGGGGCGCGGCCCGGCTGGATCGCCTCGCAGCCACCCTGCTCACCCCCTCCGGCTGGAGGGTCGAGCGGTCCGGGTCCGCGCCGCGGTCACTGGCCGCCGGGAGATCCGCCGACGTCCGCTTCACGGTCACACCGGCCGCCGATGCCACCGTCGGCAGTCTGATCGTGGCCGCGCACGCCGACGGCGACGGTCTGCTGAAGATCGCCGACGCGCGCGTGCGGACCAAGGTCGCCGCCGCGATGAGCGTGGCCCTGACCGGTCCTTCGGCCTCGCCGAAGACCGACGGCACGGTGCTCTCACCGGGTGAACCGCGCACCGTGACCGCGACCGTCACCAACGCGGGCAGCGCCCCGCTCACCGGCCTGGCGGGCACGCTCACCCTGCCGGACGGCTGGACCGCCACCCCGTCGGCCTCCGTGCCGGCCACGGTTCCGGCCCGCTCCTCCGTCGCCCTCGCATGGGACGTCGTCGCGCCGGTGTCGGCCGCCCGTACGTCCGCCACGGTCAAGGCCACCGTCACCGCGAGCCTGGGCGGGCGGACCAGGGAGCAGACGGCGTCGCTGACCGCCGGGGTCGGCCCCGTGATGACCGGTCACCTGCTCGCCGAGGACTTCGAGTCCGTCGCCCCGTCCCTGGCCTCGGCCGTCGACCTCAGCCGTCCCGGCCTGGTGGGCTGGACGCGGACCACGCCCGGGGGGTGGACGGTCACCAACGCGCCGACGATGCCGCAGGGCACCAGGGAACTGCAGGGCTGGACCTTCCTCTCCAAGCAGTTCTGGTTCCCGGCGGGGCAGGACCGGCCGGGCTTCAGCCGGAGCCTGGGGATCGTGGCGGTCGCCGACGCAGACGACTGGGACGACACCGGCAGCCCGGCGAGCCGCGGCCGGTTCGACTCGACACTGACCACTCCCTCGGTCGCCATTCCGCCGGGCATCTCGACCCTCCACCTGGGCTTCGACTCCCACTACCGTCAGGAGAGCCCGCAGGAGGCCGAGGTCACGGTCGAGTTCGACTCCGGAGAGGCCACCCGCGTGCTGCACTACTCCAGCGCGGCCTCGGGCAACACCAACAACGGCCAGGACCAGCAGAACCGGCTGGTCGACCTCTCCTTCGCGGTCCCGTCCGGAGCGACGTCGGTCAGGGTGAACTTCCGGCTGTTCAACGCGGGGAACAACTGGTTCTGGGCGATCGACAACGTCCGCCTCGGCACCGGTCCGATCAACGACGCGTGAGCCACACGCCCGCGCGGGGAGCCGGCCGGCCCCGCGCGGGCCCACCGGGGGCGGGGGTGCCCTGGTCGGCACCTCCACGACCCGCGCCGGAGTGACGACCGGCACCCCGGGCTGGATCAGCTCCGAGCCGTACCGCACGGGCGAGGTGGGCGCAGAAGCAGACATCTTCACGTGGGGTGCCCTCATCGCCTACCGCCGGCGTCTTCCTCGGCGGTGTCTTCCTCGGCGGTGTCCTCACGCAGTGGCTGAGCCGGCCTCGGGTGTTCATCGTCCACGTCCCGCTCGGTCTCGCCACGCTCGGTGCCACCAAGCTGCTGCCCGCCGGCGGCGGCCGCCGAGGCCGGGTGGACGTGCTCGGTGCCGTCGCCGTCACGGCCGGGCCGGCGCTCGCCGTGTTCGCCGCTGTGCGGGCCCCGCAGGCCGGAGGTCCTCGACCGGCACCGTGAAGAAGGACCCCGTCTCGCGGGGCGAGTCGCCGGGCCCCGCATCAAGCCTTCCGAGCAGGGCGACGGGCGGCGCAGGAGCCCCTGCCGCGATGCGGGTCAGCGGGGCGGACGCCGTCCGGCCTGATGCCGGCCCTTCTGGGCAGCCGCCGCGCTGGGGGGTCGGCCGGCGGGTGAGGGTGCGCCCGGGAGGTGCAGGCGTTTGAGCACGAGGGCGTTGACGGCGACGATGACGCTGGACCCGGACATGGACAGCGCGGCGATCTCCGGCCGCAGCACCAGGCCGAGGGCGGGCTCGAAGACACCCGCGGCGACGGGCAGGGCGACGGTGTTGTAGCCGATGGCCCAGCCGAGGTTCTGCCGCATCTTGCGCAGGGTGCCGCGGCCGATGCGCAGCGCGGTCGGCACGTCGAGGGGGTCGGAACGCATCAGGACGAGGTCCGCGGTCTCGATGGCCACGTCGGTGCCGGCGCCGATGGCGATGCCGAGGTCGGCCTGGGCGAGGGCGGGTGCGTCGTTGACGCCGTCGCCGACCATGGCGACCTTGCGGCCGCCGCGTTGCAGTTCGGCCACCTCGGCCGCCTTGTCCCCGGGCAGGACCTCGGCGATGACGGTGTCGATGCCCAGACGGTCCGCGATCCGTTCGGCGGTGGCCTGGTTGTCGCCGGTGAGCATGACCACTTCGACATCGAGGGCGTGCAGTTCGGCCACGGCGGCCGCGGAGGTCTCCCGGGGTGCGTCGGCGATGCCGATCAGGCCCGCCGCCTGTCCGTCGACGGCGGCGATGACGACGGTACGGCCGGTGGCGGCCAGCGCCTCGCGTCGGACGGCCAGTCGGCCGAGGTCGACTCCTTCGCGCACCGCCAGTGCGCGGTTGCCGACCGCGACCCGGTGGCCGTCGACGACCGCGGTCGCACCGTGGCCGGGGACGTTCTCGAAGTGCCGCGCGCTCGCTGCCGTCACGGCCCGGCTGTCGGCGTACCGTACGACGGCTTCGGCCAAGGGGTGCTCGGACTCGCGCTCCACCGCCGTGACCAGCCGCAGCAGTTGGTCCTCGTCCGTTCCCGGGACGGTGATCAGGTCGGTCACCTCCGGCTCGCCCTTGGTCAGGGTGCCGGTCTTGTCCATGACCACGGTCTGGATCCCGGCCGATGCCTCCAGGGCGACGGCGTTCTTGAACAGCACCCCGCGCCGGGCTCCCAGTCCCGTACCGACCATGATGGCCGTGGGAGTGGCCAGCCCAAGGGCGTCCGGGCAGGTGATGACGACGACGGTGATGGCGAACAGCATCGCGGCGCCCAGCGAGCGGTCGGTGGCCAGCAGCCAGACGGCCAGCGTCGCGGCGCCGCCGATCAGGGCGACGAGGACCAGCCAGAACGCGGCCCGGTCGGCGAGCCGTTGGCCGGGGGCCTTGGAGTTCTGCGCTTCCTGGACGAGTTTGACGATCTGTGCCAGAGCGGTGTCGGAGCCGACCTTGGTGGCGCGTACACGGAGCGTGCCGTTGGCGTTGATGGTCGCACCGACGACCTGCGAGCCGGGGGCTTTGTGCACGGGCAGGCTCTCCCCGGTGACCATCGACTCGTCGACCTCGCTCTCCCCCTCCTCGACGGTTCCGTCGACGGCGATCTTGGCTCCGGGCCGGACCAGCAGCAGATCGCCGGCCACGGCCTCGGCGGTGGGCACCTCCACCGGCTCACCGCCCCGCACGACGAGTGCCTTGGGCGGTGCCAGGTCGAGCAGGGTGCGGATGGCGTCGTTGGCACCGCCCCGGGCGCGCATCTCGAACCAGTGGCCGAGCAGCACGAACGAGGCCAGCACGGTGGCCGCCTCGTAGAAGACGTCGCCGCCCCCGGTGAGCGTGATGATCAGCGAGTACGTCCAGCCGGAGCCGACGGCGACCGCGACCAGCACCATCATGTCCAGGGTGCGGGCACGCAGGGCCCGCACCGCGCCGACGAAGAAGATCGAGCACGAGTAGAAGATCACCGGCAGGCTCAGCAGCAGCGCCCAGACGTCCTGGCGCAGCCCGAAGGGCACGGGGGCGTCCAGACCGAAGACGTCCTCGCCGATCGGCGACCAGATGACGATGGGGATCGAGAACAGCAGCGCCACGAGGAAGCGGTTGCGCATGTCGGCCACCATCGACGCCATCGACATGGCCTCGTGGCCGCCGTTCCCCATCGGCTCGTGCGGTGTCGGCATCTCCTCGGCCCCGGCGGGAGCCCCGGCCGCCGCATGGTCGGCGTGGTCGACGTGGTCGACGTGGTCGACGTGGTCGACGTGGTCGACGTGGTCGACGTGGTCGACGTGGTCGACGTGGTCGACGTGGTCGACGTGGC